>JAFBIR010000019.1 GCA_021531385.1 Parabacteroides distasonis | reverse complement strand
AACCGTTATGCTGTCGCTCCCCGTGTGGAGGCCTTACGTCAAGGCACGCAGCTGCACAAGATCATCCTGCAATTTTGTGGTTGGGAACTGGTGAGAATGGAGGAGATCTTTTAAAGAACACAGGTTCATCAAAGCGCACTCAGCTTTTGCCCGCCCAGCGGATGTCAGGAGAAAGGAGAAAAAGAGCCGCAAAGCGTAGTCGAATTCCGACCCTCGCTTTGCGGCTCTTTTTGATCGCTGAAGCGATCAGGCGGCTAATTGATAATAGACCCCGAGGTCGTTTTTGCCTTGTTCTATTTTACTATCCTGTAACAGCTGAGCCAATGCCAGACAAAGGTCTGTGCTGCTCAATCGCGTAAGACATTGCAACTCGTTAAAGGTGCAACTATAGGCCTGACGTATCACCTGATAGACGGCCTTGCTATTCTCTTTTATGATCTCAAAATTCATCATGTTGCTTCTTCGTTTTTAGGTATGTGTTTCAATTACTCATTCGTGTATATAACGCTCGCACCCCTCCGTTTGTTGGGTGCATAAAGACTCTTTTGGCATTTTTCAAAGTTCCTGCCCATTTCGCATCGTTCTTTCACAAATAAAATACTATTTTTGCCCATCGAAATAGAATGACTTCTATATAATGGACAGACAAAGGCATAACGACGCACTGCGCGAGACGGTTGAGCGGCTTTCGGACGAGGGCTCTTACACACAACTATTCCATGCCTATTGCGAGGAGGAGGAGTTGCCTTCGGGCAAAGTGTTGCAATCCTTGGTGGAGCTCTGTCGTGCCATTCTATTCCCCGGCTACTACGGCCAGGCGCGCATCACCGCCCAAACCATTCGTTTCCACACGGGCGTCTCTATCGAGCAGCTTTTCGCAGAGCTTTCCAAACAGATTTACGCAGGCTTGTGCTTAGCGAACGCCTCGCAAACTGCCTCCGCGCAAGCGGCTAAAGCGAGGGCGGAACAGATCGCCGAGGAGTTTATCTGCAGCCTGCCCGCATTGCGTAGCTTATTGGCTACCGACGCAGAGGCGATGTTTGACAGTGATCCCGCCGCACAAAATCCGGGAGAGATTATTTTTTGCTACCCGGGCTTCCGGGCGATCTGCAATTATCGGATCGCTCACAAGCTCTATCAATTGGCTGTGCCTTTTATTCCCCGTATGATCACGGAGATGGCTCATTCGGAGACCGGTATTGACATTCATCCGGGCGCAACGATCGGCCATCATTTCTCGATCGACCACGGCACAGGTACCGTGATTGGCGAGACGAGTGTGATTGGTAATCATGTGCGTATCTTCCAAGGCGTTAGTTTAGCCGGAGCAAAGTTGCCGCCCGACGAGAAGGGGAATACGATCCGAGGGATCGCCCGTCACCCGGTCTTGGGAGACCATGTGACAGTCTATTCCAATGCGACATTGATTGGCAAAATCCATATTGGCGAGGGTGCGACCATCTGCGGAAATGTCTGGGTAGCAGAGGATGTGCCGGCTGGAGCCACGGTCAGCCAACCGGAGCGAGAGTATCAACTTATTTAAGCAATCTATAACATTATCACTACATACATAAAATGAACGAGACATTTGAAATGGTGGCTAAGACGCTATACGGATTGGAAGAGATCTTGGCCGGAGAGTTGTTAGCCTTGGGTGCCAATGACCTGCAATTGGGTCGGCGCATGGTATCTTTTACCGGAGACAAGGAGTTGCTTTACAAGGCGAATTTCTATTGCCGCACCGCCCTCCGTATTCTAAAGCCGATCTATCATTTCAAGGCCAAAGATGCGGATACGGTCTATAAAGAGGTAAAGAAGGTAGAATGGGAGAAATACTTGTCGTTAGACAAGACCTTCGCCATTGATTCCGTCATCTATTCGGAGGATTTCAACCACTCGAAATTCGTGGCTTACCGCACGAAGGATGCCATTGTAGATTATTTCATGGAGAAGTGTCAGAAGCGGCCTTCGGTACGCGTGAACAATCCGGATTTGTACATCAACATCCATATCTCCCACAACGACTGTACGCTTTCCATCGACAGCTCCGGCGAGTCTTTGCACAAGCGTGGCTATCGGGTCGATCAAACCGAGGCACCTCTTAACGAGGTATTGGCGGCCGGCATGATCTTGAAAACAGGCTGGAAAGGCGAGTCTAACTTCGTAGATCCGATGTGTGGCTCCGGTACGTTGCTGATCGAGGCGGCCATGATTGCACTCAACATCGCGCCGGGTCTTTACCGCAAGGAGTTCGCTTTCCAGAAATGGATTGACTATGACGAAGAGCTGTTCGATCGGATCTATAACGACGACAGCCAAGAGCGTTCGTTCGATTTCCACTGCTATGGTTCCGACATCTCCCAGCAGGCGATCGACATCGCGTTGGAGAATGTACGCAGCGCAGGCTTGATGAAATATATTAACTTGAAAACGATGCCTTTCCAGCAATATCAAGAGGCACCGAAGCCTGGTATCTTAGTGATGAATCCGCCCTATGGCGAGCGTATCTCCTCGCATGATTTGATGGGTCTGTATGCCATCATCGGGGAGCGGTTGAAACATGTCTTCACCGGTTACCAAGCTTGGATCATCAGCTACAAGGAGGAGTGTTTCGAGAAAATCGGCTTGCGTCCCAGCGAGAAGATGAAACTGATGAACGGTTCGTTGGAGTGCGAGTATCGTTGCTACGAGCTGTTTGAAGGAAAGAACAAGGATTATAAGAAAGCACTGAATGAGCGAGAGGGTGACGAAGAGCGTCGTCCGGAGCGGGAGCAGCGATCCAACAAAAACAATCGCCCCGATTTCAGTCGCCGTATGGATCGCCCGGAGCGACGTTTTGCCGCTGCGCATAGCGAGAATGAGGAGGAGCGCTTAGCCGCTATGCCGGGTCGCCGTCGTCCCCGGGAAGAGAAAGAGGGAGATGCGGATTTCCGTCGCAGAGGGGAAGGTCGTCCTGCCAAGATGCGTTATCGCAACGAGGAGGAGAAGCCCCGTGGCGATCACAAGAAATCGTTTGGCGACCGGGATCGCAAGCGGGATTTCGGCGATCGGAAGAAACCGTTTGGCGACTTCAAGCGCGATAAAAAGGGAGATCATAAACGAGATGGCAAGCACACATTCGACAAACGAGGTGGCAAACCTAACTTCAAAAGAGATTTTGGCGAGGATGATGAGGATTAAACGGATACGACTGCTAACGGCCATCTATACGCTGCTATTGGCTATGTCTGTCAACGCACAAGAAAAGGAGCTGACACTGCAGGATCTCATTCCCGGCGGAAAGAACTACAGCCGTTTCGTGCCGAAAGAGTTGAAACAGCTCAATTGGTGCGGTGAGGTCTATTTTTATGTGAAGGGAGACAGCGTATGGGGAGCCAAGCCGGAGAAAAAAGAGCAGGTGCTTTTCACCCGTGAACAGTTGAACCAGGCACTTACGCAGGCAGGCTTGCCTACCGTGGGTAAGCTGCCGACCTTCAAGGTGCCTTTTGCGCAAGATGTGCGCAGCACGGTCTTGGCCTTCAACAGTCATAATCACCAGATTCATTTCGATTACCAGAAGCAAAAGGTAACAGCGGATTACGCATTGAAGAGCGCTTGGAGCAATCTCGATTTCTGTACGGCTAACCACTACTTCGCCTACACAAATGGCAACAACCTTTTCTTGCTTTCGCCCAAGGGCGACACGACCATCGTCACCAACGAGCAAGAGGAGGGCATTGTGTGCGGACAGGCTGTGCATCAACGGGAATTTGGCATCACGAAAGGGACATTCTGGTCGCCGAAAGGAAGCGCCTTGGCCTTCTATCGGATGGACGAACGGATGGTTACCACCTATCCTTTGGTCAATATAGACAGTCGTTGCGCTACGTTGGTGCCTCACAAATATCCCATGGCGGGCATGAAGAGCCATGAGGTGACGGTAGGTGTATATCAATTAGCGACCGGGAAAACAATTTGGTTGAAAACCGGTTTGCCCAAGGAGAAATACCTGACCAACATTGCCTGGAGTCCCGATGAACGGAGCATCTACCTCATCGAGTTGAACCGAGAGCAGAACGAGCAGCACCTGGTGCGCTATTCCGCAGAGACGGGAGAACGGGAGGCGGTGTTGATCACGGAAAGCGACCGTCGTTATGTGGAACCGCAGCACCCCATCCTCTTTTTACCGAACGATCCGAACAAATTCATTTGGCAAACGGAGGCAGATGGCTATAATCACCTCTATCTCTTTGATACCGATGGCAATGAGTTACGCAAATTAACCGGTGGCGAATGGGTCGTAACCCGTGTGTTGGGATTCAGCGAAGCGGGCGATAAATTGATTGTCGAAGGCACCGCTCCGCATCCGGTTTCTCCCAGTATGCACAGCAATGGCCTGTCTCGTTATGTGTGGGAGGTCAATCTGAAACAACAGGAGATCATGAACTGCTTAAGTTGGAAAGTGGGCGTACACAGCTGGAAACTTTCTCCGTCAGGTGCTTATGCGCTCGATAACATCAGTTCGTCCGCCGTTCCCCGGGAGATAGATCTCGTTCGCGTCAAAGAGGCGAAAGTGGTGCGCACCTTGTTGACGGCACCGGATCCCTATAAAGGCTACCGGATGCCAAAGATTCAGACAGGCACGCTCACAGCGGCAGATGGGAAAACGAAGCTCAACTATCGATTGACCCTGCCCCCCGATTTGGATCCGAACAAAAAGTACCCGACGATTGTCTATGTCTATGGAGGGCCTCATGCGCAGTTAGTGACGGGCGATTGGATGCACGGTGTGCGCGGCTGGGACATTTACATGGCATTGAGAGGCTACGTGCTCTTTACGGTCGATGGACGCGGATCCGCCAATCGCGGTCATGCTTTTGAGAGCGTGATCCATCGCAACCTGGGTGTGAATGAGATGGCCGACCAGATGCAAGGCGTAGCCTTTCTGAAATCCCTGCCTTATGTGGATGCCGATCGGATCGGTGTGCATGGCTGGAGCTATGGCGGCTTTATGACCACCAACTTGATGCTGACCTATCCCGATGTCTTCAAGGTGGGAGTGGCAGGTGGTCCTGTGATTGATTGGAGTAATTATGAAATTATGTATGGCGAACGGTATATGGATCGACCGCAAGACAACCCGGAGGGTTACAAAAATGCCAACCTCAAACTAAAGGCGGGTAACCTGAAAGGCCATTTGCTGATGATTCATGGCGATGTGGATCCCGTGGTCGTTTGGCAGCACAGTTTAGGTTTCTTGAAAGCCTGCGTGGATGCCAACACCTATCCGGATTACTTCGTCTATCCGCGACACCAGCACAACGTGATCGGCAAGGATCGGCCTCATCTGCATGAGAAGATTACCCGTTACTTTGACGATTACTTGAAATAGAGACACTGAACATAGAAAACTTAAAAAAAGAAGAACGATGAATATATTATTGTTAGGCTCAGGTGGACGTGAACATGCGATCGCCTGGAAAATCGCGCAAAGTCCGAAAGTGGATCAACTGTTTATCGCTCCCGGTAATGCGGGCACAGCGTTAGTAGGTACCAACGTCGATATGAAGGCAGACGATTTCGATGCGATCAAGTCTTTCGTGTTGGCGCATGAGGTACAGATGGTCGTAGTGGGACCGGAGGATCCCTTGGTGAAAGGTATCTACGACTATTTCAAACAAGATGAGGCATTGGCCGCTATCCCTGTGATTGGCCCCAGCAAAGCGGGTGCGCAGTTAGAGGGAAGCAAGGATTTCGCTAAGGCGTTCATGATGCGTCATCACATCCCCACCGCTCGTTATAAAAGTATCACTGCTGAGAATTTGGCGGAAGGGTATGCCTTCTTGGAGCAGTTGTCGGCTCCTTATGTCTTGAAAGCAGACGGTTTGGCTGCCGGTAAAGGGGTGTTAATCCTCGACAACTTGGCTGCGGCCAAGAAAGAGCTGGGCGACATGTTGGAAGGTATGTTTGGCGATGCCAGCAAGACAGTTGTCATCGAGGAGTTCTTGGATGGTATCGAATGCTCAGTCTTCGTTTTGACTGATGGCAAGGACTACAAGGTACTTCCCGTAGCGAAAGATTACAAGCGCATTGGCGAAGGCAATGTAGGTTTGAATACTGGTGGTATGGGTGCGGTTTCACCTGTTCCGTTTGCCGACGAGACCTTCATGGAGAAGGTGGATAGCCGTATTATCCGTCCGACGATCGAGGGCTTGCAAGCCGAGGGTATTGATTACAAAGGATTCATCTTCTTAGGTTTGATCAATGTGAAAGGGGAGCCGATGGTGATTGAATACAATTGCCGCATGGGTGATCCGGAGACGGAGGTGGTGATGCTGCGCATTGCTAATGACCTGGTCGATCTGATGGAAGGTGTGGCCGCAGGCGACTTGGCTAAGCGGGAATTGAAGCAGGATCCGCGGGCAGCTGTGACGGTGATGTTAGTCAGTGGAGGTTATCCCGAGGCCTACGAGAAGGGTAAGGTGATCAGTGGCATTGACCAAGTGGATCCGGAGAGCATCCTCTTCCATGCGGGCACGAAGATGGCCGATGGTCAGTTGGTGACCAACGGTGGCCGTGTGATCGCCGTCAGCTCCTACGGTGCCAACAAAGAGGAGGCTTTGGCGAAATCTTTTGCCGGAGCGAAAGCGATCCAGTTCGAGAAGAAGTATTTCCGTAGTGATATTGGATTTGATCTTTAATCGAAGATACGCATGAGTTTAGCATCCCGTTATGGACAACGCTATAAAATAGGCACACAGGCGACTTACAGCTATATGTTTGTCGCCTGCCTATCTTGTTGGTTATTGGGCTATTTTACCTCTACAGGATACCCAGTCTATGGGGAGGTCACGGCTACGCCGCTATGGAATACGCTCTGCGCACAGATGCCCAATAAGCTGTGGACCTATCTCATCGGACTTATGCTGATGTTAGGGGGTGCTTTTTTTGTGCATCGTGCCAACTATGCGTTGATGCTCATCCGCGAGAAAAGCTATCTGCCCTTCCTATTTTATACGCTTTATATCAGTACGAACCCAGATTTCTTTCCGCTGAAAAGCACCTCGGTGGGTGTCTTTTGCCTCATCTTAGCGCTTTATCAACTCTTTACCGCCTATCACGACCCCAATTCCGTTAGGAACGCTTACAATGCGGCCTTACTGATAGGCATAGGCAGCCTGCTATGGGTATATATCTTATGGTTCTTGCCCCTGTTTTGGTTGGGCATGTATAACTTCCGCTGTTTTACGTTTCGTACCTTTTTCGCTTCATTGATCGGATTAAGTACGGTCTATTGGTTCGTATTGGGATGGTGTGTTTATACGCACGATTTCACTCCTTTTATCCTTCCCTTCACCAACCTCTTCAAGATTCGATTCTTGACCATGGTCGGCATCGACTTGATTGACTGGGCCCAAATCATACTGATCGCCCTCTTGGCCCTTATCGCCTCTTTGAATATCTTGACCCATGAATATGATGACAATTTGCGGACCCGCCAGTTGTTGGCATTCTTGATCATGTTATTGATCTGGTCGTTCGGTCAGTTCTTCCTCTATGAGCAATCCTCGGAGGAGTTCTTGGCCATTGGCTGTCTGCCGGCAGCGATCCTGACCGCCCATTTCTTTACCGTCAAACGAGGAAAGTATATCTTTGGGTTATTCCATATCTCGCTTTTGTCGTTCCTTATCCTTTTGATCGTGCGTTTATGGAGTTTCTGATTGCCTACGGCTTCATCGGTGTCTTTATCGCCTCCTTCTTAGCCGCTACAGTATTGCCATTTAGTAGCGAAGTGGTATTGACAGGCGTGCTGTTGGCTGGCGCATCCTATTGGCCCTGCATGATTGCCGCTACCTTAGGCAACTTCTTGGGTGGCATGAGCTGCTATTGGATGGGGATGTTGGGTAAGATGGAATGGATTGAGAAATACCTCAAGTTAGACCTTGTTAAGCTGCGCAAGGTGCAACAGTGGATCCAAGGGAAAGGCTCATGGATTGGCTTTTTCGTCTTCTTGCCTGGCATTGGCGATTTCATTGCCGTAGCCCTCGGTTTCCTTCGGGCGAATATCTACGTGGTTGCCATCTCCATGTTCCTTGGCAAGGCCATTCGCTATTGGGTATGGATGGAATTTGTTTATTTGGTAGCCAGTTGACGACAAAGGATAGAAACAAATAAGGGGTGATGACCCTTATCGGTATCACCACCCCTCGTTTTCAATAGTTGCATTCGCTTAGATCACCACTTTGTAAGAGGTCTCTCCAATGCGGATGATGTAAGCACCTTGTGGTAACGGCATCACCGTCTCGCCGGCCGGCAACTCAATGCTCTGATACAATCGGCCACCGAAAGTAACCACTTGCACTTTCTCGTCTTGTGGCAAGAAGATATGTGCTTGGCCATTCGTTGTCCAAACCTTTACTGTCTCTGAACCTACATCCTCTGCTTGCAGAGGGCTTTCCTTCAACATGATATGGGACAAATAATTCGTATCCGACAGTCTCGTTCCATCCACTATTGAAGATACATAGATAGAGGGTAATGGATCGTTTACACGGGCAACATTGCCTATCAAATAGAATGAGTAAGATCCTTGCTCAATACTGCCAACATGAACTGGATCTGTATAAAGGATTTGCTCATCGTATTCAGCAACTAACATGGGGATCTCAGAGCCATCAGACCTCAAGAGCTTAATCTGATTCTCATGCATCCCATCGACATAGATTTGTAAATATAAATCAGCACCAGCCAACAAAGGATCCACATCGCTTAATTGAACAGAAAATGGAATTTTCGTATGAACGAATCCTTCGATAGTTTTTTTATCTATTTCTGTTGTCATTGTTTCAACAAATATGATTTTTTGCCCTTTTGACTCAAACACGGGATCCGTAGAAGAGGAGGAATACACCTGAATATCCAAATTCAACTGGCCAGATTGATCGGAAAGTATTTTCAAGTAGTTGAAGTATATTCCATCCTCGATGCTGCTCGTCGGTACAACAATATCAAAATAGCCTGCAGCCTTGATCTCAACCGGCGTGCCAGCACCTGCTTGGGACACGTTATCATCTGTACCCTGATATACCGCTAACTTATCTTTCCATGTAGCGAAGTCAGAGATTACGTAACGGAGTGTAACGTCTTCTTTCACATTCGATAAGCTGTAGTAAACGGCTCGTATATTCTGAGAAGCACTTATATTCGTCAAACCAGTTACAGCAGCATAGGTTTGACTTTCAAACTGATTCCAATACAAACCTACATTCATGGGCTGCTCGGGATCATTTGGATCATCCTCCGTTGGTTGAATCACACCATTCATATCCACACCGGGTGAAACTGTCTCTAACATACGCATGGGCTCCCAGTTGGTGCCATCTGTGGAGCAGAGCATCACCACTTTTTGACCTTCGGTTAATGCGGATGTGAGCGTGATGTTTCGAGAGATGTCAGCATAAGTACTCCAGCATTCCTTATCAGCTTGAAGATTGTAGTAGTTGTCAGTAACAACGGGTTTCTGCACAATATTACCATTGTTATCAACCACACCCAATTCCATCAAGCAAGATTGATCCTCTATCCCTGTATATGTTATGTCAAAACTCACACCTATATTTAGGGAAGAGGCATCATAAAAATAGTTAGCAGCAGTCATGTAGGGATAGTAAACATACTTACTTCCCCCTGCACCAGAGCGAATATTCAAAATCATCGATTGATCCTGACTAAATCCATTGCCATTTCCCTCCATATCTAATGCTGAAAGGATGAAATAACCATTCTGATAACCTCCCCAGCCCCAGTTGATGTGGAAGAAATCATCTCGGTAACCATCGCAGATAAAAGCATGGCCTCCTGTGTTACTCTGTCCACCATAGATCAAGGGGTATTTAGCATCCAATTCTTCCCGAATCATGCTTTTCCATTCTCCCCAACGATAGGCCTCTTTTCGCAAATGACGAATAGAGGGACTGTACCCAAATACATCCGTTAATGCCGAAGCCACTAATTCTGCGTAAGCGGAACTCTCGTTCTTTCCATAATTCATCTCCACATTGGCTCCACAATGATACAGTAGAGTAGCTACTGCATTAGCCTGTGCCTCTGAGAAATCGCCCTCATAGGAAAGCAACATATTGCTCCAATCATAGCCTGTGGAATAATCAATAGAAACAGTTGTAGGATTGTCCCCTATCGAGTACGTATTCGTCGAGGGAGGATTAGGTGCTATATTGGGGTATTGATGATACCTCATGATAATACCCATCGCTGTGGCCACACAGCCCGTAACGGCATGTTGTCCTGAGATCTCCGGCGTCATGCGATTATAAGGATCCCCTTGATCCCAATTAGCTGTCTCCAATAAAATACCATTATCTGCCCGCAAGGATGCTCCACTGAGATAGCGGCTCCACTCCGCAGATACCTCCGATGAGGCGGTATCCAAATGATCGGCAGCCCAAGTGATTTGCTCTTGGTAGTTGGCCAACCACGTACGCATGTTATCCGGCAGGTTGTCCGGATCAAAAGTGCCCTTATCGGCATAACCCAATACCGGACGTACCCGATCCTCACCAGATACAATCACGAAACCTCTGTCAGTACCCACGTTAAACACGAAATAGTCCGCATCCCCTTCGCCTGCATAGGCACGGAGATCTGCCTGTTTACCCGGTGCGGCCGCATAAACCACCGACAAATCGTCAACCGACCGCAACCCACTTCCCGCTTGCTGGGTAGCCACATGTTGGGCCACCTTGCGTGCCGTAGCCACATCTATTCGCTCTGCCCAAGTGGTCAACGTAGCGAATAGGAAAAGGCTCAAAAGGAATAATTGCTTTCTCATACGCTTTATGTGTATAAATGAACAAATATAATGTGTCATGATAATGAGAGACAAAAGTAGAGGGTTCGTTTCATTCTTGCAATCCTGTCCTGACTAATTATTTATGTTACTTAGCAGAAATTGAGGTGGAGTAGGGAAGAAAAAGTCATAGATACCGTAAGATTTCTTCGTTCGACACTGTGGAATGTCCGTTCGACACTGTGGAACGGCCGTTCGGCTGTGTGGAATGTACGTTCGGCTGAGCCGAACGGAAAAATCATGGGGCTTCATTGACTTTTTCTACCTTATTGGCGCAAAATTTTTCCCTAACTGGGGAAGGATTTCTTCCCAGTTAGGGAGTTGTGTCAAGTCGATTGATTTTTACCGGGCAGCCTCTAACCACGCTAAATTAAAGCAGTAATAGATGCGGCTACTCAATAGATGGATGAGGTTATCGGGCGTTTGAGTGGCGGCTAAATAGCCACGAGGCTCCGCATGAGTCTGATCCATCAGGAAGAACTGCGTCCAAGCGCCTCCATTGAGGTAACGCTCCACACCATCGGTAAGCAATTTCTGGACCGGCCAGGTCTTGCCCTCATCATAGGAGAGGGCGGCATAGAGACCATACCCCCGATAAGCTACGCCATCTCGATCCGGAAAGAGAAGCCCCTTCTCAGCGGAACGTAGCGGATGATCGGTGAAAGAGAGGAGCAACAAAGGCCCTTCATTCAATCGCCTAAGTACCAAACGCTGTCCGCCATCAATGGGTGGGAAGGGAGAGGCTTCATAAGTCCACGTATGTCCGCTATCCGTAGAACGGCTCATTGGCATACGGGGCTTTCCCTCCTTATCGGGCAGGCTATTGCCTCGTCCGAATGCCATCAACGAACCATCGTTGAGTTGCACAACGCCCGCATGAATGCCCGCGATGGTCGAGCCTGTTCCTCCGGGCTTAAAATCGGGTAAGGGAGCACTATCCCAAGGATCTTCCCACGTGCGTCCACCATCTCGACTGATATGAATAGCCGTACCATCATGGCTACCGGGGCCTGCGTCACAAGCTTGGATCAGCCATCCTTCGCGGGTGCGAATCGTTCCGGCTATCACTTGATGCCGCTTGGTATGTCGCGGTGCGATGATACGAGGCTCGCTCCAAGTCGCTCCATTATCTCGGCTGGTACGCATCACCATCATCAAGTTCTGCCAATCACCCGCCGCCTCCACACCATTCAGGTGATAGAGCGTACCCTGCCCATCGTTGAGCAAGGCCAAACCGGTCATGTTTCGATCGGGCACCTTGAAGAAAAGCGAAGCCTCCTCCCACTGATCGCTACCGGTCCGCAAACGAGAGGCCAACACCACCATGTCTCGCCCGTTCTCTTGATCAGCTGAGAACCAAGCAGCTAACAGATCGCCATTGTCGCACCAAGTAATAGCCGGCTGGTGATTATGACGGAAAAAAGGGGTACTGGAACCACAAGTCGGACGCACCACATACACCGATGGCTGACAGAAGATAGCTGTCTCAGTGGATTGCCAATCTGTTTTATTTACTTGCGAAACAGCAACTTGATGCAGCGGCAACGGCAGATCCGTTTGGTGTAGCGTAGGAGTAGGGGTAAAATCACTCTGTACCACCCGGAAACCGGTCAGGGCATGTTTATCGGCAGGCAACATCGCCATGCGGTTAGCGCTACGCAAGTATTTCTCAGGCGTGTGATGACTTCCGCCACGTGTTACTCGATACAGCCCTTCCATATAGCCGGCAGGATCCGTTTGTGGAGCAGCAGGGTAAGGGCCATACCAATCGAGACACCACTCCTCCACATTGCCGTGCATATCATACAGCCCAAACGCATTGGGCTTGGTCTGTCCTACTCGCAAAGAAACCGGCTGATAGTCACGAGCAATCCGTTGTTGTTTTTGCATCTCTTCGGGCAAGCCATCTCCGGTGTAGAAAGGATAGGTGGTACCGGCCCGACAAGCATATTCCCATTCCGCTTCGGTAGGCAGGCGATAGCGCTTCCCCTCCTTTTTACTCAGCCATTCACAAAAGGCTACCGCCTCCTCATAACTGACATAGACAACCGGCTCATCATCCGCCAAAGAGATGCCATCCGTACCTCTCAATGCCCGATGCTCCGGACAGAACGCTTCAAACTGCGCATTGGTCACCTCTGTCTGGCCCATCCGAAAAGCATGGGAAATAGTCACCCGATGAACAGGTGCCTCGTCATAATTCTCGCCCTCACCCAAACTGCCTTGATAGAAATGGCCTGCTGGGATTTCAACTGTGGGTAGCCATTCGGCTTGCTGAGCGATCACATGGACGCTGAGTAATGCGCATACAAAAAAGAATCTTTTCATGGTTGGTTACATTGAAAACAAAAGGGTGACACTCTTGTCTGGAATGTCACCCTCTTAACTTATAGAATCAATAGGCGATTAGCAACGGGGCTTCAATTGCTTGAAGAAATCGTTGCCCTTGTTATCTACCAAGATGAATGCGGGGAAGTCAACTACCTCAATCTTCCAGATCGCCTCCATACCCAACTCCGGATACTCTACGCACTCAATGCTCTTGATGTTGTTTTGTGCCAAGATCGCAGCCGGACCACCGATAGAGCCTAAGTAGAAACCACCATGCTTCTTACAAGCATCCGTAACCTGCTGGCTACGATTACCCTTCGCCAACATGATCATGCTACCACCGTGACTCTGGAAGAGATCCACGTAGGGATCCATACGTCCAGCTGTCGTCGGACCCATTGAACCACATGCCATACCAGCCGGAGTCTTCGCCGGACCCGCGTAGTAGATGGGGTGATCCTTGATATACTGTGGAAGCTCCTCACCGCGATCCAAACGCTCTTTCAGCTTCGCGTGTGCGATGTCACGACCCACGATGATCGTACCGTTCAAAGAGAGACGAGTGGCCACCGGATACTTATCGAGGATCTTCAAGACATCAGCCATCGGCTGATTCAGGTCGATCTTTACGGCATCACCCTCACCGGCTTGACGCAACTCCTCCGGAATCAATTCTGCAGGATTCGAGTCGAGTTTCTCAATCCAAATACCCTCTTTGTTGATCTTACACTTGATGTTACGGTCAGCTGAACAGCTTACGCCCAAACCGATCGGGCAGGAAGCGCCGTGGCGGGGCAAACGAACGATGCGTACGTCGTGAGCCATGTACTTACCACCAAACTGTGCGCCCAAACCAATCTTATAAGCCTCCTCCAGTACCTGCTTCTCCAACTCTACGTCGCGGAACGCACGGCCATACTCGTTACCGGTTGTCGGCAACTCATCGTAATAATGGGTAGAGGCCAACTTCACGGTCAGCAAGTTCTTCTCCGCAGAGGTACCACCGATCACAAATGCGATGTGGTAAGGAGGACAAGCGGCTGTACCCAAGGTCTTCATCTTCTCTACCAAGAAGGGAACCAAGGTGTTGGGATTCAACACGGCCTTTGTCTCTTGATACAGATAGGTCTTGTTGGCAGAGCCACCACCCTTTGTCACGCAAAGGAACTCATACTCCATACCCTCAGTGGCCTCGATGTCGATCTGAGCCGGCAAGTTACACTTGGTGTTCACCTCATCGTACATATTCAACGGGGCATTCTGTGAATAGCGCAAGTTCTCCTCGGTATAGGTCTTGTAAACGCCCTCAGAAAGTGCCTCCTCATCGCAGTAACCGGTCCAAACCTGCTGACCCTTCTCGCCATGGATAATCGCCGTACCCGTATCTTGGCAGATAGGCAATTTACCCTTCACAGCCACCTCGGCATTGCGGAGGAAGGTCAAGGCTACATACTTATCGTTGTCACTGGCCTCAGGATCGCGAAGGATCTTCGCTACCTGCTCGTTGTGCGAACGACGCAACATGAATGAAACATCGCGGAAAGCGGCATTCGCCATGGCGGTCAAGCCCTCCTTGGCGATCTTTAATATCGGTTTCCCCTCGAACTCAGAGACGGAAACATAGTCTTTTGTCAACAAATAATACTCTGTCTGATCCGGTCCCTTCTGGAACATCGGCTCATAATGAAACGGAGGTGTTGCCATAACAGATGAATTTAGTTTATTATAATGTATTTATTAGTATATCTATCAGTGGGGCAAACTTAGCGAAAAAAGCTGATAGTTGGTTGTTCGCCGTCCGTAAATCAGAATAAAATATCAATTTCGTAGGCACTGAGCCATTCCACTGGCCTTCCCTTCACCTTGTTGCAGCTGACCGTGAACTTCAAAGGCAAGAGATAGCTCAAAGGAATGCGCAGCCAACCCGGCATATTGAAGGTATGCAAACCTAACAAGGAACCTAACTGCATGCCTATGGCAGGAGCCGCCACGAAACGAGTCTCTTGGCAGCGCCTATCCACACCCATCTCCATGTAGGCATAAAGACCTAAGAAGCGACGAGGGGAGACAAAGAGATCGAGGTTGTAAGCCGCACCCGCCTTCACATCCCAGCTGTCGGGCCTTCCTTGTTTCATATCTCCCCAGAAGTAATTGCCTGAGATCGTGGGATAGAGCCAATGAATCACATCCCCTTTCCGGGCAGACATGGCATTGGCTCGACCGAAACGGTGCCAGTTGAACATACTCAAGCTGAGGCGACCACCTATGCCGGCTCCCATCCCAGTCGTGGATGTCAATCCGTCGGTAACGGTAAAAGAGAAGGAGTTGGCTACCCGTGAACGAATGAAATTCCGTGTGAAAGGCTCCTGCACGATCAGCTGCAGCTCCTCTTGCCGATCCCAAGCGGCACTGTCTAAGGGGACTTCCGTCAACTTGGTGCCGAAAGGAAGCGGGAAATCTCGCACTACTGGATGATGGGCATAGATATAGGCCGGCCACTCCTCATGCCTCTCCGGCAACTGAGATAAGATCTGTTTGGCTTCTCCTTGCACCGCATCCCGATAGGCTTGCCACACCTCCAGGATAGATTGGCATGTCGCATTCACCACTTGATAGAACACGCGTGTCTCCCGCTCATACTTATCCCCTTTGGGCAACTTGTAGGGATTGGGATCCGTCACCCGAATCTCGGTATAGCTCTCCTTGCCTATATATTCCTCCATGTTTTGATTCAAACGCTTATCTCCATACGAAGCCCATATCTCGCCCTTCAAGTTCGCGGTTTGCACAGGGATGGTGTTATAGAAATCGTGCAACGCTTTGTTGTTGGAAACGGCCGAAGCACCAAAGCCGCGGCGCACCATCTGGTGGCCGGAGGCAAAGGAGTCTTGCAAGAAGTGCTCGGCAAACGCCTCATACAGCATCGCATAAAACAGGTAGTCACTCGCTGCGTGTGCGTCACCTGCCAAATGTGCTTTCCCGGCCTCCTCCGCCAAATAGGTAGCGAAGATGTGGATACAAAAATACTTGCTCATAGAAGGTAGGCGATCCAATTTGGTAAAGGTGTCATTCACATTTGCCGGTGAGGCCAATGCCCGGATCAAATCCGCATCAATCTTACGCAAGTGATCATTCAAGTCATCGCCATAGCTGTAAAAATGAGAAAGATCCTTGATCGCCATCACACCGTAAGCCAGATTCACCTTCAGGAGCTCCACACTGTTGGCTCCTGTCTGGAAATGCTGCATGGCATCCGCCTCCAACAACAAGGTTCGGTTGGTCTTGGAATAGTGTGCCTGCAGTCCTGTTTCCAACAGTAATGGGTTAGACACATGGTCGCCCGCCAAACCGCAGAGTGTGCCATACGTCACTTGGTTAGGCGCTTGTGACAATTCATTGAGCACGAAAGAGAGGCCATCCTCACTCAGCTGTACATCCAATACGGTATCTAATAGGGCATAAAAAGCTGCCTCATTGGGAAAAAGCCCAGCCGCCACCAATCGCTCCGGCATCAGGATCATGGCCCGATCGCCAATCTTCCGATGCTCTGCAAAGTCCCATGCGTAGGCGGAAAAGGTTAACACACAAAACAACACCAAAAGCAATCTTGCCCGCCACATCGTGTTCGCAGACCCACCTTTTTTCTCATTTTTACCCAGGTTACTCATAAAAATAATCCCTATTACATTAAAACTTCAGCTATCTTTGCCCTCCGTTAGGATGCGTTCACAAAAATAACTATTTTTGGCGTTATGAAACAATTATCAATCAGAAATCTCTTTTGGGCAATCGGATTACTTATGGCTTTGCCTCTTGCCGCCCAGGTCAGTCATGGGGGACATCCCCTGCCATTGTCGGTTTTACGCAGTGCTACAGCTGATGCGCAGCTGTTTGAGACCTTACCCTCCTTCGATCTACAAGAGCAACTTCGTATTGACTCCTTAGCGCAAACCGATCTGCGCAATGGATTTCATTTCGCTTATAAGTTCATGACGGATTATACGCCAGACAATTCCGGTGTGCGTTTCACGACGACAGAGGGCACGAAGGTTTGGCGTTTGGGCCTCTACTCTCCCGGTGCCCTATCACTAAATGTGTTATTCAGTGAATATGAGTTGCCGGAAGGGGCACAGCTGTTTCTCTACAACGCCGATCAAAGTAAGGTGTTAGGCGCATTCAACCACCTCAACAACTCCGAGTTAGGGCTGCTCCCGGTCGCTCCTATCGAGGGCGATAGCTTGATCATCGAATACCAAGAACCTGCTTCGGCGGCTTTTCGGGGTAGGCTTTGCGTGGGAGAGGTGAATCATGGCTACCGAAGCTTACGAGGATTAGAGCCAAGTGATAATACCTCTTCCAACAGTGCTTCTCCTGCCCTGATTTGTTATCAAGATAGCGATGAACAATTGGCGCAACTACGTCGGAGCGTAGTGTTGCTTATCATCGACGGCACAACGGGATGCACCGGTGTTTTGCTGAACAACACGGAGCAAGATGGTCGCCCCTATCTCTTGACCGCTTCTCATTGCTTGAACAAACTGTTCCAACTCAAGAATCCCGACTACGAGGAGGTTGCCGGAAAGATTGTCTGCTTCTACCAATACGAGAGTCCCTTCTGTGGGACACTTATGCGAGGCACTGAAGAGCTGAGTACCGCCTCCGCCCATTATCGCGCCGTGGATGAGGAGGGTGACATGGCTCTATTGGAGCTTTTGGAAACTCCACCTGTCTATTACCAGCCCTATTATGCCGGCTGGAACATCAACGAACAAAGTACAGGATTGTTTACCGGGTTGCATCACCCCAACTATACCGTCAAGCGTTTTTGCTTGACAGATCAAGTGGAACCGAGCACTTTCGACATTGCAGAGATGAAGTTTTATGAGCAAGCCCATTGGCTGGTGTCGAAATGGCAAATTGGTTATACCAACGCAGGATCCTCGGGAAGTCCGCTTTTTAATGCGCAAGGCGAGGTAATTGGTGCGCTCACGGGAGGAAATTCTACCGCAAGTAAACCGGTGAATGATTACTATTATCGACTGTCCGCTACTTGGAATACGAAAGAGGAGCCTGAACATCAACTTCGCCATTGGCTGAATCCGCAAGGAAATGGACAAACCTCTTGCATAGGCTTAGATCCTTATACGGCCGCTCCCGCGTTCCGATTGAGCAACGTGGCCGCATCGGGACATCAAGAAGAAGCGGAGGCCGCCTTCTATGATGAGGACGAGGTGGCGCCTTTGTTCGGTAATAACCCTTTAGGTATAGAGGCATTCGCAGAGGGCTATCAAGCAAATGGCAAGGCCACACTGCACGGAGCCTATATCGTGACACCCCCTTGTGGCAGTGGGTATGCGAATATGGAGGTAGAAATTGTGGTTTACAATGGAACTCCAAGTCCCTCTACCTTATTATATAAGGAGCGTTTCAAGCCCTCCTACACCAACTTGACGCTCACGACTCAGCACTTTCAAGAGAGCACCAAATCACTCAACCGCTCGCAAGAGACTTTCGTGCCATTCAGTCAACCGGTGACAGTGAACGGTACCTTCTACGTCGGTTATCAATTCGTACAAATGGATGACACCTATTTTTCCGCCTATAGCCTTCCCAAGGGGGTGAGTAGCCAAAATACGACCTGGTTGCAAACGACCGACGGATGGCAACCTGCCACTGAAGTACAAGACTTTGGTTATAGCACGTCACTTTTCATTGATCCTGTCATCCAATACGGAGGCAGTGTGGCGAATGAAGCCGTCGCATCCAACCAAGAGCCGCTGCTGATCTGCCAAGGCACCTCCAGAGATGTCTATCATGTATGGCTACCAGAAGGAGATGAACAAGCCACTTATCAACTAACGACAGTGAACGGTCGACTCATCGAAGAGGGGAAGTTGACAGGAACAGCCTCCACGTTGCGCCTCCATGCAGCGACAGCAGGGATTCATTTGCTCACCGTACGTTGCGGACGGCGTTCGCAAACACTAAAAATAGGCTTGTAGGATCCCTATCACGTAATCATGTGTCATTAATTTGCGTGAATATTAAATATTTTCATGCTGTGATACACCATGTAAAGAAAAAAATCAGTAGTTTTGCGCGATAATGGGAAAGATAAATAACTGAAGTGAATATAGTAACATTATAACATTTTAAACTTACATCAAAATTATGAACAAAAAGTTTTTCTTGCCATTCTTTGTATTGGCAGCCATTCTGACGCTTTCTTCTTGTTCTAACAAGTTGAAACCGTTGGCAGAGCAGTACATTAAGGCTGAGCCACAACCACTTGAGGCGATTGGCGGCAAAGTGCCTGTGACAATTAACGCAACGTTCCCCGCTAAGTGGTTTAACAAGAAGGCCGTTGTTACGGTAACTCCGGTGTTGCGCTACCAAGGTGGTGAGGCTTGGGGTACAGCTTACACTTACCAAGGTGAGAAGGTGAAAGGTAACAATCAGGTGATCCCGCAGGCAGCTGGTGCTAACGTGACCATGAAATCTGCTTTCACTTACAAGCCCGAGATGAAGAAATCTGAGTTGTATTTGACTTTCGATGCGAAAATCAAGAATAAGGTAGTTAAGTTGCCGGATGTAAAGATCGGCGAGGGCGTGATCGCTACTTCTGAGTTGGCTGACGCAGCTACGGCTACTGCCGCTATCGCCGCTGATAAGTTCCAGCGTATCATCAAGGAGGCTCACGATGCGAACATCATGTTCTTGATCCATCAGGCTAACTTGCGTGCGAGCGAGACAAACTCTGAGGCTATCAAGGAGTGGAAAGAGTTGGTTAAGAACGCCGACGAGGCTCCTAACCAGAACGTAGCTATCGAGATCAGCGCATACGCTTCTCCTGATGGTGGTGTGAAGTTGAACACTGGCTTGGCTGAGCATCGTGAGGGCAACACCTCTAAGTATTTGGCTAAGGAGTTGAAGAAGATGAAGGTTGAGGTTCCGGTTGACGCTCGTTACACCGCTCAGGACTGGGATGGCTTCAAGGAGCTCGTTTCTAAGTCTAACTTGCAGGATAAGGATTTGGTATTGCGCGTATTGTCTATGTACCAGGATCCGGAGACTCGTGAGAAAGAGATCAAGAACATCTCTGCCGTTTACTCTGACTTGGCTGAGACAATCTTGCCGCAGTTGCGTCGTTCTCGCTTGACAGCTAATGTGGAGATCATTGGTAAGTCTGACGAGGAGATCTCTTCTTTGGCTAAGAGCAACCCGAAAGAGTTGAACATCGAGGAGATTCTTTACGCAGCTACGTTGACCAACAACGATGCTGAGAAGATGGCTATCTATACGAAGGCTTCTGAGCTCTATCCGAACTGCTACCGCACTTGGAACAACATCGGTATGATGGCGTTCAAGGCTGGTGATTTGAACAAGGCAGAGCAAATGTTCAACAAGTCTAATTCTGTAAAGAACAATCCGGAGGCTAACATGAACTTAGGTTTGATCGCTTTGACGAAGGGTGATCAGGCTAAGGCTCAGCAATTGTTTGGTAGCGCTTCTGGCGTGAACGAGTTGGGCGAGGCATTAGGCGTACTTTACTTAGAGCAGGGTGAGTGGGCTAAGGCTGCTAACTCTTTCGGTTCTGTTAAGACCAACAACGCTGCTTTGGCACAGATCTTGGTAAAGGACTACAGCAAGGCTTCTCAGACTTTGAACGGTGTGGCTAATCCTGATGCTACTACGGCTTATTTGAAGGCTATCGTTGCCGCTCGTACGAACGACGCTAACGGTGTAGTAAGCAACTTGAAGGCTGCTATCGCTAAGGATAAGAGCATGGCGAAAGAGGCTGCTATCGACTTGGAGTTCGCTAAGTATGCTAACAGCGCTGACTTCCAGGCTTTGGTTAAGTAATTTATCCAATCACACGATAAAGTTTGCCCCCTCCCAGGATCATCCCGGAAGGGGGCTTTCTTTACTATCAATAAGAACGAAAGCATGAATCAAACAACTAATACCCTTGCGGGCAGTCGCTTCCCGAAAGAGCGGATTCGGTATGCCGTTCTTTCCTTCTTTTTGGCACAAGGCCTGTGCTTCTCTTCATGGGCCAGCCGTATTCCCGACGTGAAGGAGATCTTTGCGGTCGATTATGCCTTTTATTGGGGATTGGTGCTTTTCCTGATCCCGGTTGGTAAGTTCGTCGCTATCCCGTTGGCGGGTTATTTAGTGAGTCGTTTGGGGAGTCGCATCATGGTACAAGTCAGCGTCATGGGCTATGCGCTCTCCCTGTTTGCCATCGGATTGGCTACTAATATCTATCTGTTGGGCGTTTGCCTCTTCTGTTTTGGGACCTTTTGGAACCTATGTGACATTTCTCTCAACACGCAAGGCATCGGTATCGAACGGCTTTATGGACGAACCATCATGGCCTCTTTCCACGGAGGCTGGAGCTTGGCGGCCTGCTTGGGTGCGTTGATCGGTTTTATCATGATCATCTCTGGCATATCTCCTTTCTGGCATTTTGCCCTTGTTGCTGCGCTGATTACGCTCGTCGTGGTATGTGGACGACGTTATCTGCAGGCCGATGTAGAGGATGAGCCGCAGGCGAAAGAGGCTACGGTCCAAGAGGAGCAACCCGCAACCAAAGAGGCACCCGCTTTGTTGAGTTTCATCCGTAAACCGGAGCTGTTGCTGATTCAACTGGGTGTGGTGGGCCTGTTTGCCCTTGTGGTAGAGAGTGCCATGTTCGACTGGAGCGGTCTCTATTTTGAGTCGGTATTACAAGTGCCTAAATCCTTGCAGATTGGGTTCTTGGTGTTCATGGTGATGATGACGGTAGGTCGTTTCTTGACCAACTGGGCGTATGATCGCTTAGGCAAGCAAAAAGTGTTGCAGTTAGCTGGATTCTTCATCTTCGCCGGTTTCTTTATCACCTCTTTATTGGGAGGTGTATTTGAGCAAATGACACTGAAAGTAATTGTCAATTCGTTCGGATTCATGTTAGTAGGCTTAGGCATCTCCTGCATGGTTCCGACGATCTACAGCTTAGTCGGCGCTAAGTCAAAAACACCGGTCAGCATTGCATTGACCATCCTATCAAGCATCAGCTTTATCGGCTCTTTGATCGCTCCGCTATTAATTGGTGCTGTCTCACAAGCCTTCAACATGAAATATGCCTATATGGTGGTCGGATTATTGGGCCTTTGCATCTGGTTGATGACCACCTTCTGCAAAGCGTTCAAGACAGAATAGTTAGAAATGAGGAATGAGGATTTATAACTCCTCACTCCTCATTTCTAATTCCTAATTCTACAAGTATCTTTCTTCCGCCGTTTCCATGCAGTGAAGCACATCGGCTTTGGTGCCATTGAACGGCCCCAGGCCCTCGATCTTCAAAGTGGTCATGGCAGCCGCAAAGCGGCCGGCCTCTTCAATAGCTGCACCCTTCGCACGCTGATACAGATAACCGGTCATGTAGGTATCGCCAGCTCCGGTAGCATTGACAACCTCTTTCGGGACGTAGGCAGGAATACGATGGAAGGTTTGGCCGTCGTAGATGAGAGAACCCATACTACCAAAGGTCAAAAGCACCTCCTTGACACCCCAGCTATAAATCTCCTTACCGGCTTTCTCCGGATCGGCAGAGCCTGTCAGCACCTCCATCTCATGCTCATTAGCTTTCAAGAAATGGACATAACGCAATACCTCTTTCTTTGCTGGCCAATCAACCGCAAACACATCCTGTTCACGTACCTCACGCAGATAGCCTTGCGAATCCACAGAAACCAACCCCTTTTCAGAGAGATAACGTACCACCTCCAACGAGAAATCATCCGCTAACAAACTACCCAAATGGAAGATCTTCGCCTCAATCTGTCGCAGATAATCCACCGTGAAGGGATCAGCCTTCGCCAAGACACGTTGCGTACGATTATCTTGGTTCTCTCCATAAATGTTCTCGAAATAAACCGTATGGCGACTGGGCATCACAGCCACCTCTACACCTTCCGCACGCAACTCCTCCACCGCTTTCATCTCGCTCTCAGCCAATGCCGTGACCAACGTATAGTCGATGTCATCGAAATGCTTAATCGCATGAGAGAAATAGTAAGAGGTACCGCCCGGCATATACACGGTATTCTTGGGGGTCACCACCTTATCCAAGGTGATATGCCCCACACAGCAAAGTTCATGTCTATTCATTATTTATCGTTTGTTTCATGTTTCGCGCAGCCCATCTTCGCTGCTATGCCGCAAATGTAACAAAAAAGGGCTTATATTCACAAGAGTTCAGTCACTTTCTCTAAGCCCATGCTATGCGAGCCTTTGATGAGGATATGATACCCTTTCAACGGCTGCTCCTTCAAAGTGGCTATCAAGGCAGCGGTATCAGGATAGGGAGCAAACGCCTGACCCACCTTTGAGAAGTGCTCCCCACACAGCAACACCTTGTCAAAGCCGGCCGCCTTCACCTGTTCCACCACTTCCGCATGCAAAGTATCACTGGTCTCGCCTAACTCACGCATGTCCCCTAAGATGACTGCTTTTGGCGACATAGGCAGCTGTTTGAAGTTCTCAATAGCTACCTTCATGCTACTTGGATTGGCGTTATAGGCATCAATAATCAGCTCATTAGTGGCGGTTCGTTTCAGCTGCGAGCGATTGTTGGTAGGTTCGTAAGCCGCGATAGCCCGACTGATGCGCTCAGCCGGCACCTTCAGATAACGACCGATAGCGACCGCTGCCAATACATTATCGATATTGTAGCTACCAATCAAGTGTGTCTCAACCGTATGAATCTTACCCTGCTGCTTCCAATTAAACGTCAGAAACGGGTCACAACTAACGACATGACCAGAGGCAAAGGCCTCGTCACTACTACCATAGGTGATCTGCTCTATACCCTTCGCTAAGGTGAGCAGCGCTTGGTTCTCTGCCTGCACAAATACCTTGCCCTTGGTGCGACGCAGGAAATCATACAGCTCTCCTTTCGTATGGAGCACGCCCTCATACGAGCCAAAACCTTCTAAATGGGCACACCCTACGTTGGTAATCAAACCATAATTGGGATGAACCAAATCGACTAACTCCTTGATATCGCCTGGATGGCTGGCTCCCATCTCAATGACCGCCAACTCATGATCCGGATTCAGGCGCAACAGCGTCAAGGGGACACCAATCTGGTTATTCAGATTGCCCTCCGTATAAAGCACATTGTATTTCGTAGATAAAACCGTCGCGACCAACTCCTTCGTGGTTGTCTTGCCATTGGTGCCGGTAATACCAATAATCGGCAATCCCAAAGCCTTGCGATGATGGTGCGCTAACTGCTGCAACGTGGTCAACACATTGTCCACCACGATGGTTCGTTCGTCCTTATAATAGGTGGGATCATCGATAATCGCATAGGCGCATCCGGCCTCTAAGGCCTTCTCCGCAAACTTGTTTCCGTCGAAACGTTCCCCTTTGAGGGCAAAGAACATCGAATCTTTGGGGCAATTACGACTATCTGTCGTAACCTGCTGATGATGAAGAAACAGCTGGTAAATGTCAATGATATTCATATAACCTATCCTTATTCTTTCTGTTTTTTAGCGCGCAAATGTACGATTAAATCATAAAAAACGGCGGAACCTTATCCGTAAAAGATAGGTTCCGCCTGAAAGTTATCTTTCGCTTTTTGATAGCCCTATTTCTGATCCGGCATACGCTGGAAATCTGCCTCCTTTGTCCACTTCGGCATCTCATCGTTGTTGGCGATGACCAAGCCAATGCTGAACATCAAATTAAGATTCTCCATCGCACCGTCGAAATCCCACCACGACTCATCATACTCATCGTTCGGCTGATGATAACGATATACCTTCGGCTTCGCATCATGGCGTGCTTTATCCACATAGTCGCGGCCACCACCTGCCAAAACAGCTGGTACACCCTTCTTCACGAAGTTGAAATGGTCTGAACGGAAATAACCACCAGCCGGATCCTCGGTGATGACATTCACACGGCGACCCTGAGCAGCAGCCATCGCTACGACTAACGCATCGGTATCGGTCTTACCTGCTGCACGCAAAGAGACATCATGCGTGCGCTCTGCGGGAGCAGAACCATCAAAGTTAAGGTTAGCCGCAGTCTTAGACAACGGGAACAACGGATGCTCGCAATAATATTGTGAACCTAACAAACCACACTCCTCAGAGGTCACCGCCACGAATACGATGGAGCGACGGGGGCGGATAGGCAGTTGTTGATATTTACGTGCCAACCACATCAAAGCGGCTACACCGGATGCGTTGTCGCTTGCGCCATTATAAATACTGTCACCATTGATCGGTGTACCGATACCAAAGTGATCCCAGTGTGCGGTGCAAACCACATATTGATCCTTCAAGTCAATACCCGGCAAGACCGCCGCTACGTTGTGAGAATCGCCAACCGACATCTTCACGTTCAGCTGCACCTTGCTCTTCGCCTTCATCTCGATGCTCTTGAAGCCCGGTTGCTTAGCCGCTGCGATCGTCTTGTCAAAATCCACACCGCTCACCTCGAAGATGCGTCGGCAAGCCTCTTCAGCCAACCAACCTTTCATGGCAATGGCCGAAGCATTCATCGTCTCGTCGCACAAACCGATATTGTTCTGCACGTGCGAAGATTGGCAAACCTTCCAGCCGTAAGAGGCAGCCGCTTCATTGTGCAACACCAAACAGCCAGCAGCGCCCTGACGCTCTGCCTCCTCATGCTTATAGGTCCAACGGCCATAGTAGGTCATGTTCTTGCCACGGAACAATTTGGCGTCATAGAAACCAGGGTCGTTCACCATGGCGATCACGATCTTGCCCTTCACGTCTAAGCCCTCATAATCGTTCCAGTTATACTCCGGTGCATTGATACCGAAGCCCACAAACACATATTCCGCATTGGGAATCAATACCTTCTCTGTGCCACGGTTCGTCCAAACCACGATGTCGTCTGAGAACTTCAGGTCTGTCTTACCCTTGCTACCCTTCACCGTAATCTTATTGTTTTGCGGGCGTGTATAAGTAGCGATCTCCTTCACGGCTTGGAAATAGCTACCGTTGTTAGCCGGCTCCAATCCAAGAGCTTTAAACTCATCAGCGATGTAATTGATCGTCTTGGTCTCATACTCCGTTAATGGCTTACGTCCGCCAAAAGCATCTGATCCTAAGGTCTTCACGCGCTCTTTGAAATAAGCCAACCCATCATCATCCGTCTGTGCGACAGCTGAAAGACTCCATGCAGCCATGCAGCACAGCATCCACAATAAATTCTTTTTCATCTTTTTGCCTGTTATTTGTTATGAAATTTGTTAGTATATCATTTTGCTGACAAAAGTAGCGAATATTCGGTAATGCAGTATAGTTAATGCGATTTTTAGTACACAAATTCATAGGTAAGAGCCTGTTTTCCGTATGAACGCATTGTACCAACGAAGAGGGTGCCTGCCATCTTGTGCATACTTAAAAAGAAAGAGCATAAAGAAAATCTTTACGCTCTTTCCTTGAGTTGTCTCACGAGGATTCGAACCTCGACAGACAGAACCAAAAACTGTAGTGCTACCATTACACCATGAGACAATCCGGCGCTTTATCTAAAGCGTTGCAAAGGTAAGAAGATTTTCTTACCCTGCAAATGTTTCTTCCGTTTTTTTACTTAGCGATCAACAGATAGTAGTTTTTCTTACCGCGTTGAACCAGCAAATACTTGCCATCGAGCAATGCGCTACTGTCGATTACAGCATCCGCTGCTGCCAATTTCTCTTTGTTCACGCTGACGCCACCACTCTGCACCAGTTTACGCATCTCGCCCTTAGAGGCAAAGATGGCCGCCTTCTCCGTACACAAATCAACTGCCTTAATGCCTGCTGTCAACTCCTCACGAGACACCTCAAAATGGGGAACACCCTCGAAAACAGCCAACAAAGTATCCTCATCGAGCTTCAATAAGGCCTCGTGTGTCGCATTGCCAAAGAGGATGTTGGATGCCTCTACCGCTGCCTCATAATCAGCCTCTGAGTGTACCATCACCGTTACCTCCTTCGCCAAACGCTTCTGCAACGGACGCAAATGAGGAGCTGCCTCCTGCTCCGCGATCAACGCCTCGATCTCCTCCTGATCCAAAGCCGTGAAGATCTTGATATACTTCGCTGCATCCGCATCGCTCACATTCAACCAGAACTGATAGAATTTATAGGGAGAGGTATAACGACGATCCAACCAGACGTTGCCCGACTCTGTCTTGCCAAACTTACCCCCATCGGCCTTCGTGATCAACGGACAGGTCAAAGCAAAAGCTTCACCACCTGTCTTACGACGAATCAACTCCGTACCGGTCGTGATGTTACCCCACTGGTCACTACCGCCCATCTGCAAACGGCAACCCTCATGCTCATAGAGATAAAGGAAGTCATAACCCTGCAACAGCTGATACGAAAACTCCGTGAACGACATGCCGACACTGGAATCGCGGCTCAAACGCTTCTTCACAGAGTCTTTCGCCATCATGTAATTCACAGTGATATGCTTACCGATGTCACGAATAAAATTCAAGAAGGAATAGTCTTTCATCCAATCGTAGTTGTTCACCAGCTTGGCGGCATTGGGTGCATCTGAATCAAAATCCAAGAACTTGGCCAACTGCCGCTTGATGCACTCCTGGTTGTGACGTAAGGTTTCCTCATCCAGGAGGTTACGCTCGGCAGACTTCATCGAAGGGTCGCCAATCATACCGGTAGCACCACCGATCAACGCTATAGGACGATGTCCGGCACGTTGGAAATGTCTTAACATCATCACACCAACCAAGTGACCGATATGCAAAGAGTCAGCCGTCGGATCAATACCTACATAAGCTGATGTCAACTCCTTCTGCAACTGCTCCTCGGTTCCGGGCATCATATCGGCGATCATGCCCCTCCATTTCAATTCTTCTATAAAATTCATCGTTATGTTATCTCTTTTATGTACAAATTTATAACTCACTGTGATAGTCGGCGGCAAAGGTACTATTTTTTAAGCGAAGGATCACGCTATTTCGTTGGATTTGGTCGCATAATGCCCATAGGTCGATGGACAACGCTTCTGCCACACGCGCATAGACAACTTGGATAGACACATTCGCCTCATCCGTTTCCAAGAAAAGCCGTCCCGGCCAAGCCACTCGAGCTGTTTCTGGCTGAAAATAGTAACCCAACGAAAGGTAGAAACCTTGTCGAAGCAACTGATCGGCCAAGGTAGCTTTCCCCCGGAAGCCGTGAATCACCCAAGGCTGCTTCGGACGGATAGCCTTCCGACAAGCGATCAACTCTTCCCATGCACGCACACAATGGATAATCAACGGTTTACCCAACTCCTCAGCTAAGCCTGCCTGCCGCACGAAAAGCGAGCGCTGTCGTTGCATCAGACAAAGAGCCAAACGATCCAAACCAGCCTCCCCGATCGCCACACAAGCGGGTTGCTTCGCCATCAGCTGCAATCGCTTCCACTGTGCCTCTCCATCCTCCTCTATCCGGCAAGGATGAATGCCAAACGAACGATAGGGAGTCGGTTGCAGCTCCTCTTCTATCGACTGCATGAAGGTAGAGACAATCGACACCACTTGTGGATCGGTTGCCAATCGATGCGTATGCACATCCAAATAACACATGAAACTAAGTAAGGAATTAAGGTACGGGGTCATAGCCGCTACCACCCCACGGATGACAGCGTAACAAACGCCTCACGGTTAAATACAACCCCTTCAGCGGACCATGTTTACGAAGTGCCTGTACCGCATATTCCGAACAGGTAGGGGTAAATCGACACGAGGGAGGCGTCAAAGGCGAGATACAACGTTGATAAAAATAGATAGGCAGTAAAAGTAACGCCGTGAACAATCGCCGGATCATGCTTTCTCAACCAGCAGGTTAATCGCCTTATTCATGGCCTTCTCCATCGTGGAGAAAGCATGAATCTCCTTATCTATATAAAGAAAGGCCATCAGCATGTACTTGCCTTTCGCCTCCAAAGGATCGAGCAAATTGTATTTACGCACCCGATAGGCCTCACGCACCTGTCGCTTGACCAAGTTGCGTTTCACCGCCCGTTTGAATTTCTTTTTCGGCACACTGACCAAGAAAGAGGCTCTTGCAGGCATCTCCTCCTCCACCGGGAGATAGATCACCCGCAACGGGAAGGCTACAAACGACTGTCCTTGTGCGAACAGCAAATCAATGTAGCGCTTCCAGGATAATCTTTCCTCTTTCGAGAGCGTGTACCTCCTTGTGGTCATGCTTTGTCCGCTTCCTGTTGACGCTTGAGATACAACTCCAAAGCAGCCGTCATAGAGGGAGCCTCAGGCGTGGGAGCCTCTACATCAAGACGTAAGCCAGCCTCTTTCACCGCCTTCGCCGTAGTAGGGCCAAAACAGCCAATCCGAATGTCATCTTGCTTGAAATCAGGGAAGTTCTTCAGCAAGGAGGTAATACCCGCAGGACTGAAGAAGACCAACATATCATAGTCAAAACTCTCCTCTTTTGTGAAATCGTTGCTGACCGTACGGAACATCACCGCCTTCGTATAGTTGATGCGTTTCGCATCCAACATCGCAAAAAGGTCATCCTTGTGTACGTCTGACACCGGTGCCAAGTATTTCTCTTTGGAATGTTTACCAATCACTGTCACCAAGTCTTCCGGCTTACCTGTCTGCCCATAAAAAATCTTACGTTTCCGATACACGATGTACTTTTGCAAATAAACCGCAATAGCCTCTGTCATACAAAAATACTTCATGGTTTCCGGAATAGTCACGCGTAATTCCTCACAAAGATGGAAGAAATGATCAATCGCTGTACGTGCCGTGAAGATGACAGCCGTATAGTCCAAAATCGAAATTCTCTGTTGTCTAAATTCCTTAGAGGTTAAAGGTTCCACCTTGATAAAAGGTCGGAAATCTATTTCTACTCCGTACTTTTCTGCAATATCGAAATATGGTGATTTCTCCGACGCAGGCTTCGGCTGCGACACCAATACTTTCTTAATACTCAATGCCATAGAGTGCTTGACCCAAAATAATTATACAAATAAACTACCACTTTATAAATAAAGAACAAAGGCAGTATTTCTTGGCCGCAAAGGTACAAACTTAAATACAAAACACTACCATTTTGTCTGTAAAATATCCGTATCAGCTTATTAATTATTACAAATCTGCCTAAAACATACAGCAATACGAACAAATATATAGGAATATGCAAATAAGATTCTACAAAAAGCAACCACAATGTAGGTATATAAAGAAGCGCTCCCCACATGCCTATCGCCGCATTATATCCCATCCGCCAAAACCGGTATTGCTCCGGATTCGTAAAGACCAAACCGAGTATCCAATAACAGCAACGCTTCCCCCAATAAAACAGAAATAGCAGGCCAATGATTGCCGCCAGCACCTCCAATTGGCGCGTTTCGCTCAACAGATCAACGTAGCCCTTCATCCGAGCTATGGCGAAAAGGCAGATGCCACAAAGCAGCAGGGCTTGCACCGTCATGAAATTGCGAAAGAACCATTCACGGCCTCCCGTCACGCCAAAAGTATGCTGACGCTCCTTGAGGTGGATCATGTCGTTGAGCATTTTCAGGAAGAGTCGGTAATTGGCATGAAAGACGATAGCAAAACAGACAAACAACATGAACACCATACCAAATATCACGTCGTTTATCCATTGTCCGTCCCACAAACGTATGCCCACAAATCCCTCGAACATGCTCTATTCCCTTACGCTTTTTGACGACGCAAAGGTACACAATTATTTGTTTCCTCGGGAGGTAGCAAAATTTTCCTCGGGAGAGAAAAAAATTTGTCACAAATTCCGCTTATCTTCGTCTTCTCTACAAAGGCCTCTTCAGAAAGCGCGCAAAGGGTGGCCGAGAACGTAAAAAAACAGAGAAGATCATGAGAAAGATGAAATGGATCGTTGTAGCGATGTTATGTATCGCACAAGTGAGTTACGGACAAAGCATAGAACAGCTGTTCAACACCTTCAAGAACAAAGAGGGGGCGAACACGGTTCATGTTGGTGGATTCACCATGAAGATGGCGAGCCTCTTCACGGAGACCATGGGGGTGCAGAGTGTCGATGTATTGGAGCTGGCCGAATGCTCCTCTGACACCAAGCAACATTTCCAGGAGTCCTTAACCGCGTTCCAAGATCCGGCATTTGAGACGGTCATCACCAGCAACGAGGCAAGCGGACGCACAAAGGTGCTTTTCAAAATTGAGGAGGATCACATTCGGGAAATCTTGCTCTACACCACGGGCAACGATTGCAGCCTCATCCATATCAAAGGGAAAATCAGTCCGAAGGATTTGGAGAAGATCGTAGAGGAAAACAAAAAATAGGCGGCTCATGGAAGCGGAAACGTTTAAGCAACGCTTTCTCCCCTTTCATCCGAAACTCTATCGTATCGCACTCGCCTTGGTGGAATCCCCGGAGGATGCGGAAGACATCCTGCAAGAGGCTTACGCCAGGCTCTGGAGCAAACGAGCGAGCTTAGAGGCGGTTCAGAACCCGGAAGCATTTGCCATAACCATCGTGCGTAACCTCTGCTTGGATTTCCTCCGATCGCCCCGCTCAAACAGCCGGAGCGAACCGCTCGAAGCCATAACCCTTCCCAGTGAGGATTCACCGGATCGACAGGTAGAGCAACGAGACCAATTGCGACAGGTGCGTCGGCTGATCGAGGAGCTACCGCCCAATCAACGGCAGGTGATTCGGTTGCGAGGTATGGAGGATTGCTCGTTGGAGGAGATCGCACAGATCACAGGTTTCAGCGATGCCAATGTGCGCACCCTGCTCTCACGAGCCAGGAAGTATATCAAGGAGAAACTAAAAATAAGGTCTTTATGAACGAACAAGAGATAGATCAACTGATCAAGCAGGCACTGCAAACGGAGGCTGAGCTGCCTAAAGGATTGAAGGAAAGGCTGGAGAAACAGATTGACGCTTTAGCGGCTGCGGAACGTCCACACCTCCGGTTAACGCCTACTCATTCCTTCAGATGGGCTATCAGTGGCATAGCGGCTGCGTTAATCGGTACGCTTTTCTGGGTGCAGTTGGAGCGACAAGCCACTCCTCCTACACCAGCCGACACCTTCAGCGACCCCAAAGAGGCGGCCTTAGTCGCCGAAAAGGCGCTGGTCATGCTCTCGCAAAACCTCAACAAAGGGTTGGCACAAGCACAAGCCTCAACGGAGGAGATGCGACAAATCAATCAAATTATCAACAAACATTTAAAGGAATAAAGCGATGAGAATGAAAATATATCTATTAGGTTTGCTGCTCTGTTGCGCCAGCCTCAGCTTCGCACAAGACAAGTGGTTCTCGAAATATGCCGATATGGAGGATGTGACAACGGTCTATATCTCCAAGAAGATGTTCCAAATGATGCCCACCATGGAGTACATCGGGCTACAACTGGCTAACATGCAAGGCAAGATAGACGGGCTGCAGATTCTCAGCACCGAGCGCAAGGATCTCCAAGCGCAGATGCGTAAGGAGTTTGACGGGATGATCGGCAAGGAATATGAGGAACTGATGCGGGTCAAAGACAAAGAGACGAAAGCCAATTTCTATATCCGGCAACAGGGCGAACTGATCAAAGAGCTAATCATGATCGCCGACTCAGAAGCCAACTTCAGCGTGATCCAGCTAAAGGGCAACTTCACCTTGCAAGACATCCAGGAGATCACGAACGAGTCTTCCCGGTGATGATCCGTTTGATCTCGTTGAGCTTGTTCAATGCCTCAATAGGAGTCAGGTTGTTGACATCCAGGTCGCGGATTTCATCCCGCACCTGGCTCAACACCGGATCATCCAGCTGGAAGAAGCTGAGTTGATAGCCCGCAGCGGGAGCCGTAACCGCCTTTACCGACTTACCACTGATTCCCTCCTGCCGATTCTCCTTTTCCAGTTGCTTTAGAATCTCATTCGCCCGGCTCACGATGCTTTTCGGCATACCCGCCATTTTCGCCACATGAATACCAAAACTATGCTCACTGCCGCCCGGCACTAACTTACGTAGGAAGATTACCTTGTTACCTACCTCCTTGACAGAAACATTGTAGTTCTTAATGCGAGGGAAGCTACGCTCCATCTCATTCAGCTCATGATAGTGGGTAGCGAATAGGGTCTTCGCCTTGGCATTCGGATGCTCATGGATATACTCCACGATGGCCCATGCGATGGAGATGCCGTCGTAGGTGCTGGTACCCCGTCCTAACTCATCGAAAAGCACCAAGCTATGAGCGGTCATGTTGTTGAGAATGTCAGCTGCCTCATTCATCTCGACCATAAAGGTGGACTCGCCCACCGAGATATTATCAGAGGCTCCCACACGGGTAAAGATCTTATCAATCAATCCAATGCGAGCGCTCTCCGCCGGCACGAAGCAACCGATCTGTGCCAAGAGCGTGATCAAAGCGGTTTGACGCAACAAAGCTGATTTACCGGCCATATTGGGGCCAGTGATCATGATAATCTGCTGTCGCTCATTGTCCAAATAGACATCGTTAGCGATATAGGGCTCACCCGGTGGCAGCTGCTTTTCAATCACGGCATGCCGCCCCCCCTTGATGTCAATCACGTCACTCTCATCCACTACCGGACGGATATATCGGTTGCTTTCCGCCACCTTCGCAAACGAGAGCAGGCAATCCAACCGACCGATCAAGTTCGCATCTATCTGAATAGGTGGGATATACTCACTCAATGCCAGGACCAAATCATTGAAGAGGCGGGTCTCTAACGAGAGGATCCGCTCCTCCGCTCCCAAGATCTTCTCCTCATATTCCTTTAGCTCCTCGGTGATGTAACGCTCCGCATTCACCAAAGTCTGCTTGCGAATCCAACCAGCCGGCACCTTGTCCTTATGCGCATTGCGCACCTCGATATAGTAGCCAAAGACATTGTTGAAACCAATCTTCAAACTGGGAATGCCGGTCTCCTCGCTCTCTCGCTGCTGCACCTTCAGCAGGTAATCCTTGCCGGAGTAGGCAATGGTGCGCAACTCATCCAGCTCCGCATTCACCCCGGTAGCGATGATGCCCCCCCGGTTCACCAACGAAGGGGGATCAGGCTGAATCTCCTTCTCTATCCGATCACGAATCAAGGCGCAAACATTCAGCTGTTCACCTATCCGTTGCAAACTGGGCTCCTCACTGGCTGTACAAGCCTGCTTGATCGGCTCCAAAGCGGTTAACGCCACCTTGAGTTGCACCACCTCCCGCGGAGAAACTCGTCCGACAGCCACCTTGGAGATGATACGCTCCAGGTCGCCGATCTGCTCCAACTGGGTTTCCAACAATTCTTTCAAATCGGGGTGACGGAACAGGTGATCCACCACATCCTGTCGCTCCTGTATCGGTTTCAAATCTTTCAAAGGGAACAAAATCCAACGGCGCAACATACGGGAGCCCATCGGAGAGATGGTCTTGTCAATCACCTGCAACAGGCTGGTTCCCTCCTCGTTCATCGCGTCCACCAGCTCCAAGCTACGTACCGTAAACTTGTCTAATCGGACAAAACGCTCCTCCTCTATGCGAGACAAAGCCGTAATATGTTGGATATGGGTATGCTGGGTTTGATCCAAATAATAGAGAATAGCTCCCGAAGCAATGATACCTAACTTCAGATGCTGCACACCGAATCCCTTCAGGTTCTTGGTCTCAAAATGTTTCAGCAACCGATCCTCGGCCGCACTGGTCGTAAAGATCCAGTCATCCAGCTCAAAAACGAAATAACGGGGACCGAAAGCCTCCTCAAAGCGTTTCTTGTTGCCTCGCTCAATCAGTACCTCCTTCGGTGAGAAATTATTGATCAGCTTATCGATGTAATCTACGGAGCCCTCTGCCGTCAGGAACTCACCGGTAGAAATATCCAAAAAGGCGATACCGCAATGATCTTTGACGAAATGGATTGAGGCTAAGAAGTTATTCTCCTTGTGGTTCAAGATATTGTCGTTGATGGAGACACCAGGGGTAACCAATTCGGTAATGCCACGTTTCACCAGCTTCTTGGTCATTTTCGGATCTTCCAGCTGATCACAAATGGCCACACGCTTGCCGGCACGCACCAGCTTGGGCAAATAGGAATCCAACGCATGATGAGGGAAACCGGCCATCTCTACATGCTGACCGACACCATTCGCCCGCTTCGTCTGCACGATACCCAAGATCTCAGCACCGATCACGGCATCCTCGCCATACATCTCATAGAAATCGCCTACACGGAACAGCAAGATCGCATCCGGGTGTTTAGCCTTGATGTCAAAATATTGCTTCATCAATGGGGTTTCCACTATCTTCGCCACGCTCTATAACTCCTTATCATTAATTGCCGCAAAGGTAAGAAAAAAAGGGAAAGGAAGGTATGACCACACGTCTGACAACAGCTGCCTATTGCTCAATCCGGAACCGTTTGGCCAAATAACGAACCGGATACCAAGCGGCAAAGAAACCTATCGCCAAGACCGTACAAAGAATGGTCAATATGTCACCAAAGGCAACTCGCACCGGATAGGCATCGATCACGAACGCACCGGCCGCATCACCCAAAGAGATAAACCCGAAGAGCTGCTGCAACAGACACAACGTGACACCAATCCCAATACCAATGCCCGCACCAAAGGCAGAGATCATCCAGCCCTCCAACAGGAAGATTCGACGGATCAATCGGTTATCCGCACCCAAATTGCGTAACGTAGCGACATCTGCCTGCTTCTCGATCATCAACATGGAGAGGGAACCAACCACATTGAAAAGCGCAATCGCCAAGATAAAGGTCAAGATCAAGAAGGTCATCCACTTCTCGATCTGCATCATCCGAAAGGAGTCCTCTTGTTGCTCAAAGCGATCCTGCACCTTAAATGCCTCTCCTACCAGGTGACTGATCGCCTGCTTCACCTGTGCGACCTGCTTCGGATCCTGCAATTTCAGCTCGATAGCTGACACTTCTCGTTCATAGTCGAACAACGAACGGGCCAAGGCCAACGGTACAATCAGGTAGGAATCGTCATACACTTGTTGATCGGTTCGGAAAACACTCCCGATATAGGCATATTCCAAATGGAACGAGGAGGCCGGGTTAGCCATGTTTACCCGTTCCGCCCGTTTAGGTGCATAGATCTCCATGGGCGTGACGAATCCTGCGTTGATACCCAAGGCATACGCCAAGCCAATACCCATATTGGCATAATTCACCACCTCATCCGCCAACTGGAAAGAGCCATCGATCAAGATGCTGTCGATCTGTGTCAGCTGTTCATACGAGGCATCCACGCCTTTCAAGACCGCCACCCCCTGCCGGTCATGATAGCGCACCAATACATTGTCTTGCAACACCTCGCTGTAACAAGCCACCTCCGGCAAAGCCTTGACAGCACGCATCGCCGCCGTCTCCGGATCGAACACCTTGCCTTTGACCGGGGTAATCTTTAGCTCTGCATCAAAATGGCCAAAGAGCGAGGAAACCAGGTCGTTGAATCCATTATAAACCGACAGCGCGCAAACCAACGCAATCGTCGCCACGGCCACGCCACACACAGAAACCAACGAGATGATGTTGATGGCATTGTGTGACTTCTTCGAGAAGAGGTAGCGTCGCGCTATGTAGAAAGAGAGATTCAACGCCTGCCGGGATTACTTATTCAACAACGAGTCAATATGCTCGATGTAGTCCAATGAATCGTCGATGAAGAAACTCAGCTCGGGAATCTTACGCAACTGCAAACGTACACGCTGACCCAAATCGTAACGGATCGCCTTCGTGTTCGCACGGATTGCCTTCAGCAACTCCTCCCCCTTCGCCGAGGGGAAAATGCTCAAGTAGGCCTTAGCCACACTCAAATCCGGGCTGACGCGTACCACACTGACAGAAACCAACACCCCGTGCATCGCCTGGGTCTGCTTCTGGAAAATATCACTCAACTCCTTCTGCAAGAGTCGCTCAATCTTTTGTAATCTCGTACCCTCCATGTCTTACTTACTCCTTATTCTTTACTTTTTCCAAATCAATGTCAAGCCGTCACGCATCGGAAGAATCACCTTCTCCACCCGGTCATCGGCCTTGATCTTATCATTGAAATGAAGGATGCCCTGCGTCTGTTTATCCGCAGGGGCCACCTCCTCTATGACCTTACCATCCCACAACGTGTTGTCCGCCAAAATCAAGCCTCCCGCCCGTACTTTCGGGAACACCAAATCGTAATAGGCGGAATAGAGCCGCTTATCCGCATCAATGAAGACCAGGTCGAAGGTCTCATCGAGCTGTGGGATAAGCTCCATCGCATCCCCAATGTGCAACCGCACCTTCGCTTGATGCGGCGAACGGGAGAGATATTTCCGGATGAAATCCTCCATCTCGTCATTGACCTCGATCGTATGCACCAAGGCCCCCTCTTCCAAACCCTCCGCCATACAAAGGGTGGCATAACCGGTATAGGTACCGATCTCCAACACCCGCTGGGGGCGCATCATCCGACAGAACAGCTTCAGCAGTCGCCCTTGCAGATGGCCGGAAAGCATACGCGGACGAAGGAGGTTGACATTGGCATCCCGATTCAACGCCTTCAGCAGGTCTCCCTCCTCGTCGATATGGGAAAGGATATAGGATTCTATCTCTTCCGTAAACATCGCTCGTTCCCTATTGTTTGTTGGTATGCTCTCTGAAAGTGGGCAACAGATAGTCGCCAGCCGCTTTCAACACCTTCTCCACGTTGTTGATCTCCAAGAAGGTCGTACCGCCCTCGTTGATGCTTCCACTCAGATAGGCTACCATGTTCTCCATCGTGATCCATCCACTCTGAATCAACTGCTTCAAGGCATCACAGAAATAGCCGCGACGGCTATCGTTATAGGGCTGATGAACGGCCCACACACCGTAGGAAAGCGACAACATACGCATCACACGGGGATTGTAACAGATAGCGAACACCGTAGAGGTTCCACGGAAAGCGGCCAAGTAGCGCGCCGTACGTCCCGTATAGCTGTCCGTAATGATCGCCTTCACCATCAATTTAGAGGAGGACTCCACCGCCTGCTTCGCCAAGAAGGAGGTCACATCCAAGTCGGTGCCCTCAATAGGCACACGGATGTCGTTCGCCGCCAACTTCGTCTTCTCCGCCTCACGTGCCACCTTGGTCATCGTCTTGACGGCCTCCACCGGATATTTGCCGTAAGCGGTCTCGCCACTCAGCATCAACGCATCCGTACGGTAGTAGATCGCATTCGCAATATCGGTCACCTCTGCACGGGTCGGACGGGGATTGTTGATCATCGAGTGCAACATCTGTGTTGCCACGATCACCGGCTTCTTCACTGCCACACACTTACGGATCAAGACACGCTGAATGCCCGGAATCTTCTCTGCAGGCACCTCGATACCCAAATCACCACGAGCGATCATGATACCGTAAGCCGCCTCCAAGATCTCATCCGCATTATCGACACCCTCCTGGTTCTCAATCTTCGCGATAATCTTGATCGAGCTGTTGTGCTCATCGAGAATACGCTGAATATCTAATACATCCTGCTTCGTACGCACAAAAGAGTGCGCAATGAAATCCAAGTCATGCTCGATCGCCCACAAGATGTTCTTCCGATCACGCTCCGTCAGTGAGGGCAGGTTGATACGCACACCCGGGACATTCACGCTCTTGCGACTCCCCAAGGAGGCCTCGTTCTGCGCCTCACACAACAGATAATCTGCGGTTTTCTCAATCACCTTCAACTCTAAGTCGCCATCATCAATCAAGATGTCACTGCCCACCGCCAAATCATGCACGAAATTGCGGTAAGAGACACTGATACACTCATGCGAACTTAACTGATCGGGATTACCTGTGATTTTTACGCGATCGCCTGCCTTGAACGGAATGGGCTCACCATCCACCGTAGCGGTCGTACGTACCTCCGGACCTTTCGTGTCCATCAAAATACCAATACGGTCGGAGACAGCCCTGACATTAGTAACGATCCGCGTCAGGCCCTCCTCTTGCAAGTGCGCCGTGTTCAGACGCACGACATTCATTCCTGCCTTATACAATGCCTCCAAAAACTCCACGTCACAACGCTTGTCAGAGACGGTAGCCACAATCTTCGTATGCTTTAACATATACCTATTATTATATTATAACCTAAATACTACTTTCTTTCCCGATAAAACGGCCTTTAGCCGCACCTTAGATGCCCACTTTACAGCAAAGACGCTACCGCTAAGCGATAGGAATCCAACCCAAATCCCAGGATCACTCCTTTGCAAGCGGCAGACAACATCGAGACATGGCGAAACGACTCGCGAGCATGGACATTGGAGATATGCACCTCCACCACCGGCGTGGTCACCGCCTTGATCGCATCATGCAAAGCGATCGAGGTATGCGTGTAAGCCCCGGCGTTCAGGATAATGCCATCGTAGGTAAAGCCTACCTCATGGATCTTATTGATCAACTCGCCCTCCACATTGCTTTGGTAGTAGGCGATCTCACATTCCGGATAGCGTGCACGCAAGGTGTCCAAATAATCCTCAAACGAGCGGTTGCCATATACGGTCGGCTCTCGCTTGCCCAACAAATTCAAATTGGGACCATTGATGATCTGAATCTTCTTCATTCTTCTGCAAGTTTATTACCTTTGCCTCGCCCTTCCAACGAAGGGCGGGCATTTAACCCGACAAAGATAGGGATTTAATTTGACACATTCATAACGACATACCTAACAATGCAAACGAGCAACGACATTCGCAAGAAATATGAAATCTATCTGAGACTGGAGCGCGGGCTCTCTCCGAACTCCATCGACGCCTATTTGGCAGATCTGGATAAACTGCTCGCTTTCGCGGCAGATGAGGGGAAGAGCTACCAGGAGATCACCTATGAGGATCTGCAACAGTTTGTCGCTCAACTGGCCGACATCGGGATTCATCCCCGCTCACAAGCCCGTATCATCTCCGGCATCAAGTCGTTCTATCGTTTTCTCTTGCTCGATAAATACATCGAGATTGACCCTACGGAGCTGTTAGAGTCGCCCAAGATCGGCTTGAAGCTACCAGAGGTGCTGACCGTGAATGAGATTAACACCATCCTCGACTCGATCGACCTCTCTACACCCGAAGGGCATCGCAACCGGGCCATGTTAGAGACGCTTTACAGCTGTGGCTTGCGTGTCTCTGAGTTGATCAATCTGCGCTATGCCGACATCTACCCCGAGGAGCAATTCATCCGGGTCTTAGGCAAAGGCAGTAAACAGCGGTTGGTGCCTATCTCCGAGGTCGCTTTGCGAGAGATCAACAACTACCTGAAGGATCGTAGCCAGGTGGTGCCCAAGAAGGGATTTGAAGACACGCTCTTTCTCAGCCGAAGGGGCACAGCGCTCTCCCGCATCATGGTGTTTCACATCATCAAGGTACAAACGGAGGCTGCGGGCATCCACAAGAGGGTCAGCCCCCACACCTTCCGCCACTCCTTCGCCACGCACCTGTTGGAAGGAGGAGCCAATCTACGGGCGATCCAAGAGATGTTAGGGCATGAGCAGATCACCACCACCCAGATCTATACCCACATCGACCGCACCTTCTTGCGTCAAGAAATTTTAGCCCATCATCCCCGCTATCAATCCAAGTGAGGCGACTACGCCAACAAAGGCGCTAAGCGGGTGATCAGCTCCTCGCCCAACGCCCGTTTTTTGACAATATGGTCGCGCACAGCCGAGACGAAAGGATTATTCTCGAAGTCGCCACGCACACCCTCAAAATCCTCCAATTGCTCCTTGCGTGAGCCATCTACGCCAAAACCGGTCATCATGGCCAACGAGAACTCCTTGCGTGCGTCAGCATACAGCTGCTCATCCAAGTGGATCACGGAATCTTGCCAACGACGTACCAAGGCGATCAGTTGCTGCGCGGAGATCGTACGAAGATCCACCCCGTAATACCGCTCAATCATCTCATAGGCCCAGGTCCATTCCAACGTATAGTAATGGGCATGTACTAAATGGAAGAAGCCTTCGATGTCCGTTAACGATTGCACCTCGCCCCCCTCAATGTCAGTCAGCAAAGCCTCTAACGGCTCTTTCGGAAGAATCAAGCCAGCCAGATCCAACCATTCGCCAGAGCCTTTGCACTCAGTGGGTTGTAACTGCGCCCACACCTCCTCCATCGAACGAAAGCGTGTGCCCTCCAACTTCTTGATCAAGGAGTTGCCCAAGAACTTATTGATCGCCATGCCATAGAGCGAAAGCGCATTCCGCAAAGAGGAACCTTTGATGCGGGTATTCTGCCAATAATAAACGTCGGAGGTCTCTCCCACCAACGACTGCAAGTTACGCAAGATCTCCACGGCCCGTAGCATCTTCTGAATCGTGTAGGGACTCAGCAGGTTGTAATTGATCTGATCCAGCCGCTCCGGATCTGTACGCTTATCCCGTCGTGGCCATTTCTGCGCATCGCGAATCGTACCCACACTGCGCAGGTTGACACCCGGCACCAAATAGGTTTCGTCATCCTGCTCGATCAGATAGGAGAAGGGCATATCAGAGGTGTCGCTGTGGTGATAATGACGCCCCATCACTAAAGAGAACGCCCCCACACGAGCCGGCCACAATATATAGGAATCAGAGGTCGTCTTTGAGCCTCGCTCTACGATACCCTGATGGATAGGCCCTAACTTATACATGTGATTGCTCTGGTTAGAGCCACTGCCCGCATTGAGGAACGAGTACATTCCAGCGATCAGCAAGCTACTCTTGTGCATAGAGACCGTGAAAGGCCCCGCAAAGATCGCACAAGCCTCCCCATTCTCAAACGAGCAGTTGCTGAACAGCAACGAATCGTGTGCGGAGAAGTTATGGGTCACGTGGCAAGCCTGCCCCACGAAGCAACGAATCAGCTTGGCCGCATCCGCCACCTGCGATCCGGAAGAGAGAATGAAATCCTCCGCGATCACACTGTCGCCCACAAACACAGGCGCCTCCTGCTTGCTATTGATCGAGCCATTCTCCAACCGGGTGCAATTCTCCACACGGGCATAACTACCGATGCGTACATTCCGGATCGTCCCTGCGTTGCGGATGATCACCCGTTCGCCAATCGTACCCATTGTGTCGGCTACATGCTCCGCATAATCAGCGATGAGCTGGCGCAGATTAGCGATCAGCTGCGGACGATGTCGATACAACGCAATCAGGTAAGCCAACGAGGCCGACAATCCATCGTAGATAGGCACCTCACGACCGCCTGTCTCGTTCAATACCGACACCTCCACGTTATTGCCAAACGAGGTGCGACCCTCCACCAACAGCAGATCGACATGCTGGATGATGCTCTCTCGACCAATGCGATAGTTGGCGATATAATTATGCACCTGCTCGATCAGCACATCATCGCCCAACGTCACATTGTGCAGCGTCGCATGGCGCACACCGCTATGACGCACCAATCCACCGGGAAGGGTAAACGACTTGCGGAAAGCGCCTAAGCAGACCGTACCGGAGAAATGCACATCCACTACGTGAGCTATATCAAACTGCTCGGGCACCCAAACCTCGTCCCAAGACTCCGCCGAACAACCTTGTGCGACCAACCGCTCGACCTCAGCCGGCGTGATCGCCCTCAACAATCTTTTCATACAAACCAATTAAAAGCTATTACTCCTCCTCCTCGTAATGCTGGAAGAGGAAATCATTATAGGGGAAACGGGTGATATGAATCTGTTTCACTCGCTCATAGAGCAGGGCTTTCAGTGCCTCGATATTGGTGCGCTCCTTAGCGGAGATAAAGAGGCAATCGCCCGGTAAGCGGTTCATCCACGTATGCTTCAGCTCATCGAGGTCGATGTTCTCCCGCGTGCGGGGGGTCAAGTCATCGGCCTCCTTGGGCACAAAGGTGAAGGCATCCACCTTATTAAACACCATAATCATCGGCTTCTCCTGCTTGTCGATCTCAGCCAACGTGCGATTGACCACCTCGATCTGCTCCTCAAACGAGGGATGCGAGATATCCACGATGTGTACCAAGAGATCTGCCTCACGCACCTCATCCAGTGTAGATTTGAAACTCTCCACCAATTCCGTAGGCAATTTACGGATAAATCCGACCGTGTCGGAGAGCAAGAAGGGCAGGTTCTCGATAATCACCTTCCGCACGGTGGTGTCCAACGTGGCAAACAGCTTGTTCTCGGCAAACACCTCGCTCTTGCTCAGCAAGTTCATCAAGGTAGATTTACCAACATTGGTATAACCCACCAACGCCACACGCACCATCTTGCCTCGGTTCTTCCGCTGCACACTCTTCTGCTTGTCGATATCGACCAGCTCCCGCTTCAAGCGAGAGATCTTATCCAAGATGATACGTTTATCGGTCTCCAACTGCGTCTCACCCGGTCCACGCATACCCACGCCACCGCGCTGACGCTCCAAGTGGGTCCACAAGCGGGTCAGACGAGGCAACATATATTTATATTGCGCCAACTCCACCTGTGCCTTCGCATGGGCGGTTTGCGCACGTTTAGCGAAAATATCCAAGATCAGATTGGTACGGTCGAGGATCATCACCTGCAGCTCCTTCTCGATGTTGCGCAACTGCTTCGCCGACAACTCATCGTCGAAGATCACCACACCAATCTCATGCTCCACCACATATTCCTTGATCTCCTGTAGCTTTCCCGTACCGACAAAGGTCACGGAGTTTGGATAATCCAACTTCTGGGTGAATCGTTTCACCGCCTCCACCCCGGCTGTATCCGCCAAGAAAGCCAACTCATCCAAATACTCGGCCACTTTCTGCTCATTCTGCTCCGGTGTGACCAAACCCACCAAGACCGCCTTCTCGGTCTGTGCCTCCGATATGATAAATTCCTTCATGCCGCAAAGATACACCATTTCACGATTCTTTGTCGTTTTAGAAAGATCTGAACGACAAAAAAGCAAGAAAAAGCCGTTAAGACCTACCGAAAACTGCTTCATAAAACTACATTTCAGGGAGCCATCTTGCCCGTTTTTTATGTATGTTTGCGCACCTAATAAAAACGAAATTGCGTATGAACCAGACATTACAAACGATACTCACGCGACGGAGCGTGAAGAAATATACAGCAGAGCCTGTCCCCGAGGCATTAGTAGAGGAGGTGGTGAAGGCCGGTATGTATGCCCCCAGCGGCATGAACCGTCAATCGCCGATAATCGTAGCGGTTACCAACCCAGACCTGCGTAACAAGTTGAGCCGCATGAATTTAGATATTATCATAGGCAAACAGCTAAAGACCAGCTCCGGACATAGCGATCCCTTCTATGGCGCACCGGTTGTCTTGGTGGTATTGGCCAAAAAGGATTGTCCGACAAGGGTATATGATGGATCTGTCGTGATCGAGAACATGCTGATCGCTGCCCACAGCTTAGGCTTGGGGGCTTGCTGGATCCACCGAGCCAAAGAGATGTTTGAGACAGAGGAAGGAAAAGCGCTGTTGCAAGCGTTGGGGATCACCGACGAATACGAGGGCATTGGCCATTGCATCCTGGGTTATCCCGCACCCGACGCGTTGAAACCGCAATCCCCCCGCAAACCTGATTATGTGGTTTGGGTCAAATAGCACCGGAAGAGGCACAAAAAATCAAGCTAAAAAACGACAACCTTTTCAGTTAATTCCTAATTTTGTGCGCCTAAAGCAACGATAGAAAGAAAATGGTAGAGAAATACGATTACTTAGTGATAGGCTCCGGCATCGCGGGCATGAGCTTCGCCCTGAAGGTAGCCAACGAGGGACGCAGTGTGGCGCTCATCTGCAAGGCAGGTCAGGAGGAAGCCAATACCTACTTCGCCCAGGGAGGCATTGCCTCAGTGACCAATCTGAAGGTGGATAACTTTGAGAAACACATCGAAGACACGATGATCGCGGGCGATTGGATCAGCGATCGGGCGGCCGTAGAGAAAGTGGTACGGGAAGCCCCGGCACAGATCAAGGCGTTGATCGACTGGGGTGTACAGTTCGATAAGAAGGAGAATGGCGAATTCGACCTGCACAAAGAGGGCGGCCACTCCGAGTTCCGCATCCTGCACCATGCCGATAACACGGGCGCAGAGATCCAAACCAGCTTGATTCGTGCCGTACATGCCCATCCGAATATTCAGGTATATACCAACCACTATGCCGTGGAGATCATCACGCAGCACCACATGGGTATCATCGTGACCCGCCACACGCCGGGCATCAAGTGCTATGGCGCTTACGTCTTGAACGAGGAGACGGGCGAGGTGCATACCTTCCTCTCACGCATCACCGTGATGGCGACCGGTGGTTGCGAGGCGGTCTATCGGAACACGACCAACCCCTTGGTGGCTACGGGCGACGGTATCGCCATGGTCTATCGGGCAAAGGGCGCAGTCAAAGACATGGAATTTATCCAGTTCCACCCGACGGCCCTCTACCATCCGGGCGATCGCCCCAGCTTCTTGATCACGGAGGCGATGCGTGGCTATGGCGCGGTGCTCCGCAACCTGAGTGGCGAGGAGTTCATGCAGAAATACGATCCCCGGCTCTCCTTAGCGCCGCGTGACATCGTGGCGCGTGCCATCGACAGCGAGATGAAGCAACGGGGTGAAGATCATGTCTATCTCGACGTGACCCACAAAGACGCGGAGGAGACCAAGCGTCATTTCCCCAATATCTATAAGAAGTGCCTCAGCTTAGGCATCGACATCACAAAAGATTACATCCCCGTAGCGCCAGCCGCGCACTACCTCTGCGGTGGTATCAAGGTGGATCTGGATGGACAGAGCAGCATCCGTCGCCTCTATGCGATTGGCGAGTGCTCTTGCACCGGGTTGCATGGAGGTAACCGTTTGGCCTCCAACTCCCTCATCGAGGCGGTGGTCTATGCCGACGCAGCCGCTAAGCATTCACTCAGCGTGCTCGATCGCTACGATTTCGAGCAAGATATCCCTGAGTGGAACGACGAGGGCACCATCTCCAACGAGGAGCGTGTGCTGATCACGCAGAGCATGAAGGAGGTGAATCAGATCATGGAGGCCTACGTCGGTATCGTCCGTAGCAATACCCGTTTGATCCGTGCTTGGAACCGCCTCGACATCCTCTACGAGGAGACCGAGAAGCTCTTCAAGCGTTGCAAGGCCTCACGCGAGTTGTGCGAGCTGCGCAACATGATCAACGTGGGCTACTTGATCACCCGTCAAGCCATGGAGCGCAAAGAGAGCCGTGGCTTGCACTACACGATCGACTATCCTCCCAAGAAGAAGTAAGCCTCCTCACCCAGCAGGCTTGTCCATAGACAATAGCAATCCCTCGCCTCGGTCATTAGTAATGTCTGGGGCGAGGGATTAGTAATGTTTAATTCTTGGGCTGCTTATCAACTCTTTTTGGGCGATTGATTCTGCACCAATGATTTCGCTTCCGATTTCAGCCTACGTTCCACTTTCTTCACGTCTTCACTGGCGGGAAGTCGCTCTGGCACAATGCCTCTTTGCAACAGCATCTGCCTTACAGCAGCATTGTTATCCACATGTTCTTGACAGATTTGTTGCTGACCATACAGCTCTTTTTGTTGTACATTGACACTGGTCATCTCAGCGGCGAAGTCTTTCGCTTTGATACTAATCGTCGGCAGAAAATCAGCCAACGGACGGCTTGCTGGGGCTCCAAACTTTCGCTTCAACAAAGCCGTGTCGAGATTGAAGAGTGCCTTATCCCCTTGTGATCGAATGATGGCGAAACCTTTGCTATCAACCCCTCGTTCATAAAGGATCCCTGACAGTCGATTCTCTGTTTCAGCCAACTTGTTGCGAGCGACCACACGTTCCTGTTCTAAGATACGTTGCTGAATCAACTCGGCTCTCCGTGTCTGCACAGCGAAATAGTTTTGAGCAAAAGCGACTTGTGGCTTTCGGGGATCGCCATTTTGTGCGATCAGATAGCAAGCGTAACGCGTCAGCATAAAATCATTCACCTCACGCTGAGCACTTTTTGCCAGATTGATCATTTTGCTGACGTCAGCAAAATGATAGGCTGCTTCTTGTCCTGCATTTATACAGGCCGCCTTGGCTTTCTCGATGATATTCTCAAAATTGCGCCATTGCGCATACCCCAAGAGAACAGATAGTTCCCTTGCGCTCCAACACTCAACACCCGCATATTCATTAGCAATGGATTCAAACTGTTGGAATAGTTCAAAGATCTCTTCAGTTTTCATAGTTTCTATTACCTTTTCTGTTTTTGGTTTTACAGGGGGCAAAGATAGCACTATTCATTTATTCCTTGGGCTGCTTATAAAGTTTGTTGCGGCCGAAGTGGGAGCAGATCAACTGCCCCTCCGCCACGAGGCGATTCAGGTCTTGGCTGGCCTTCGTGCGACTGCAATGACAGAGGTTAATATAGACCTGCTGGGTCAGGTAAGAGTGGTTCTCTAAATAGGTAAACACCCTTCTTTCGCATTCTTCTTTAGAGAGATAGGTTGGGTCACTCTCTACCCGATCTGAACGTTCCACCTTGATAGTACTCAACTTACGTTTCAGCTCCTTGCAAGGCCGGAAATTCAGTCCATCCACCGTTATGCCTTCCGCACGGATCTTTTTCTTGTCCATCACGGGTTTGCTGTGCAGCGAGAGGCTAAAGGTGCCGAATCCCTCCAACTCCACGTTGTAGCCCATCTCCAAATAATTCAGCATGTGATCGCGCAAGGCTTGCAAGCAGCCTCGTAAAACTGCTGGCGTGAACGAGGAGACCTCGCCAACTCGTTCCACCAACTCCTTCGTGCGCAGTGTGCCGCATGACACCAAGCGGGCGTGCAGCGGTTGCTTTTCTGCTGCCTCCTCCCCTTTATTCGGGTTGGGCATTCTCACTAACTTGTATTGTGCTTTCATTTCGTATAATTATTTCTGTCATCTGCCTAAGGGATTCTTATCCGTTGCCTAATGCGTAAGCCTTCCTTTCCCGATCCGCTAACCCTCTACTCCTCAAGAGGCTAACCTTCTGCTCCTCGATGTAGATTCATTTCTCCGGAGGGTGTATATAATTTCAACGGCCGCTGAAGATATTTTCATCAATCGGTGAACATATTTTCAACGGCCGTCAAAACATTCCCTTGTCCCGGGAAAGCCCACTAAAAAGGCGACGTAAAGATAAGCAATTTTTCGGGAAAAAGCAAATGGGTGAGCCAAATAAGGAATTTTCTCAGGAATAATTAGTATGTTTGTACCATAAACAAATGAGATAAATGTTCGAGAGGCAAATTGAAGCGTATGAGATTCTGCGCATGGAATACATGCAACGAGTAACCTCGCGCATGAATAGGGATGACCTGAAAGAGTATAATGAGGTGCTCTTCTCAGCGCATAGCTGTGCCATTGAGGGAAACTCCTTCTCTGTCAATGACACAAGGGAGCTGAAAGAGAAGGGGCTGGGCATAATTCCACAAGGGAAAACGCTCTTTGAGGCCTTCGAGATGCTCGACCATTTCAATGCTTACGAATATCTCTTTACCCAAGCGAATAGACCCTTGGCAGAGGAGTTGCTGAAAGAGACACACCGCATCTTGATGCTCCATACCATTGCTTACAAGCATCCGGATGCCCAAGCCGGTGAATACACCGATACGGATATGGCTGCAGGAGATACGCTGTTTGGCGACCACGAGCAATTGATCGCTCGGGTGCCGCAGTTGCTCCGATCCACTCAATCGGCTTTGAATGCGAATCAGATTCACCCCATGATTATAGCAGGTAGATTTCATGGTTTTTATGAATACCTGCATCCTTTCCGGGATGGGAATGGACGGTTGGGGCGACTTTTCGCTAATTATATCCTCCACTTAAAAGGACATCCCATTGTCATCATTCCCCAAGAGACTAAAGGTGCATACATTGATGCGCTACGTTGTATCCGCACTGAAGGTACGGACGAGTACCTGATCAACTTCTTCTTTCAAATGGCTATCCAAAGGATGCAGCGGGAAATAGACGAAAAGAAGATGTTGACAATGTCCGGTGTCAGTAGATGCTTGGAAGTTTCTTTGTAATCAAATGTGTGCTTATCTTTTAGCCGCAAAATTAGTGATTCAATCTTTTTATCTGCCTCATTTTTGATAAATCTGCCTCATTTTTGTATATATGAGGCAGATTAAATGCCATTTAAGATAGAATGTAACCAGATAATACCTAACTTTGCACCCACTTGGCGGGAGAAATCGCTGGGTAATACAAGAAAGCGTTTTCTGCTTTATCCTAAGTATCAAAGTCTGGAAAATTTTGAAAAGAGAGGATAGAGACAATTTGACGCTCATTTGTCTGTATACGCGTACAGAAGGGGAAGGGTATAGCCAATGCTATATCCTTTTCCTACCTATGCTGTTTATATTGTCAGCGTGGGAGTATTGTTTTTTCACTCATCCTCTTTAGGGCTTTTCCAGACACCCGATACTTGGTGAGTGGAACAAGTCTCACGCTTTCTTTATATTATGTGTAAAGAACAAAGAGATGCTTGGCTGATTTCGGAGACTTGCAGGCACAGCTTCAATGACATAAATAACAGCACGCCATGCTTTTTAATTCGTTTGAGTTCCTGCTTTTCCTGCCGGCCACCTTTTTGCTGTATTGGTTTGTGTTCAAATCTTTGCGCTGGCAGAACCTGTTCCTTGTGGCGGCAAGCTACCTCTTCTATGGGTGGTGGGATTATCGCTCCCTCTTCTTGATTGCGCTCACTACGCTCTTCAGTTATGTCAGTGGCCTGCTCATTGCCCACTATGAGGGAAAACGTGAGAGGCAAAAAGCCGTTAGTGCCCTGAATATCGTGCTAAACCTGACGATTCTGGGTGTATTCAAATACTATAACTTTTTCTCTGAGAATCTCCAAGCGCTATTACACAGCATTGGCATAACGACCGATTGGGTGACGTTAGACATCTTGCTGCCGGTCGGCATCAGCTTCTATACGTTTCAAGCCCTGAGTTACAGCATTGATGTCTATCGCAAGAAGTTGGAACCTTGCCGAGACATTATTGCCTTTTTTGCCTATATCAGTTTCTTTCCCCAGTTGGTGGCAGGGCCTATCGAGCGAGCCACGAACCTGCTTCCACAGTTTTACCGTAGTCGGACATTCTCCTATGCGGAGGCAGTGGATGGGTGCAGGCAGATGCTGTGGGGATTCTTCAAGAAGATGGTGGTGGCAGACAACTGTGCAGTAGCGGTCAATCTGATTTGGGAGAACTACACGCATGAGAGTGGATTGACCTTACTGCTTGGCGGCTTGCTGTTTACCTTCCAGATATATGGTGATTTCTCCGGCTATTCAGATATAGCCATCGGTACGGCTCGCCTCTTTGGCATTCACCTGATGCGCAACTTCAATTTTCCCTACTTTTCAAGAGATATTGCCGAGTTTTGGAGACGTTGGCACATTTCACTCACGACCTGGTTTCGTGATTACATCTATATTCCCTTGGGTGGCAGTCGTTGTAGCCGGTGGAAAGTGATGCGCAACACCTTGATTATCTTTTTGGTCAGTGGCTTTTGGCATGGTGCCAACTGGACATTCATCGTGTGGGGAGCTTATCACGCCTTCCTCTTCTTCCCGCTGATGCTGTTAGGCTTGAATCGTAAATACACGGACGTTGTGGCCAAAGGCCGTCTTTTGCCGTCTGTGAAAGAGGCTTTGCAAATGGGCTTCACCTTTCTGCTGGCCGTCATTGGCTGGATCATCTTCCGTGCCGAAAGCATCACCCAAGCATGGGATTATCTGAATCGCATCTGCTCGCCCTCTATTTTGCACTTCAGCAGCTTCCCGGGCAAAAGGGCCTTGCTCTATACCTTCATCCTCCTTACCGTTGAATGGCTGCAACGAGAAAAGCAACATGGGTTGCAGATGGGTAATGAGAAACTATTGACAAAGCAATGGATGAGAATACTATTCTACTACCTGTTGATTATAGGCATTCTCCTCTTGGCTGGTATTCAATCTGATTTTATTTATTTTCAATTTTAACGACAATGAAAAGATTCCTTCTTTTATCCTGCATAGTAGGCTTGTTTGTATTAGCCACTCTTGCTGCTGGTGAATGGTTCGTTAGAAGCATACCGAATCCCTACAGCAGCAAACATCATTGGATGCTGCAACATGCTGATAGCATGGAATTGCTTATATTGGGTAGCTCGCACACCTATTACGGCATCAATCCTATCTATTTAAATGCAAGAGCCTATAATTTGGCTAATTCGGCTCAACCTTACAAATATGATTATTATCTGTTGACGCATTATGCCAATCATTATTGTCAATTGCATACGGTAATTTTACCTGTATCTTACTTTAGTATGTTCGGTAAAGGTTTTGTGGAAGACAGCTGGGTAGGTAATATTAATTATAAAATCTATATGGAGTGTCCTTTTTATTCGGACTTTTCCAAATATAATCTCGAATTATCTCAACCCGATGTGTACCGAGGTAAATTGCTAAAGGTCCTAATGGGAGAAGAGCCATTAAACTGCACGGAGTTCGGCTGGGGAAATCAATATACTTTGGCTACTAAAAACACAGGTTGGGAGGATAGTTCTGCAAAAGCAGCCGCCAATCGGCATACAGCTAAAGAATGGGATCATTTGGAAGAGAACAAGGGTTACTTTGAGAAGATAGCGGCTTTTTGTAAAGAACACAACATCCAGTTGATACTTATCACAACGCCCACTTGGCATGCATATTATGATAGGTTAGATAGCAAACAGTTGGAGAAAATGTATGAGATCATTGAGGAGATGAAACAGAAATATGGTTTGCCTTATTATGACTATTTGAAGGATGCTCGTTTTGAGGCGGATGACTTCTGGGATAGCGATCACTTGTCTGATAAAGGAGCTGAGAAATTTACCCGAATTCTGCAGCAAGATCTGTTCGATCCACACAAATAAGTCCACTTATTTAGTGGACTTATGGAATGAAATCACTACCTTCGCAACGTGAACAAGAATAAGGAGCAATGGAAATACGATTTAATAAGGATTACTTAAGGCAACTGTACGAGTGTGGCAAGGTGTCAGATAAGAAACATCGCTTTCAACCTCAGATCATTACAAGATACCAATTGCGTATCAAGGTGCTTGAGCAGGCAAGTTGCGTTGAGGAACTTTATTCGATTAAGTCACTCCATTATGAGGTATTGAAAGGAGATAAGATGGGCATTTCTTCAATAAGAGTAAATGATCAATATCGAATTGAGTTTACTGTTACGCAAACATCATCTGAAGCAGTTGTAAACATCTGCAATATATTAGAATTGTCAAACCATTATAAATGAAAAATATGGGAAACTTTATATGCCAACGTCCTATTCATCCGGGCGAATTGATTAAGGAAGAACTAGATTATCGTAATGTTAGGCAGAATAAACTTGCTGAGCAGATGGGCATATCTTATAAGGTGCTTAATGATATCTTAAACTGTCGTCGACCGTTAACTACATCCACGGCAATGTTGTTTGAGGCAGCATTGGGAGTTAATGCCCGATTGCTTATGCGCATGCAATTGGATTACAATATGCAAACAACCCTGCAAGATAAGTCTTTCCTCAAAAGACTTTCAGAAGTGAGGAAAATAGCAGCTTTATTATAAGTGGTAGTCTTAAAGCATAGTGCATACAATGTTCGAGAGGCAAATTGAAGCGTATGAGATTCTGCGCATGGAATACATGCAACGAGTAACCTCGCGCATGAATAGGGATGACCTGAAAGAGTATAATGAGGTGCTCTTCTCAGCGCATAGCTGTGCCATTGAGGGAAACTCCTTCTCTGTCAATGACACAAGGGAGCTGAAAGAGAAGGGGCTGGGTGTGATTCCACAAGGAAAAACGCTCTTTGAGGCCTTCGAGATGCTCGACCATTTCAATGCTTACGAATATCTCTTTGCCCAAGCGAATAGACCCTTGACAGAGGAGTTGCTGAAAGAGACACACCGCATCTTGATGCTCCATACCATTGCTTACAAGCATCCGGATGCCCAAGCCGGTGAATACACCGATACGGATATGGCTGCAGGAGATACGCTGTTTGGCGACCACGAGCAATTGATCGCTCGGGTGCCGCAGTTGCTCCGATCCACTCAATCGGCTTTGAATGCGAATCAGATTCACCCCATGATTATAGCAGGTAGATTTCATGGTTTTTATGAATACCTGCATCCTTTCCGGGATGGGAATGGACGGTTGGGGCGACTTTTCGCTAATTATATCCTCCACTTAAAAGGACATCCCATTGTCATCATTCCCCAAGAGACTAAAGGTGCATACATTGATGCGCTACGTTGTATCCGCACTGAAGGTACGGACGAGTACCTAATCAACTTCTTCTTTCAAATGGCTATCCAAAGAATGCAGCGGGAAATAGACGAAAAGAAGAGACAGAACCTGTTTAAGCCCTTCCTGTTTTGAGCGTTCAGTATCTTCATGTAGTTGGGCGTTCGGAATGTCATTAAAAACCCCCGACTCCATGCTGGGAATCGAGGATACTACGTCTCTATCTAATAGGTATTATTGCTCCCATTGAGTTTCAACGAAGAAAAATCACACAGTCTGCCGACTGTCGTTATGCAGAAATCATACGCCGCCAGTTCAGTGGAGGATTCGTTACGAAAGGACTTACATTATGTGCGAACTACTTGGCCTAAGCAGCCGCAAAAGGATAACGGTAAATAGTTACCTTCGGGAGTTTTTCTCCCACAGTGATATCCATTGCCATGGATGGGGACTTGCCCTCTTCTATCAGCAGGCTGTGTCGATGGAAAAAGAGGCGATTTGCGCCAATCAGAGTCTTTATCTGCGTCAACGCATCGCTCACCCTATCGTGATTAACAACATGATCGCTCACATTCGTTTGGCAAGTGTGGGGCGTATGCTCTACGAAAACTGCCATCCTTTCGTGAAGCATGACAACCGGGGAAGATCGTGGACGCTTGCCCACAATGGCACCATCTTCCAGGGACCACAACTGGAAATGTTTAAGTCTATGCAGGAGGGACAAACCGATAGTGAACGCATCCTTTATTATATTATTGACGAGGTGAACAAGAAGCAAGATGAATTGGGATGGCCATTGACTCCCGAGGAACGCTACACATGCTCCAAAAAGACGCGGACACATTGTGGTTCTCCACACGGCCACTTGACGATGCTCCTTGGCAAGCCGTGCCCTTCTTGCAGCTGCTTGTCTTTCGAGAGGGGCGACTGATGTTCCAAGGTGAAGGAGGCAGCCAGGAGTATTTCGACCCTGAAAAGGACTTTGAATACAAACAGCTGGATTTTGCCAACCTGTGATGATCAAGACAGTTTGCGATTATTCAGCAAACATCAGGCGCATGTCCAAATGGCTATATTTCATAAAAAAGAAGGTGTGTCAAAATGCACGCCTTCTTTTTTTATGCACAAAGCCCCGACTTTCACAAGCTGGGGCTTTGTTATTACCTAAAGATTTCGTATCTTTAGGCATTAGAATTTCACTATGACAAAGATACATTTTCGTCCTTACAATCCCAACCAGACAGTGCTTTTTCCTCAGAGAATTGATGAGGATATTGCAGAAAAC
>JAFBIR010000018.1 GCA_021531385.1 Parabacteroides distasonis | reverse complement strand
ATAACGATTGATATGACCGCCATTCAAAATCATATAAGAACCATCCGGACACACGACCAAGCCATTCAGTGCATTATAATCCTCCGGTCCGTTTCCCGCATGGGGCAGAAAACGAATGAAATATCCCTTCCTATCGAACTGCATCACTTGATAATGATCGCCCACATACAATGCCTCCTCCGTGAGCTGTATATTCTTAACCGAATTGAGATCCGGCACCAAAGCGGAGTCATTCGTCTCCAACGGCACGAACCGCCACTCGCTGAACAGCTCCTCCAGCTCGCACACGCTCCCCGCCTTCGCCAAAGGCACATGCAGCGTCATGCCCGGCTGGATGGCATCTGCCCTCCCCTCCTCCTTCCCTTGGCAAGCCACCAAGAGAAGTAATGTCATAATCGTTGTAATGTAATGTCTCATTGCTTTATACATTATATTGTTCATTCAACATTCATTCGTTCCCATTTCTTCGTAGAGACGTTGCGTGCAACGTCTCCCAAAATACCATCTGGAAAATCATTGAGACGTAGCACGCTACGTCTCTACATACGACCTACCTATTTCAACTTTCCGATAAACAGCACAGGGTTACTCTCCTCGTTGAGGCCGGGGAAACGGGCGGCGAACAATGGATTCGTCAACACCTTGTCCGGATAGAGCGGGATCACGCACCAGCCATCCCGCAAGGAGAAGACCGCCTCCGGCTCCCAATTGAAGCGGTCGTCGAAAATCAAACGCTTCATCAACCGTGTCGCACGGTTTTTCTTGTCTATCGTCGCATAGGCTGCCTGTTTCTGTCCTCCTTCAAACTTCAAAAAGATCAAAGAGTCAGACTCCACATAATAGGGGATATGACCAATGTAACCGCTACGGCCATAATCATCATACAATTGGCGTGAGGTTAATTGAGGCTGTGTCCAATACCCTTCTGGTGGGATACGATTATCCACATTGATGCGATAACGCATGATAGCCGTATCACGATACATCTCATAGACTTCGTTCATCTGGTAATCATGGTACAGCAATTTGCCATCGTATCTGTAGAAAAAATGACGCATCCAGAAAATCAATGCCTGTTCCTCTTTCAGAAACCAATAACTGTTCTTCAACTCCCCAGTATAACGATCCGCTACATAAAACAGATATTTATCACGAACACCCCGCGACTCCCGTAGTAACATCAAGCTATCTCCTAAACAGGTCATGTCTGTCAGTTCGAGCCCATCAAAACGATATTTAGAGATGAACTCTCCTGCCTTAGAATAGGTTGTCACTTGATAACCACTGGTCTGCAACACAGAAATGTCCCCATTCTTCCAAACCTGAAAAACATGCAAGAAGTTATACGATTCCGGCCCATCGCCCTGCCGACTAAGCACCCAGTCAAACCGCCCATCCGGATAGAATACAAACACCTTATGCAGTGCACCGATATAAATCTTTCCCTCATCATCTACAAGAATACGGCATAAGCCCTCCTGCCCAGGCAATAAGCAATTGTCGTTCGTCTCCAACTGTACGTAATGGTATTCAGAGAAAAGATCCTCCACCGTGAAGTATTCCCGTTTCGTCAGCGGGATAAAGATCTCTTTCGAATCCTCCATCACCGCCGCCTCCTTCCCTTGGCAAGCCACCAAGAGAAGTAATGCCATAATCGTTGTAATGTAATGTCTCATTGCTTTATACATTATATCGTTCATTCAACATTCATTCGTTCCCATTTCTTCGTAGAGACGTTGCGTGCAACGTCTCCCAAAATACCATCTGGAAAATCATTGAGACGTAGCACGCTACGTCTCTACATACGACCTACCTATTTCAACTTTCCGATAAACAGCACCGGGTTACTCTCCTCATTGAGGCCGGGAAAGCGGGCGGAGAACAGTGGATTCGTCAACACCTTATCCGGATAGAGCGGGATCACGCACCAGCCATCCCGCAAGGAGAAGACCGCTTCCGGCTCCCAATTGAAGCGATCGTCGAAAATCAAACGCTTCATCAACCGTGTCGCACGGGTTTTCTTGTCAATCGTCGCATAGGCACACAACTCCTTTTGCCCACCCTCAAACCGTAGGAAGATCAACGAATCCGATTCCACGTAATAGGGGATATGACCGATATAACCGCTACGACTCCACTCCCTGCGGATCTGCATACCGTCTTTTCCCTCCTGCCGCCAAAAATCCTCCGGAGGAATACGATTATCCACGTTGATGCGATAGCGCAAAAGCGCCGTATCGGGATACATCTCGTAAATATCATTGGACTGATAGCCGTGATGCAATAGCTTATGCTCATATTCATAAAAGAAGGTCTTCAGGCTATACACCCACTTGTTTCGTGCAATCATCGGAGTATAGCCTCCCTGCAAACGGCCTGTGTAAGCATTCGCCAAATAGAAAATATAATCTAATTTCTGCAAGCCATCTTGTTTCAGCAACATCAAGCTATCGTTTAGATAAACCATGTCATCCAAGCCAATCCCTATAAAACGCTGTTTATTGAGATAGTTCCCCTCCTTATCATAGGTTGTAATGGCGTAAGAGGTTTCAATGACAGCTATGTCTCCATTCGCTTTCACACGAAAGTTCCACAGGTGATTATATGACTCCGGCCCATCTCCTCGCCGATCAAGTACCCAGTCAAGCCGCCCATCCGAATGGAACACAAACACCTTATGCAGTGCACCGACATAAATCTTCCCTGCTTCATCTATGAGGATACGCCGTAACTCCTCCCAACCCGGCAATAAGCATTGCTCATTCGTTTCCAACTGCACGTAATGGTATTCAGAGAAAAGATCCTCCACCGTGAAGTTTTCCCGTTTCGTCAGCGGGATGAAGATCTCTTTCGAATCCTCCATCACCGCCTCCTCCTTCCCTTGGCAAGCCACCAAGAGAAGTAATGCCATAATCGTTGTGATGTAATGTCTCATCGTATTAGGTGCTTTTTATGCATTCTTGCGGTCACAAAATTACAGGGGATTATTGGATCCATCGACAACGGAGGGGTGGACAAACGCGGTTGGAGGGATGCTCGCAAAACACCCTTTTTCACCCTGCTTTTCAGTGGATTATTTGGGATGCTACAAAAGGCCGAACCGGACAAATGATTTTTCCGGATCAAAAACAACCGTTTTCCCCATAAAAAAGAGACGCCGCAATGCGACGTCTCTACAATAAATAATGACTATCCGGTTATGCCTCCGGCTCGGTCGGCATCACCGGGATCGACTCCTCCTTGCGCCGTTTCGCCGCCTGCGCCTGGGCGATGCGCTGATTGTAAGCCGCCGTAGTTTCAGCAATCAACTGATTCAAGTTGCGGATAAATACCGCAGACTTCTCGGTCGGCTGCACGACACTGTACGACTGCGCCAACAATGTCAACTCTTTGTAATACTCATCCAGGCGGGCACGAATCATTGATCCCGCCTCCAACTTGTTGGCCGCACGACCCTCAAAGCGCGCTTTATAGAGGGTATCATACGCCTCATTCTCCGTATCCAACTCTGCCATGTAGGCCGTCAAACCTAACGTAGTCACATAGGAGGCATACTCTGCTTTACGCAAGTCAAGCAGCAGGCCACGGATAGCTGCTGTCTCCTTCGCAACGGCAAGGCGGGCGATTCCAATGTAAGGCTTCACCACTTTGTAGAGTGCCTTGCCTGCGTCACGCTCTGCCTGCAAAGGCAACGATCCCGCACAAGTAATACGCGTCAAAATGTAGGTGGCGAGGTTGTCGCGGTTCTTCTCATGCTCCTGCATCGCTTCCGTCTCCTGGGCGATGGTCGTTTCGTTTACCACATCCGACATCAACAGGATCTCCTGCTCCATCTCATTGACAAACGACGCATCAACACCTATCTCAGGTACGCCCTCCTCACCAGCAGACAAGGATACGACATCCGGATTCTCAGGCTCAGGCTCCTCGATCTCATCCAGCTGATCTTTGACAAGTAGCAGAACATGGTTCATAAAAGTGACATACTCCGCTTGGCTCAAGCGCGTCAATGCTAAGAAATCATTGACCAATAAATAATTCTTCTTCATACCAAATGATTTAAAATTTACGTTCTCAAAAATAGGCATTTTCTTGGTAATTTCTCTCTTTTCTCTCGCAAGATATATAAATAACCCGCTAAAATGGCCTCGCGAAATCGCGAGAGGGGCTCGCGGGGCTGCGAAATGGGTTTGTAAAATCGCGAACCCACTTTACAAGCCCGCGAAATGGGTTTGTAAATCCGCGAACCCACTTTGCAAGCCCGCGAGGGGGTTTGTAAAATCGCGAACCCACTTTGCAGGCCCGCGAAATGGGTTTGTAAAAACGCGAGGCCATTTTGCAAGCCCGCGAAGGGGTTTGTAAATCCGCGAAACGTAATTTCAAAGTTGAAACGGGGCCTCCGGCACCTACAGCCCCTGGATGAAAGCCTCTAACTCGCCCGCCTTTTGGTATTTCCCCGCGATGTGCAGGTGCTGCTTCAATCGCTGTTTGCGCTTCGTGACGGCGGAGGAGGTGATGTTACAGAAAGTAGCGATCTCCTCGTTTTTGCCAAAGCCCATGCGCAGGAGGCAGCAGAGTTCGATCTCCGCCTCGCCTAATTCCGGGTAGCGTTGGTGAAGGCGAGTGAAGAAATCATCCTGCCGATAGTTGACCCACAGGAAGAGCGCATTCCACTCCGATTCGGTCAGCGGCTTCTCCTGCTCGTGCCGCCGCATCCGCTCCAGCAACTCCGTAGCGGGTTTGAGTTGCTGCTCTATGTTGGCCTCTTCAAGCTCCCTGAGCTGCCGGGTCAAAGCCTCGACGCGCTCCACCTGCGCCCGAAGACGCAAGAGGTAGTGGCGGCGATTGTTAATCAATATCTGACGAAACAAGATAATCGCAATCACACCACATAAGGCAATCATCGTCGCACAAAGGGCATATATCTTATGATCCCTCAAGGTGATTTCCAAACTAAACATCTTTTCCTTGATCTCTTGATGCTCTTGATCGGCAGCGGCTGTTCTCATCAAATCTGCTTGCTTGCATAGATAGGCTGAATCTCTCAAAGCATCGTATTGCTTGTAATAATGCACGCTGGCCGCTAAATCTCCCGATTGATCTGTCAATTGGGCTAAATAATGCGTAGCGGCTGGACGGGTATGTGGGCTGTCCAGACAACGCTGCAAATAATATCGAGCGGAATCTGCCTGACGTATCGCCATATAATATTCTCCCCAAACAACCACAAAGAATACGCAGGTTTCTTTATTGCCGCCTGCTTATTGGCCTCTTCTAAGTAATGACGTGCCTCCGGATAATTCCCGGTCTTTAGGTAAAGGGCTGCTAACTCCGTAGGAACAGAGATCATACGCCTTTGTACGGAAAAGGATAAAGCCGTTTGATAGCACTCGATAGCCTGCTCCAATGAATCCAGCATGGTTAAATTCCTCCCCAAGTCTCGATAAGCGAATTGCACAGCAGAGGAATCCCCCTCAGCCTTCAAGTGCTCGATCGCTTTTCGCTGGTAAGAATTGGCTTTCTCATGCACCATTTGCCAAGTGTAAAGCATACCCAATCGATTGTTGATTCGCCCCAACAGAGCATGATCATCCACTCGCTCCTCTTCCCGCAAAGCCTCCAAATAGGCGTCTTGTGCCAGTAAGGGCTGTTGATTTTCCTCTCGAATCAGTCCCAGATAATACCAGGCTTTTGCCCGACGGTTAGGATCATTGGTGTTTTCATAGTAATTCTTTGCGATGGAGATCAGCGAGTCGGTAGTATGCGTCAAATAGCACTTGTCTATCGCCTCAGTGAGCAGCAGGTAATAATGCGCCCGGTCTTTCGCCGTGAAGTCGTTGGGATCGGTATGCAGCGTGTCGAGTAGCACCAAGGCGCTATCCGGCTGCGTCGGCATGATCGCCTCAATCGCGGCGAAGTCCATCGTCGGGCGGCGGTGGCAAGCCGCCATCACGCAAAGCCAAATGAGCCCTAACAGTATGTGATTGCTTTTTCGCATTGATCCTTTCTTGACTTACGGCGGGCAAAAATAACGATTTCGAGCGAAAAGTTCGTATCTTCGCCGTCGGAAATCCATTAACAGGTGAGCGATATGAAATACCCCATTGGCATGCAGAGTTTCGATCAAATCCGAGAGATGGGATTTGTCTATGTGGATAAGACCGACATGGTCTATCGGTTGGCAACAGAGGGAAAGATCTATTTCCTCAGCCGCCCCCGGCGGTTCGGCAAGAGCCTCTTGGTCTCCACTTTGAAGCATTATTTTTTAGGACATAAGGAACTATTCCAAGGCTTGGCCATTGACTCCTTGGAGCAGGATTGGCTGGAGTATCCTGTGTTTCATATTGATTTCAACGGAACAGATTTCACGCGACCCGGCAGTTTGTTGAGCGTCTTAGAAGGTTATGTGGCTACTTGGGAACATGATTACGGGGCAAGTCCATACCAAGAAGATCTGGGCAAACGCTTTGCCTACGTCTTGAAGCAAGTACATGAGCAGACCGGACGGCGTGCCGTTGTGCTGATCGATGAGTACGATAAGCCGTTGCTGGATGTATTGGATTGTAACATCTATGCCACCGTGGACGGGAACCGAATCCGCTTGGAGGAGTGGCATCGCAGTCTGTTGAAGGGCTTCTATTCCGTCTTCAAAGGATCGGATGCGCACCTGCGCTTCGTGCTCCTGACGGGTGTCACCAAATTCTCGCAGATCAGTGTCTTCAGCGGGTTCAACCAGCCGGAGGACATCAGCATGGCCAAAGAATACGAGGCTCTTTGTGGCATCTCGGAGGAGGAGCTATATTCCGTCTTTGCGGAGCCGATCCGAGAATTGGCCGCCAAATATAAAGTGGATGAGGCCGAGATGAAGCAGATGCTGAAACAGCACTACGATGGTTACCATTTCAGCGAAAACATGCTGGACATCTATAATCCTTTCAGCCTCTTGAATTGCTTCAAGCAGCAGCAGATGCGAGACTTCTGGTTCGCCTCCGGCACACCTACCTACTTGGTGCGCCTGCTGAACCATTTCAAGCAAAATATCAACGAGCTGATCAGTCGCCCCTATCCGCCAGAGGCTTTTGTCGATTACAAGGCGGATGTGGAGCAACCGTTGCCGATGATCTACCAAAGTGGCTACCTCACCATCAAGTCCGTCAATCCAAGGCGCAACACCTACTGGCTGGACTTCCCCAACAAGGAGGTGCAGAATGGCTTCATCTCTGTCCTGGCCAGCGGCTACTTCAAGCGGGCTCCCTATCCCGGCTCTTGGGCCGACGGCATAGCTGATGCTTTCGAGGCTGGCGATACGGAAAAGATCGAGCAACATCTGACAGCCTTGCTCTCCGAGACTACCTACCGCATGCAGCAGAAGGGCAACCCAGCGGAATGCGAGCGCTATTTCCAATATACGATTTACTTGGTGCTCCGCATGATCAGCTTCTACACCGTCTTCATCGAGAAGGAGCAGAGCCAAGGACGGGTGGATTGTATTGTAGAGGTGCCCGACTACGTCTATATCTTCGAGTTCAAGCTGGACGGCTCCGCTCAGGAGGCTCTTCGGCAGATCGAAGAGAAGGGCTATGCACGCCCCTACGCCACCGATCCCCGTAAACTGTTCCGCATTGGCGTAAACTTCTCCTCTGAGACGGGCACGATCAGTGAGTTTGAGGTGGAGTGAGGAGGGGCAAACTCACCCGTAAAATGTGGCAGGTTGAGCAAAAACAGCTATCTTTGAGGCCATATTTAAAATAAATAACAACATGGACTACGGTTTTGTAAAGGTGGCAGCGGCGGTACCCAGCGTCAAGGTGGCCGACTGCTTTTATAATATGCATCAAATAGAGGGACTTATGCGCCAAGCTGCTACACAGCATGTGCAGATTATCGCTTTCCCTGAGCTTTCTATCACAGCTTATACCTGCTTGGACCTGTTCCAACAGGAGACGTTGCTTCGGCAGGCGGAAAAGGCCTTGACGGAGTTGGTTTGTAAAACGGCAGATTTAGACCTGATGGCTATCGTGGGTTGCCCTTTGCGAAGTGGCAGCCAGTTGATCAACGCTGCGGTGGTTTTCCAACGGGGTGAGATCTTGGGCGTGGTGCCGAAGAGCTATTTGCCGAGTTACAAGGAGTTCCAGGAGGAGCGTTGGTTCACGCCAGCCTATCAGCTGCAAGAGAGTGTGATCCAGATTGGCGGTCGGACGGTGCCAATGGATAGCTACCTACTGTTTGAGTACGAGCAAGTGAAGGTGGGTGTCGAGATTTGCGAGGATCTGTGGGTGCCTATTCCTCCCAGTTCAGAATTGGCGATGCAGGGGGCAAACCTGATTTTCAACCTGTCTGCCAGCAACGAATTGATCGGGAAACATACCTATCTGCGTTCACTGATCGCCCAACAGTCTGCCCGTTGTATCGCCGGATATATCTACGCCTCAGCAGGTTTTGGCGAGTCGAGCACCGACTTAGTCTTCGCCGGCAATGGCATCATCGCTGAAAATGGTGTAATCTTGAAGGAGTCTGAGCGTTTCTCGATGGAGGAGCAGTTGGTGATCAGCGAGATCGACGTGGAGAACTTGATGAACGATCGCCGCGTGAACACCAGCTTCATGCAGGGCTACCTGAATCATAACCTGACCAACGCCACGATCATCCCATTCAGTCTGCCCAACCATACGCTGCGGCTGACACGACCGATCGACCCGCATCCCTTCACTCCTTCTGGTGAAGCTTTACAAGAGCGATGCGAGGAGATTTTCCATATCCAGGTAGCCGGTTTGGCGAAACGATTGGTGCATACCCATGCGCAGACCGCGGTGGTCGGTATCTCCGGTGGATTGGATTCAACGTTGGCTTTATTGGTGACTGTGATGACCTTCGATGCCCTCAAGTTGCCTCGTGAACGTATCATCGGTATCACGATGCCAGGTTTTGGCACGACAGATCGCACCTACACCAACGCTTGCAACCTCATCCGTTCTTTGGGTGTCACATTGAAAGAGATCTCCATTAAGGCGGCCTGCCTGCAACATTTCCAAGACATCGAGCACGATCCCTCCGTGCATGACGTGACCTATGAAAACAGCCAGGCACGTGAGCGGACTCAGCTGCTGATGGATGTGGCGAACAAAGCGAATGGTATGGTGATCGGCACCGGTGATCTCTCAGAGTTAGCGTTGGGATGGGCTACCTATAACGGCGACCACATGTCGATGTATGGTGTCAATGGCAGCATCCCGAAGACTCTTGTGCGCTACTTGGTAGAATGGGTAGCCAACAACAAGGTGGACGAACAATCGAAGGCTACCCTCTTAGACATCGTTGATACGCCTATCAGCCCGGAGTTGATCCCCGCCGACGAGCAGGGCAATATCAAGCAAAAGACAGAGGATTTGGTAGGTCCTTACGAGCTACATGATTTCTTCCTCTATCATTTCATCCGCTTCGGAGCTTGCCCGTCGAAGATCTACTTCTTGGCACAGATCGCCTTCGCAGGTGTATATGATACTGCCACAATCAAGAAATGGCTGCACACCTTCTTCCGCCGCTTCTTTCAGCAGCAGTTCAAGCGTAGCTGTTTACCCGATGGCCCGAAGGTAGGCTCCATCACCCTTTCCCCCCGTGGCGACTGGCGTATGCCGAGTGATGCGATGGCTACATTATGGTTAGAGGAGATTGAAAAGCTGTAACCCATAAAAAGAGCTGTGTCGATCGAATAAAAATCCTTTTGACACAGCTCTTTCTATCTCTTTTATTGTTCTTACCACCCCATTAGCTGGCGAAGGAAAGGAATCAACTCATCGGCCATACGTCTTTGCTGGCCAATGCTGGGATGGGAATCAGCCCCATAACCCAAGTCGCCATTCTGCGGCGAGAAATTGAAGCGATAGACCTCCTTATCGCCTGCGGCATTCGCCTCAGCAGCCACCTCATCCAAGGTGCGCTCCACCAATTTCATCGGCTCACCATCCAACATACAGCCGCTTAACCAAACGATCTTAGCCTCCGGATAGAGCGTACGCAGGCGTTGACCGAAACGGACATAGGCCGCTTTCAAGCGAACCGGATCATACCCTTTCGTGCTACAATCATTGGTACCCAAATTGACACAAACCAAATCAGGTTGGTAACGCTGGCAATCCCACACCTCCGTACTATCCCCGAAAAGTGTCTGCAAATAGAGTGCCGGCATACAGTTGGGATTTCCCTCCTTGGGGCCGTTGTAGTTGCGGTAAATACCGATACCACTGCGTGCAGTGACATAGTGCTGCGCATTCAACTCACGGGCAGCAATCGCCGCATAGGTATAATAATGGTTCTCTGTATCTTCTGAGAAACGGACTTTTCCACTCGAAGCCTCTACGCCATAGCCACAAGTGATGGAGTTGCCAATGAACTCGATCTTACGGGTCGGCAATGCGGGAGGCGTAACCAACTTGCATCCCTCATCCAACAGGAAGCCCTTGAACTCCGGGCGCCTTTCATACGCCTCCAAGACATTCATGATGCGTACGGTATGCTTGCCCTTGGGCAAGGCTGCCGCCAAAGAGACAATCGAATCCTTGGGCGAAGTGAGCGCCACCTTGAAAGGTTGCGCCTCATCAATCTGCACCATGAAATAACCACTGTTCGGCTTCGCCACCATACGGAGGGATGTGCCCTCAAAGGCTGCTCGAATCTGAACCCCCGGATAGGTAAAACAGGGTGCTTCAGGATGCTTAAAGCTAACACGTCCCACATACTGAATATGGGGATCTGTCGGTTTCACCCAGGTGCCCGTAGGGGGTATCGTTGTTTGGGCAGTTATCCCCTGCCCTACGAAGCTACTCAAAAACAGGCAGCAAAGCCATGTCTTAAATCTAAGTTGTTGTGTTCTCATTGCTATTATCTGTTAACAAGTATTTGTACCGATTACTTGGCCATCACATTACGGCTTAACAGTTTGCGAGCCTCCTCCTCTGTCAAGCCTCTGCGAGCGGCATAGTTTCGCAACTGCTCCTCGTCAATGGTTCCAATCATGAAATACTGTGCTGCCGGATGCGCAAAGTAAAGTCCGCTGACCGAAGCGGTCGGATACATCGCTCCGTTCTCTGTCAGCCGCACGCCGATACGCTGCATACCCAACAGTTCGTCCAGCGTCTCATTGAGTCGCTGATCCGGTAAAGAGGGGTAGCCTATTGCCGGACGAATGCCTTGATACTTCACCTTGTAAAGATCGGCTATCGAGAGCTGTTCATCGGGCGCATAGCCCCAGAACTCCTTGCGTACCCGCTCATGCAGATACTCAGCTAACGCCTCCGCCAAACGGTCGCTCAACGTCTGCAGCAGCATGGCATTATAGGTATCGCCCTCCGCCTGATATTGCTCCATCCAGGACTCCAAGCCGAGACCCGCCGTCACCACAAAAGCACCTAAATAGTCCGTACGTTGCTCCGCTGCCGGCATCACATAATCGGCCAAACTCTTATAAATGGCCTCCGGACGCTTCACCTGCTGCCGCAAAGTAGGTAATAGGTGATCGCCGATATGGATCGTATCTCCTTCACTATAGGCCGGGAAGAAGCCATAGACCGCCTTGCAACAAGCCACCTTCTCAGCCACTAACCGATCCAACAGGCGAGTCGCATCCTTATAGAGTTGCATCGCCTCAGCCGCCTTTGCCCGCTCATTCTCAGGGAATCCAGCTAACCACATCGCCCGACAGGAATCACAGCCATGAATCTGTGTGATCTCCGCATAGCGTCCGGCCAGTTTCCAAGCGCTAAAGAAGAAGGTCCAATGAATATAGGGAATCAGCTCCTCCACCGGCACTACGGGCAACTCATGGACACCCATCTGATGAGGCACAACGGGGGTATAATTTTTCCAATCTATGGCCACCGGATGCTGACGAGCCTCCGTTAAAGAAACCAGCTCCTCTTTCTTCTGCGCCATCGACGCCCGCAAGGCCTCCTGCTCTTGAGTCAACTCAGCCACATAGGCATCATGTGTAGCGGGATTCAACAGTTTGGCAGCAATCAATGGATTCTGAGAGGCATCCAGCACATGAATCACCGGGAAATCATAGTGTGGGGCGATCTTGACCGCTGTATGCAGTTTGGAGGTAGTCGCACCACCCACCATCAAGGGTATGGTCAGACCGGCCTTTTGCATCTCTTCCGCCACGTGCGCCATCTCCTCCAACGAGGGAGTGATCAAGCCAGAGAGACAGACCAGATCAGGTTTCTCCTCGATGGCCTTCTGCACAATGACCTCTGTGGGGACCATCACACCCAAGTCGATCACCTCGTAATTATTACAAGCCAATACAATGGAAACAATATTCTTACCAATATCATGAACATCTCCCTTCACCGTGGCGAAAAGCACCTTTCCTGCCTTTGCCGAACCAGCAGCCTTCTTTTCCGCCTCAATAGCTGGCTGCAAGATCGCTACAGCCTTCTTCATCGTGCGGGCAGTCTTCACCACCTGGGGCAAGAACATCTTTCCGGCACCGAACAAGTTGCCTACCTTATTCATACCACTCATCAAGGGGCCATCGATAATCTCTACCGCATGCACATATTGGGTTAAAGCCTCCTGCAAATCGGCCTCCAAATAATCACCAATACCTTTAATCAAGGCATACTCCAAGCGCTCGTTCAACGTGCCCTCTCGCCAAGCCTCGTGATGCTTCTCCATCTGTTCACCGGAAGCCTGCGTATGCAACTGCTGCGCATAGGCAATCAACTCCTCTGCCGCCTCCGGACGACGATAGAGTATCACATCTTCCAAGAGCGTTCGGAAGGTCGGCTCAATCTCTTCATACAGTACGGACGTGGAGGGATTGACAATGCCCATATCCATTCCTTTGGCAATAGCATGATAAAGAAAGACCGCATGCATCGCCTCTCGCACTTGATTATTGCCTCGGAAAGAGAAAGAGAGGTTGCTGACGCCACCACTCACCTTTGCCCCTGGCAGGTGCTGCTTGATCCATTCCACGGCCTGGATGAAGGCCAAACCATAGCCATTGTGCTCCTCCATGCCGGTAGCGATTGCCAAGATGTTGGGATCAAAGATGATGTCTTGCGGGTTAAAGCCTACCTTTTGCGTCAGCAAATCATACGCACGCTTGCAAATCGCAATCTTCCGCTCAAAGGTATCGGCCTGTCCCTGCTCATCGAAAGCCATAACGACCGTAGCGGCACCAAGCTGCTTGATGCGTGCCGCATGACGCAAGAACAGCTCCTCGCCCTCTTTCAGTGAGATGGAATTGACAATGCTCTTGCCCTGCACGCACATCAAGCCCTGCTCGATTACCTCCCACTTGGAGGAGTCGATCATGACCGGTACACGGGCAATATCCGGTTCAGCCGCAATCAGGTTCAGGAAATGAGTCATCTCCTTGACTGCATCCAGCATACCGTCGTCCATATTGATATCGAGAATTTGCGCGCCATCTTCCACCTGTTTACGGGCGATGGTCAACGCCTCCTCATAACTTCCTTCTTTGATCAAACGCAAGAACTTACGTGAGCCAGCCACGTTGCACCGCTCACCAACGTTCACGAAGTTGTTCTCCGGCTTTACCTCCAATAACTCCAATCCAGAGAGCCATAAGCAATCAGGCTGCTTTGCTGGTTGATGCGGCCGTTTGCCTCTCACCAAGTCGGGGAACTTGGCGATATGTGCCGGTGTCGTGCCACAACAGCCACCCAAGACATTCACTAAGCCCTCCTCCACGAAGGGACGCACATGCTCCAGCATCTTCTCAGGAGTCTCGTCATATTCTCCAAAGGTATTCGGTAATCCGGCATTGGGATAAGCACTGATGAAACAGGGCGCCAATCGAGCCAATTCCGCTAAGTAAGGCTTCATATCCGCTGCTCCAAACGAACAGTTCAAGCCCACACTAACGATGCGGGTATGCATCACTGAAGCCAAGAAAGCAGCCAATGTCTGTCCGGAGAAGGTACGTCCGCCTTGCGCCGAAAGAGTCAACGAAAGCATGATCGGCAGATCAGCCTGACGCTCCTGCAAAACCACCTCAGCCGCCTCCAAACCCGCTTTGACATTCAAGGTGTCGAAGGTCGTCTCAAAGAGGATGATATCCACACCACCCTCCACCAATGCCTCGATCTGCTCTTTGTAAGCCGCATAGAGATCCGTGTAGGTCACGGCCCGATAGGCAGGATCGCTCACGTCAGGACTCATAGAGGCAGTCTTATTGGTCGGACCTACAGATCCTGCCACCAAGATCGAACGACCTGTTCGAGCGGTATAGGCGTTGGCCGCCTCACGTACCAAGCATGCACCTGCCCGATTGATCTCGCCCACATAGGATTGCGTACCGTAGTCGGCCATAGAGATCACATTGGCATTGAAGGTATTGGTCGTGACAATGTCCGCCCCTGCCTCCATATATTGCGTATGAATATCCCGCAACACATCTGGTCGGGTGATGTTCAAGAGGTCGTTATTGCCTTTTAACTGTCCGGGAAAATCCGCGAATCGCTCCCCTCTATAATCCTGTTCTGTCAGTTTAAACCGTTGAATCATAGTGCCCAACCCACCGTCGAGCACTAAAATACGCTCACGCAGAAGCTGTTCAAACGCTGATCTTGTCATGTTTTTCTTTCCTGAATTCTTTTTGCCTATCTAAAATTACCGCTAATGGTCTATCGCTTGAAAGCCCGATCCATCTCCCGACGATCATCACGCTCACGGATGGAATCACGCTTGTCATACTCTTTCTTGCCTCGTGCGATCGCTACAACCACCTTGGCTAACCCCTTCTCGTTGATAAACAGCTTAGTGGGAACAATCGTGAAGCCACTGGCTTTCACCGCTCCCTCTATCTTGCGTAACTCTTTACGAGTTAGCAATAGCTTGCGATCCCGTCGAGCCGTGTGATTATTATAGGTACCGTAAAAATACTCGGCGATATACATGTTCTTCACCCATAACTCACCCTTCTCCACAATGCAGAAGGTATCTACCAAACTGGCTTTGCCCAAGCGAATGGACTTAATCTCCGTACCGGTCAATACGATGCCGGCCGTAAAAGTATCGAGCAACTCATAATCAAAAGTCGCTCGTTTATTCTTGATTAATATATTGTTACTTAACTTCTCTTTCATGGCTTATCTTTCCTTGTTCATTGGATTTATTAGCCTAATCCGGGCATAAACATACCCATCATTTTCTCTATCACAAAGGGGGTTGCCAAGACAACTATTGTCGTGATAAAAGTAAATTTCATGCGCTCTTGCTCTCCTATCTTCATGTAGGATACAGCACCTTCCCAAATAATATAAAAGGTATAGAGTACAAACACCTGCAAAAAGAAAAACTCCGGCAACAGCTGCAACACGATATTCAGCGTAAACATCAGCGAGGAGGAATAACCTACGAAACGCATCCACAGCTTTAAATCTTTCTTCCGCTTAAACACGCCCTGCCAAATCTCGTTCATCAAATAGGCACCCACATAGAAACCGCCAAAAGAGGATACCAAAGCACGGATAGCCTCTTTTAACGCATGTTCCAAATCAAATTGCTTCATGGTGAACAGCACACCCGCAAAGGCTGCGATAGTCACCAATCCGATCAATGGATAGATGAAACCGGAAAGAAACTCCTCATGATTCTCTTCTCTTTTCGACAGCACATGCCAGGCTTTCGTTGGCTGCGAAATCAAGCCGATTACCCACTTCAATATCTCTTTATACATTTCTAATCTACTATTTGAAAACAAAAGTACACATTATTCTGAAAACTGCAACGTAAACATATTGGTTTTCCCCCAAATGTAAGCCGTCGTGTCCGCATTGTAACGCACAGGATAGTTCAGGCAAAACCGGATCTTCGATTCGCCCAAGGCCTCCTCGGTAGGGCGAACTTGTCGCAAGAAGTCCTCCAACTTGAACGCACTCGTCTCGATCCATTTCACGGAATCACCCGTCCCCGGAAGACTTCGCACCCGCAGGAAGAGGTTATAACAGCGTTGCCCCAACGTATCCACCTCCACTACCTGTGCCGGATCATAAGATAGATCAAACAGGTCTTGTTGATCGGCTTGGTGATTGGTATGCTGGGTCTGCACAAAGAAACGACCGGCTAAGTAAAGGCTCCGTCCAAAATCCACTGTCACGAATTGCTCGTCGGGCAGGATCAAAGCGGTATCTGTCAGCGACTCCTGCACAGGCCACACGGCAACCGTATCGTAGGCAAAAATCTCAGACTTATAGATACCATCAGCCAAGGTCTCCACGAAATTGGTCTTAAAATCGACTGCACAGCAGTCTCCCTCACGCAACCCTTCCTGATTCTCGAAATCTGCGGATGAGACCAAGAACAGATTTCCTTGATCATCCATCGTCTGGATGCAACGAATCGGTTGCTCTTTGACGACACCCAAACGGTGATAATGGATCGTTCCCGCGGGATCGCCCATGCAAGCGGTCAGCCCTATACATCCTGCCACCCAAATACCCCAAATAGGTTTTATGCTCATATTGCTCTTTTTCATACTACGCTAATTAGTGAATGGCTATTGGCTCGGTAACGCCCCATGTGAAGGCTGTACTATCCGAGGGATTGATACCATTCACATAATAAACCTTGACAAAACGATCATCTGCCCCTCCCCCAACTTGTCGCAACGCTGAAATGTCAAACGCATGGAGGGAAGCTGCAAAATCGGGATCGCTCCCCGATGCCTCTCCCTCAGCCGTGACCCGCAAGAAGAGCGGATAGATGCGCTTACCCTCACTTACCTCAGGCTGCTGCCCTGGTGAGAAACTCAATTGCCATTGCAAGTTATTCGGCAGGTTCGTCCAACATATCGAAGGAAGGAAGAGATAATCTTCCAATTGGACACAGAAGGTAGAATCCAACGGACTCACCGCATAAGCCACTGGCTGCTCACCTGGTAGCAGACGATCCGTAGCCGGCACTACCGAAGAGAGCGTCAACCGATCCACGCTCTGCTTGCCCGTCACCGATACATAATAATAACCCAATGTCTTCGAATACTCGTTCTCAGCCGGGTCATAGGTGAAATCTAACAGTAAACATTCCCCTGGCAGATAACTGCTCAAACGACTGTCATACACCCACCCTAAACGGGTATTCGCCATCACAAAGGCACTATCGCCATGTACTTGAATCACAGCGGCTACCGGTCCCGGGGCATAGGTATTGCTGATCTCATGCAAGCAAGAACTCAATAGACCAGCCAATCCACAGAGAATCACATAAAAACAGGAAGGGATCATTCGCTTCATAGTTCATCAGGATTTAGAGATTAGATAAAGATAGCTGCGTAAAGCTGAGAAACAGCGTTTGCCCTGCGCATAAAACGCCCAGATCAAACTACGTTGCATCAACTCCGGAATGGGCTTGCCAGTAGCCAACCGCAGATTCTCCGCACGCACTGACGCATAGGTAGGCAACAATTCAGAAAAGGCTTTGCGAGCCTCATAAACCGCCTTGGCATTGGGATAGTGTCCCTTCAACAGAAATTGAAGCGCAGCCACGTAATCCAGCCAAAAACGGACTCGCATCACTGGTTTCAAGTCCTTTTCTGGCAGGTTCTTATAAAGCATCAAAAGGTTATTGCGAAAATTGAGGAAGGTCTTACGCGGATGCTCCATCTCTAATGTAGCGCCTCCAACGTGATACACCACTGAGGCTGGCGTACAACAGATCCGATGCCCCCTCGTCCGCAGACGCCAACAGAGATCCACCTCCTCCTGATGGGCAAAAAATTGAGCATCCAAACCACCCGCCTCCTTATAAATAGCGGTACGCACGAAGAGACAGGCACCCGTTGCCCAGAGCACATCTGCCGGCTCATCATACTGCCCCTCATCTTTCTCCACGACATGCAGCACCCGTCCGCGGCAGAAAGGATAGCCATAGCGATCCATGAAACCGCCTGCAGCTCCAGCATACTCAAACTTCTCCTTCTCCCGCCAGGCCCGGATCTTCGGCTGCACAGCTACCACCTTTGGATCGGCATCCAATGTGGCTATCGGCGCATCTAACCAATGGGGTGTCACCTCTACATCACTGTTCAACAGCACACAATATTCATGCTCCACCGTCGCAATCGCCCGGTTATACCCCTCCGCAAAACCATAGTTACGATCAAACACCAGCTGCTTAACCGTAGGGAAATGGGTGCGGAGCATCTCCAAGGAGTCATCGGTCGAACCGTTATCCGCCACAATCACCTCCGCCCAATCAGGGGTGTTTTGCACTACGGAGGGGAGGAACTGCCGCATCAGTTTACTTCCATTCCAATTCAATATGATAATCGCTACACGCTTCATACTTTTTCTTCACGTTTATGTTTCCATCGCCGATGTGTCCAAAGCCAACCCGCTGGATCTCGCAAGATTGTCTCCTCCATCATGCGAGCGTACTTCTCGGTGATGTAGAACTCCGGCATCTCTTTAGGTTTATCGGTAATCAATTTTATCTCCATCGTGTAGAAGCCTCTCGCCTCCTGCCGAACATCACAAAACACGACAGGCAAATTCAATTTGCAAGCCAGTCGCTCCGCTCCAGTCAAGAAGGGTGTATCCTGATTCAAAAAATGGGTCCAATAATGCAAGTTGGCTTTGCTTGGTGTCTGGTCGGCGATGAAGATACTGAGTGCACGCTCCTTGGTGCCACGCAGACGAATCATCTCCCGAACCACGTCGTTCTTGGCTATGCCGCTTGAGCCGAAACGAGTCCTCAGCTCCATGAACAGGCGATCAAAGGCCAAACTGCTCAACGGACGATAAATCTGATAGAGGTGAGCCTGCCGCAAGAACGGGGTGGACCCACTGAACCACTCCCAGTTGCCATAGTGTCCCATCATGAGGATCAGCAAAGGGTGTCCCTCATCCTGCAACTGGTCGATCAATTCCGGATTGAGAAGCTTCGCCCGACGCAACAACTCCTCGTGACTGATCGCCCCCAACTTAATGGTTTCCACGATGTAGTCGGTGAAATGGTGGTAGAAGCGACGCTCCAATGCCCTACGCTCCTGCTCCGTCAGCTCCGGGAAGGAGGACACCAAGTTACGCCTCGTCACTTTTACCCGGTAACGCACCACATAATAGACCAACACATAGAGCAGGTCGGAAAGGCGATAGAGCCACCCTAACGGCAGGCGAGCGTGCAACATCACCCAACCTCGCAACAACGCATACATGATCTTTTCCCCCATCACCCGTTTCCTTTCGCTGTCAAAGCGGTATGGTCAGCATTCCATCCGCCGAGGCGCACCGCCCGTGTCTCATTCACCCACGATTCCTCGTAGGGACGCTCCACCTTGATGTAATTCTCCGTGAAGCCCTGCATCATCTCCCCTTTACGGGTATGCTCAAAGAGCACCTTCGCCTCTTGCCCGATATGCGCCTCGTAAAAGGCTCGCCACTTTCGGTCAGACAGGTCGAGCAGCTGTTGACTGCGGGCATGTTTAGTAGCTGGATCGACCACATAATCAATCTTCAACGCCTGCGTACCGGGACGCTCCGAATAACTGAAAACATGCAACTGCGTCACATCCAAGCTCTCGATAAACTGCCGAGCCTCCTCAAAATAGGCATCGGTCTCACCCCGAGTACCCACGATTACATCCACACCAATAAAAGCATGGGGCATGACCGCCTTCACCTTCTCAATCTTATGACGGAACAAAGCCGTATCATACCGACGACGCATCAACTTCAACACCGCATCGCTACCGCTTTGCAAGGGTATATGAAAATGGGGTGCAAACCGACGACTATGAGCCACGAAATCAATCGCCTCATCGGTCAGCAAGTTTGGCTCAATGGATGAGATACGATAACGGGAGATGCCCTCAACCTCATCCAAAGCTCGGATCAGGTCGATAAAGCACTCTCCCGTCGTCTTCCCGAAATCGCCAATATTCACACCAGTCAATACAATCTCTTTGCCACCCTGTCGAGCGACTTCCTCCGCCTGTGCCACTAAGCTGGCAATCGAGCCATTACGACTCCGACCACGGGCAAACGGAATGGTGCAATAGGAACAAAAGTAGTCACAGCCATCCTGCACCTTCAAGAAATGGCGTGTACGGTCGTCCGCCGAACAAGAGGGGGCAAATGTTCGAATATCCTTGGTAGCTGAAGCAACCACTGCTCCTCCCTCCGGTCGTTTCTCAAACGAGTCGATGTAGCTGAGCAGATCCAACTTATGCTCCGCACCAACCACTAAGTCCACTCCTTCTATATGAGCCACCTCCTCCGGTTTCAGTTGTGCATAGCAGCCCGTCACCACGATAAACGCACCGGGATGCTCCTTCCCGATACGACGGATGGCCTGCCGACATTTCTTATCCGCCAACTCTGTCACCGAACAGGTGTTAATCAAGCATATATCCGCTCGCTCGCCCGGACGCACCTTACGGACACCCTGCTCCGCCAGCATCTTACCCAACGTAGAGGTCTCCGCAAAATTCAGTTTACAGCCCAATGTATAATAGGCCGCCTTCTTATCGTGAAATACCTGTTGATCAATCATTTTTTCTCGCTTCGCTCAATCCTCATTCCACAATCCTCATTCATATTTAAAATGGCATCGGCTCCTCATTACCCGGTTTCAAGAAGTCGGGGGTAGCAGCGGGAATCGGCTGCGGCTCCTCTCGATTCATCTTAGAGATCACCTCCGTCAATTCCACATCATCCTCGATGTTCATGAATTTCGCAAACTCGCTCTTGAAACGTAAACGCACATCACCCACCGCACCATTACGATGCTTAGCGATGATGATCTCCGCTAAGCCGACCAACGAGTTACCCTTCTCATCCTCCAAAATCTTATAATACTCCGGACGATGAATAAAACAAACCATATCGGCATCCTGTTCAATGGCTCCTGACTCACGCAAATCGGCCAATTGCGGACGCTTACCCTCCGCACCTTGACGAGCCTCCACACCACGGTTCAACTGCGAGAGGGCTATGATCGGGATGTTCAACTCCTTTGCCAAGCCCTTGAGCGAACGAGAGATCGTACTGACCTCCTGTTCACGGCTACCGAAATTCATTCCACTGGCATTCATCAACTGCAAATAGTCGATGATGATGCACTTAATATCATGTTCCCGCACCAACCGACGGGCCTTCGTACGCAACTCAAAGACAGAAAGACTGGGAGTATCATCTACATAGATCGGAGCATCATAAAGCTCCTTGATCTTGAAGTCGAGCTGTTCCCACTCATATTTCTCCAAACGACCGCTCTTGATCTTCTCGCCCGGTATCTCGCAGACATTCACAATCAAACGATTCACTAACTGCACGTTACTCATCTCCAAAGAGAAGAGTGCCACCGGGATCTTAAAGTTGACCGCCATATTCTTCGCCATCGAGAGCACGAATGCAGTCTTACCCATCGCAGGACGAGCAGCAATGATCACCAAGTCGGAGTTCTGCCAGCCAGAGGTGATCTTATCCAATCCATCAAACCCACTACGAAGGCCACTCATGCCGCCCTCTTGGTTCGCTGCCTTTTCCAACATCGTGAGCGCCTCCTTGATCACCGGATTGATCTGCGTCACATCCTTCTTCACGTTGCGCTGCGAGATCTCGAAGAGCGACCCCTCTGCCTCCTGCATCAGGTCGTCCACATCCACTGTCTCGTCGAAAGCCTTATCTTGGATCGTCGCCGTGAAGCGAATCAACTCACGAGCCAAATACTTCTGAGCGATAATGCGTGCGTGAAACTCCAAGTGAGCCGTACTGGCCACCTTACTGGTCAATTCCGAGATATAGGGCGCACCACCTACTTCCTCCAGAGCCCCCATCCGTTTGAGTTGCTCTATGACGGTGATCATATCCACCGGCTCCTGCCGCATGTAAAGATCACGCACGGCAGTGAAGATCAGTTCATGTGCTCGCTCATAGAAGCACTCCGGCTTCAAAATATCACTGACGATGGAATAAGCATCTTTCTCCAGCAGTAGCGCTCCGAGCACCGCCTCCTCCAATTCCCTGGCTTGCGGCTGCAAACGCCCCATCTCAGGCACCACCTGTACTGTTGCTTTCTTCCGTCCCCTTCCGGAGTTTCTAACCTCTTCTGCCATCATCCTTGCTGTTTGAGCCGCAAAGATAGTGCAAACCGAGCGCAAAGCATCAAACGTGTTTGGATGTTTTGCCGAGATGCAGCCTATCTTCGCCGTTTTTGTGGCAAAAATACAAAAAGGTTTCACTTTCGCCAAGGATGGCCCACCTTTCTAAGCAGACCGATTCTTCAGACAATCGAGATGCAATCATCAAGCAATGCCGATCAAATTCCTTACCCCTTACGGTTCCTTTCTGTGCGCCATGCGAAGAAAAAGCCCAAGAAGCCCGATAAATTCTGATGAGCTAGCGCCGTAGGTGCGGGTAGATCATAGCCGGGGGTGAAGCCCATAAGGACACAACCCCCGGTTTACGTTCCCCACCCTGTCCGAACCGCAGAGCGGTGGCAAGAGATTGCAAATAGCTTACAAAAAGGGCACCAAATAAACAGGCAAGAAAATGGTCTGCTCGTCTTGGTGTAAGTCCTTCGTATAAACCAAATAACGCTGAAAGACACGAGATGAAAACTTCTGACAAAAGGCATCAAGTGAGATATGACGCTTGTAGCCAGATGATTTCACCTCAATGGGGCAAAGCTTATTCCTTCTTGAGAGCAAAAAATCCACTTCATAGTTATGCTTGCCCGTCTCAGTCGGGAAGGTATAATAGAACAACTGATTACCAGAAGCTCTCAACATTTGAGCTACCACATTCTCATAGACATAGCCCAGATTAGCTTCAAGCTTGTCACTCAATAACTTCTGATAGATGATGTTCTCTGTGAAATCCTTATCCTTAAACACCATAGTCACAAACAAACCCGTATCAGCTACATACATTTTATACCTGTTTCTATCTGAATAAAGCGACATGCCAACTGCCGGATCGCTCACATGGTAAGCCATATTGACCGTCATTGATTCAGCAAGCTCAGAAATGAGCTGCAGTGTCATCGCATCGCTCGTCGTATTGCCAATTACACTCGTTATCTGATAACGATTTGCATTATTGTTCAGTTGAGAGGGAATCGCATCAAAAAGCAAAGAAATACGTCCCGAAGGATCAATTTTTCGAAAATCATCCTCATAAAGCTGGATAATATCTCGCTTCACCTCGTCAACAACCTGCAAATTGTTTGTCTCCAAATAGGCATGAACAGCTTGGGGCATACCTCCAATCAACATATATAGTCGGAAATCTCTCATGAATTTTCTATTCAAAGCATCACCTACGCTCATCCTCCCCTCAAACATCTGTTTCAGCTGAAGCATAGATACCTCATCTCCCATAGCCCATTTGAACTCCTCATAATCCATCGGATACATGTAGAGACGCTGTTCCTCACTTGGTATAACTATGTCTTTTACATTCTTTTTAATTGATATGAGCGAGCCCGTTTCTATGTAATCATAGCGATGATCTGCCACCAAATGTTTAATGGCTTGACGAGCCTTGGGGCATCGCTGCACCTCATCAAAAATAATAAGTGACTTACGTTCCACCAGCTTAACTCCATAATGGAACTGGAGTTTCATGAAGAAATAGTCCAACTCATAAATATGATTGAACAGATCTATGATTTCAGCTGGAGCTATAGAGAAATCTATAAGGATATATGATTCATATTCACTTTCGGCAAATTGCTTAACAATAGTAGATTTACCTACTCGTCTGGCTCCTTCGATTAGAACAGCAGTCTGGCCATTTCGCCTTTGCTTCCAGTCTAATAGTTTCTCATAGATCTTTCTTTTGAATATCCTCATAATCCTTGCCTATTCGATGTGTGATTTTAATGCAAAAATAGGGGGATATCCCCGAATCTCAAAATCTTTTCAGACGAAATATCCCCGAATCTCAAAATCTTTTCAGACGAAATATCCCAGAATCTCAAAATCCCAGCTCCACCACGCAAGTAGTCAATGAGCGGGGAGCGATGGAGAGCGAACGTGAAGCCCCATCAAGGGTCTCCACCAAGGAGAGGTCGGTACGCTCGTCCGTGCGATAAAGGGAAATCTTTCGCACCTGTTTCTGCATCGCCTTAGGCAGGGATAGTTGCACCTCTTCTGGCTCAAAACCGGTATTGACAAACACCAAGACTAATTGCTTGCCATCGGGCGAGCGATAGGCAGAACCACAAAGCGTAGCTAACTCCTCCGCTCCCTCCAAAGCTATCCGCTGATACCCCGGACGAATAAAACGGCTGTAATTGCCCAAGGCCCAAAGCAATTTGTTAGGTGTGGCATGACCGCCCATCAACAGATTGCCCTCCTTGGCTTGGAGCGAGATCAGGGCATGGTTGCCATTCAGCTCCATGGCCTTCCAATAGCCCCAAGCCTCCGCTCCTGAGCGCACAATGTCAGCATAGATCAATCGCCCCATCAGTAGAGCGACCTGCATATCCGTATGCGTACCAACCTGCCAATCCGACGTGAACCCATCGAACCGCCGGATTTGCTCCTCGCCATAGGGCAACAGGCACCATTCCGTTTGATAATAGCGCACATCGTAGTGCGCACAAGTGTCTTTCACAGGCCGACGAGTCCCCTCGATCTCTTGATTTGTCGTATGATTATGATAGGTATGCGCTCCGATCAGCCGGGGGACATGCTTCAAGTCGCCCACGTAATGGGGCGATTGTGAATCAAAAAAGGCTTGAATCACCCGATGAGGTGTCTCCGGATCACCTTTGAACTGACGGCTCACCCCCTCATCTTCCCGATAGAGCACGGGGATAGAGGCCGCCTCTCCTACCAAGATCTGCACGCTGTCCAACAAAGCACGCTGCTGCATGGCCGCATCCAAGGCTGCATACATCCGCTTCATCTCACTCAGTCGCCAAGAGCTACCCTCTTGCGCAGGACGTGCCCAATCCACCTGTGGCTCATTGATCGGGCTAATATAGCGGATAGGGAAACCCTCCTGCAAATAATGAGCAGCGACCTCTGCCAAATAATCGCCATACAACGCATAGCCCTCCGGACGGATGTTGGCCCGATCCTTATGATCCGCATAGCCCTTTCCGTTAGCGGTCCATTGCACCAATGGTGAGTTGGAGAACAGCAAGAAGCTGTTGCATCCCAACGCTTTCGCCTGCTCCATGAAATAACGTTGCCCGGCACATTTGCCCCAGTCATAATGCTGCCCATCTGTCGTCTTGAACGATTCCACCCGTCGCTGGAGCGGCTGGATATCGCAATCAGCCTGTTCCCAAGTGCCCGCTCCGGTATTCACTCGCCACAGTGAGAGGCCAATGCCTTTCGGATGACCGGCCGCATCCAGCTCTTGACTAAACAGCCATTCCGCAATTTGTTTGCGCTCCGGTTCCGACCAATAGCGCCCAACTAACGCTCCGCTCCACGCATCCGAAGCCGTGAAATGGTCCATCGTTTGAAACACCTGTGTAGGATCTACCTTCACAATTCGCCCGGTAGCAGACATAACGCCAATACTGAGCCAGGCACATAGCATACATATCGTTTTTTTCATAACGCCAAGATAGTTATATACTTTGTTCAAACTGTTCCCGATGATTCATGATGGTAGGCATATTACTTAATGCCCATTGGGTCAGATCAGCGATGATTGGCATCAATGAATGGCCCATCTCCGTCAGTTGATACTCCACACGAGGAGGCACTTCCGGATAAACTGTCCGCTTCACCAATCCATCTGACTCCAAGATCTGCAACGTGCCCGATAGCACCTTCGATGAGATGTCAGGAATATATTTTCGCAACTGATTGAAGCGCATACATCCCTCTTCGTTTAGAACCAACAGGATCAATAGCGCCCACTTGTTCCCAAAACGGGCAATGACATTCCGAATCGGGCATAACTCTATATTCAAAAATTTATCTTCTATTCTTGCCATAGTAAATGTCTTATTATGAATAAAAGTGAGTTTTAGGTAACCTACTTACCTTTCTGTAACTTCTTGTTTATTAATAATATTCTTCACATCTTCGCAGTGTCGGGAAAGAGAAGGTTATCCGACACAAAGGTAATTCAACAAATTCATTAAACAAACAGAACAGATGAAAATGCGTATGCAAGCACTCCGAATCTGGGTACTCCTTTGGCTGACTCTTTCAGCCTTGCAAGCCCAAACCGCCTCCTACCAAGTGTATGGCGAAGGAAAAACAATCTTGTTGTTAACCGAAGATGACTCGAAAACAGGCATCGAACTTATCAGCAAACTAACCGAGCATTCCTTTCAAGTCATTGTGCCCGACATCCATGCCTACAAAGAAACTTTACCACAAAAAGACTCGTTGAGCGACGACCAACTCGCTATGCAGCTGATGACCACAGCCACCCGCCTCTCCCGGAAGCCGATCGCCGTAGTGGGATGCGGAGCGCATACGGCTATGGCCTGTCGCATCGCACAACTCTATCCTTCACAGGTGGATAGAATCGTAACCTTTGGCGAGAAGATATACACACCACTGCCCTGCCCCATCCGGCAAGTGTCGGAAGGAAAGCAAGCATGGAAAGCGATTGAGTCCTTCTTGCAAGCAGATTTAAAAACACTACTCACTGAGGGAAAAACACAGGACATGAAAAAGAAACGCATTCTTTTCGATTTGTCGCACAGCCAATGCACAGATACTTTCAAAGGATATGAAACCTATCCCTACCTCCTCCCCGCTTACGAGCGAATGCTGCAGGAATTAGATTATCCCGCTGAATTAGTCATCCATGAGCAGGGCGAACTCACAGAAGAACTGTTAGCTGAAGCGGATGTGGTTTTGATGCTCTCGCCACTTAACAAAGGACTGCAAAAGAACCTAACGGAGGAGGAACGTAAAAACTTGGTACGCTACGTAGCAGAAGGAGGCTCCCTACTTTTCTTTATCGATGACGCACACCGGGTGGATTGGCAAGCCTATGGAGCCGCCGATGTAGTCGGGCCTTACGGCATCTCGTTCGGGGCAGATGTTCCACTGCCGGGCAATGTAGGAGCAATCGCCTTCCCGAATCGCATTTTCAAGGAGCGTTACGAGATTCCTTATAGTGGCGCCTGTCTGATGCGTGGCGGTGAGCCGGTCAGTGTCTGTATGGAAGGAGGCTATCTGCACGGAACCATCGTGGAATTGGCGAATGGCGGTAAACTATATGTCGGTGGAGACACGATGGTTGGCCTTCTCTTAGGCTATGTCGATGGCGAACGCCTCAACTTTGACAAAATGGCCACTCGCTGGTGGGGCAAGGATTCCTGGAACTACATGAAAGCATTGCTGAACTGGGCACGCTGAAACGGCAGAGCATAAAAGAAATCCATTTCTTTTACGACAAATTCACGCTTACTAAAAGCAAGGATTGATCCTTACTAAGACTGTGTGTGTGCACTTACTAAAACAGAGGGTGCACTCTTACTAAAACAGGGGGTGCGCTCTTACTAAGACTGAGGGTGTACTCTTACTAAGACTGGGGGTGTACTCTTACTAAGACTGGGAGTCCGTCCTTACTAAGACCGAGGGTGCACTCTTACTAAGACAAAAGGTGCACCCTTACTAAGAACGTTTTCAAGGGTTGGCCGTCAACTTCTCCGTCTGATAGATGATTGGGTAATTCAGGCTATGATCATCCAATACGAAGAACTGGAACTGCCCACCACCGGGATAGACACGCAGCACAACATGGCCCGCTGGCTTAATCTGCTCACCCTCTGCTCCCAAACGAGTACGATTACTGCCTACCATTCCCGCAGCAAACACCATGCGCTCACCGGAATAGAGTTCCTTGGAGAGCATGTTGCTTAGCGAAGTAGGCTGGGGATGATAGAAATCCCACACCGGAAGGATGAAGGCCTGCGGCTTCACGGCTGCCACATAGGGAGGAAACATCGCATCCGAATAGGCATGGTGGTTAGCCACAACCACATCTGTCTCGCCCAACAGTTGCCCGACAGATGTCTCTATGTCAAACCATTCCGGTTTATGCTTATCCTCCGCTTGAATATCTCCCCCTGAGAAATAATCAAAATCACCATACGTAATGCGTATGCCACAGCTGCAACGATTCTCGTTCAAAAACAGATCGGCCGGAGCATCAGCAGGGACAAGCTCCCGGAAGGCATCCCCCTCACCTGTCCATAATTTCCCATTACCTACAATATTGCGAATCTCAAAATTGGGATAAGCCTCCGCATCCTTGAGCAATCGGAATTGCTCGTTGCTGCCCACCTGGAATCCTTCCGTATGGGCTCCTTCCGCATCCCGAGCTGCAACGAACCGCTGATAGTTCTTCACATGCTCTTTGGCAAAGTGCTGCTCATTCGGATAGGTATAGTTAGGATAATCTCGATCAATCAGTTTGTGGATAGGCAACAAGTTCGCCACATGACTGATGCCTGTCAACTTATAATCCAAGCCCTCCTTCTCCACAGCCAAAGGCCCGTTATCGCCAATATGATCATTGTCAAAATGGGTCATCAACGCATAGTCAATCTCCCCGCCATTCTTCAACGGCGCAGCGAAATGGGTAATATAACGCACAATCCATTCAGCCGGACGCAGTGAATCGTTGGGCATTGGCTGCATGATCTCCTGTGGCCCTCGGCTTACCCCTAAATCGCCTGCATCAATCAACATCGTAGTGCCATCCGGCAAAATCAGGAAAGCGGCGTTCCCCCTGCCGGTACTTATCTGATGAATATCCAAATATCCCGCCTGCCAATCAGGCAAAACGTTGGTGGCAGGATCTTTCCTTTTAGAGGCATTACAGCTTGCCAAGATAAGAGTTAAACAGAGACTCCAATAAATACATGCTCTTCTTCTCATAATTATATGTTTTTGAATGCAAAATTACAGGATTCTCTGACATAGCAGTCCAAAAGAAACAATTAGATGACGGACACTTGAAAAAATATATAAAGAGCAAGCTGTTTCTAAAAAATATCCATACATTTGCTACGCAACATGTAATGCATTAATGAATAGAATAAAAACAACAATCATCGATATCCTATGCAAACAATGACATTCAATCAAGCACAGAGAGAGGTACTCGATGTCATATCCTGCTTGCAAACCGATCAAGAAATAGCTGAATTAAAAGCTACCTTGGTTAAATTCATGAATGACCGTTTACAAGTAGAATTAGACAAACTATGGGATGAGGGTGTTTTAAGCGATGAGAAATTAGCCTCCTATCGCCAGGAGCATTTTCGTACAAGCTATTAATATACGTAATGTTACCTCACGTCGTCATAGATACAAATTGCCTTCTTCAGATCATTTCCAGAAGAAGCCAGTATTATATTGCGTGGGACAGATTCATCAACGGGCAATATGTGTTATGCGTTACCAACGAAATATTACAGGAATATGAAGAACTGCTCTGTGTACGTACATCAAGCCATATCGCTAAAATGATTATTGAAATCATTTTAAAAGCTCCACTTACTATGAAATTAGATGCCCATTACCGTTGGGGATTAATACAAGCAGATTGGGATGATAATAAATTCGTTGACTGCGCCATTGTTGCTAATGCTGATTACATTGTATCCGAAGATGGACACTTTAAGGCATTAGCTTCAATACCGTTCCCTCATGTAAACGTAATACGCTTGGATGATTTCATCCAACGATTAACAGTCTAAAGAAATAGATGTGTATCAAAATGAGAAACTATATGTTTCACCATTCTGATACACACCTATCCCCTCAATGTTTATCCTTTAGACGGAAACGAAGCGTCCCGGCATTCACAAGGCGATCATGCGAGAGGGTGAAACCCTTCAGCTTTCGATCACCCACCGTAACCTCTTGCACATAAATCGATTCCGGGGTATCATGCTTCGATTCGATCACTAACTTACCCTTCGGATAGAAACGCTCGTCAAGATGAATCGTCACCTTATCGAAGGCCGGCGAGGTCAGCACATAATTTACGTCGCCCGGACAAGCGGGATAGAAGCCCATCATCGAGAAGATGGCCCAAGCGGACATCGTACCGGTATCCTCATTACCCGGAACACCATTGGGCGCATTGTGATAACCGCTCTTCAACAACTCACGAATCAACTTCTGCGTGCGCCATTCCTCGCCCTTGAAATAACTGAACAGGTAAGGATAGGCAATGTCTGGCTCGTTGGCAGGATCATAGTAGCCCTTGTCGAAAACGCTTTGCAGGTGATTGACAAAGGCCTTGTCTCCTCCCATCAACTTCGCTAAGCCCTTGATGTCGTGCGGCACATAGAAAGTGTAGTTCCAAGCGTTACCCTCGTGGAAGCCCGGACTCGGCTCAAAGTTCTCACCCTGTTTCGGATCAAACGGCGAATAGAAAGAGCCGTCGGGCATGAGCGGACGAAGCGTCTTGAACTCCTTACTATAATAATGCTTATACCCCATCGAGCGCTCATAGAAGAGTTGCGCATCCGCCTTCTTGCCCAATGCTTGGGCGAAGTTCGACAAGTTCCAATCAGCGATGTAATACTCCAACGCATGAGAAACGGAATTGTCATATTGCTCACGTAGAGGCACATAACCACGGGTGAAATAGTCATTCGCATCCGGACGCAACAGGTTGAACTCTCCCGGAGTGGTCGCTCCCTTGCGCATCGCCTCATAGGCCAAGTTCACATCATAATCACGCAAGCCTCGCATGTAGGCATCCACGATGTAAGGAATCGAGGGATCGCCCTCCATCGTAAAAGTCTCACGACCATAGAGTTCCCACTTCGGCAACCAACCATTCTCCTTATACATATCGATCATGGTACGGATAATATCCAACTGACGATCGGGATAGAGCAGCGTCATCAGTGTACTCACGTTGCGATAGGTATCCCACAAAGAGAAGACCGTATAACGGTTCCCCTTCGTATGGCCAACCTGCAGGCTCTCCATCTGGGGGTATTCCCCATTCACGTCTTGCAAGATGTTGGGATGGATCAAGAGGTGATAGAGACCCGTATAGAAAATGGTACGCTCATCCTTGGAGCCACCCTCAATCTCGACCCGGGAAAGATCCTTGTTCCACATCTCGCGGGCAGCCGTACGCACCTTGTCGAAGTCAAAACCGGGTTGCTCCGCCTCCATGTTCTTGCGAGCATTCTCGATGCTGACATAGGAGATACCCACCTTCACAGAGATAGACTCATTCTCCTCTGTCGTATAGTCAAACCAGACACCCACATCATCGCCACTCATCTCACGGGTATAACTACTGTAGATCTTATATTTACCAGCATCGGCATCCCAAGCAGCCTCAGCCGTCATGGGGCGTTGCTTCTTCCAGTAGCCCCGTTTCGCAGGAGCCTTGCTTAGCTTCATCACGAAATAGACCGGGAAGACCGCAGCCGGATTGTAACAGAAAGTACCCAGCAGCTTGCTGCCCTCTATCTCCGTATCGTTCACGAAGCGAACGGTAGCACCCGATTCGTTGGTCAAACCCTCCCCTAAATTCAGCAAGATATGGCTCTCTCCTTTCGGGAAGGTGAAACGGCTCAAGCCCGTACGCATAGAAGCTGTCGCCTCTACCAAGATACCATACTTCGTCAGGCGTGTCGCATAATAGCCAGGAGAAGCCACCTCGTCCTTATATTCACTGCCATATTCCTTGTAATCAACGTTCAAGGCTCCATGTGTAGGCATCAGCAACAAACTACCCAACTCCGGACATCCTACGCCACTCAAGCTACCATGCGCAAAGCCGGTAAAGAACTTATTGTCGGCAGAATAGGGAGTGGACCACCATTGTCTATCCTTGTCAAAACGATTCAAGTCGGATCCCATCACATTGAAGGGCACCACGCTCATCATACCCTGCGGACAAACTGCCCCGGGATTCGTCGTGCCGTAATTGCTTGTTCCAATGAAAGGATTCACCTCATCCACGGGTTGCTGTGCGCTCATGAACAACGAACCGCACAGCAACAGACTCATTAATTTTTTCTTCATGGAAATCTTTCTATTTTAGGTTATTCTTACTACTTACCAGATAACGACCTCATCCGTGAAAATGAATCCCGGATTTCCCCGTTTCGCCTTCAAACGCACATAACGTGCTTTCCACGCTCCATAGAAGGTGTATTCCTGGAAAGAGAGATCCCGATCGGTATTGGAAATGGTGGTCGGCACAATACCTTGCGAAGTGAAGTTCTCCCCATCCTCAGAGGTCAGCAACTCTACCTCCTTGGGTTGGAATACGCCCGGGCCGATTAGCTGCATGAAGCGAGCCGATACCTTATGCATATCCGTCACCTCACCCATATCGATCACGCAATCCAAATTGTCCAAATAGCCCTGCCAGCAACCATCTAAATAGGTCAAACCGCCTCGATAGCCATCTAATAAAGCATTCATACCGCCAGCCATATAACCGCTGTACAGCCTACTATTATATTGAATAGGCTTATTGATACCCCGGTGATAATCCACCTTTTTCTCCGTCGGCTCACCCTGTGGCTGTCCATCCCGGAAGATAGCCGCCACTACATGCGCTGAGTCCTTCACGACAATCGGCTGTGTGTAAAGCGGGGAAGCCGTGGTAGGCATCGTGCCATCGGTCGTATAATGAATCTCGGCGGGATATTTCTCCGCATCCATGATCACCTGAATCTCCCGTTTCAAAGTATCCACCGTCATGGTCGCCTCAATCTCATCCGAAAGGGTAAAAGCATGGATTCCCTTCTGTTGCAAAACAGGAATATGGGCATTCATACGGGGTTTGAAATCCAACCACGAGCGCAACTCCTGCGGGGTCCAAGCGATCTCCGCCACCGCCAAAGCACGTGGGAACATCATATACTCCAAATGTTGCGCATCCTTGATGTATTCTGTCCAGGTATTCGCCTGCACGCCCATGATATGCTTCTGCTCCTCCGTGTTCAATGAGTCAACCGGCACGGGATTATAGCTATACACATGCTTGATTGGGGTATAACCGCCGATCGCATAGGGTTGCGTTTTGGGATCTGCCTGATAGAAATCGAAATAGAGGTAGTTGCCCGGCGTCATGATCACGTCATGCCCCATGCGAGCCGACTTGATACCGCCATTCTCACCTCTCCACGACATCACCGTCGCCTCGGGAGCCAAGCCGCCCTCCAAGATCTCATCCCAGCCGATCAACTTGCGTCCCTTGCTCTTCAAGAAATCCTCCGCTTGATGAATCATGTAGCTCTGCAGCTCGTCCACCGACTTCATACCCATCTTGCGCATCAACGCTTGGCACTTCGGACAGCTCTTCCAAGCCTGCTTGCCCGCCTCGTCGCCACCGACATGCACATATTCATAGGGGAAAAGTTCGATCACCTCCGTCAAGACATCCTCCATAAAGGTAAACGACTGCGGATTACCAATGCAGAAATCACCACTGGTATAGGGCTTACCCGTACAGCATAACTCCGGATAGGCAGCAAATACCTCTTCCGAATGGCCGGGAAACTCGATCTCAGGCACCACATCTATATGCCGTTCAGCCGCAAAAGCTACGATCTCCCGAATATCCGCCTTCGTATAATAACCACCGTAGGCCCCTTCCGTGCCCTCCGGCAGATACTTCCGATCCTTACCATCCCACCACTTCAACCAATCGGTCTCCGTGCGATAGGCCGTCTCTGCTGTCAACTTCGGATACTTATCTATCTGCAAGCGCCATCCGCCCGCATCCGTCAAATGAAAATGCAGCTTGTTCAACTTATAATAGGCCATCACATCCAGCAACTTCATGATCTCCTCCTTCGGGAAGAAATGGCGAGAAACATCGAGGTGCAAACCTCGATAGCTGAAACGAGGCACATCTGTGATAGAAACGCAAGGGAACCCCTCCGACGTATATAACTGTTTGAGGGTTTGCTGTCCATAAAAGATACCCGCCTCTGTAGCCGCTTTCACCACAATACCATCCTTTTTCACCTCCAACGAATACCCTTCCGGATGGCCTTCGCCATCGATAATATGGCGAATCGACCCTGATTCAAACACCAAGTTACTGTCCGCCTTGAAATAACCACTGCCCCACTCCATCTGCGCAGGTTTGGGGATAAGGTTCATCTGACGCGCTTCATGTGGAGCGCAGGAAAACAACGACGAGACAGCGAACAACAGTCCTGTCGCTTTCAACAAAGATCGTTTTGGCAGTGCCATAAGTACAATATTATTAGATTTAACGAATTTCGGGTAAAGATACCATTAAATTTAAGAAGCGCAAGGAGGAGAGACAAAAAAAGGAGGAATCTCTGGTAAAATTCCTCCTCTATAGCTAAAAAAGCCGCACTGTAGATGTGATAAAACTCCGGATGACAGGATTTGAGTGCTTTGCCACCTTTGTAATCCGCCGTGCGAAGCATACCCCGAAGGGCGCGGCCCGCCATTAGTGACAAGAGCGATGTCTCGGAATTAAAAATAAACTGATGAGTTTCCCAATCGAAGCAGTGCGGCTAAACTCTTTGTCTATTTTTATCTTCGACACAAAAATAAGTCATTCCCTTGATATGGCCAAACAAAAGTAAAAAAAAAGAGTCTTCTTTTTGCAAGAAGACTCTTTTTCGCTCTATAATAGCCTATTAAGTTACTTCACCTTAGCTACGATAGCCTTGAATGCCTCCGGGTGGTTAACGGCTAAGTCAGCCAACACCTTACGGTTGATCTCGATACCTGCATTGTGCAAAGCACCCATCAGGCGAGAGTAAGACATACCCTCCAAGCGAGCGGCAGCGTTAATACGCTGGATCCACAAAGCGCGGAAGTTACGTTTCTTGTTACGACGATCACGGAAAGCATAAGTCAAACCCTTCTCCCAGGTATTCTTCGCTACGGTCCACACATTCTTGCGTGCACCATAATAACCACGGGTAAGTTTCAAAATCCGTTTTCTTTTTGCTCTTGAAGCAACATGATTTACTGATCTCGGCATAATTTTAATCTGTTTTGAATGATAGCGCCATCCTTTTTACAAAGATGATCTTGATAGCTAATGCATTCGGTTAATAAAAATCGTTATAAAAACTCGCTAATTTAGAAAGATTACTTCAAGCAAAGCAGCTTCTTTACGTTGGTTACGTCAACACCTGCTACCAAGCCAGTGTGCGTCAAGTTTCTCTTTGCTTTCTTCGTCTTCTTCGTCAGAATGTGACTCTTAAAAGCGTGTTTTCTTTTGATCTTTCCTGTTCCGGTAAGGGCGAACCTCTTTTTGGCACCGGAATTAGTCTTCATCTTAGGCATTTTTCCTTAATCTTTTAAATTATATTAAACTTCACCGCTTGTTAAGACGGCTTTTTTTCATCTTTCTGTTCGGGTTTCACCGCTGTCTCTGGTTTCTTTGCCGCTTTAGAAGCGGAAGATGAGCCTGCTCCCTTCTTCGGTGTCAGCATGATAATCATGCGCTTTCCCTCCAAAACAGGCAACTGCTCTACCTTTCCATAATCTTCCAAATCATTGGCGAAGCGAAGCAACAAAACCTCACCCTGCTCTTTGAACAAGATCGAACGACCTTTGAAGAATACATAGGCTTTCACCTTCGACCCCTCCTCCAAGAAGCCCTTCGCATGTTTCAGCTTGAAATTATAGTCATGATCATCGGTCTGCGGTCCGAAACGGATCTCCTTCACGACCACCTTCACCGATTTAGCCTTCTGCTCTTTCTGACGTTTCTTCTGCTGATACAGGAACTTCTGGTAATCGATTACTCTACAAACGGGGGGGGCAGCATTGGGTGAGATCTCCACCAAATCCATACCCTGATCCTCGGCAATCTTCAGTGCCTGTGCGATAGGATATACACCGGTCTCGACATTGTCACCTACTAAACGAACCTCACGAACGCGAATGCGCTCATTGATTCTATACTGTTCTTTTAAACTGTCATTCTTCATTAAAAAAGATCTATTCTCCTCGTTCGTAATTAATTTAATCGTTGTTTGTACGCCAACGGTTCATCATCTCCTCGATTTCTCCGTTCAAAAGCGCCGCAAAGGTAGCAATTTTCATCGAACCTTTATCACCTTCGCCCTGTTTTCTTACAGAAACTTCACGATTTTCTGCCTCTTTTTCACCGACAATGAGCATATAAGGGATTCTTTTCAACTCATTATCGCGAATCTTACGGCCAATCTTCTCGTTTCGGTCATCCACGATTGCGCGAATCTCCTGTGCGGCCAATTCCTTCTGGATCTCGTAAGCATACTCGTTATACTTCTCGCTGATCGGCATCACAGCCACCTGATCCGGCATCAACCACAACGGGAACTTACCTGCCGTATGCTCGATCAAGACAGCCACGAAACGCTCCATAGAGCCGAACGGCGCACGGTGGATCATCACCGGACGGTGCTTCTGGTTATCCGCACCGGTATATTCCAACTGGAAGCGCTCAGGCAAGTTGTAATCTACCTGGATCGTACCCAACTGCCAACGACGACCGATCGCATCCTTCACCATGAAGTCCAACTTCGGGCCATAGAAAGCCGCCTCGCCATACTCGATCTTCGCCGGTAAGCCCTTCTCTTGGCAAGCCTCCACGATCGCCTGCTCAGCCTTCTCCCAGTTCTCGTCGCTACCGATATACTTCTCACGATTCGTCTTGTCGCGCAAAGAGATCTGTGCCTCAAAGTTCTCAAAGTTCATCGTCTTAAACACGATAGAGATAATGTCCATCACGTTCAAGAACTCCTGCTTCACCTGATCCGGACGGCAGAAAAGGTGTGCGTCATCCTGCGTAAAGCTACGTACACGCGTCAATCCGTGCAACTCACCGCTCTGCTCATAACGGCAAACCGTACCGAACTCAGCCAAGCGCAAAGGCAGATCCTTATACGAACGGGGAGAGTTCTTGAAGATCATACAGTGGTGAGGGCAGTTCATCGGTTTCAAGAAGTACTCCTCGCCCTCCTCCGGCGTATGGATCGGCTGGAAAGAATCCTTGCCATACTTCGCATAGTGACCCGAAGTGATATACAGCATCTTGTTTCCAATCGGCGGACACATCACCTCCTGATAGCCATACTGCGCCTGGATGCGACGCAAGAAATCCTGCAAACGGAGACGCAACGCCGTACCCTTCGGCAACCACATCGGCAGACCCTTGCCCACCATATCCGTGAACATAAACAGATCCATCTCCTTGCCGATCTTGCGGTGGTCGCGCTTCTTCGCCTCCTCCAACATCACCAAGTACTCATCCAGCATCTTCTTCTTCGGGAAGGTGATACCGTAGAGACGCACTAACTGTTTACGCTTCTCATCGCCACGCCAGTAAGCACCCGCCACGCTCAAGATCTTCACCGCCTTCAAATAAGAGGTGTTGGGCAAGTGCGGGCCACGACACAAATCCGTGAACGCACCCTGCGTATAGGTAGTGATCGTACCATCAGCCAACTCGCTGATCAACTCAGTCTTATATTCTTCTCCACGGTCGCCAAACATCTTCAAAGCGTCCGCCTTCGTGATGCTCTGACGCTTGATCTCCTCTTTCTTGGCTACCAACTCCTGCATCTTCGCCTCGATAGCGGGGAAGTCGCTCTCCTTGATCACGGCCTCACCCGGATCAACATCATAGTAAAAACCATTCTCAATAGCCGGACCGATACCGAACTTTATGCCCGGATACAGCTCCTGCAGCGCCTCAGCCATCAAGTGCGCACTGGAATGCCAAAACGCATGCTTACCTTCCTCATCTTCCCACTTCAATAGCTTCACCGACGCATCCTCCTCGATCGGACGGGTCAAATCCCATGTCTCGCCATTCACGCTTGCGGCCAGCACTTCCTGTGCCAAACGAGAACTGATGCTCTCCGCTATCTGCATAGCGGTCGTACCCTTCGGATACTCTCTAACGGAATTGTCCGGAAATGTAATCTTAATCATGATCTATATCTATATATAATATATGTACTCAATCTTCTTTTCTCTGTTAAAATCAGTCTGCAAAATTAGTATTTTTCTTTATTCGCCTCTCACCCTTTTCTTGCCGAATGTCAAGAAAAAGCGATTTCGGCGCAAAAATATGCTGTAAAACATATTTTGATTCGATAATCGCCTTACATTTGCGCCGTGAAACATAAAGATAAAACGAACTATGGTAAAAGGATTGTTTAAGCGTTACATTGATTTCTTGGGGTTTCAACCCTGGACAATCTGGGTTTACCGCGTGTGGTAAACACGGCGCAAGCCCAAGATAGAGTAGGTTTAGGAAAAGGCAAGTGAGGGAAAAAGGGACGACGGTTTTTTATAGGTAATTACTTGGTATTTTAGGTTTAGGTTTTCAATTTTCAAGTCCCCTTCACCTCAGAAAGACTGTTTAGGTTTACATAACAAAAGGAGATGTTACAATGAAAAAGATTTGGAGACGCTTCATGGATAGCTGCCTGCGTTCATTGGCCGCTATCGGACAAGCAGAGTTGATGAAATGGGGTTACAACCACTAAGGTTTCACCCCTCTCAGATGACAGCGGTTGCTGGGCAAAAGCCCAACCAGCCGCTTTTTTTATGGTTTACCATAATGCCACCTTGCCACCAATGCCTAAGTCAAGCGTAGCAGTAGCAACACCGAGAGCTTGAAATATGCGACTCATCGTCGGCAGGGTGATGACGCTCTTTCCTTTCTCTAATCTTGATATTTGAGCTTTCTGCACTCCCACACGCTCGCCCAGTTCTTCCTGGGTAAGGTTTTGTGCCTGACGCATCTTCCGGATTGCCTCACCTACAAAATAGGCATTCACCTCCTCTTTGAGTTGTTTCTCCATTGCATTACGCTTGGGTGTGCCTATTTTACCGAACACCTCATCGGTCAACACATCGAGTGATGTCATATTCATTTTTGCCATATTCACTTGTTTTTAAAATATTCTTCTCTAATCTTTTCCGCTTTTGCAATCTCCTTTAGAGGAGTCTTTTGGCTTTTCTTCACAATGCCATGAGTGGCAATGATATTGGCAAGGAGCGGACGAATGCTAAGGCTTCATCCAATAATACGACCTTTATGTTGTATTCACCCATGTTGCATGTTTTCTGCTGCAAAAATACGGATAAGTTTCTATTCAAAGAAACTTTTGGCTGTGAACAAACTGAATACTCGTTTTGGCGTCGAATTGAGACGTTGCCCATTGTTTCAAAAAACATTGCCCAACATTTCGAAAAATGTTGCCCGTTGTTTTCGGAAACGTCGCTCGTACTTTTTCCAGCGGTTGCCCGTTGTTTTTCAAAATGACGGGCAACGAAAATTCTGCGAAAACCGTTACTTTTGCACCCCGTTATGCGTACCTTATATACTCTATCAACATGGATAGCGGCACACATCACCTGGTGGGTAGTGGCCGTGTCGGCTATGGCCTTAATTTTACCCGCCTCTTTCAATTGGATTGGGACGGCAGCCGTAACACCTATGCTTGGATTAGTGATGTTTGGCATGGGACTGACACTCAAGCCTACTGATTTCAAGCCTATCTTATTGCATCCGAAAGAGATGCTCATCGGAGAGATGGCGCAATTCTTGATCATGCCAGCATCGGCTTGGCTGCTGTGCCAAGCGCTGCATCTACCGGCGGAGTTGGCATTAGGTGTGATACTGGTTGGCTGTTGCCCGGGAGGAACGGCCAGCAACGTGATTTGCTACTTGGCCAAGGGCGACATCGCCTTGAGCGTAGCCATGACGGGTGTCTCCACGCTATTGGCTCCTCTCGTTACCCCCGCCTTGGTGTTGGGATTGGCAGGTGAGTCAATCCATGTGGATGTATGGGGTATGTTTCAAAGCATTGTGCAGGTGGTGATTCTACCCATCCTATTGGGATTGGCGGTCAACCATTTCTTCCGCACCCTCTCCCAACGCCTCACTCCGCTCCTGCCGATGGTCTCCACGTTGGCGATCTCAGCCATCATTGGCATCATCGTCTCGCATAACGCCGCAAGCATCCTATCGTGCAGCTTATTGGTAGCTGTCGTGGTCATCTTGCATAACCTGCTGGGATTGACCTTGGGTTACGGCATCGGGTGGCTATCGGGTATCGACCGACGGAAGGCGACCGCCATCGCCATCGAGGTAGGCATGCAAAACTCTGGTTTAGCAACCTCCTTGGCAGCCACGCATTTCGCCCTCTATCCGATGGCCGCCGTGCCGGGTGCCATCTTCTCGGTTTGGCACAATTTCTCCGGAAGTTTGGCCGCTCAGCTCTTCCGAAAAGGCAACGAGTCGCCCCGCTCCTAACGGATCAGCTACAAGATACTGATCTTCTTGATGCGAATGTCTTTCTTGGGGCGATCGTATTGATCCTTGGGTTGCGTAGCGATTTGGTCAATCAGCTCCAAACCCTCCGTCACCTCGCCATAGATCGTATAAACACCGTCTAAGTGATGGCAGCCGCCAATCGTGGTATAGACCTTGCGTTGCTCCTCCGTGAAGAGTAAATGGCCGGGAGTGGCACGAATCACGGAGTCGATCTTGGCATTGATGGCTCGCATCCGCTTGCTGTATTCCCGCTTATTACTCATTTTCATCATGTTCAGCTCCGCACGAACGGGCACGTAAAACTCCTTGAGCGCCTTTTGGCGAGCGTTATAATTGGCGGTGCGCTCCAAGGTGTCTAACTCGCCGTTGCGATACACCTTGCCTTGCACGATGAAGAACTGCGACATATCGGATTTCTTCTGCGGATTGATGTCGTCCGGCTGACGTGGAGCAGCCAGCGCACCCCGCTTATGAAAATACTTCTCGTTGATCTCCGGAAGGATTTCCGCTGAAGGATCCCCGAAGCCACAACGCGCACCAGCGGGTGCCGTCTTGGAATCGGGAGCGCCGCCTTGAATCATAAACTCCGGAATCACACGGGTAAAAAGGGTGCCGTTATACTCTCCCTGACGGGCCCGATTGACAAATGTGCGCACATGATTAGGCACATCATTATAAAGAATGGCTTTCATAGTACCCACATTGGTCTCGATCACGACATGGATCGTGTCGGCCTCTTGAGCGACTCCTGCGATGAGGCTCAAGAAGAAAGCGGCAAAAAAGAGATAGAACTTTTTCATAATGCTACAATTTTAGGTCCAAATGTAGAAAAATATGTTGTACAACACAAAGTAAATACCTAAATTCGCGGCATATTAATAGGGAATAAAGTTTTTTAAGAGTTTAAGATTAACAGTTTAGGCATGGATTGGATAAATGAGTTGATTTGGGGCAGCGGCATCGGCCACTCTATTTTATTACTCTCTGTAGTGATTGCTGCCGGTATCCAGTTAGGAAAGATCAAGGTATTTGGCATCTCGTTAGGTATTACCTTGGTATTGTTTGTAGGTATTCTTTTGGGACATTTCGGATTGACAATCGATCACAACATCTTGCATTTCTTTAAGGAGTTTGGATTGATTCTCTTTGTGTACTCTGTGGGTATGCAGGTAGGTCCCGGTTTCTTTGAGTCTTTCCGTCAAGGAGGTATTACTTTGAATATGCTGGCTTGCGGCATTGTTTTCTTAGGTGTGATTACCGCATTAACCCTTCATTTCGTAACGGGTATCCCTATTCCCACGATGGTTGGTATCCTCTCCGGTGCGGTTACGAACACGCCGGGCTTAGGTGCGGCACAACAGGCTTACACCGACATGTATGGTGTGGCAAACAACACGATCGCCTTGGGTTATGCGGTGGCTTACCCGCTCGGTGTGATCGGTATCATCTTGGCTATTATCTTGATCCGTTATATCTTCCGGGTCAACTTCGATAAGGAGAACGAGGAGTTGAACAACGAGGATGCTTCTCATGCCAACGCTGCTAAACCGATCTCTTTGGTCGTGAAGAACCCTGCGGTATTTGGCAAGACCATTGGCGATTTATCTGCTTTGATGGCTCACTTGGATTTCGTGGTATCCCGTGTTTGGCGTAACGACAATAAGCAGATCGAGATCGCTTCTGCGAACACGACTTTGCAGGAGGACGATAAGATTTTCGTGATTACGACTGAGCAGGACGCAGAGGCGGTGAAAACCTTTGTGGGTGAGGAGATCGACATGGAGCGTAAGCAGTGGATCCGTATGGAGAGTCAGTTTATCACTCGCCGTATCTTGATCACGAAGCCGGAGCTGAACGGCAAGAAGTTGGGCGACTTGAAGTTGCGTAAGTTATATGGTATCAATATCACACGTATCAACCGTGCCGGTTTGGATTTGGTTGCGAAACCGGGTTTGCACCTGCAGGTGGGCGACCGTGTGAACGTGGTTGGAACAGAGGCTGCCGTGGCCAACGTAGAGAAGGTGTTAGGTAACTCCTTGAAGCGTTTGAACGAGCCGAACCTGATCACGATTTTCGTAGGTATCGCTTTGGGTATCTTGTTGGGTAGCATTCCTTTGACCTTCCCTGGCATTCCGCAACCGGTTAAGTTGGGATTGGCTGGAGGTCCGTTGATCGTCGCCATCCTGGTCAGCCGCTTTGGTTATCAATATAAATTGATTACTTACACCACGCAGAGCGCCAACTTCATGTTGCGTGAGATCGGTATCACACTCTTCTTGGCTTGCGTAGGCTTGGGTGCAGGTGACGGCTTTGTCGATACCATCGTCAATAACGGCGGTTTCGCATGGATTGGTTACGGTTTCATCATCACCTTCCTGCCGTTGATCATTATCGGTAGCATTGCCCGTTACTTCTTCAAGGTCAACTATTTCACCTTGATGGGTTTGATTGCCGGTAGCACGACTGATCCCCCAGCATTGGCTTACTCTAACGCCACAGCGGGTAATGACGCACCGGCAGTTGGTTATGCGACGGTTTATCCGTTGACTATGTTCTTGCGCGTCTTGACTGCTCAGCTGCTGATTCTGTTCTTTGCGTAAGCTTAGCGAATGACCATGGAACAACAGCAGAAAAGAGTAATTGGAGTTGATCTGGGCGGCACGAATATGCGTGCCGGCCGGATCTATGGGCAAACATTGGAGGCGGAAGCCTCCTTCCCGACTCCAGCTCATGCCCAGACGCAAGAGGAAACCATTGAGGCGTTGATTCGTGTAATCGAGGCCGTTTGGGACAACAGCGTGCAGGCGATTGGCATTGGTGTGCCCAGTGTAGTTGATCGGGCGAAAGGCATTGTCTATAACGTAGTGAATATCCCGCATTGGGAAGAGGTTCCTTTGAAGGCAATTTTGGAAAGCCGTTTCGGCGTACCGGTACAGGTGGACAATGATGCGAACTGTTTTGCGTTGGGTGAACGCATCTTCGGTGTGGGACAAAACTACGCCAACTTCGTTGGATTGACAATCGGCACGGGATTGGGTGGCGGCATCATTCAGCGAGGAAAGCTATTGGCTGACGCCAACTGTGGCTCTGGTGAGTTCGGCACATTGCCCTACAAGGAGCAAACCTTGGAGTATTATTGCAGCGGCTCCTTCTTCCAAAATGTATATGGCGTATCAGGAAAGGCCATGTATGAACGTGCGTTGCAAGGGGATGCAGAGGCGTTAGCCGCCTATCGGCAGTTGGGTTTCTACGTGGCCGATGCGATCAAATTTGTGGTGCTGACCGTTGATCCGGAAATGATCGTCTTCGGTGGATCCGTAGCTGAGGCCCATGCGCTCTTCGAGGCCTCCATGTGGGAAGGCTTGCAAGATTTCCCCTACCCCAACTCCATCAAGCGATTAAAGGTCTGCTTCTCTACGCTACGCAATCCGGGCCTATTCGGTGCAGCTTCGCTCTGCTATTGAGCCCTCTTTGCCCCACTATTTCTTGACGATGTAATAGACTTTTTCCATCAATTAGCCTTACTCCCGTGATTGTCTGTAAGAGAGAAAACCATCCTCTAAAAGGAAACGGGAATCTTCATCCACCAAGAAACGGATGGCTTTAAGACTCTTCTCCCGGTCGAAGGGCAAGCGATCGAGCAAATAATAAACCGATTGAGGGACGTTTTCCACAGCGGTTTGCAGAGCGGCACGGATAGCCAGGAACTCCGCCTCGGTCAATACGGACTGCGCAGGCAAGCAATGATCGCATCGGCCACAACGCGGGGAATGCGATTCACCGAAATAGCGCAATAACAGCTGACTTCGGCAAGCGGTAGGCTCCTCCATGTAACGGATGACCGCCTCAACCTGTTCCGTAAGTCGTTTTTGCCGTTTCTCATAAATCTCCTTGGGGATCAAAATCTGCTTCACCGGCAGACGAGGGGTATTGAAACAGATCGAGACAGGTTCTTCACGCCGATACCTCCGCAATGCCATCGGCAGTGCTGGAGGTTGCGCTGGACCCTCCTCAAACTCTAAATAGCCACCACGCAGGAGTAGCTTTAGCGCATGATGCGTGGGCGATGGCGATAATGCATACGTCTGACAAAACTGAGTGAACGAGAAGTCAAACGTACGATCCTCTCCCGCCCCAACAGGTAATTCCAAGTAATCCCCTAATTGCTCATACACCCCGCGGATGAAGGCTCTGGGAGGGAAACGATCAACCAGTTGCCGCTGCAAACGAGCTTTGTCAATGGGACTATAAAGCGCTATCGCCTCAGCGGGTTTCCCATCTCGCCCCGCCCGTCCCGCTTCTTGGAAATACTCCTCCAACGATCCAGGTGCATCCAAATGAACCACCAGGCGCACATCCGATTTGTCAATGCCCATACCAAAGGCGTTCGTTGCCACCATAATACGTCCCTCCTCCTTCGTCCATTGGTTTTGTTTATGCACTTTCTGTGCCCAAGGTAATCCCGCATGGAAATAATCAGCTGGTAATCCATCCGCTTGCAGACGTTGCGCAATCTCCTCGGTACGCAAGCGATTGCGGGTATAGACAATGGCAGTTCCTTTCGTTTGACGCAACAGACGCAACAGCGCCTGCCGTTTGTCATCCGTCTGCTGCACCCGATAACCAAGGTTAGGGCGCACGAAACTCTGCTGAAACACCTGCTGATGCGTAAAGCCCAACTTCGCTTGGATATCCTTCATGACTTGGGGCGTAGCGGTAGCGGTCAAGGCTAAAAGCGGCACGGCAGGGAAGGAGGTGCGAATCTCAGCGATACGCAAATAGGCCGGACGGAAATCATACCCCCACTGCGAAAGGCAATGCGCCTCATCCACCACAATCAGGCAAAGGCGCATCTGAGCCAGATAGGCTCGGAACAAAGGAGACAGCAATCGCTCCGGGGAGACATAGAGGAACTTCATTTGACCCGCCACACATTGCGCCAACCGTTGCTCCATGACCTCCCGACGTAAGCCAGCATGAAGGCAAGTGGCCGTTAAACCGACTTGATGCAGGTGATCCACCTGATCTTTCATCAAGGCAATCAGCGGAGTAATAACTAAGCAAACCCCTTTCATGGCAAGGGCTGGTACCTGGAAGGTGATCGATTTACCACCTCCCGTAGGCATCAGCCCCAATGTGTCATTTCCCGCATACACGGAGCGAATAATCTCCTCTTGCAGCGGGCGAAAAGCCTCATAGCCCCAATGCTTTCGTAAGAGCTCACGGAAGCGGTTCATGGTTGGGGCAAGGGAAGTTGTCCGTCCGCATATCCTTAATCAACAGTTGGATATAGGTGTTCCCATTGTAGATGTTCTCCTCAATGGTGTAACAGATATGAAACGGCAACATCTGCTTGATATGCGCATTATACGGGTGCATTCCGAAAGCAATGGCATGAATAGGCGTACTGGAATGGCCACCAATCAACTCCAACTTCAAGTGCTCCAACTCTTTGCCGACCAATTTGCTGGTACCATAATCCTTCACGTTGAGCGAACAGAAAACCGGTTTCTGGTTATCAGGACCAAACGGGCTCATCTTCTTTAAGTCGTTGACAAACTTCGGCGTGATGTCCTTCAAATCCAAGATCGTGTCGATGTCGATTTGCGGAATCATCTGCTCAGGGAAGATCTCCTCCGCAGCCAGTTGCAAGAAACGTTGGGTGAAAGCCTCCAAGTTCTCCTCCTTCAACGAAAAACCAGCCGCATAGGTGTGTCCGCCGAAGTTCTCCAACAGATCCCGGCAATTTTCGATTGCCTTGTAAATGTCAAAACCGGTCACGGAGCGAGCCGATCCGGTGATAAACTCAGACGATTTAGTGAGCACTACCGCCGGACGGTAATACTTTTCGGTCAGTCGGGAAGCCACGATACCAATCACCCCTTTGTGCCAATTGGGGTTATACACCACAATCGCCCGATTGTCGTCAATATCCTGCACATTGTCGATGATGGCGTTCGCCTCGTCGGTAATCTTCTTGTCCAGTTCCCGTCTCTCCTCGTTGTATTGGTTGATGCTCTCGCTCTTTTCTTTTGCCACCGTGCGATCTTTCGCCAAAAGCAACTCCACCGCCTCTTTGCCGTTCATCATACGACCGGAGGCGTTGATACGAGGGCCGATCTTAAACACGATGTCACTGATGGTGATCTCCTTACCCGTCAATCCGCAAATGTCGATGATTCCTTTGATACCTAAGCTGGGATCACTGTTGATCTGTTTCAAGCCATAGTAAGCCAAGATGCGGTTCTCTCCCGTGATGGGCACGATATCCGAAGCGATACTGACGGCACAAAGCTCCAGCAACTTCTCCAACTCCTGCGGAGGGAAGTTATTGCTCTTGGCAAAAGCTTGCATAAACTTGAAGCCCACACCGCACCCCGAAAGATGCTCATAGGGATATTTCGAATCCAATCGCTTAGCGTCGAGCACCGCGACCGCATTCGGCAGCACATCATCCGGCATGTGATGGTCGCAGATGATGAAATCAATCCCTTTCTGTTTGGCATACTCAATCTTCTCAATGGCCTTAATGCCGCAATCCAATGAGATAATCAAGGTCACACCATGGGCAGCCGCATAATCTATCCCTTTGAAAGAGACACCACTGCCCTCGTCGTAGCGATCAGGAATGTAATAATCCAAGCTCGACGAGTAGGGACGAAGATACTTGTACACCAACGATACGGCCGTCGTCCCATCCACGTCGTAATCGCCATACACCAAAATTTTTTCCTTATCTCCCAATGCCTGGTTCAACCGATTCACCGCTTTCTCCATGTCGGGCATCAGGAATGGATCGTGCAGGTCGCTCAAACTGGGCTTGAAGAATCGCTTGGCTTCGTCCGCCGAGGTAATGCCTCGCTGAACAAGCAAAAGACTGATCACAGGGCTAATACCTAAATCAGCCGCCAATCGGTCTCTTTTATGTAACTCTTCGTCTGTTGGGGTTCGAAAGTTCCATTTGTTAATCATTATATATTGTTTTTTTCTTTTTTCCTTGTCGCCACCCGGGATGCTTTTTCCTGCACTTCTCCTCAGCCATTTAGCCAAGATGCTAACAACCCCAAGCTATTTCAACCCGTAAAAATAGAAATTAAAAAGGAGATTAGCCCCAACTCTTTCTAAAAATCGTTTTTTTGTTGTGGTTTTTTTTGAAGTCGAAGAATCATTTGTATTTTTGCCTCATATTCGAAGCGAAAATGATAGAAGATATTAAAAAGGCATGTGAGGTGATGGCTGCCGGTGGCCTAATCCTTTATCCTACAGATACGATATGGGGCATTGGATGCGATGCGACCAATGAGGAGGCGGTACGGAGAGTGTATGAGCTGAAACGCCGCTCTGATCATAAGGCCATGTTGCTCTTGATGGACAGCAGTGCCAAATTGAATTACTACGTGCAGGAGGTGCCTGACGTGGCTTGGGATCTGATCGAATTGGCAGATAGCCCTTTGACGGTAATCTACAGTGGCGCACGCAACGTGGCGCCCAACCTGTTAGCCGAAGATGGCAGCGTGGGCATCCGTATCACGCAAGAAGAGTTTTCGCATAAACTGTGCGAGCGTTTCCGCAAGCCGTTGGTTTCCACCTCGGCCAATGTCAGCGGAGAGCCTTCGCCAGCCAATTTCAGTGAGATTTCAGCGACGATCAAGGCGGGTGTGGATTACATCGTGCGCTATCGGCAAGACGATTTGAGCAAAGCGGCTCCCTCGCACATCATCAAGTTAGGTGCGGGAGGATTGGTGAAGATCATTAGATAACAGCGATGAAGCGAAGCGTACAAGCCTGTAAATACATCATTTCCGATTTTGTGGCGTCATCCGTTGTTTGGTTACTCTTCAACGTGATACGTTATCAGGAGATCGCTGTATATGAAGGGTTTGGCGATGTATGGTCTTTCTTGACACATTCCACCTCCCTATGGGGGCAACTCTTGGTACCCTTTTTCTGGATAGCGCTCTTCTGGCTGTCCGGATATTACAACAAACCGTTCGGCAAATCACGCATCACTGAGCTTTTCTCTACCTTCGTAACGGTTTCGACAGGTGTGGTATCGCTTTTCTTTCTGTTGATATTAAATGACTTACCTCGTTCCTATCAGATCTATTACGATGTGTTTTTCGCGCTATGGAGCTTGCAGTTCTTAGGGGTCTATCTCCCTCGTCTATGGATCACGCAAGCGGGTAAACGGAAGATCAAACGGGGCGAATGGGCGTTGCGTGTGTTGATCATCGGCACGGGAGAACGAGCGCAACGCATCGCTGCTGACTTGACGCGGCTGGGGTATCGGATCATCGGGGAGGTGGCTACCCAAGAGATGGAGCGATTGCCCGAGCGCTTTGAGCGGGAACCGGCGGATGAACTGGTAGTGGCGTTGGAGGAAGAGGAGCAGCAACAATTGCAACCCATCATCTACTCCTTATATAAATATAAATGCCCCATCAAGATCTGGGCGGATAAATCCACACCCTTGTCGAGATTGAAGATCAAGACGGTGGAGGATGTGCCGCTGATTGATTTGACCGACAACCATTTCCTTCCTGTCGAGCAAAACGTGAAATGGTTGATGGATAAGGTGATTTCCTTTGTGGCGTTGGTCGTGCTCTCCCCACTCTTTGGATATATAGCTTGGCGGGTGAAACGAGATTCCAAAGGGCCGGTCTTCTTCCGGCAAGAGCGCATTGGCTATATGGGCAAACCCTTTCTGATCTGCAAGTTCCGAACGATGTATGTCGATGCGGAGAAAGCGGGGCCTCTTCTCTCGTCGGAGGATGACCCTCGCATCACTCCCTTTGGGCACGTCATGCGAAAGTATCGCTTGGATGAGCTGCCCCAGTTTTGGAATGTCTTGAAGGGCGATATGTCGTTGGTTGGCCCTCGCCCGGAGCGTCGGTATTTTATCGACCAGATCGTGCAAAAAGCACCGTTCTACTATTTGCTGCATAACGTGCGACCAGGCATCACCTCATTGGGTATGGTGAAGTATGGCTATGCGGGGAATGTGGCGCAAATGATCGAGCGGTTGGAATATGATATGTTGTATTACGAGAATATGTCTTTGATGTTAGACCTTACCATCTTGATTTACACGGTGCGTACGGTATTTACGGGAAAAGGCGTTTAATGAGTGATTAAGTAGCGTTTAAACAATGGCAAAAGTTAGTTTTTTCTATCGCTTTCTCCTCTGGAGGGAGCAACACATCAAGGAAAAGCATTTTATATTGATCATCAGTTTTTTGGTCGGTATCTGCACCGCGGCGGCGGCGATTATCTTGAAACAGTTGATTCACTTTATCCAGCATCTGTTGACGGGCAATTTCAATGCGGCTGGTGCCAACTACCTCTATCTGCTCTATCCGGTGGTCGGTATCTTGTTGGCGGGTCTGTTCGTGAAATACATCGTGCGCGACGACATTAGCCACGGTGTGACCAAGATCCTTTATGCGATCTCACAACGTAAGAGCCGCATCAAGCCGCACAATACCTGGTCGTCTATCGTGGCCAGCTCCGTGACGATTGGTTTTGGTGGATCAGTCGGAGCCGAGGCGCCAATTGTCTTGACGGGTGCGGCCATTGGCTCTAACTTGGGACGTATCTTCAAGATGGAGCAAAAGACCTTGATGCTTTTGGTGGGATGTGGTGCCGCCGGAGCGATCGCCGGCATCTTCAAGGCGCCGATCGCCGGATTGGTGTTTGTGGTGGAGGTATTGATGCTCGACCTGACCATGACCTCGGTCATGCCGTTGCTGATCTCGTCGGTCACGGCAGCCACGATGTCTTACATCTTCACTGGTACGGAGGCGATGTTTAAGTTCTCACAGACAGAGGAGTTCGATTTGCAACGTATTCCTTATGTGCTGCTGTTAGGCATCTTCTGCGGATTGGTTTCGCTCTATTTCACCCGGGTAATGAACAGGGTGGAGGGATTCTACCGCAAGTTGGGCACCTACTGGCGTAAATTCCTGATGGGTGGCGTGATGCTGAGCGTCTTGATCTTCCTCTTTCCGCCGCTGTATGGCGAGGGTTACGACACGATTGGCTCCCTGCTGAACGGACAATTCTCGCACATCATGGATAAGAGCCTTTTCTATGGGTTAAACGACTCCTATTTCGGTGTGGTCTTCTTCCTGGTATTGATTCTGCTTACTAAGGTGTTCGCCTCCAGTGCGACCAACGCCGGTGGTGGCTGCGGTGGTATCTTCGCACCCAGTTTGTATTTAGGATGTATCGCCGGGTTTGTCTTTGCCCACACCTCCAATTTCTTCCCCTTCACCCTCTATGTGTCTGAGAAAAACTTTGCGCTGTTGGGCATGGCGGGAATCATGTCTGGTGTGATGCACGCCCCGCTGACCGGTGTCTTCCTGATCGCGGAGCTGACCGGTGGCTACGACCTATTCTTGCCCCTGATGATTGTCTCGATCGGTTCCTACTTGACTATCTTGATGTTTGAGCCACACAGCATCTACTCCATGCGATTGGCGCAAAAGGGCGAGCTGCTGACGCACCACAAAGATAAGGCCGTCTTGACACTGCTGGAGGCCGATAGCGTGATCGAGAAGGATTTCCAGACGGTAGCGCCGGAGATGTCGTTGGGCGACATGGTGAAGGTGATCTCCCGCTGCACACGCAACATGTTCCCCGTAGTCGATGAGCGAGGGGTCTTGTTGGGCATTGTCCTACTGGATAATATCCGCAACATCATGTTCCGCCCGGAGCTGTACAACCGCTTCAAGGTGGATAAATTCATGGTGTCCGCTCCCGCCAAGATCTTGATCAACACACCGATGGATAAGATCATGGAGATCTTCGATGACACGAAGGCATGGAACCTTCCCGTGGTCGATGAAGAGGGACATTACATCGGATTTATGTCTAAATCAAAAATATTCAATTCCTACCGGGAAGTCTTGGTGGATAACTTCTCAGGGGATTAACTTAGCTTACATATATATAGAATAAAGGATGAAGAAAGAAGATTTACGCATCGTATATATGGGTACGCCCGACTTCGCGGTGGAGAGCTTGCGTGCCTTGGTGGAAGGTGGATATAACATTGTGGGTGTAGTGACCATGCCCGACAAACCGATGGGGCGCCATGGCAGTGTGTTGCAAGCCAGCGCTGTCAAGCAATATGCGCAATCGGTGGGATTGCCGGTTTTGCAGCCGGAGAAGCTGAAAGACGAGGGCTTCTTGGCCGACCTGCGGGCGTTGAAGGCCGATTTACAGATCGTGGTGGCCTTCCGTATGCTGCCTGAGGTAGTTTGGGACATGCCCCGCTTGGGCACCTTCAACCTCCATGCCTCCCTGCTACCGCAATACCGAGGAGCAGCGCCCATCAACTGGGCAGTGATCAATGGCGACACGGAGACAGGCGTGACCACCTTCTTCCTGACGCATGAGATCGATACGGGTCGCATCATCCGTCAGAAGCAGCTGCCAATTGCCGACAGCGACGATGTAGGCACTGTGCATGACGCGCTGATGCAACTGGGTGCCGGTTTGGTGACGGAGACGGTCGATCTGTTGTTGAGCGGAGAGGCAGTAGAGACCATCGCCCAAGAGCAGCTGTATGCCACGGAGGCAGAGCTACGGCCGGCACCGAAGATCTTCAAGGAGACTTGTCACATCAACTGGCAGCAACCGATGAAGCGGATCTACGATTTCATCCGCGGGCTTTCCCCCTACCCCGCCGCATGGACAGAGTTGGTATCTCCGGAGGGTAACCGCCAGGTGTTGAAGATTTACCAGACGGAGAAGCGACCCGCCGAGCACGCTTTCCCCATCGGTAGCCTCCATACCGATCAGAAAAGTTACCTCGATGTAGCGGTTGAAGGGGGGTATATCCGCCTGCTCTCGTTGCAATTGGCAGGCAAGAAACGGATGCCGATTAGCGCCTTCCTGAATGGCTGCAAGCAAATCGCCGATCACCGGGTTGAGTGAGGCGGCGATTGCGCAGGGCGCATCAGAAAAATATTCTACTAACCCTTATCCTAACCGATCCAAAACAGCATTTTTATCCTTTATAAACATCTATTTTTAGGGATATTTTCCATATTTTCTTTTTCTATTGGTGAATATACCCAGCAGCTATACCTTTGCTGTCAGAATAAAACAAAAATATAAACCTATAAAAATTGAATATTATGGCAGCAAAGAATTATCGTTTCGAGACATTACAATTGCATGTAGGGCAAGAGCAACCGGATCCCGCAACCGACGCACGCGCGGTGCCTATCTATCAGACAACCTCCTATGTGTTCCGCAACTCTCAACATGCGGCTGACCGCTTCGGCTTGCGTGACGCAGGTAACATCTATGGCCGTTTGACCAACTCTACACAGGGTGTCTTCGAGCAGCGTGTGGCTGTCTTGGAGGGTGGTGTAGCCGGTTTGGCGGTCGCTTCAGGTGCCGCTGCAGCTACCTATGCCTTGCAGAACATCTTGGGTGTAGGCGATCATGTCGTAGCTGCTGACAACCTCTACGGTGGTTCTTTCAACTTGATCACTCATACATTGGCTACACAAGGCATCAGCAACACCATCGTGAACGTGAACGACTTGGCTGCCTTGGAAGCCGCTATTCAGCCGAACACGAAGGCGATCTATGCCGAGACATTCGGTAACCCGAACTCCGACGTGACGAACATCGACGCGATCGCTGAGGTGGCTCACCGTCATCAGATCCCCTTGATCATCGACAACACCTTCGGTACTCCCTACCTGATCCGTCCGATCGAGCACGGTGCGGATGTAGTGGTTCACTCCGCTACGAAGTTCATCGGTGGCCACGGTAGCAGCTTGGGTGGCGTCATCGTAGATGGTGGTAAGTTCGACTGGAAGGCCAACGCCGATAAGTTCCCGACATTGGCGAAACCCGATCCCAGCTACCACGGTGCGGTGTTTGCCGACGTAGCCGGTGCGGCCGCTTTCGTAACTCGTATCCGTGCGGTCATCCTGCGTGATACCGGCGCGACGATCTCACCGTTCAACGCCTTCATCCTGTTGCAAGGTTTGGAGACCCTCTCCTTGCGTGTGGAGCGCCACGTAGAGAACGCATTGAAAGTGGTTAATTACTTGAAGAACAACCCGAAGGTAGCGAAGGTAAATCACCCCTCATTGCCTGAGCATCCTGACCATGCGTTGTATCAGAAATACTTCCCCAATGGCGGTGGCAGCATCTTCACCTTCGAGATCAAGGGTGGTCAAGAGGAGGCTTGGAAGTTCATCGACTCTTTAGAGATCTTCTCCCTGTTGGCTAACGTGGCCGATGTGAAGAGCTTGGTGATCCACCCCTACACCACGACACACTCACAGATGAGCCCGGAGGAGTTGGCCGCTCAGCACATCACGCCGTCAACCATCCGTCTCTCTATCGGTACGGAGCACATCGACGACATTTTGGAGGATTTGGAGCAGGCATTCGCAAAAATCTAATGACTGCAGATGTCAAACAGACATCCCGTCTATGACCGTTGCGATCTCTGCATGGAGATTGCCCTCTGAATGCTCCCCCTATAAATGAAAAAAGCCATCCATCACGGACAGCCAATCTCAAATTGTTTACCTTAAATCTAATACCATGAAAAACACGTTGCAAATATAGCGACTTTATGTTATACAGCATACTTTTCCGACATAAATCTCATCACCTTTAACACAGTTTAAACGATTAAGAGGCTTTGCAAAACCCAAAAGCAGCTCTTCAACCTATTTCTACTTTCTACAGATAGGCTTGCCGTTAGTTTTATCCCTTTGAATAAATAGGTTACGAAAATTCTTTCCCACTTTTCGGAACGCTACTTGTTTTTTTCATACAAAACCCGTAATATTGTAGTCAGAAATTAAAAGGGAATTGTATGAACCGCACCTTTAACAGCATCGATCGCACGGCCGAGGAGCTTCGCCCCAACTATCAGGCGGATCTCCAGAAGGAGAAACGGCGTCAAGCTGCTCTAAAGACGCCCTCCAAAGACACGCCCCTCAGAGGGCATCTGCACATCGACTCGCGCTTCCAAGATTACGCTGACGCGGCGAAATAATTCGCTGCGTCATCCGCCATAGTTGCGCCCTACTAACCGTTCATAATCTGACTGCCATGAGAGAGGAAGGGACACACCTATCAATCAACGAGCAAAACCTACGCAAGGATTATCGCCAAGATGCGCTATTCTGCGCTTGCACATTCATGCTCAACAAGTTGAAGCGAAACGGTGAGATCCCACTCAGCGACGTGGCAGTATGGTACGAAGCGGAACGCATCCGCAAAGAGCTACTCGCTTGCAACACCAACAGAGACATCGAGATCTGCCACATCCACACGGAATTGGAAGAGCAATACCGCCAGCTTTACACGGAGGAGCAGGCGCAAAACGCCGTGGTGGTCGTCTTGTTTATCCTCTTGATGCAAATGGCTTCCGCCGATCCCGGCGACGGCAGCACGCACCCCAACGAGGAGTTGCAATACGCCATCTGCCGAGAGTTGACCGACGACGATGCCGTGTATGCCTACTTTCTCAAACTGCGTCACTCCTTCAAAGAAAGCATGCTGAGCAACCGCAAGGAGCTCGTCATACCCGTGAAGGATTACATGCAAGCCGACCCCGAGACAAAGCCCGCCGACGAGGTACAAAAGACGTTCAATAGCATCCTGGAGCATACGAAACCCCTCGAGAAAGAATTGCTGTGTATCGACTGGGAGACCTATAGCCACATCTGGCTGGCGATTTGTGCCGACAAGGATTTATGGCAGAAACTGGAAAAAGATAGGCCCCAAAATAACGGATGGGAATGCAACGTAATACTTGTGCTCAACGTGTTAGGTATGCTGAGAAACACGACCTTCCGGGATGCGAACGGCAAGCAGAAGAGCTGTCTCGAAGGTTCCACCCGAGAGATCGCCAGAACCATCACCAAAGAGCATCGGCGTACCTATATCGACAACCCCGTCCCCAATCCTAACAACAACAAATCTCTCTTCACCAAGAATCAGTATCTGAAAGTGAAGGGAATCATCACTGAAGTGTTGGAACGCCGTAACACCCTCTGATCCCCTTTGCGTGTGGTTCTAACCGCCCCGTAGAGACGTAGCGTGCTACGTCTCCATACCCCATGTGCACAAAATCCCCTTAGGCGGTATTCCCGAGACGTTGCACGCAACGTCTCTACGGGCAGGAATATACACATATACATTTGGCAACAACGGATTTTCACGCACGAAATCCCATTCTCCAAAATTGGAGAAAACAAGATCCAAATTGGAGAAAATGGAGCCAAAAATTATCCAAAGCCTCACAAAGCATTGATAATCATTGGATAAAATATTGGAGAATATTCCATACCAAATGGAAAATCATTCGCCAATGCCCCTTCAATACCTATGCGTTACTTTGCCATTGGAAGTAGGATGGGTCGCTCCCAACCTCCGCTTCCCGGCGGATGATTCACCACAGAGACACCTCCAAAGGGAATGCGGCCAACCAGCCGACGGAGACCTTCTCGGGTGTCGTCTGTGGTTCAACCCGTCGGCCCTTTTACACATGGAAGAAAACAAGAATCTTCAAACCCCACCCGCCGAGGTGGATGCGTTAGTGAACAGTGTCGCTCAGCAAGAGAGCGAGGAGGAACGCCAGGAGCGGGAACGCTTGGCGAAGTTGGAGGCGTGCGTGGTCAGCTTACACACGAACTATCCGCCCGACGACGATCTGCTGGAAATCAACGAGGAGCGTTGCTTTGCCCGCAAGGAGCTGATCGCCATCAAGGCGAAGGCGAAGCAGGGCAAATCGACCTTGGAGATGATCCTGATCGCCACCCTGCTCTGCGGGCAGTGGCACTACGTGAGGCGACTCGCCGACACTCGCCCCCGCATGCTCTACATCGACACGGAGATGAAACCGGCTGACACCCAGCTGATGAACCGTAAGGCAATGCACCTGGCCGAGCTGCCTGAGACGGAGGATGTACCGGAAGCCACCTTCATCAACTTGCGCCGACAAACCGCCGACGAGTGCCAGCAGGCGCTCACCGACCTGCTGAAGAAATACCGTCCGGACATCGTCTTTATTGATGGCATTGTCGATCTGCTGCTCAACTTCAACGACTTGGAGGAGAGCCAGGCGTTGATACGCAAGCTGTTGGCACTCGCCGAGGAGTTCAACTGCTGCCTCGTCAACGTCTTGCACACCAACAAGGCGACCGACGACCACAACATGCGTGGTCACCTCGGCTCCTTCCTCACGCAGAAGGCCTCCTTGGTGTTCAACTGCAAAAAGGACTCGTCGAGCAACATCGTCACCGTCAGCTGCACGGAGAGCCGCCATGCCCCCATCCCCGACTTCACCTTCGCCTTCGATCGTGAGGGTTATCCCACCTCGGCGGAGGAGTTGCTGCAAGCCATGAGGGAAGAGAAGGCGGAGAAGCGCAAGGAAAAAGCGATGAGCAAGCTCGATGAAAAGCAGGAGTTCATCAAGCAGGTACTGACGGAGCACGGCGGCATCATGGATAAAGCCGACTTAATAAAAATGATCAGTCAGAAGTTCAACATCTGCCGAGCCACGAGCTACAACTTAATCAAGAAGTTGGATCCAACGCAATTCAGCCTCTCAAAAGATGGGAAAGCACTCTTCAGTTTGTCTAAAGATTTGTCTAACGAACAAACTGAACTGTCATTCGAATGACAGTCGGCTACTCGATTTTGTCTTGTCTAATTGTCCAATTGCGTATATATATATACGCATTGGATTAGACAAATTAAATGCTTTTTTCACGTCTAATTGAATGTCTAAATATGTATAAATACACCTTATCCAAATACGAGGCAGGCGGGCGAAACCGCTACACCTGCCCCCGTTGCGGGCAGCGGAAATGCTTCTCCCGCTATGTCGATACCGGCACCAACGAGCCGTTAGAATACAACGTCGGCAAATGCGACCATGTGAACAGCTGCGGCTATCACTACACCCCCTCGGAATTCTTCCGGGATCACCCTGCCCGAAGGCCGACCGATTGGCAAGAGACGGCAGGGACAAGGACAGCGAAGCCGCTTCCCGCGCCTCCCCCACCCCGTCCGCTCTGCACGGTCGATCCCACCTATGTCAATCGCAGCCAAAGCCCTCGCTCACAATTCGTCAGCTGGCTGACGATGCGTTTCCCGGCGAAGGCCGAAGCCATCCACAAGGCGCTATGCGACTATCACTTAGGGGCCACACGGGATGGAGGCATCATCTTCTGGCAGATCGACCCACAAGGGAGGGTGCGCAGTGGCAAGGTGATGCACTACGGCACCGACGGACACCGCACCGGCAATCCCTATTGGGTGCACTCCCTACTGCAACGGCAAGGACAGCTGCCTGCCGATTGGACGCTGACGCAATGCCTCTTCGGGGAGCACCTGCTCAGCCAACGCCCCGCCGACACCGTCTGCTTGGTGGAGAGCGAGAAGACTGCCATCGTCTGCGCCCTCTTCTACCCCGCCTTCCTCTGGCTCGCCACGGGCGGCTGCGGGCAACTCTCCGTCGAGAAGCTCAAGCCGCTCATCGGTCGCAAGGTGGTGGTTTATCCCGACAGTGGCGCCCTGGAGAAATGGGAGGCTCAGCTGAAAATCACCAAGGGGCTTAGCTACACGTTGGTGCGTCAGTTGGAGGCCTATCCGCCCAACACCGACTTGGCCGACCTTATGCTGCACGAAGTGCCCCTACAAGCCGAACGGCAGGAAGAGACACCCGCCAACGAGATGCTTACGGAAGCACCTCCAAGCGTTGACCGCCCGCAAAGCCCCGCCGAACGGCTCTGGGAGCAGATGCAGCAAGCCGATCCGGCCCTGGCTGCCTTAGCGCAAGCTTTCGACCTGATTCCCGTCAGCGCCGAGGGTAACGCCCCCTTCTGATCCCTTCAAAAAGCCGATGGGCAACGACGCAAAAATCGTTGCCCATCCTTTTCGAAAACCATCTTCATCTCCCTAAAAAACATTGCCCATCGTTTGCCAAAACGTTGCCGATGTTTTTTCAAAACCCTCACCATCGTTTTCCACCGCAATGCCCATGGAAACACGCCATGCGCATTACTGCTCGATCACGCCATCACTCATGGTGTACTGCTGCAGGGAGCCCTCTTGCGCCTGGATGCAGATATAGATCAAAGGAGCCTCGCCCGTACACTTCGTACAACGGCTCACTGCGGGTGCGATCCGCACGACACTACCCGATTGCACGGGAACCTCATTGCCATCCAAGGTGAAGATTCCCTCGCCACTCAAGACGATGTAAAGCTCCTCGTTCAGCTTGTGATGATGGAAGAAGGGAACGGCTTGACCCGGAGCCAATGAGCCGAAGGAGACCTCCATGCCGGTGGTGCCGACCACCTCTTTCAAGAATGCCTTGCCCTCGAAAGTGGAAAGATTGCCTACTGTGGCTACGTCGTAGCCCTTGCCTGACTGTTGTAAT
>JAFBIR010000017.1 GCA_021531385.1 Parabacteroides distasonis | reverse complement strand
GCGATTTGGGGAAAAGGAGGTGGCGGAGCGGGCTCTCTCAACGAGACGGTCATGATCTCATTGGTGTCCAACCAAGACGAGGCGGCTGCGCCTGACGCTGACCTGTTAGGTAAGTCGGTACACGTGATCTACGGTGATCAAGACAAGGAATTGGTGTGGCAAGGTGAGGTAATGAAGACTACCGTTCCCATGAATATGACCTATCAAGTGGTCTTTCCGTCGGACGATCGCTACAAGTGCCCGGCTCAGCAGGAGTATATCGCCCTCGCTGGAGAGACGCGAGAGGTGAAGGGTTTGTATTATACGGAAGCTGTTACGGTAAACGTGACTTGCGATGACGGAACGAGCGCAGAGGGGCAACAGGTAACGATCAACGGAACGGTCTATGATGTGGATGCTACTGGGAGAGTAACGGCGAAGATCCCTTTCGATGTAGAATATACCGTGAGTGTGAACACCAAATCCGGTTATACGAGCCCGTCTTCAGTGACGGAGACGGCGAACAGCAAGACAAAGACAATCTCGATGGAGTATATCTTGATTGTTTACGGCGTGTTTATCGAGGCGACGGACGGAACGTTGCATCAATCAACGGAGTGGACGGGAGCGAAGACGGCTAACTCGATCGTAGTAAGGCAACCAACAACAGCCTTCCGTATCGCCCTCACGCAGTCAAGCAACACGATGAAGATCCATTCAAGTTATGATGGAGCTCTTGACAACTACATGACGGCGATCAGTGATGAAGCGCAGGCCAAACTGGATATGAAGTCGGCTGAGAATACAGCCAATATCATGAAATTGCAGAGCGGAACAGGCTACGCGGCTGGTTATTGTAACTCCTTCACATTCCCGGATGGCAAGACAAAAGGCTTGCTTCCCGCATTGGGATGGTTGCAGACGGCGTATGATAACAAAGCAGCGGTGGATGCTTGTCTCGCGGCTTGCGGTGCTACGGCGATGGACACGTCTAATTATCATTGGGCTTCCACGTTTTGGGGCGTGTACAGCAACGACTACCGTCTTTGTTGGGTACTGCTTTGGTCGGATGGCAGTGTCAGCAGCGACATTCTGGGCGGCAGTTATCGGGTTCGGCCTTTCGCGGCTTACTGATCTCTTTTTCTCTTTTTCTCTTTCGGCAGGCCGCAAGGCATGCCGATGGATTAAAGAGGGTAATAACAAGATGTATAACTTATAATTTCAAAAATATCCACAGAAAAATATGCTAACGGAAGAGCTGCCAATTTATACGAAGGTCTTGGAGCTGGTGAAGTTGACACGTCAGTTCCTCATGAACATGAACAGGATTGACCGTATCTGGTACGGCGAGATGCTGATCAGGAATGAGCTTTCGATGATTGAGTCTATCTCATTGGCCAACCGTAGCCAATCGGAACGCTACCTGTATATCGACAGGATGCTGGCTCACTTTGAGGCGGCGAAGGCGATTCTGAGGTTGCTGAACGAGGCGAGATCCATACCGACGAGCAAGATGCTTACGCTGACAAGGCTCGTCACCTCCATCGAGCGGCAAGCTAACGGTTGGAAAGGCTGTTCCAGGCGTTAATAGCGCGGCATGGCGGGATTTCGTGAGGTCAAGGCTTCACGGAGAGAGCCGAATTTAACTTAATAAGGCTCCCTACTGCAAACCTCACATGAGGAGTAGTTATGAATAAGTCAACGGGAGTGCATTGGGGCGTGAACAGCAACGACAACCGTAATTGTTGGATACTGAATTGGTCGGATGGCAATGTCAACAACAACAATCTGAACAACAGTAATCGGGTTCGGCCTTTCGCGGAATATTGGGTAGGTTCGAGTGGATATAATTTATATGTAATGGAAAAGGTGGAGATCACATTGCGGGAGGAGGACGCTATTATCCCATTCTCTGATTTCGTGGCCGCTTACTATGATTGCCGGAAGAACAAAAGACAATCATTAAGCGCGCTGGAGTTTGAGATGGAATGGGAATACAATGTAGCCATCCTATGGCAGGAGGTGAATACTTATACCTACGAGATAGGGATAAGTGACTGCTTCATCGTGCATAAGCCGAAAAAGCGTGAGGTATTTGCCGCAAGCTTCCGTGATCGTGTGATCCATCATCTGTTATGCAGGCGTATAGAGCCGCTATTTGAGGCTTATTTCATTGATGCGGCCTATAATTGCAGGGTAGGCAAAGGTACGCTATACGGTATCAAGGATCTACATGAGAAGATCAGGATGGCTACGAATGATTATACCGAGGATGCTTGGGTGGCTAAGTTTGATCTACAAGGCTTCTTCATGTCAGTCAACCGGGCTAAGCTATGGGGATTATTGGAAAGATTCCTTATGGATCGGTACGAAGGGGATGATAAGGAACTGATTCTTTGGCTTGCCAAGAAGATCACGCTGCATGCACCGGAGAAGAATTGCCGTTTGAAGTCTCCGAGATCCGCATGGAATGGACTGCCAAGAAATAAGTCGCTGTTCACGAATGGAGAAGGCATAGGGCTTCCGATAGGCAATCTTCCGTCACAGATGTTCGTGAACTTCTTGCTTACCGAGTTTGATTACGAGGTGAGTGACAGGTTTTGGTATGGCAGATACGTGGATGACTTCTTCCTGATAGGCGACAAGAGAGAGATACTGAGGCTTATTCCGGCCATGCGGGATAGATTGGCTGGTCTTGGCCTGCGTATGCACCCGGATAAGGTATACTTGCAGCATTACACGAAAGGTATCAAGTTTATCGGATCTGTGAGTAAGAGGGGTAGGTTATATTGGGGCAACCGAACTAAGCTAAACTTCTTCCGTACGATCGATGAGCTGAATATGTTGCCTGATAAGGAAAGCCATCTGGAGGAATTTATCACGAGATATAACAGTTACGCCGGGCATTCACTGCCATTCTTGGCGTACGCTATCCGCTATTCGGCGTATCAGCGCATAGATAGCGAGTGGTTTAAGTATATCTATCTTTCGGCGGGACTTCGCAAGGCCTGCATAAAGCGCAGGAGCAGCGAGAAATACCTGCTACGAAAGAGGATTAGAGAGGAGCGTATTTATGGATTTAAAATTTGAGGGTTATGATCAGAGTTACGATGCGTAAGACGGATTTCGCCCCCGTCAAGAGAATGGGCGGCATGTATCAGTTGATGTTCTATAAGGAAGATGTGACTGAACCTGTATATCAATTAGACGATAACGGGGAGAAGGTAGTTGGAGAGGACGGGAATCCCATTATTACCGGGCGGGAGGATACTGACCTTTGCACGGCTTTAGTAGAAATATTCCATGGTAATATAACTGAATCAGAGGTGAGATCAAGATTGGCTAAGTACTACGATTCGATCACCGACTGGAAGATTCTTTCCGGCTTCGAATGGAAAGGCATGAAGGTTTGGCTGTCGATGGAGAACCAATTTAACTACAAAGCGGCTTACGACTTGGCGGTACAGACAAATGGAGCGTCATTGCCTGTGACGTTCAAGTTTGGCGACACCGTGCCCGTCTATCACACGTTCGAGACGTTGGAGGAGATCAGTGATTTCTACACTTCGGCTTTATCTTATGTCAACAATACGTTGGCTGACGGATGGGCGAGGAAAGACAGCTTGGATTGGAGCGACTACGAACGGTTATTGGCTGAATTATGATTTGGTTCGTATTGGCTTCTATGGCGGTCATGGCTATGTACGTGTCCGCTGTCATCCTTAGAGAGGGAGTGCCTTACTCTATATCTGCCACTTATTACAAGCTGGAACGTCCGGGATGGTTCAGCGGGTGCATAGCGGCCTCCGCTGTATTCGTGCTGCCTCCTGTGTTGGAGTTGGGAGATCTCGCCTGGTCGTTCCTTGGATTCATCGGGGTAGGCGGGATGCTGTTTGTGGCGTTTGCCCCGAACTTTAGGGAGGAGCTGGAGGGTAAGGTGCACATGGCATCGGCTGTCTGTTGCGTGGCGGGCTCCCAGCTGTGGGTGTTAGCTAACATGCCTTGGCTATTGATCGCTTGGGCTGGTTGGATCATCTACACCCTGATATACATGAGCTATAATGTCAGCGGGAGCCTGTGGTATGATTTCAGGCGATCTAAGCCTATGTTTTGGGTTGAGATGGTAAGTCTGTTTACCGTCTATGCGAGTTTAATAATTAAATGTGTAACGTCATGATAAACATTCCAAAGGAAATGATTATAGTCTTCGCCATGATCTTCGGCTTGTATTTGCTGGTCTTGCTGGCGATCATCAGCGACTTGGTGAGCGGAGTGCATAAGGCTAAGCAGCGGGGCGAGGCGAGAACTTCATACGGGCTGAAACGGACGATCGACAAGCTGAGCCGCTACTACAACGGCCTGTTCGCTATAACGATCGTGGACTTGATGCAGATGATCGGCGTGTGGTACTTGGACGGCTATTATGAGTTTCATATCCCGTTGTTGCCGCTACTGACCTTCGTCGGGGCTATCTTCATCGGTTTTATCGAGGTCAAGTCAATATATGAAAAAGCGGATGACAAAGTAAAGAATCAATCCCAGCAGGTCTTGGAGATGATGGGTTATATCGCCGGTCATAAGGATAAGCCGGAGGACATCGCCAAGGCCGTTGCGGAATATCTTAAAAAGGAGGGAGGAAATAAAAATGAGTGAGGAAATAAAAATGAGTAAGGAAAAGAAACTGCCAAGAGGCGTACGTAATTGTAATCCGGGTAATATCCGTAGGCCTCCTAAGGAATTGGAGGATAGGGATAAATTCATAGGCGAGATACGCCCGTCACGTGACCAGGACTTCCGCACGTTCGTGACGATGGCCTACGGCTACCGGGCGATGCACTACTTGTTGCGTAGATATAAGAATAGTTACCAGCTGAATACGCTGGAGCAGATGATCCACAGATGGGCACCGCCAGAGGATAACAACAAGACGGAGGTCTATGTGGATTTCGTGGCTAAACGTGCCGGCATAGGCCGTGATCATATTGTTGATGTCAGCAATATGACGGTGATGTGTCGCATTGTGGCGGCTATGGCCACGATGGAGTGCGGCGGCAAGACGGGATGGGAACCGGACATGAACGAGGTCAGGGATGGATGGATATTATTGTAACTCAGTAGGATCGTATAATGGATTGGTTATTGGTTATTCTGTTCTGTTTTGTGATCTTTTGCTTGTTTTCGCTCTTTATGTTTGTTCGTGCTGTGAACGAGGATCTTAAGGAGTATGAATACTATGGATTTGAAGACGTTGAAGAGGATGAGTAGGCTGTTTATCGCTATCCTCGCCGGATTGAGCCTATTGGGTTGCAAGCCGTATAAGGTAGCGCAGCGGGATACGGTGATAAGGGATAGCCTCTACATCACCCAGCGGATGATCGACCGGGTGCTGATCCGTGACAGCGTCTATGAGCGGCATGTGCATGACACCGTGTATAAGTATAAGGAGCGGGAAACGGTGCGTTACCTCGCCATGCGTGACACCCTGTATGTCGAGCGTAGGGATAGCGTAAGCGTGCCTTACCCCGTTGAGCGAGAACTGACCAAGTTGGAGGCCACAAGGATGCGCTTGGGCGACATCCTATTAGTGATCGTGAACATTGGCATCATCTACGTTGTTATATGGATGATCAGAAGACGTAAGAGATAATTAGTTGCATTTGATGGTTACTTTTGTGTGTTTTTAATGGCATTAGATTTAAGTTAACTGGCTAATCGCCCCGCCTGTGAGAGGTAGGGCGATATTTTTTTTGCCCTAACTGCAACTTTTCGCTGAAAAATATTTCAGCATTGAAGAAAAAGTATTATATTTGCAATGTAATAAAGAACAAACAAGAAGAGCGGCGCAGCTCTATAATCACTGCACAGAATCATGAAGAGATCAGAATATAAAGAGAAGTCAGTAACATCACAAGGCAGAAAGAGCTTGCATGATGATCTTATATCAGAGATAAAACACCGGATGGATTCATTCGTTGATAATGCACCAGAAGCTAACAAGGATAAAGCAAGAGCGCTATTCGATAAGGCTCTCAGTAAAATGGCTGAGATGGGTAATTCTATCCTTTTCGATTTCTTCGTTGACGATCAGGTCAGCGATGTCGATTTTATCCGTCATACTCAACAAGTAATATCAAATAAATTTTAGATAGCAATTTTCAGCCCTCGGCAGCACGGTTAAGCCAATAATATGATAATTTACGAATTGATTCAATGCGAAATAGACGAATATAATCACACTCATAATGATAAGCATATCGCATTCTTTGTTTCCGCACAAAACGTAGTCGATTATCTTACTCATGATGGTAAGTCTTATGATGAACTATCTATCGTCGGGCATAGTGATAATAGAATATCTCATATTAAAGCTAATATTGAGTCTCCAAATGCCATCATCAAAGTACATACACAGGAATACGATAATCCATTGATTGGTTTTTCCTACCCATCTTGTGATACATACTATTATTGTCTTACCCATGAGGTGAGAAACTTTGGCTTCTCTAAAACGGATAATCCAGGAGAAGATAATAAGCAGCAATACCGCGAATACATCGGCAAGCGCATCGCCGAGGAGAGAGCCAAGCTTGGGTTATCTCAGCGAGATCTTGCTGGGCTATCCGGATATGATCCTGCGACAATTGCCAAGATAGAGCTTGGCAGATGGTCTGCAGGGATTGATGTGATTGGCAGGATCGCCGACGCAATGGGATTGAGAGTAGATTTGATATAAGATAGCCGCCCCGAATGACACGGGGCGGTATTTTTTTGCTCAGAGCAGCCCGGACAACTTGTCGAAGCCCCTCCGCACGGACTCCGAGAGCACCTTGGCGTAGATCTGCGTCGTCTTGATGCTCGTGTGGCCGAGTATGCGGCTGACGACCTCGACGGGCACGCCGTTGTTGATGGCTATCGTGGCGAAGGTGTGCCTTCCGCAGTGGCTCGTCAGCGTCTTGCGAATGCCGGCGTAGTGCGTGGCGAGCTTCAGGTAGTCGTTGTACTTCTGGTTGCTTATGATGGGGAGCCTCCAATCGTAGCGGTCGAGTATCTCCACGGCCGACGGGAGCAGCACCACCGTGTAATCCTCCCCTGTCTTGACACGCCTCCCGTTGATCAGCATACGTCCACCACCTATGTCGGTGGCCGACCTTCCCATGTCGAGCGTGGCCATGTCGGCATAGCTGAGCCCCGTCACGCACTGGAACACGAACAGGTCACGCACACGGGACACCTTACGGTCGGGTATGTAGGCCGTCTTCAGCCTGTCAAGCTCATCCACGGTGAGCGTGACCCGCTCCGCCGCCTTGCCCCTCTTGACACGTATGAGCTTGTACGGGTTGTCCCCCTCGTCCATCATGCCGTACCTTATGGCCTCATGTACGTACGACTTGATTATCTTATGATAGTTATAGACGGTCGTCTCCTTGATGCCCTTGGCCCGCAGCCAGTCGTCGAGCGCCCGTATGTTACGCGCCGTCAGGTCGTCGAATAGGAAGATCCTTCCGAACTCCCCGATGGCCGACAGCACGACCTTGTGATGCCTCAGCGTGCCGTCCGTTATGTCCCTGCGGTTGTCAATCCGCTCCTGCATGAAGGCGACGAAGCTCCCGCTGTCACCCGACCCGGTACGAAGCACATGGTCCATCCCCGAGAAGTCGAACGGCCTCCCGTGACGTATGAGGTCGTTCACGTAGCCGGTCGCTATCCCCATCATGGCCATCAGCCGCTCGTTGACCTGCGTGCTCCCGAGGAACCCGACGGCCATCGCCCCCGGTTTCCAATGCTTCTTGAGCAGCTTCACTCCCGTCCCATACCACTTACGCTTGCCGTCGTGATAGACCTCCAACTGTACCAATCCTTTCCTGTCCTTGTCGTTCGACACGTGCTTACGGTCGAAGACCAACCTGATAACTGGGTATCCCATATTAATAATACGTAAATTATGGCTCGTGGCGGCCTCGGAAGCGTCAATCAGGCCGATTTCCAGGATCTGGTATCAAGAAGTCTTGAATGGTATCAAAGGCCGGTATCAAAACACCGTTTTTTGCCGTCTTTTACCGTCACGAACCGTGTTAATGAATCTTGAAATTTATCTCGATTCGTGCGTTTGGATACCTATGAGAGTCAATTTGTTACGTGCAAGTAACTGATTATAAAAAAAGAAAGGGACCCGCCTGCGAGACCCTTTTCCGTGATCGGGCTGGGATTCGAACCCAGGACCCACAGCTTAGAAGGCTGTTGCTCTATCCAGCTGAGCTACCTGACCATCCTTTGTTTGGTGGCGCAAAGGTAGGAATTTTTCCTTAATACACAAATTTCGGAGGCACTTTTTTAGTATGAAAAGCATTGCCCATGTTTTTTCAAAATGACGGGCATGAGCCATACTTTTTCAGAAAGGATAGCCTACGGCAAAGTGAAGGGCGAAATTATCCGTGAAATTAGGACGCTTGATGGCCCAACGCCGGGAGCCGCTTTGCTGCGGATCGTAAGCCTTGAAGCCGGTGTCTAAACGCAACAGGAAGAAATCAAAATCCATACGCAGACCTAAACCGTAAGAGACAGCGATCTCCTTATAGAAACGGGAGAAGTCGAAATTGCCGTTTGGCTCACTCTCAAACGCTCTCATCGACCAGATATTGCCCGCATCCACATAGGCGGCCAACTCGAACTTCCAAAATAGCTTCGTGCGATACTCCACATTGAGATCCAAGCGAATATCTCCACTTTGAAGGGCATAAGAGAAGACACTATCCTTCGGCATACCACCCGGACCCAACTCGCGCACCGACCATCCACGCACGCTGTTCGCACCTCCTGAGAAGTAGGCACGCTCGAAAGGCAAATAGTCGGAGTTGCCATAGGGCACACCCACGCCCACTCCAATATGATAGGCCAATTTGTTGCGGTTGTCCAAGACGATAGCTTTGCTGTAATCAAAATCAAGCTTCACGTATTGCGCATACTCCGTGCCAAACAACTCGTAATAGCCATCCACATTCTTGGAGGCTCCAAAGAGATGGGAACAGGCATTCAGCAAATTACCAGCCAACTCTACCGAGGCACGCAGCGAATGGGTATTGCGCTGACGGTTCTGGGGCGTGTAATTCGTGAAGCTATAGGTATAACCCATACTCATGATGAAGTGATCGGTATAGTTATACAGCACCATGTAGTCTGGCAGACCGCTGATAAATTCCACATTCCGCTTGGGCAAGAAAACATAACTCAAGTCTATCAAGCGGAACGTATGACGGGCCATCTGGTTATCCATGCCCTGCCACCCATAACTCAATCCTCCGGAAAGAATCGCACGGGTATATTCCGGACGCGTCTGCCGGTTGTAGCTGAACTTCGCCTCCGTAGTAGCCCGATGATAACGCTGAAACTCCTTGCTCACATAGGGCAATAGGAAACGAGGCAGTTGTAATGAACCCTCTACACCCATCTCCCAATAGTTACCAAATCCATCGTTCTGAGACTGAGATCCTGAAAGCGCCTCGTAGGCTCCACGCACTCGGGCTGAGAACACTTCCGAGCCGTGGAAAAGGTTTCGGTGCTGATAGGTCAGGCTTGAGGCAAAGCCGAAATCACCTGCCGAGTTAGTCCCTTCCAAATCGACACCTACCGTATTGATCTTCGCTGAAGAGGTCTGAATCTCACAATCTAACTTCATGGTATCCCGCTCCTCCACCTCCGTGAAACGGATATTGACATTGCGCAAGGCACGCAAAGCCGCAAAGGCCGAATAGGTTTGCTCCACATCTCGCTCATTGAAAAGCTGCCCCGGACGCACAAAGGTGCTACGACGCAAGACGCCGGGCCGCATAGAGCGACCATGCGCCCCATAAATCAGCTGAATATCTCGGTTCCAAATCGTATCGGTCGGCGTGAAACCGGCCTCCTCTCCCACACCTATATTATTATAGTCGGTCAACACCTTCACGTTGCGGATGTAATATTGCTGATGCGGACGTTCCTCAATCTCTCCATTGGGTCGCACCTGGCGATAAGGTCGCAAAGTCATATCTAAGGAGACGGCATTTTCACGGAAAGAGCTGTCAGCGATATAGCCCAAATACTCCTTATTGAAGGCATAATAGCCATTCCAACGCAGCAAGGTGGAGATACGTTCCCGCTCCTTGTCTAACTGATCCCGATCGAACAGGTCGCCCGGATGCACCAAACTATTGTACTCATCTTGCGAGGAGCGAAAGGCGGAAAGAAAACGGGAGCGATGACGTGGAGCCAAATGGGCGATGCTATCAATACGAGGATCAGCCAATTGCATCGTATAATCCCGGATGCGATAAGGCTCATTCTCACTCACCCTGTAAGAAACGATTGCCTTTTTAGCCTTTGAGGTATCAATCTCTGTGGTCACCTCAGCATGAACAAACCCCTTATTGACCAAATAGCGTTGCAGCTCAGCGGCCGACTGTTCGATCAACATCGTATCCAAAAGCACCGGGGCCTCGCCCATCTTACGCAACTGCTTATTGATCCATCGGCGCTCATTCCTGCCCGACCAATCATAAAGATAGAGCTGCCATTTCAGCAGGCCAAAGAGTTTGAAATTAGGCTGTTGCTGCACATAGGGCTTCAGGTCGGAGACTTTCACGGTAGCCGGTTGCTCCCCCTCTGGGACAATTCTGACATCGTCTAAAAGGTACGCCCCATCGGGCACGAATTTCGTCGTGCTACAAGCTGTCAAAAGAAACAGAAAGACAATCCAATGCCCTATATGGTGTAAGAGACGATTCATTTCGTTACATTATCCCGCAAATGTACGGCGATTTCGAGAAATTCCCCTACTTTTGCTCCTAAAAATATCACGACTATGTTGAGCAAAGCCAAGATAAAACTGATCCACTCCTTAGAGCTGAAAAAGTTTCGTAACGAAACGGATACCTTCGTGGCCGAGGGCAACAAATTGGTAGCAGACATTCTACCTGTCTTTACGTGCGAATTGCTTATCGCCCAGTCGGAATGGTTAGCGGCCCAAGGTCCGGTGAAGGCCAAGGAGGTGATCGAAGTAACGGAGGAGGAGATGCGTAAAGCCAGCTTGCAAAAGAGCCCGCAACAGGTATTAGGCATATTCAAACGCCCCCAAGCAAGCTTGGCAGAGGTAGATCCTACTACAGCCTTGGTATTGGCATTGGATGGCGTGCAAGATCCAGGCAATTTAGGCACGATTGTCCGCTTGGCGGATTGGTTTGGCATTCAGCACATTGTTTGCAGCCGAGACACAGCGGATCTATTCGCACCCAAAACCGTACAGGCTACGATGGGCGCATTGGCCCGTGTCTGCGTGCATTACACGGATTTGGCCTCCTATTTAGCCGCTCAACAGATGAAAGGCATCCCCATCTATGGTACCTTCCTCGACGGGGAGGATCTCTACACGAAACCTTTATGTTCGAACGGCATATTGATCATGGGTAATGAAGGGAACGGCATCCGCCCCGCGTGCGCCCAGTGGGTGAACGAGCGGCTTTACATTCCGAACTATCCGGCCGATCGGGCTACCTCAGAGTCGCTTAATGTGGCCATTGCCACAGCCATCGTCTGTGCCGAGTTTCGCCGACGTGGGTGATAGTCCTTTCAATTGATAAAGTGCGACGGGATCACCAGGATGTACCTGGGCCGTCCATTCTCGCCAATGGGCAACTAAGGTAGATACATCTTGGGGTTGAGAAGACAATGGAAGGGGAACTAAGATGCCCTCATAGAAGGCGGTAGCAGCCAGCTCCACCTCTAAAGGATGGCAACCTAACCAATGTCCTGCCTCATCTAACTCCACATAATGAAGTCGCAGCACCTCCTGGCACCACACATAATGAGCAGCAAATCGCTTCTTAGCCATGTTATTTGTAGTTGTATTTCATGAGGTTTAGGCTATCCACATAGATCGTTCCGTAGTTGGCATCAGCATTATCCAAGCGGATAAACCCATAGACCCGTTTAATGCGCTTAGTGGCCACCGTACGCAGAAGAGCCTCCACGTAGCCATCCCGTGTCACCGTCTGATTCACAATCACGGTGGTATCTCCCAAGTCCGCTTGCATGCGGATCTCAGGCTTATGTTTCATCTTTGGATCCAAGCCCCACACACGCAAACCTAACACAAAACTACTGCCCGACGAGTAAGGTCTGTCAGGACGAATATCAAAGGTCACCCCGTTAAAAACGGCATGAGGCTTAAAGGTCATGAAGCGGCGACGAGGCCATATATCGATTGAATCACTGTTTAAGTTGGGAGCTGCATCGGCCTGAATATCTCCCATCGCATTGATCTCCCGATTCAGGTCTGCCACCACCCGATCATATACCTTTATATATATATCCAAATTGCGGCCATACCAAATCAAGGAGCTATCATACGTCATCTGGTCAATGTCATGCTTCCGAAACACTGACTCGTAGAGCGCCACTTTTGAGGTGTCGGTCTTGTAGTGCTCATAATCCACACCGATCATCGACTCAGCCACCAGCATGTCTTTCAAGACCTGCTGCATCTTTTTCTCAGAAAGGATGCCATCCGGCACCTTGCTACAAGCCGATAACCCAAACAGGATTCCACATACTGCACCACCTATCCAACCCTTCGCACGCATCAATGCTTCTCCTCGTCCTTAGACAGGCTGACTGTCAATGTATGCCGATAAAAGATCAAGAGCAAAAAGACACCCACACAGATCGCCGAATCCGCCAAGTTAAAGATCGGACGGAAGAACACGAATTGTTGTCCGCCCCACACCGGCACCCAATCCGGCAAGATCGTATCAATCAACGGGAAATAGAACATATCGACCACCTTACCATGCAGCCATTCACCATATCCTCCTCCCTCGGGCATAAAGGTTGCTACCTGGCCAAAACTGTGATCAAACACCACGCCGTAGAACACGGAATCGAAGATATTGCCCAACGCACCGGCCAACACCAATGAGACGCAGGCGATGAAGCCAAACTTATACTGCTCCTTCACCAGCTTATACAGATAATAGCCAATGAAACCCACGGCCACCAAGCGGAAAAGCGTCAAGAAGAGCTTGCCGATGACTTCAATGCCAAAGGCCATACCTGGATTCTCCGTGAAGTAGAGGTAAAACCAAGGCGTGATCTCGATACTCTCATGTAATTGGAGATGCGTCTTGATCCAAATCTTCAAGGCTTGGTCAAGAATAAGGAGCAGCATAACAATGCATACTGCTCCCCAACCTTTTGATTTACTCATTTATCGTGCGCCTCCCTGTTTAGCCTCAATACTCAGCGTCGCATGGGGAACCGCTCTCAGACGCTCTTTCGGAATCAATTTGCCTGTTTCCCGGCAAATGCCGTAGGTCTTGTTCTCGATACGGATCAAAGCCGCCTGCAAATTTTGGATGAATTTCATCTGGCGTTGAGCCAAACGACCTGCCTCCTCCTTAGACAGGGTTGAAGCGCCTTCCTCCAATACCTTAAATGTAGGCGAGGTATCTGCCGTATCGTTCCCATCCGAATTGGTGATTCCGGATTTCAACATGTCATAATCACGCTTAGCCAATTCCAGCTTCTCTAAGATGATGGCACGAAACTCCTCGAGTTCAGCATCTGAATATCTTGTTTTCTCTGCCATAGCTTACCTGTTTTACCTGTTTTTACGTTCGTTTTATATAGATGAAGCGCAAAGATACAATTTTCTCTGTATCTCTCCTATGTTTAGTTCGCTTTCTCAATTTTCACCGACAAATTAAAGTCCTCGAAGTCGAGCACCGTGGCATCACTGATCGCCTCCTCAAAGATATCAATCGAAACAGCCAAGACCTGATTCGCGATATACTCCTTATAAGCCGCGATCGCCTCATTCATCTCCGGACAGGAGAGGATCGAGATCGTGATCTTGTCGGTGATGTCGAATCCACTGCTCTTACGCAGGTTCTGCACACGGTTCACCAGCTCTCGGGCCAATCCCTCTTTGCGCAACTCCTCGGTGACAGTAATATCCAACGCCACGGTCAAACGACCCTCGTTGGCTACCAACCAGCCCGGAATATCCTCGCTGATGATCTCCACGTCTTGCCGATCCACCACAGCCTCTTGTCCCTCAACCTGCAAAGCCCAGCTTCCTGCCTTCTCGAAAGCATTGATCTCCTCCTGGCTCATCGCCTGGATAGCAGCAGCCAACTTCTTCATGATCTTGCCATAGCGTGGACCTAACTTCTTGAAGTCGGGCTTAATCTTCTTCACCAAGATACCCGCCGTGTTATCCACGAAGTTCATCTCCTTCACGTTTACCTCGTTCAAGATCAATCCCTTGACAGCCTCGATGCTCTCCTGTTGATGAGCATCCACTACCGGGATCATCAACGTGTGCAGCGGCTGACGCACCTTGATATTCACCTTTCTACGCAATGCCAACACCATGGAAGAGACATCCTGTGCAATCTGCATCCGCTCTTCCAACTGCTTGTCAATCTTCGCTTCATCATATACAGGGAAGTCTGAGAGGTGTACGCTCTCAACCTGCTCACGACCGGTCACCGCAATCAAATCCAAGAAGAGCTGATCCGCATAGAAAGGAGCAATCGGAGCCATCAACTTAGCCACTGTCTCCAAGCAGGTGTATAGCGTCTGGTAAGCGGAGAGTTTATCAGTAGTCATGCCACCTCCCCAGAAACGACGACGGTTCAAGCGCACATACCAGTTACTCAAGTTATCATTCACGAAATCAGAGATCGCACGACCCGCACGGGTAGGCTCGTAATTCTCCAAATAGCTATCCACATCCTTGATCAAGCTGTTCAGCAAAGAGAGGATCCAACGGTCGATCTCCGGACGCTTGCTCCACTCCACCTCCGGCTCTGAATAGTCGAAGCCATCCACATTGGCATAGAGCGCAAAGAAAGAATAGGTGTTATATAAGGTACCGAAGAACTTCCGACGAACCTCCTCGATGCCATCCACGTCAAACTTAATGTTATCCCACGGAGAGGCATTCGTGATCATGTACCAACGCAACGGATCGGAACCATATTTCTCGATCGTAGAGAAGGGATCAACGGCATTGCCCAAACGCTTAGACATCTTATTGCCGTTCTTATCCAAAACCAAACCATTGGATACCACCGCCTTGTAAGCCACACTATCGAAAATCATCGTAGCGATCGCATGTAAGGTGAAGAACCAACCACGCGTCTGGTCCACACCCTCCGCGATAAAGTCTGCCGGATAGATGCTACGTGCGTCAAAAGCCTCCTTGTGCTCAAACGGATAGTGAATCTGCGCATAAGGCATAGAGCCGGAATCGAACCATACGTCGATCAAGTCGGTCTCACGCTTCATCGGCTTACCGGAATCAGAAACCAAGATCACCTCATCCACATAGGGACGATGCAAATCAATCTTATCATAGTTAGCCTTCGTGTAATCGCCCGGCTGGAAGCCTTTGGTCTTGTAAGGATTGCTCTCCATCAAGCCGGCCTTCACCGCCTTCTCGATCTCGGCATACAACTCCTCCACAGAGCCGATGCACTTCTCCTCCTTACCATCCTCCGTGCGCCAGATCGGCAGCGGGGTACCCCAGTAACGACTACGGCTCAAGTTCCAGTCTTGCAGGTTCTCCAGCCATTTACCAAAACGACCCGTACCGGTGCTCTGCGGCTTCCAGTTGATCGTGGTGTTCAGCTCCATCATGCGCTCACGGCAAGCAGTCGTGCGGATAAACCAGCTATCCAACGGATAGTAAAGCACCGGCTTGTCCGTACGCCAGCAGTGCGGATAGTTGTGCACATGCTTCTCGATCTTGAACACCCGGTTCTGCTGCTTCAGCATCATGCAAAGCTCCACATCCAACGTCTCATCCTTGTCGGTCTTCGTGGGATCGTAAGCGTTCTTCACGAACTTACCTTGCCACGGATCGTAGTCAGCAGCATTCATGTGCTCCTTCACGAAGTCGGGATCCAAATCCTCCAACTTGAAGAACTTACCGGTCAGATCGACCATCGGACGCATATTGCCATCCTTGTCTTTCAACATCACGCCCGGCACGCCATTCGCTTTTGACACTCGGTTATCATCCGCACCAAAGGTAGCAGCGATATGTACGATACCCGTACCATCCTCAGTCGTCACATAATCGCCCGGGATCACACGGAAAGCGCCCTCACCCGGATCTACCCAAGGAATGAGCTGCTCATAGTGCATACCGACCAACTCCGGACCTTTCCACTCGCCTACCACACTAAACGGGATCAGCTTATCACCCGGTTTGTAGTCAGCCAAAGCCAAATCGGCGGCCTTCGGGTTGAAGTAAGCGGAAAGCAAATCTTTCGCCAAGACCGCGGTCATCGGCATACCGGTATAGGGATTGTAGGTCTGAACGGCCACATAGGTGATGTTCGGGCCTACACAAAGTGCTGCGTTAGAGGGCAATGTCCAGGGTGTAGTGGTCCATGCCAAGAAATAGGGATCACCAAACCCAGTCATCTCCGGCTTCGGATCGAGAATCAGGAACTGAGCCGTACAGGTTGTGTCCTTCACGTCGCGATAGCAACCCGGCTGGTTCAACTCATGGGTACTCAAACCCGTACCCGCCGCCGGCGAATAGGGCTGGATCGTATAACCCTTATAGAGCAAGCCCTTGTTGTAGAGTTCCTTCAACAGATACCACAGCGTCTCGATGTAACGGTTATCATAAGTGATGTAAGGATCATCCATATCCACCCAGTAACCCATCTTTTGCGTCAAGTCCTCCCACTCTTTCGTGAACTTCATGACGTCACGACGGCAAGCAGCATTGTAGTCAGCCACAGAAAGCTTCTTACCAATATCCTCCTTCGTGATACCCAGCGATTTCTCTACGCCTAACTCCACCGGCAGACCGTGTGTGTCCCAGCCGGCCTTGCGGTTCACTAAGAAGCCCTTCATAGTCTTGTAGCGGCAGAAGATATCCTTGATAGAGCGAGCGATCACATGGTGAATACCCGGCATACCATTGGCCGAAGGCGGTCCCTCATAGAACACAAAAGAGGGGTGTCCCTTTCTCGTTTCCAAACTCTTATGGAAGATGTCTCCCTGCTTCCATCTCTCCAATACCTCTTTATTGACAGCCGACAAATCGAAGGCAGCATATTCGGTAAATTTCTTGCTCATATCTTGTTCTATTAATCTTTTCTCTCTAAAAAAGTGCCGCAAATTTAGTGATTCTCTTCCAAATAGGCAACATAGCAATGGGGTTTAATCCTTAAGGGGTTTAATCCTTAAAAGGAGACGTACGAATTTGCATTTTCTCGTTAGATATTGTATCTTTGTGTTGGTCTTTTATCGCCTTTCCCTCCAACATTCTTTTATTTCAACAATCGTCAAACTTATTTTCACCAATCGTTGAACTTATGTTCAACGGCCGTTGAAATTATCTACGTCCTTTGGAAAAACATATTCACATCACGAAGCAGGAGTTAGCACATCAGTAAGTGGGAGTTAGTTTCTCTCGAAGAAAGGAGAACACTATACGTAGTGAGCAGAAATTTTCCTAATAATAGCGCATATCCGACATTAGTAATGACGAACACATAGCCTTAGTAAGGACACATCATCAGTCTTAGTAAGAGCGCACCCCAGGTCGTAGTAAGACATGCCATTCGGTTATTTTACGGGTATCTTATTCAAGAGTAAATCACCACAGTTTTGATTGTCACACGCTATTCATATCCGAAACAGCAGTAGAGATGCAGCATTGCCGCATCTCTACCTTTCTGGCGGTATAGGCGTAGCGTGCGCTACGTCAGTACCTCAAACAGTTAGTGGTTCTATTCTTATTGTTGTTGGAACATCATGGTACCCATCTGCTGATTAGAAGATTCTTGGTTCTTCTGATCGGTGTTTTGGATGGAGCGAGCCGTCTTCTTGCTCTTGATGCCCTGCTTTCCGAAGGTGTAGCTAATGCTAAGACCCACCATCTGGATCGGCACGCGGATCTTCGTCTTGTTGAGGAAGTCCTTGCCCTGTGCCATTGTCTCCATCTTCAGCTTCGCACCTGTCAGCGGAGTCATGCCATTGATAGAGACATTCAACTTCTCGTTGAGGAAGGAGCGAGAGATGCTACCCATCACGGCGTTGAAACCAGTGCTCCAGCCTTGCAGGTTGTATTGCTTCGTAGAGGCGATCATGTTCAAACTCAGTCGGATGTTCCAAGGCAATGTTTGCTGCGCACCTACCATGATATTCCCCTGCCAGCCGTTGTTGGTCAAATCAAGCGGCTTGCTCTTCAAGTCAATGTATGACAAGCCACCGTTCATATAGATACGGGTTTTGGGGCCTGCGTTCCAGTTGACAAAGGCATTGAGGCCGGTCTGATGATTCTTCACGATGTTGCCATAAGTGGTATGCAGCACATTGTCCTGATAGAAACTGTAGCTCTCGATCGCATTGTCGCAGATACCCTCACGCAAGGTCAGGTTGACAATCCACTTCGGCGTGAAGAGGTTATAAACCAAGCTGATGTTGTGTGCCTCCTCGCATTCCAGATCGGTATTACCATAGGTGATGCTGGTCGGATCTGTCTGATCCACATAGGGATTCAGATAGGTAATACCCGGACGGCTGATACGCATGTTGTAGGTCAGACCGATATTCTGATTATCCGCCAAGGCATAAGAGAGATTGGCCGAGGGCACCAAATTGCCATAATCCATCTTGAAATCCTCTCCTTGCCCCACGATGTACTTCACGTTCTGCCAAGTATGCTCATAGCGCACGCCACCTTTCAAACCCCACTTGCCCCATTTGCCGTCATACTCTACATAGCCAGCCAAGATGTCGTTCTGGTGCTTGTAGTTCAAGCTACCTGCCTCGTTATAAACATACTGCCCGTTGTCATCCAAGTAATATTTGGAATCCGACTTGTTGTTGCGCAGGATGTATTTCGCACCCACATTCAACTTATGCCCTGCGGCCAACGGTGTAGAGAAATCAGCCTGGAAGGTATTCTCCAACGTATTGCGATAGCCATCCGTATAGCGATTGGTCATATTGAACAGGCTCTCTTGGCCATTGGTCTCAAACAGGCTATATGCATCCGTATAGTTCGGCGTGGTGGAGATCAAGTAAGAGAGTGTCAACATCCGTTCCTTGTTATTAGCGAAGGTATGCTGATAATCCACACTTCCGTTGATGGAATAGCTATCGTTGTCTTGATCCGAGAAGCTCTTGTAGCTGAAGCCCTCCCCATAGAAACCACCCTTCATTGTGTTGGCAGAGTTCATCTCGCTCTTGTTGTCGAAGCCCATCAAGCCGAAAGAGGCAGTCACCATATTCAAACTGTCGATTTCGTAGCTCAGGTTCAGGTTGCCCATCTTGATGAAGAAATCGGTATCTCCATCGCTCTCGTTCTTCAAGACACCGGTACCTGCCGGGCTATACTGCTCACGCGTCATCTCCACCGTGGAGTTCATCGGCGTACTCTTCATCACATTGGCATCCAGAGACATCGCAAACTTACCCTTTTGCAAGCTAAAGTAGGCACCGCCACCAAAACCACGAGAGGTAGCCATCCCTCGGATCGTTCCGTTGTAGCCACTGATGTCCGTCGCTCCCTGTCCAGTCACCTTGTCCATCACCAAGTTGAGCACACCACCTACACCTTCCGCGTCATACTTCACACCCGGATTGGTGATCACCTCGATGTTCTTCACCGCGCTGGCCGGCATATTCTTGAAGATGGCCGAAGGATTGCTGCTCATCATCACGTTGGGCTTACCATCCACATAGACCTTGAAACTGCTGCTTCCATTGACTGTAATGTTGTCATTACCATCAACCGTCACCATTGGCACCTTACGGAGCATCTCCAACACCGTGCTCGATTTAGCGTCCACATCATCGGCTGTGTTATAGGTCATCTTATCGACCTCCATCTTCACCAACGGTCGCTGCGCCACCACCTCAACACCCTTCAGCTGCTGCATGTCTTCAGACACATAAATGGTATCCAAGCTTAACACCGCTTGTCCGTTCAAGGTAAAGGGAACCACCTTGTTGGCCTTGCCCACTGAGCTAAACAACATCTCGAAGGCTCCCTTACCCTGTACCTCTTGCGAAAAGAGCCCATCCATATCGGTCACGTTCATCGCCACAGGTTGCTCATGGTTGCCTTGCTTGTAGATCCGAATCGTGGCGAAGGGCTCGCCCTCCTGGGTCAGCGAATCCAGCACTACACCTTTGACGATTGTTTTCTGTGCCTGCACACCTGCGGTAGCCAGTAGCCACATCGCCATCATCCATCCTAACATCTTCACCGTTGTTCTCATATCACTCGTATTTTTTAAGATTTCGTTTTAAATGATACGCAAATGTACCGCCCGGCACCCCGCTGGGAAAGGATATTTCGACCAGTACCCCCTTTTCCTTCGACGAATTGCGACAGCTTCCGATAAAAAAGGCTATCTTCGCTGTCAGATTCACCTATTATTATGAACCTTTAAAATCGAAAAGATATGAAATTTGAAAATGTTATTCTTATACGCAGTGCCCTTGCCATCGTGTTGGGCTTTGTATTGGTGATGTGGCCAGATGCCGCAGTCAACTATTTGGTCATTCTTATTGGCGTATTGTTTATGTTACCCGCCCTTTATGCCTTGATTCGTTATTTCGTGCGTCCCGCCCAACCCGAGGAGGGAAAGCGCATCTTCCCGATCGAGGCCGCAGGCAGTTTGCTATTAGGTGCTTGGTTAGTAGCCACCCCGGCCTTTTTCGTCAATATATTAATGTATGTATTGGGCGGTATATTGGTGATCGCCGGCATTCAGCAACTGATCTCACTGATTCGAGCACGAAAATGGAGTCATGTACCGTTCGGATTTTACCTCATGCCGACCCTGCTGCTCTTGACCGGGGCGATGATCTTGGCCTATCCGTTCGACGCAGTGGCGAATACGTTCGTCATTTTTGGACTGGCCAGCCTCTTCTACGGGGCCTGCGAGTTGATCAACGCCTATAAGTTCAAGAAGGGACTGGAGGAATAAACCACTGACAAAAGTCAGGAACGCCTAAACTCCAGCGGAGACAAACCAATATGCTTCTTAAAGAACTTGCCAAAAGTGGATTGATCGGAGAAATGAAGTTGCTCAGCCACCTGCTGCACACTCAACAGAGGTGTCTTCAGAAGCATCTTCGCCTCCATGAGCACTGCATCGTCAATCCACTTATTGGCTGATTTACCTGTTTGCTCTCTCAAAAGCATCGAGAGGTATTGGGGAGAGATACATAATTGGGAGGCATAGAATGCCACGCCATGATGCTCCCGGCAATGGGTATGCAGCAGTTGCAGGAATTGCTCAAACAACTCCTCCTTCCGACTCAGTGAGGGGGTACTCAACGTGCCTCTATGATGAACAAAGATATTCGCTAAATCAATACACAAAGCGACTACCGCAGTCTGCAACGCCTCCTTTTGGTAGTAATGTCCCTTGACCTTCACCTTCTCACGCACCCGCTCCACACCTTGGAGCACCACATCGAACTCAGCCTTATTGAGCGAAGTAATCGGATTCTTGCGGGCCTCCATGTAGCTGGCCACCGAACGATTTTTTACCCCTGCCTGATTGAACCGATCCAAGAAACCTCGGGAAACGATCAGCAGCTTCCCCTTGAAAGCGTCATCCATCCGCATAAGCTGGATTACATGGGTTGGCATCAAGGTCACAAACGACTTCGCATCCACCCGGAAAGGGGTATAATCGACCTGAATATCCGCAGAGCCCTGCTCTACCAAAAGCATCAACAACGCATCTAATCGCATGGGAGAGAAGGGAGAAGTCTCTCCCTCACGTACGGCTGGCATACATTGGCTACTGAACTCACCCACCGCCAGCTCATCCCTAAAGCTATCAACCGTAGATGCGCCACGCATCAAATTTACGATCTTCAATAAAGGTAAATTACTCATTTCGCTTTCATATACGCATTTCGTTCCGTCGCGAATATACATTATATTTTGGTGTGCCGTAAGCGAAAGAGGGGCTAATTTGCAGCAGTGAGTCGATTGGTCCATGACTGCCACCTGGAAGAAGTATCGAAAAAGGGCGCCACACGCATGTAACGCCCTCACTCATCAAGATAGGTTAGTTATGTGTACAATGGATGTTATTTCTTACGACGAGCGATCTCCGCACGCAACATGCGAAGCTCACGGCCTGTCTGACCAGCCACAGAGGTGTTCTCCTCCGCACGACGGATCAAGTAAGGCAATACATCGTTCACCTTTGCATAGGGCACATACTTCGTAACATTGTAACCCTCATGCGCCAAGTTGAAAGAGATATTGTCGCTCATACCTAACAACTGCGCAAAGAAGATACGGGGATCGTTGTGTGCGATACCCTTCTCATCCAACAGTTTAGCCAAGCGGTGGTTACTCTCCTCATTGTGCGTACCCATGAACATCTCAAAATGATCCAAGTGATCCACCGTGTATTTCACAGCTGCATTATAGTTGTCGTCTGTAGCCTGCTTGTCCTTGCAGATCGGATCAGGATAACCCATCTTCGCCGCACGCGCACGCTCCTCCTCCATGTAAGCACCACGCACAAACTTCACACCGGCGATGTAGTTCTTCTCCACAGCGTCTTTATAGATGCGCTCCAGATAAGGCATACGATCGTGGCGGTACATCTGCAACGTAGCGAAAACGATGGCACGCTTCTTGTTAAACTTACGCATAGCCTCATCCGTCAGCTCGTCAATGGCATCCTGGAAGCAGTAATCCTCCGCATCCACCAAGATACGTACGTCATTGTCATACGCACGCTGGCAGAAAGCCATAAAACGATCGCGAAACTCACGGAATTGCTTTACCTCCTCAATACTCAGCTCACCCCGTTTCTCAGAAGCCTTCGCCAACAGATCATCGGTAGTGATCGTAGAGGGCTTGAACACAGCGTAAGCCAAGTTGGGATTACCTTTCGCAAAATCAATGGAACGCATCGTCTCCTCAAAAGTAGCCTGGATACCATCGGGTGTCTGCTCACTCTCCGCAGAGAAATCAAGCGTTGACTTTACGTTGAAGTGCTTCAAGTGCTCGATGGTCTTGGTGCAATCTTGCAGGGTCTCACCACCCACGAACTGTTTGTAAAGGGTTGGCTTAACCGCCCAAGCCAGCGGGAAATGGATCTTAATGGCTATATTGCTGGCCACCTTGGCGCATTTCACGAGCCAAGGATACTGAATTGTGCTGAAAAGCAACTTTGCATTCTGTAATTCGCCATCCGTCTTTGCGGAAAAGGCAATCTCGGTATTATTAAAGTCTAACATGATACGATATTTTTATTTTGAGTTTTGAATTATGAATTTTGAATTAAACAGATTCCCCATTCATAACTCAAAATTCATAATTCATCATTGATTGTATTATTTCTCTCCAAGGAATGGATAGCCATAGCTTGTCGGTGGTACTAAGCACTCCTTGATGCAACGCGGGTTCGTCCAGCGGATCAAGTTCAACGGGCCACCAGCCTTATCATTCGTACCAGAAGCACGTGAGCCACCGAACGGCTGTTGTGCGATCACAGCACCTGTCGGCTTATCGTTGATGTAGAAGTTACCAGCAGCGTAACGCAGTGTGTTGAATGCCTTATCAATAGCGAAACGATCACGTGCGAAGATAGAACCAGTCAGGCCATAAGGAGAAGTGCGATCGCAAAGCTCCAAAGTCTCCTCAAACTTCGCATCCTCATAAACGTAGATCGTGATCACCGGACCAAAGATCTCCTCAACCATGCTCTTGAACATCGGATCAGTTGTCTGGATAACAGTCGGCTCTACAAAGTAACCTACAGACTTGTCACCATTACCACCAAAGATGATCTCCGCATCAGGTGATTGTTTTGCATAGTTGATGTAGCTCATGATGTTATCGAAAGAGGCCTCGTCGATTACGGCATTGATGAAGTTAGAGAAGTCACGCACATCACCCATCTTGATCTCTTTCAGCATATCACCCACATAATCTTTCACCTCTTTCCAGAGTGAAGCGGGGATATAGGCACGAGAGCCGGCAGAGCACTTTTGGCCTTGATACTCGAAGGCACCACGTACGATCGCGGTCGCTACATCCAAAGCTGGAGCAGAGGGGTGCGCAAAGATGAAGTTCTTACCGCCTGTCTCACCGACAATTTTCGGATAAGACTTATAGTGACCCAAGTTCTCACCGATCTGACGCCACAAGGTGTTGAAGGTGTTAGTTGAACCCGTGAAGTGGAATCCAGCCAAATCCTTGCTGGCCGTGATCACCTTACCAATCACGCTACCTTGACCCGGGATGAAGTTGACAACGCCATCGGGCAATCCTGCCTCTTGGAACACCTTCATCAAGAAGTAGTTAGAATGCAAAGCGGTTGTAGAGGGTTTCCATACAGCCACGTTACCCATCATAGCTGGAGCCATGTTCAAGTTAGAAGCGATTGAAGTAAAGTTGAACGGAGTCAAAGAGAAGACGAAACCCTCCAACGCACGATACTCCATACGGTTCAAGATACCCGGATCAGAATAGGGCTGATCGGCATAGACCTGGCTGGCATAGAAGGTGCTGAAACGCAAGAAGTCGATCAATTCGCAAGGAGCGTCGATCTCTGCCTGGAAAGGGTTCTTGCTCTGACCCAACATCACGGAAGCGTTCAAGATATAGCGATATTTCGTAGCCAACAACTCTGCCACACGCAACATGACTGAGGCACGCTCTACCCAAGGCAGCTCAGACCACTCTTTATGTGCTTTCATCGCAGCATCAATCGCCATCTGTACCTCCTTCTCACCTGCCTTGTGATAGGTAGCCAATACATGGTGATGATCGTGCGGCATAACCACCTTACCGGTGTTACCGGTGCGGATCTCTTTACCGCCAATGACCAAAGGTATCTCCCACTCCTCACCACTCAACTGCTCCAAGGCTTGCTTCAAAGCAGCTTTCTCGGGTGAACCCGGTGCATAGGCTTTCACCGGCTCATTCGCCGGCTTCGGGAATCTAAAAATCGCGTTATCCATAGTGATAATAATTTAATGAATGATTAATATTTAATTTGTTCTGTACGATTGTATAAATGATTTCATCATTGTTTACTCAATTGGGTCTGTGCCCCTTCGATATAGGTATAACCACCATACCAAGCACCCCAGCCCTTGATCTGGATGGTGCCATCCTCAGCGATGGTTGCCACCACCGGAACCTTCTCATCCGTCTCTTGCGCAAAGGTATAGTAAGAGCCCAAGGTCTGCGGCCGGAAGGTAATGGTGCGAGCCGAAACATCGACCGTACCCACCAGCTCCTCCGAGCACCAATAGAAGCCCAACAACTTCACGGTCGTCTCATCTACTTTAGTACCCGTCACGCTGAAAGACTGCGCCCATGCGGGACAGAGCGTCACACAGAGGAGGAAAAGAAGCAAACCTAACTTAATTTTCATGTCTTTGTGCTTCATGAGAAAAAATGTATTATTATGGTTGAGTATAAAAATCAATCAAACGACGGAGCGCACGTTGGCACACCGGGCAAAACTCAGGCCATTCGTTGACCCGCATCCGGCAATAATCAGCCGGGCGATAGACCCCTTTCGTGGAGTAGCCACCTCCCTCATACACACCTACCGGATAACGCTTGCTCTCTGTCACTGGGGTCGGAACCGGTGTTCCTTTGACCAACATATCTTGCCATTTCGAACCGAAATCCACCCGGGTAGTGATGTTTTGTTCCCAAGGCTCCACATCCAAGGGAGTGGTATCGGTCATCGTATCGTTCTCATAGAAATACTCGTCGGCTAATCCGCCAAAGCTATGCCCAAACTCATGCACCACCACCGGACGGAAATCTTTATGGTGAGCCGTCGTCAACGTAAATGCATTATAGATACCGCCACCTCCATACTCATCGGTATTGGCCAAAATGATGATGTGCTCATAGGCAATACCCGAAAGGGCATCGTGAATGGAACGCACATCGCTGGTGGTCAAGTAGCGATCCGAATAGAAGGTGCTGAAATGGGAGCCGAAGGCCGTACGACGCCATTCGCCTAACCGCGGCACGCTAACGCCACTATCAATGGAAGTGCTGGCTACCGCCACGATATTGAAACGCTCCTTCATCGAGCGGAAAGGCTCATGATTGAAAAGGCTTTCCATAGCGATCTCCGCATCCTGATAGAACCGTTCCATCTCCTCCTCGGTATAACCCTCAGCCAAAATAGCAATATCAATGCACTGCTCCACGTCTCCTCCTTTCCAAATATACTTATGGGGAAGTATCTCGCCTGTCCCTTTGAGATGGATCAAGATGTCCGAAGGATCAACCGTATGGACAAAGCGGGTAGCCACCTCTCCACGCGCATCGAAAAGGAGGGCCTCAATCTCCACAGGACGGATCGGGAAGGGTACCAAGAAGGTATTCTCAAAGCCTTTGGTCGAACCTTTCGCCTCGTCCGTGTCTAACCATTCCTGGAACAGGGAAGAAAAAGAATGACTGTAAATCTCGACACCAGTGGCCTTATCACGCACATGGATCTGGCCATCCCCTTTCAATGGAAGCTCAGCCAAGTGATGCCGCCTACCTGCCCAACCGGGAAGGCAAGACAATTCCCTAAGGGTAACCTCTTGACGATCAACATTTCCAACAAAGAGATAATCCAAACGTAACGTCTTTTCAGCGAAATAATCACTGAAAGTCTGCCCCTGTAGAGCTACGGTTATAGCAAGCCCTATGAGCAAAAATAAATACTTAGTCCTCATGATGTATGATAAAGTGGTTTACAATTAACAAGTCAAAAAAGCATAGTGGCATAGCTTGGGCATGACATGCTCTCGTCATGCAAAGCACGTGGTTTTTAGCAGGTCGGGCTAAACATGACACCCCGATACCGATGGAGTTCGGTAAGTGCCTGCTTTGAATATTTGTCAAATAATTGCGGTTGCATATCTATTTTGCTACTACTAAATTTTTCGTATGCAAATGAAAGTTTTTTAATTGAGACCACAAAACAAGATGACGTTAATTAGTGCAAAAGAACAAATATTTGTTATTTGAAGACACATAAACATTTACGCTTTGAAGCAAAACAAAGCATAGATAGTGTATTTATGCCACAAATCTTCCTTATTCACACAATGTATAGAGGGCGATTCTTCGCAGAATCGCCCTCCACTCAGTTATTAGCCTATGGAAAACTGCTCTTATTCAGCAGTTTTTTTCTTCGTTGCTTTTTTCTTATACTTATCCAACTCTTTCTGCAACTGCTCAATCTCCTCACCTTGGTTCTTGATCGTAGAAAGCAATGCGTTCAACTCCTCGTTCTCGATGCTCTCAGGGAATTCAGCGTTCACACGCACGATAAAGTCAGACAATACATTCATATAGTTATTAAATGCGTCATATGGATTGTCATAAGGGCTAAAGCCTGCATGACCCATGTGCTTCGTACTCATATAATAGAAATGGTCACTGCTCTGCAGATAGTACCAATCCTGACGAATACGACGAGTCTGTGACAATCTAACGCGAGCACCTATCTCATTGATCGTGCGGAACGCCTCCTGCTGGAGGACATTACCCAGCCATGAGCTGCAGTCTCTCTCCTCATCCACCCAAGACATCGGATAGGGAACAGAGATAGAATCAACCGGTTTCATCAAAGAGAACACCTCTGTCGGTGTAGAGAAGCTAATGCCCTTCTCAGCCGCAAAACGGGGCAATGCCTTGAAGAAATCGAAGATACCCGTTGAAGCAGGATGCAAAGAACCCAATACCTCATAGTTCATGAAGAGGTTGATCACCTGCTCTGACTCCGGAGTCTCAGCGATCCAAGAAATGAACTTTTCAGCGGTCAACGGATACTCATTCCAGCTGTAGTCGCTAAAGCGAGCGGAGAGATCCTCGCTGAAGCGGTCGTTCTTCAACAACAGGTGCAACTTCGGTACTACGCATGAGTTATACATGTAGTTCGGGCTCTTCCAACCCAAGATGTGCTTAGCACCCTCGGTCAACATACCCTTATAACCCATCTCTGCCACCAATGCAGAAATGTCATCTGAATAGATCAACTCCGTATTTCGGAACACTTTCGGCTTCACGCCAAAGAGTGTCTTGATCTTATCCTCTTGTTTCTCGATCTGGTGCTTGAACTCATCGGGATCGCCCAAGGAAGAGAGTGAGTGCGCATAGGTTTCAGAGAGGAACTCCACATTGCCTGTCGCTGCCAGCTCCTTGAAGCTATCAATCACCTCCGGCGTATAGATCTCCATCTGCTCCAACGCAACACCTGAGATAGAGAAAGCTACCTTAAATTTGCCACCGCTGGTCTTGATCATCTCCATGATGGTACGGTTGGCCGGCAGGTAGCACTGCTCAGCGATGCGGCGAATAATTTCCTCGTTCTGGAAATCATCATAGTAGTAGTGATCGTTACCAATATCAAAGAAACGGTATCTCTTTAAACGGAACGGTTGATGTATCTGAAAATAGAAACAGATCGTTTTCATATTCTTGTTAGTTTTATTCTTGTCTTGTCGTTAATATTACTTTTTACTCTCTATCACCATATCGTAAATGCGACGTACCTTCTGGCCGGCATACTCCCATTTGATGTTATCCACCTCTTTCTTGCCCTCTACCTTCAAAAACTCATGCATAGCTGGGTAAGTAATGATCGAATACATCGCATCAGCCAATGCCTCGATGTCCCAATAGTCCACCTTCACCGCATAATCCAAGATCTCGGCACAACCGGACTGCTTAGAGATAATGGAAGGAACACCACACTGCATTGCCTCCAACGGAGAAATACCAAACGGCTCAGAAACAGACGGCATCACATAGACATCACTGGCTTTCAACACCTCATAAACCTGTTTACCCTTCATGAAACCGGTGAAGTGGAAACGATCAGAAATATGGCGTGCGGCAGCCAGACGGATCATCTGGTTCATCATATCACCACTACCAGCCATCACGAAACGCGCATGAGGTGCTTTCGCCAATACCTTAGCTGCAGCCTCAACAAAGTACTCTGGACCCTTCTGCATCGTGATACGTCCCAAGAAAGTGATCACTTTATCTTTCACACCCTTCTTGTCTTGGATAGCCAAGATCTCCGGGCTCAACGGCTCAACAGCATTATGTACCGTAGTCACCTTCGCCGGATCTTGATGATATTTCTCAATCACAGTCTGGTGCGTCAAGTTAGACACGGTGATGATGTGATCGGCATTATCCATACCATTCTTCTCGATGGCATATACATCAGGATTGACATTGCCACGACTACGGTCATAATCAGTCGCATGTACATGGATAACCAAAGGTTTGCCACTCACATTCTTCGCATGGATACCAGCCGGATAGGTCAACCAATCATGCGCATGGATGATGTCGTACTGCTCAGCACGAGCGATCACGCCTGCCACGATGGAGTAGTTGTTGATCTCCTCCAACAGATTGTCGGGATAACGACCGGAAAACTCCATACAACCCAAGTCATCGACATGACGGTAACTAAAGTCTGCGTAAATATGATCGCGATACCGGAAATACTGCTCGGCATTCATACCTGCCTTCGCCATCTGTTTCTCCACATAGTTAGGATCCAGATCTTTCCAAACAACAGGTACATGATTGACACCCACGATCTTTAAGAAACTCTGGTCCTCATCGCCCCAGGGTTTCGGAATACAAAAGGTAATATCCATATCGGGCTGCATAGCCATGCCTCGTGTCAAACCGAAGCTGGCCGTTCCTAAACCGCCCAAGATATGAGGAGGGAACTCCCATCCAAACATCAATGCTTTCATACAGGTTCTTTCGTTTTATTCGGCGTTATACTTCTTCAACAAATCCACAATGCGGAGGATAGCAGCTACATTCATCGTGAAAGAAACAGCACCACGACCAGTGAATGGCGGGTTGCCATCAAACAGCTCCGGGATCGTGCCAATGCAGTGCAATGACATCTCCTCCTCCATGCTTATCAACATGCGCTCGGCAAAAGCAACGCCTCCCTTACCAAACACACGCAAGTAAGCCTCCAAATAGGCTCCTAACAACCAAGGCCAAGCCGTTCCCTGATGGTAGGCCAGATCGCGCTCATACTGCGGACCGACATAATAGGGACGATAGCCCTCGCTCTTCGGACTCAAAGAGCGCAATCCCTTCGGGGTCAACAACTCTTTCGTTACAATGTCCACCACAGCACGCTTTTGCAAACGAGTCAACGGTGAATAAGGCAATGCCACCGCAAAGATCATGTTAGGACGTACACTCCAATCTACGGTCGAACCATTGACTGAATCGAACAGGTAGTTATAGCCATTGACGAAAGTCTCCGGGAACGATTTCTCGATCTTCTTGATAATCGGATCCAACTCCTCAATCGGAGCACCACCCATCAACTCGGTATAGAAACAGAGTGCGTTATACCACAAGGCATTAAACTCTACAATATAACCGGAGCGGGGAACAACCGGCTTGCCGTTCACGGTAGAGTTCATCCATGTAATCGCTTTGTCACGACCATTCGCAAAGAGCAAACCATTCTCCATCAACTTCATATCCGGATGCTTCTGCTCACGGATATAATCAATGATCTCTTTCACGATATGCGCATACATCACGCGGGATTTCTCCAATCCCTCTTGCTTTGTATATTGTTGGATAGCCCAAATAGCCCACAAGAATACATCTGGGTGCTCAATCTCCTGGATCACCCGATCACCAATCCCCTCTTGCATATAGGTGCGGATAGCCGGGATAGCCGTATGCATAATCTTCTCGAAACGAACCGGATCGTCAATAGAAAGCGTACAGCCCGGCAAACCGATAAAGAGGTCACGCGCACGCACCTTAAACCAAGGATAACCGGCCAATAGGTAAGCGTCATCCTCTTTAGGACGATAATACACCTGCTGCGCAGAGTTCTTTAAGCAATTGAAGAAGCTTGTTCGCGGTGTACGGGCAGCCACCTCAGACTCATAAAGTGATTTCAGGCGAGTAGTTGCCACAGCGGTATCACCGGCACTGAATATGATGCTTTCACCCTTCTTGATGGGTACCTCAAAGTAACCCGGCACATACAGATCCTCCTGATACGGATAACCACGCTCCTGCTCTTTCGGATACTCAATGCCATTATACCAATAGGGCTCGTAAACAAATTTCACCTTCTTATTAAACTGCATAAACAGCTCCGGATAGCCTGGATACATACAGGTCTTAATACCGTTAGTCACCTCTTGGTAACCCTGGTTGGCATTTCCATTCGCATGAGTCAACTCTTTTACGCTACGGAACGCCAAGAAGGGACGGAAACGCAACGTCGTAGCCGAGTGGCAATCCTCCAAGGTGTACTTAATCAAGATGCGGTTCTCATACATAGAGAAGACCTTCTCTTTCGAGAAAATCACGCCACCCACACGATAGAGCGTGCGAGGCACCGTCTCTGAGCTGTACTCACGGATGTACTTATGACCTTTGGGGCTGAAATTATCACCCGCATATTTGTGCAAACCCAAATTGAATTCGGCTCCATGCTGAATTACTGTCTCGTCGAACGAGGACAGCAACACATGATTGTCGTCATCAATAGCGGGCACAGGCATCACAAGAAGTCCGTGATATTTCCTGGTATTACAATCAACAACAGTAGTGCAGTGATAGGCTCCTAACCGATTTGTCCGAAGCACCTCACGAGTCAATGACTCTTCCAGGTTTATCATTACTGTCTTGTCAAATCTAAGATAACTCATATTTTATATTTGGGTTTTAAGTTTTTTGCTGTTTATATCTTACTATCTGAAACAGTTAAGCCAGTTTCAACGATTCAAAAATAGAGTTTAATCCGTAAATAAACAAACCGACCATTCGATTGAATTTAAAAATCTCCATTTTTCGTTTCCAAAGCTTTTTATAAATCAAGCGATTACCCCAAAATGATGTTCAAAAGGTGTGTTATCAAACATATATTTGTTTTATTTCCTCACAAACTATCTGCGTTGGAATAGCTATCTTTGAGCCCAAATTATTAAAACACAGACAGGATGCGAAAACTATTGTTAAATGTAGTAATTTTATTAAGTGTGATGCAAATGACACAAGCCGCAGGAAACCCGTTCTTCGGGAAATTTAAGACACCGTTTGAGACTCCGCCCTTCGATCAGATAAAGACGGAGCATTACGAACCCGCTTTCGACGAAGGCATTCGCCGCATGGAAAAGGAGATCAAGGCAATCGCAGATAATCCGCAACCGGCCACCTTCGCCAATACCATTGTCGCACTGGAACGTGCTGGCAAGTTATTAAATACGGTCTCTTCCGTCTTCTTTAATGTGCTCAGCGCAGAGGCGAATGACGAGATGATGGAAATCTCGCAACGGGTATCGCCCAAACTGTCTGAGTGTTCCAACAACATTTACCTCAACGAAGCACTGTTCGCACGCGTACAGACGGTCTATGACCAACGCCAGCAATTAGGGCTCTCTACAGAGGATGCCAAACTATTAGAGGAGACCTTTGAGGCATTCAAGGTGCAGGGAGCAACCTTGGGTGCGGCTGACAAAATCAAATATCGCAGACTTAGCATGGAGTTGAGCCAACTGACGCTGCAATTCGATCAAAATGCTTTAAAAGACAAGAATCGCTTCGAGTTGCTGATCACAGACGAGCAGGAGTTGTCTGGTCTGCCAGAAAGCGCACGAGAGGCTGCAGCCCTGCGAGCCAAGAGCAAAGGGAAGAGTGGTTGGCTCTTCAACCTTTCCGCTCCGAGTTATGTGCCCTTCATGCGCTACGCTGACCGCAGAGATTTGCGTGAGCAATTGTACCGGGCCTATATGAATATAGGTAATAAAGGAGATGAGTACGATAACAAAGAGATCATCCGCAAGATTGTCAATGACCGTTTGGAGGTTGCTCATTTGATGGGCTACAAAAATTATGCGGAATATAACCTGGTACACACCATGGCTAAAAACCCTACCAATGTGTATCAATTACTCAATCAGCTGCTCGATGCCTACAAGCCGGTTGCCATCAACGAATACAACCAGGTACAGGGCTTTGCCATCGGCAAAGAGCAGCAAGACTTCACGGTCATGCCTTGGGATTGGAGTTATTATTCAGAGAAGTTGCGCGACATCCGCTTCCAAATCAACGACGAGATGACCCGTCCCTATTTTGAGTTGGAGCATGTCAAGCAAGCTGTATTCGGTCTCGCTACCCAACTATATGGTATCACTTTCAAGGAAAACCAAAAGATCCCAGTCTATCACCCCGAAGTGACACCCTACGAAGTCTATGATGCAGACGGCCGATTTTTGGCTGTGCTCTACACCGACTTCTTCCCGCGCGATGGAAAACAATCGGGTGCATGGATGAACAACATCAAGTCGCAATTCATCGATGAGCAGGGTAAAGATAGTCGCCCACAAATTATCATCGTGATGAACTTTACTCGTCCGACAGAGACCAAGCCCTCCCTCCTCACCTTCGACGAGGTGGAAACTCTGTTGCATGAGTTTGGCCACTCCATTCATGGCATGTTGGCACAAGGGCATTATGCCAGCTTATCCGGTACTAACGTCTATCGTGACTTCGTGGAGTTGCCTTCGCAGATCATGGAAAACTGGTTGACTGAAAAAGAGTTCTTGGATCAGATTGCTATTCACTACCAAACGGGTGAAAAAATTCCCTCAGAATTAATCCAGAAGTTAATTGATGCAGCCAATTTCAATGTCGGTTATGCATGCTGTCGCCAACTCAGCTTCGGTATGCTCGACATGGCTTGGCACACTTTGGAACAACCCTTTGAAGGGGAGGTTGCTGATTTTGAGAAAAAGGCTTGGGCTCCAACCGTAATCGTGCCAGAGGTTGAAGGTGCTTTGATGGGTACACAATTTGGCCATATCTTCTCCGGAGGTTATGCCGCTGGATACTACGGATACAAATGGGCCGAGGTATTAGATGCGGATGCCTTTTCGCTCTTTAAAGAAAAAGGAATATTCAATAAGGAAGTAGCTCGCTCCTTCCGGGAAAACATTCTTTCAAAGGGTGGTACAGAAGACCCAGAGTTGCTCTATAAACGATTCCGAGGACAAGAACCAACCATTGATGCTCTTTTGATCCGCAATGGTGTCAAACGATAAACCCTTTCTCGAAGCCTCCTAACTCACCAGGGAGGCTTTTCTTATCCCCTCATCGTCACCAAAAAAAGCACTAAATCACTCTTCTCAGTGAGGGGCTGTTTCATCTTTTCCGCCAGGCAAGTGAAGCAATAGCAATCACCATAGGGATCCATGGCCTCCAAGGCTCTGACTTTGCCAGTATGATAAAAGTCATCCTCCAATCCCTCCTCACTTTGCCAATAATGTCCGCTAAACGTATCATAACAGAAGGTATATCCCAAATTGCTATCGGAAAAATGTGGATAGGAGGCGATCCAAAGACGTCTGCCCATCCGGATAGGCAGTAATGGGCAGTCCGCCTCTCCTTGTTCCAAAGAGGAAAGCAGTTGTTGTCTTTTCTGCCAAATAAAAAGCGTGTCACGCAAGAGACGATGCGGTTGCAACGAGGGAGTATACGCATAAGGCCGCTCCGTAGATGAATCAATCGCCACAACGGGAGGTAAATAACCAATCGGCTCATCACTGCGCATCAACGATAGGGGCTGAATCTCCTGTGCACCAATCCGCTGAAAAGCCGTATCATACTCGACCAGTTCACGCCGATAAAGTCTCGAATCATGCTCCGCCAGTGTGGCCTCCACAGTCAATACATGCCCCTTATGATAGGCCGCCGCATAAAGCTGACGCTTGTTATTCAAATCAGAGGTCAACTTTTTGCATCGCACCAACTCTCCCTCAAACGTATAATAAAAGATGTCATTGACATTACCAAAAACGATTAATTGCCGCTGCATGGGGTCAACCACATAACCCGCTACCCGCATTTCTTCTGGACAAGTAATGGCACAGATATATTCCCCCTTCCTGGTAAAGCGATAAAGTGTTTCATCACTAATCAAGAACAGATTATCACCTACCAAACGCACGGAACCTGCCTCCTTAATCTGTCGCTTTCCGGAATCCTGCAACGGGATAGCGATCACTTCTTTGGCAATATCTGCCAAACTCCCGCTTCGCCAAGCGAATGGTTGTTCGTTTTCTCGCAACAGCTTATATACCTGTCCAACGCCCGACAGCAACATCAGTAGCACTAATCCAACAAATGTCCGTTTCATCATCATCTTGATTTGTATGGGAAAAACGGTATTTCGCCGATTTTATTGCCATCATTTTATAGAGAAAATGCTTTGAGAGTGATATAAGCCGTTTCCTAATCGTTGAAACGTAACGTATAGAGTGCCGCTTCCATCCGGCGGATCAGATTGGCCTTTTTCGACTCCGGCGCATAGACGAAGCTCTCGACCACGATCATGCGCCTACGAGAGGGATCTAAACGTGCCAGACTGACGAAGGGCCCACCCATCATGTCTCCCTCCACACGCCAAAGCCCTCTAAGCATACCGCAATAGTCGTCCTGACTCTGAATCGGTAAATAGCTGAGCCCAAAGCGTCGCTCCGTCTGCATATAGGAACCTGGGAAAGAGCCTGGCACATGCTGCCGCAACACGGAATCGCGCATTGCCACCAAATAGACTTCGCTGAAAGCCTCCTGCGTCGTGTAGGGGAATGTATAGGCAATCAGATCCATACGACCCCGGTTAGCGTTGTTGGAAGCCCACATGAATTGATCAGCCACTTTGCCGACACGCAAATCTCTCGGTACATGGAGAGAATAGCCGAACTGGCTACGCATAGTAGCCTCAACCGAGAGACTATAATCCTCATTCAAAGCTTGTATCCAACGATTACGCTCCGCCTGATTAAAGTGATCGACCACTGTCTCCGTATGGAGCAACAAATACTCAGTCAGTAGCTGTTCATTCGGAGCATGGAGAGAGATGATGCATTGTCCTTTTGCCCACCGATCCTCATTCATGGAGAGCCTCGTCTGCGTGTAACGATCAGCATCCAACGAGACGAGCAAAATATTGCGCATATACTTGAGCATACCATCGAATTGAGCCGGCTCCACATAGGTGACACGCATGGTCGGCTCCGATTGGGGCAGGGCGGGGAGCGATGCCTGCAACTGCTTGCGCAGCAGATCGCCCGACTCACCCTGCCAAGCATCCTTCTCCATCACGACCACCACCTCGTAAGGCCATCCCGTAGCACGTCGGAAGGTGGTGGAAAGCGATTGCATCCTGTCGCAGGCGATGAGCCCGAGACAACACAGTAGGTAAACAAGCCAAATGCATCTTGTTTTCATAAATCTTCGATTTTCGGTTATGACTTAAAAACTAAACACAGCGCAAAGGTAGGGCGATACGCACGAACCGCCATAGAAAAGAACCGGACAAATGAGTCTGCACTCAGCTTTCTATTTATCAATATATTACAAGAGCAACAAGATGATTTTCCTCCCTAAATACGGACAATCACACCAGATCAGCGAACTATAAATGCAGCAAAAAATCTTCCAAATCCCGGCCTTCAGCCAATTCCAGCCGTTTCTTGAGGCGATTGCGAGATTTCGTCAGTGCCTCAGAAGTACAATGGAAAAGAGCCAACATCTCCTGCCGCTCGAAACGAAGCCGGATCAAACAACAGATCTCCAACTCATGGCGGGTGACCTTTAGCTTCCGTAAGCGCAACATGAAGATGGGGTAAATCTGTTCCACGCATGTGAACAATTCCTCCCAATCCTCACGGGTCAGGTTAACGTGTAACGGGTCCTCGCGCATCGCATTGATCAAATCAAAACTTTGATTATGCGACATGGCGGAAGAAAACTGCTCTGCTTGCCGCTTCAGTTCATTCTCCATTCGGGCCACCTCTTTCCGATAGCGAGCCAACTCCTCTTGTGTCTCTGCATAATCCTTCGATTGCTCAGCATAACTTTTCAGCTTCTCGGCTAGCTCCTCGATCGTCTCTTGATCTTGCCGCAATGCCTGTTTCATCACATAGAGCTGTGACTTCTGACTCACCCATCGTTCACGAGCTTGCCGTTTGCGCTCCCTAAGCCTGCCTGACTGGCACCCCAAGAAATAGGCGATCACTGCCACAGCCATGATCACCAAGCATAGCCCAAACAGCGCAAAGTCCATCCAATCATAATCCATACACTATCACTGGTTCTTCTGCTTCAAATAATCATAGATTGCTAACTGCGCCCGCACAGGCTCTGCTCCCTCCACGCGCTTGAAACAGTTTCGCAACTCACTATCCAAGCGGCAAGCCTTCACATTGTCGCGCAACTGAATGTGCAAAATATCAATCACCTCCTGCTTGATCTCTGGATCCAAGATCGGAAAAGCGGTCTCGATCCGCCGATTCAGGTTCCGACGCATCCAATCCGCCGAGGTCAAGAACAGTTCATCCTGTCCCTCATTATAAAAATACCAAATACGGGCATGCTCCAAGAACATATCGACGATGCGAGTCACCCGGATATTCCGGCTGTAAGGCTGATCGGGAACCAAGCAACAGATCCCTCTCACAATCAAATCAATCTCTACGCCCGCCTCGCTGGCCCGATAGAGCATATCTATCATTTGCTGATCATGCAGACCATTCATCTTTAAGATGATGCGACCCTTTCCACCAGCCTGCACATGGTCGATCTCCCGCTGGATCATGCGTTGCAACTCTGGCACCATGTTGAAACGAGCCACCAAAAGATGACGGAAAGTAGGCGCTTGCAAGCGTCCTTCCAGCACGGCGAACACCTTGTTTATATCGGTGATGATCGCTTCCTGGCTGGTCAGTAAGGCCATGTCGGCATAGATCTTCGCCGTTTTCTCGTTGAAATTTCCGGTACTGAGATAGGCGAAATCTCGTCGTTTAGCCCCTTCCGGATTATCTTTCCGAAGGATAACAGCCACCTTCGCATGCACCTTCAAACCTGGGATGCTATAGATGATCTTGATACCCGACTGCTCCATACGCTCAGCCGTGCGCATATTGTTCTCCTCGTCGAAACGGGCTTTCAGCTCGACGAAAACCGTCACTTTCTTGCCATTTTGCGCCGCGCTGATCAGCGTATTGATGACAGCCGAGTTCTCGGCCACCCGGTATTGCGTGATCTTGATCTCATCCACCTTCGGGTCAAAAGCCGCCTCCATCAAGAAACGCAGCAGGTAATCAAACGACTCATAGGGGAAATGCAGCATCACATCCCGCTTCTTGATCACCTTGAAAATCGAACCCACCTCATCCAAATAGGGAATGCGCATCGGCAAGGGTGGATGTTGCTCCAACTGCTTGCCCGCAGGATTGGGTAGTTTACTCAAATCTTGCAAGTTATTATAACGACCACCTACCACCAAATCGTCTGGCAGAATGCCAAACGCCCCGCAGATAAAGGCTAAGAAATCGGCGGGCATCGCCTGGTCGTACATGAAACGACTCAAGGCACCGATCTTACGTTTCTTCACCTTCTTACGGATCTTCTCCAAGATACTGCCCTTCCCCTCATCCTCCAAATAGATGTCGGCATCGCGCGAGATCTTGATACTATAACAGCTCTCGATCTCATAACCCGGGAAGACGCTATGCAGGTTGGCACGGATAATATCGTCGATAAACATGATGTAATACTTCCCCTCATGCGGCGGCAACTCAATGAATCGAGGCACTTTGGAAAAGGGTATCTTCATCAAGGCATAATGATAGGCTGGCTTATCGTTCGCATCCTCCAAACGATCACTCTTCTTCACCATGCGAATCACTAAATAGAGCCGACGATCACGGATAAAGGTACGGATCTCTCCCGCTTGGATCATGACCGGCGAAAGGAAAGGGAAAACCTCCTCGTTGAAGAAGTCACGCACGAAATCCTCATGGAAAGGTTGTGGATGCTCATCTTGATACAAGAAAATATGCTGTTGATTTAGCGCTGGAAGGATCTGCTCGTAAAAAATGCGATAATAATCCCGCTGCTGCCGATTCACCTCACGCGTAATGGCCGCCAAGGTCTCTTCGGCCTCAGCCGCACTCTCCTCCACGAAGTTCTTCTTCATGATCACGCCCCGGTGCTCAGCCACCCGGATCTCATAGAACTCCTCCAAGTTGGATGAATAGATAGAAAGGAATTTAATGCGCTCATAAATAGGGAGCGAAGCATCCTCCGCCTCCATCAGCACCCGGTAGTTGAACGACAGCCAACTAACATCTCTTTTGAAATATCGATACCTGTTTTCCATGATAAATCGTTCTTCAACGCGTAAAATTAACTACTTTCGCTCAATAAAAAGCAAGATTATGGTTAAAGTTGGATTACTTTCGGATACGCACGGGTTTTGGGACGATAAATATGCGCTTTATTTCAACGAATGTGATGAGATCTGGCATGCCGGAGACATTGGTTCAGCAGAATTAGCTGAGCGTTTGGCCGCATTGAGACCTTTGCGGGCCGTCTATGGCAACATCGATGGGCAACCTATCCGACTGCAATACGGCAAGGTAGCACAGTTCAAGGTGGAAGAGGTGGAGGTAGTGATGACACATATCGGTGGTTATCCGGGACGCTACAACCCGGAGATCCGTCCGCTGTTGTATGCCGTTCGCCCCCAGCTGTTCATCGCCGGCCACTCCCACATCCTAAAGGCTCAGTTCGACCGTAGCCTCCACTGTCTTCACCTAAATCCCGGAGCGGCAGGCATCAGTGGCTTCCATCAAGTGCGTACCCTCATGCGCTTTGTCATCGAGGGAAAAGAGATCAAAGATTTAGAGGTGATTGAGTTGGGGAATCGCCATTGCTGAGGCAGCTATAACATTTGCCGTTTCATCAAGTCCGCAAAAAGATCTCCCTTTTCCCGCAATTCATCAAAGGTTCCCTCTTCGACGATCACGCCCTTGTCGAGCACAATGATCCGGTCGCAATGGCGAATCGTGGAGAGGCGATGCGCAATGATCACACGAGTACAGCCCATCCGATCCAGGTTCTCCGACACCTGCTTCTGACTCACGTTATCCAAGGCACTGGTCGCCTCGTCAAAGAAAAGGATGGCCGGACGATTGACCAAGGCACGTGCGATCAACAGCCGTTGCTTCTGTCCACCACTGAAGCCACCACCCCCTTCGCTGATCAACGTATTCATGCCCATAGGCAACGCCTTGATATCATCCGCTATGCCCGCTAACCGAGCGGCCTCCCAGGCCTCCTCCTTGCTACTCCAAGGCGCTGTGATCGTGATGTTGCTAAACACATCGCCCGGGAAAAGGCTACCACTTTGCAAGCAGGTGCCGATCTGCCGGCGCAAACTGCTCTTATCCACCTCTGAGAGCTCATAATCATCATACAGAATATTCCCGAACTGGGGAGTCTCAAAGCCTAATAACAGACGGAGAAGCGTGCTCTTACCACAGCCTGAACGCCCCACAACACCCACATACTCACCCGGATGAATGTGTAAACTCAAATCATTCAACACCCAAGGGGTCTCCTCGTCATAACGGAAAGAGAGATGATTCACATCAATAGCTCCACTTAAGTGCGTGACCTGCTTGGCATTTTCCATACTCTCTGGCTCTGCCTCCATAATGGGTTCCGCCTGACGCAACAACGGACGCATCTGACCGATCTGAGGCACAATGCCAATCAACGCCGAAAAGGCTCCGGACACCAACCCATAGGAGGTATTGAATGCGATAAAATCAGAGGGAGAGACTTTGCTCTTGACCGCCATGAAATAGATCACGGCCATACCGCCCAAGTTGAGCAACCCCATCACCGCCGCAGATAGTTTCAGGGGCAAAGGGGGATTATAGGTCAAACGAGCATTCTCCTTATAGGTCTGCATCCAACGGGTAAAGGCCCTTTTCTCCGAACCAGAGGTCTTGATCTTTTGCACGCCACTCAACAGGTCAAACAGCAGAGAACTCAACTTGGCCGAGCTCTTCACGATGCGTGCCTCTTGTCGCTGTTGAAACCAAAAGAGCGCCAAGGTCAACACAAATTGCCCACCTATCACGGCCAACGAAGGCAACAAGAGGGCGGGTGCATAGTGCATCATCTGAAAGAGATAGACAAAAGAGAAAAGTGCCGTGAGCGCACTGCTCACCAACATGTCGTTGGCCAAGTCGCAAAGGCGGCTGATACTCATGATGCGCTCATGCAACTCACCTGAGGAATATTTCATGAAGAACTTTGCCTTCAAGAGAAAGGTTCGCGCCATCACCGCTGGTTCCACACGCACACTGACCAGAAACTTCAGCCGCTGCAAGGTCCAACTACGGATCAACCCAAACAGCAAGCCACTGATGGCCGTACCGATCAAGAGCGAGGCGATTGGTAGCAAATCCTGCTTCGTGCCATTCGGAATCACACTGTCGAACAGCATCTTGTTAGCAAACGGGCCCAACATACCGATACCCGCAATAAGCAACGAGATCAAGAGCAAACTCAACAGATCATTCCAATGGAAGGCCCCCACCATGAAGAGCAGCAGGTCTGCGAGCTTGACTGAACGTTGCGGTAAAGCGGGGAAGAAACAGATAGCTTCCTTGCTCAGTTCCTCGCTCATCCGCTGGCGATTGACCGACACCTGCTTGCCTGTCGCATCCACATAGGTATAGCCTCGACCGACGCGCTTCGGCAGCAAAGCGACATACTGTCCCTGCCTATTCTTGCCCAATAAAGGTCCGACTGATGATCGCCACCACTGCCCTTTCAATTCCACGCTACGGTGCATGATGCCCAAGGGTGCCAGCTTCTGCCCGATCTGCTCCTCCAGAGAGAAGAAGGTCTCCTCCTCATCCAACTCAATCGGCCCCGGCACACCCAGCGTCTCCAAGATGCACTGGATGGCTTGCCCCTGCGAGAACGCTCGCCCTGCTTGTCGGCTGTGCAACCCGGATTCGCCGATCAGTTGTTCCACCGCCTCTTGCAGATGCTGTTTCTCTTTCTCCTCTCGTTTATCTATCTGTTCCTTGAATAGCAACATGATTCCTCGTCTGTTTGTCTCTGTTAATCACTCTCCATCAGTCGGGCATAGACGCCACCTTGCGCCAACAACGCATCGTGCGTCCCCCGCTCCACCACATTACCTTTGTCCAAGACGATGATCTCATCGCAATCTCGAATGGTTGAAAGGCGATGGGCGATGACGATCAAGGTGCATCCTGCCCGTTTCACCGCTTGCATGATGCGCTGCTCAGTGGTAGCGTCGAGGGCACTGGTCGCCTCATCCATGATCAAGATCATCGGTTCGCGGGCCAACGCCGTAGCGATCTCCATGCGCTGCAACTGCCCGCCTGAGAAATTCTTTCCGCCCTTCACCAACCGGGTGTTATATCCCTCCGGACGTGCGATGATCTCCTCCCGGATATGCGCATCCCGGCAAGCCAATACCATGGCGAAATCCTCAATGGAGGAATCCCACATCTTGATGTTGGCCGCAATCGTGTCGTCAAACATCACCACATGCTGGTCGATCAACGCCACGGAGTTGGAAAACTCATCCGCATCAATCTGGTCGATCGGTTTACCATCGAACAAAATCTCTCCCTCCCATGGGCGATAGAGGCCTGTCACCAATTTAGCCAAAGTACTCTTGCCACAACCCGAAGAGCCAACCAACGCTACGCTTTGTCCGGGTTTCAGCGAAACAGAGAAGTCCTTGATCTGCGGATCGGAATACCTGTTATAGCCAAAGGTCACATGGCGCAACTCCAACCGGCCACTCAGTTTACCGGAACTATCCGTACGTGCTTGCTGCGTGCGTTGCTCTGTCGGATAACGCAACACATCCTCCACCCGCTCCATCTGCGTGCGCATCTCGATGATCATCTCACCCGCCGACATCAGGTTGCTAACCGGGGTCATGAAGCCAGTCAAGAAACCTTGAAAGGCCATCAACATACCGATCGTGAACTCACCATCCATGATCAAATAGACCCCGACCATCAAGATCAAGTTGCTGGTAAGTGTTTGCAGCAGCTGCGGAAAAACACCAAACACCAAGTTGCTGAAGCTGGTGCGCATCTCAGCGTTGTGCATATTGGTGAAGTAACCGGCCCAATGACCAAAGAATCCACTCTCCGCTCCAGCCGCCTTGATGGTCTCCATGTTGTCGAGACACGACATCGTCACGCCATAATATTTACCGGCATCCCGCTCCGAGATGCGAGTTAAATCCACCCGTTTATAGGCGATGTAGCGAGCGAGCAACATGTTCAGCAACATCGACCCCAAACCAATCACCGTAAGTGAGACACTGTAGCTCCACATACACAGCAAGTAGATGACCAAGAGCATCAACTGGACAACCAACGGTGCCAACTTTTCCACCAATGTGGAGGTAATCTCTTGGTTAGAACGCTGTCGGAAGAGCAAATCGCCTATATAGCGCTGTGAGAAGAAGTCCATGGGCAGGCGAAGCACATGCCAAAAGAAGTTCACATTCGCTTCTATCGCCATAGATGCCTGGAACTTCCGACTATAAATACCACTCAACCAACCGGTAATGAACTGCACGACGATGACCGCACCAAAGGCTGCCATGAAGGGCTTCAACCAATCCGGATTCTTGCCACTGAGAATGTCGTCCATGAAGAGTTGGGAAAAGAGCGGCGTGGTCAATCCCACCAAAGCGGTCAAAAAACCGATCACAAAGAAATAGAACAGGGCAGCACCCGTGTTACGCATTCTCCGACGGATAAAGCCTAATACCGAGGCACGTTGTCCGCTTGGGTGAAAATCAGCCGTCGGCTCAAAGTCCAAGGCAATCCCGGTAAACGACTTGCAAAAGTCTTCCCGAGGCACCCGTTGCTTGCCACGTGCTGGATCGTTGATATAAAAGGTGTCGCCCCGATGACCACAATACACCACAAAATGGTTAAAATTCCAATGGATGATGGCAGGAGCCAGCACATCTAAGTCATCCGGTTCCAACCGATAGGCCATAGCCTTCATGCCGTAACCACGTCCCGCTTGCAGCAACTGCTTGGCGGAGCATCCATCTCTCGACACCCCACAATCCTTGCGGAGCTGCTCCAAGGGCAACCATTTCTTGTGATACGCCAACACCATGCCTAAAGAGGCGGCACCACACTCCACCATCTCCATCTGCATCATCATTGGCACCTTCTTCACCTTTCCCATAGCTACGTTCGCTTATTTAGCGTTTTTCTTAAACACTATGTCGAAAACAGGACGGGTACGAGTCACGATTTGCAGTTGGCAGAAGGTACCGATGGGCACACGCACTTGGCGACTCGACCGTTGCGACCAGCGGATTCCATCTGGGCTGCTCGGATCTGCGTCCAACAGAATCTTCACCATGAAAGCCGTTTCCGAAGGAATGATCGAGCTACTCCACTCGCTCAACTTGAACAATTGTCCGATTTCCTCTTTCGAAGTGGGAAGTCGATCGATGTCTGTGATGCGTCCATACATGTAGCCATACTCCTCCCGTTTCAAATCGGAAGGGGTGGCTTGTACGCTCATGCCCACTTTCAACTTCCGCAAATCGGCATAGGTCACAAAGGCAATCATCTCCCGCATGTGGTCCTCCTGTCCCTCAGGAATGAGGAAAATAGTCGGCTCATAGGCGCTAAAGGTGGTCTGTGGAGGCTTCTGCCCCATCACCACACCCGATTGGCGACTGCGCAACTCCCGGATTGCCTGGTCGTCCATGTAGCGAAACAGCAGATCGCCCGGCTTCACCAGCTGACCCTTATGCACGAAAAGCTCCGTGATACGCCCACCAAACGGGGCACTGACCTCCTGAATGCCTTGATGCGGGAAGGTGACCCCTTGGATCTTCACAAAATCGCTCACCGTACTGTTGAACGCCCAAACGGCAGCCGAAAGCACACCTACCAGCAACGTAAGCAACCACAAATAGAACGAGGGAGCCGTCACCCGGATGTAGTCATTGATCTTATCCGGCGAATTGACAGTATCTATTGCCTGTTGGCGAAAAAGTTTGTTTGCCATATTCTTTTATTTCGATTGATTCGTTCTTTCAACTACGGTCCAAAACACCTCTTGTGCCACGACATGCCCATTCAGCACAAAAGCGGGTAAGCTACGCAGTTGCCACCGTGCGACCGCCTCCGCCTGCGCAGCCAACGGGGCTCTCACCGCAGCTAAATCCAAGGTCGCAGGAAGGGTACGTAGAAACCGCTTCACCCGTGTGGATTCATACCAAGCGGACAAATGCAGGCAAGCCGCTAAAGCACCTTCCTGCAAAGCACTGGCGGCAATCGACTCACGCACAACAGCTAACCTGGACGCATCAGGACTGATCGCTATGCGAATGCGGTAGTTAGCTAACTCCCCCCGACGCACATGCTCCAACAGCCTTTGATAATGGGCTTTGCAATAGGAACAAGTCAAGCTGAGTGCCACGCAGAGCTCCTCCTGACCATCCGGATGCAGCGTCAGCAAATCCACCATGTCTGAGGTGTCAACCGTCTGCCCTGCGGTCAAGATGCGCTGCCGAAGCTGGGGATCAGCCATCAAAGCCAACCAAGCGTCCGGTGTCTTCGGATGCGCCACCTGCTGATACAGCCAAAACACCCGATCCAACAGCAGCAAAGCCCCCAGATAAATCGCCGGCAACGCCACCCAAGTGAGCGGAACAATACTTTTCCAATCGCCTCCTGCCACCCCCACAACCAAGGCAGAAGCGCACACTTGTACTTGCACAAGGAGGCAATTCTTACACCAAGCCTTGACCACAAATGCCTGATAGCAAACGCTCCAAAGCGGCATGACCAAAGCGATCAGGGCGATCCAACGCCAAAGGGGGAGCCAAGCAGGCACAAACAGCGTAGGCAACAACGACACGGCGAAATAGGCCATACCCACCACACTTAAGCTAAAGCGTCCCAAGAGTTTGCCACCCGCTGATGCAGTAACCGTATGGCAACTACCCGAACACTCCTGCATGACTGACCGATAACTAAAATAGAGACCCATCGAGTTGAACAGCACCAAAGCCACCCGCTCCCAAGCAAAATCTGCTACCAAAAAGCCAAGCAGTGTCAGCACACCCAGCACCTTGACCGCCCACGAAATGGCGATCAACCCTTTCTCACAGAAAAAATGAGACCAATAATGAGGTTCTTGCGCATCGGAAGCATCACACAGCAACGCATAGCCGTTCCACTGCGCATAAAAGGCGTCAAGATCAGCAGGAGGAGCGGTCAAAAGCCTCACCCGCTCATTCCATTCACACACCAAAGGAAAAGGGATATCAACCAACGTGTGCTTTTCTGCACGCACGGCTTGCACTTTCACCCCGTAGTGCTCCAGCATACGCTTGATGCCCAACAGCGTGAACCCCATGCCTTGCGCATAAAAAAGGTCCTTTGCATACGATTCATTGCAACGTATGCCTAACCCGTTCATAATATCAAGAAAAGGATTCATGGTCTATCTAAATGTTCGGCAAACATACACATTTCTTTTCTTTCGGACAACGGATAGACCGATGTTTTCCATGGACTCAATGAGCTCCGCAGCCATTCATTCAGGAAGACTGAGCCTCGGACGACAGCTCCCATTGTTTGCCGTAAGAGCTTTGCTCGATCACCACCGGATCAGTCAGCAGCCAATAATGCTCAGCATGGAGCCAAGCCTTCACGTTATATCCCACCAATAAACAAGAGACCTGTCGAATTTCGGTATGGCGCACAAACTCCTCAATGAAACGATGGAGCGTTAGATAGGCTATGCCTGTTGCTTGCCAACGTTGATAGCAGACATGCCCGGTCAGCACCAAGCCGTCCCCTACTTTCTGAGTCGTCAGATAGGCCATCGGCTCATCCCCCCGAAAGGAGACAAAGGAGAGCGGCTCATAAAGCGCCGTAGGAAAAGGAGGCAGGTCATCCGGCAACTGTTCGCACTGCTCGTCCATCTCCCAATCCAGCCGCAACCGCTCTCGAACGGATTTCGGAAGCCTCACGAAGCTTTCCGTTCGGACACCCCTTGCCGCCCAGCGATCCACCTGCGCCTTCATCCGGGCGAAATGGTGGGCACCAGGCTCCTCTCGCAAGGCTTGTTGCGTCCGTTCTCGATTGATCAGCAAAAGGCGGGCGGGCACACAAGGCTCCATCCCATGCGCCTCGGCGAACCGTTGCAGGAAATCCGCGAAGGGATTGTCATAGCGAATGCGGAAATAGAAGGCCCACCGCTCCCGCTCAGCCAAGGCATACGCCTCCTCCAAGAGCCTTCGGGCATAGCCCTGCCCCCGATAGGCCGGCTGTACGAAAAGGTGGCTCACCAGCAAGTGATCACTTCCCTCCATGACCACATAGAAGGCTACACAAACCCCTTCGACTCCCAGCAGCCGACCTCTCTCCCCGCCATTCAGCCGGTAGTAGAAGTCGGCATTGAAGTCGAAGCAGCTGGCTTGCAGCTGTGCATAGGTAAGTGATTGAATCAAGCACATAGATGCTCCCCCTTTCTCACAGCCTCTCTACATGCATGCTTATTTAAAGCCACAACTTTGCTTGCCCTCATCCCAACGGCAGTCACTGTGACGTTCACAGGTCTTCTGAGACTTTTCGGTTCTACAACCTCTTAACGGAAAACCGCCTCCTGTAGTAGCTTTCAACTCCTCATCGCTCACCGATTGTACATTTTTCTTTTCCATCGTTCACTGCTAATTTTATGATTAAACATTCAAATTCGATAGAGCAAAAGTAGGGAACTTCCCTGAAAGACAGCTCTCAACGCCTAAAAATTTTCGGTCAATCTATAAAAAAGAAGACTTTTCTGTCAATTGATCGGTTTTTCAATGTCAGCCAGCATGACCGTATTCTGCAAATAGGGGTATTCCTTTTCGAAATAGGCACTAAAGAGCGATTTCCCCATGTTCTCCTTGATTTGCTTGGCGGTCCATAGCTTGCCACCAGCCTGCTTCACTGCGGCTAACTGCGCCTCTGTTTCCAAACGAATGGTATAGAGAAAAACTAAGTGCTTCACCCGATGGGTCTCAAACGTATAACGAATCAGGCAATGAGGCTCGATGAGTGGATCGTCAGCCAATGGACCTAACATCGCACGTAAGGTGTCCGCATGGGAATGACGAAACAGCATGTAGCCATGGAGAGGGTGATCCAACGTGTTCGGCGAGACAAAATCCTCTGACGAACGCTTGACAAGGTAAATCATCCCTTGGTATAAGAGCGCCACACGAATGACCGGATGGTAATACTTCTTAGGCAGGGCACGACTGACCGAACGAGCCATACAACCCACCACTTTCCCCTCATCATTCAATACGGGGAGCCACATCTCCTTTTCCAAACTGCCACTCATCCAAAAGACACGGATCTGCTCATAGACCAGCAACGAGATGCCCAAGAACCAAGGCATTTCCCGATAGAGCAATCGTTCGGCTGCCGGATTACCGTGCATTTCCATAGGCAATATACCATATATTAATATAGCGAACAGATGCAACGTGTAAAGGCTTTGCGCCAATTGCGCCAAAAAGAAATACTCATTCAAGGTGGCACGTACATACATCCGTTTATAGGTCGGGTTATCCGAATGACGCACGTAGTGCAACACAATGCGTTTACTGAAACTGAACAACGCCAACGAGACCACCAAAAGCACCTCAATAATCAAAGGTGAATGGCCAAACAGCGTCGTACGTAGCCGGAAGAAGAAAAAGCAGGCATAGAGTAGAAATGTTAAGATTGTAGGGAGAAACATGAATTGAAACACGTTCTTCTCCCGTAAACGCCAATAAAGGAAACAGCAAAACATGCAAAATGAGATCGCAATGACAAATGACAACAGGTAAGGGAAGTAATTGTCCAAGAACATGAACAATATCAACGGCAATAAGCCAATCACCTGATTATCCAGATTTCGTTTGACCTTATTCATAGCGTTTACACTTTGCTCATTTATCATTCAGTTGTTAGTAAAACAGCTCAAAATGTTATTTTGTTTAGAGAAATCGTTGTCAAATGTACCATTTTATACAAAAAATGGGGGATAGCCATTCCAGCAGCCCCCCATTCTATCCTTTTATCTCCACACCTATGTATGCTTTCAGACGTGCCGCTCTGCGTGATAGGAAGAGCGTACCAATGGCGCACTCTCTACCTTCTTGAATCCTTTCGCCAAAGCCCAAGTTTTATACTCCGCAAAATGCTCCGGTGTGATGTAGGCCTTCACCGGGATATTCTTGCGAGAGGGTTGTAGATACTGCCCAATCGTCAAGACCGAAACACCTACCGCCAAGACATCGTCCATCAAGGTCTGAATCTCCTCGTCGGTTTCTCCTAAGCCAACCATGATACCGGTCTTCGCCACTACACCTCGCTCCGCGATACGACGCAGCACAGAGAGGCTCACCTCGTATTTGGCCGCACTGCGCACTTCAGGCGTTAAGCGCCTGACCGTCTCCATGTTGTGCGAGATGATCTCTGGAGCAGCCTCAACCACCTGATCGACCAGCTCCAAGCGTCCTTGGAAGTCGGGGATCAACACCTCAATCGTCGTTTCCGGATTAACCGCTTTAATAGTCCGAATCGTCTCCGCCCAATGAACCGCCCCTAAATCGGGCAGGTCATCCCGATCAACAGAGGTGATAACCGCATGTTTCAACTGCATCAGTCGAATGCTTTCCGCCACATTAGCCGGTTCTTTCGGATCAAGTGGCAGCGGCTTTCCGGTCAACGTGTTGCAAAACTTGCAGGAGCGGGTACAGATCTCTCCACCAATCATGAAAGTAGCGGTTCCCCTACTCCAACACTCTCCCATGTTCGGACACTTTCCACTGGTGCAGATCGTATGCAAGCAATGCGACTCCACAATCGTTTTCGTACGGGTGAATTGCTCATTCCCGCCCAAACGAATCTTCAACCAATCAGGTTTTCTCAAATGTTCCGCCATGCGCTTACAAATTTTCAAACAGATAGTTCGCCATCTTGGTATAGAGGTGGTAACGGGTATTACCTCCGTAAATACTGTGGTTACGATCCTTATAAACGTGCATATCAAACTGTTTCCCGGCTTGCACCAAGGCCTCAGCATAATCCAAGCTCTGCATGAAATGAACATTGTCATCAGCCGTACCATGCACCAAGAGCAACTTGCCTTTCAGGTTCTTCACCAAGTTCAAAGGAGCGGTCGCTTTATATCCCTCGAAATTCTCCTGCGGTGTACGCATGAATCGCTCGGTATAGATGGTGTCGTAATAACGCCAATCTGTGGGAGGAGCCACGGCAATGCCCACCTTAAAGGTTCCATTACCCGTGCTCAACGCCATCAACGTGTTGTAGCCACCGAAGCTCCAACCCCATATCGCAATCCGATCTTTATCTATATAAGGCAGTTCTCCCAACGCACGTGCGGCCTCCACCTGATCTCGGGACTCCAACTCACCCATACGCAGGTAGGTGCATTTACGGAAAGCCTCTCCCCTCGCACCGGTTCCCCGACCATCCACACACACCACAATGATGCCATTAGCTGCTAAGTATTGCTCCCAGTCAAAGCCGTATTGATCCAGCACCTGCTGCGAGTTCGGACCGCTATATTGTGTCATCATCACCGGATAGCGCTTGGAGGGATCAAAGTCAACCGGCTTCACCATCCAGGCATTCAACTCATAGCCCGATGCCGTGGTGACGGTCGTAAACTCTTTCTTGGCAAAAGCATATTGAGCCAACTTGTTTCGCAACGCCGCATTGTCTTGCAAAACTCGCAACTCCTTCTTTGTTTTCGTCTCGTTCACCGTGATACGCGCCGGGGTATTGGCATTGGAATAGGTATTCACGAAATAGGCAAAATTACGGCTGAAATCCGCATGGTTCGTACCTACCGCGGTACTCAGCTTTGTCTTCACCCCCTTGGCGTCAATCTTATAGATCGCACGACGGATTGGGCTCTCCTCCGCCGACTCATAATAGCAAGTCTTCGTTGCCTCGTCGTATCCCAAGAGAGCGGTCACATCCCAGTTGCCCTGCGTGATCTGACGTTGCATCACACCCGTCGGTGAATAGAGATAAATGTGCGCATAACCATCCTGCTCACTGACGTAGGTAAAGCCATTATCCATAAAATGGATCGACTTCAACCAATCTGAATCCACATAGCACTTGTTCTCCTCCCGCAAGATCAAACGAAAGACCCCGCTCTTCGGATTGGCATAATACATGCTGAACAGGTTTTGCTGCCGATTCAAGGTCATGACCGCCAACTGATCCGAATGGGTGGTAAAGGTGATGCGAGGCACATAGTACTCACCCTCTATCGGCAGCTTCAACTCCTTCGTGTCTCTCGTCGCCACACTGTAGGAATGCACCGTTACCTTCGAGTTCCTCTCGCCCGCCTTCGGATATTTATAGGTATAATAGGTAGGATAAAGCCCATTGCCATTATACATTTGCATGGAGTATTCGGGCACCTCACTCTCGTCAGATCGCACAAAAGTCAGGTATTCGCTATCCGGCGACCATGCCATTAGGTTTGTCACGGCAAACTCCTCCTCATACACCCAGTCGGTAATGCCATTCAGGATCTTGTTGCGCTCACCATCTTTCGTGACTTGCACCTCGGTGTCGTAATCAAACTTACGAATCCAGATGTTGTTATCCTTCACGTAAGCCACCATGCGACCGTCCGGAGAGAAGGTCGGGATCATCTGCTTGCCGCCCGTGTCAGAGATCGGCTTCACGTAGTTGCGACGCACATCGTAGTCATAAACCACCGCCTTGCGAGAACGACGGTAAATAGACTCCGTCTCCCGCCATACCAAGATGTGATGTCCTGTGCTACTGATCTCATACCCATCAAAATTGGTAAAGGTACACTCCCGAGCCTTTCGTGCGTTGAAAAGGGTATCCACGGGGTTCCCGGTACGATACGCATACTTGATGATCATATCCCGCTCCGCATTCATAGCCGTGTAATGCTCACCATCCGGCAAAGAGCGCATCTCGCCAATCGCCGTCACCTGACGGAACTTTCCGTCTGTTATCTCTTTCAGTTCTACACGTTTGTCACCATTCTGCGCCGCCACGCCTCCTACTACAAGCAGGGATAGCAACAAACCCATACCTAATTTCTTCATTATTTTTTTGCCTTAATTGATTACAAAAACTTATCGTTATGCTGATTGAGCAACAAAAGTAACAATAAAAAATTAGACTCTCCCGCTGCGTCCCAAAAACGTTGCCCGTAGCATCAAAAAACATTGCCCATCGTTTTCAAAAACGTTGCCCATAATTTTGGAAAACGTTGCCCGTGGTTTTAGAAAACATTGCCCATGATTTTTTCGGCCGTTGCCCATCGTTTTGAAAAAACATGGACAACGTTTTTAATTGCCTCTTCGGACAAGTTTACTAACTTTGCAACCGAGGCCTTCGCCTCGTCCTTTGACGGCTGGCGAATAAGCCTACAAGTCTATTGTTTAACAAGCGTTTAATTAGAGAAAGATATGAAACCTATCAAACTATTCTACTTGGAAAACTGCCCCTTCTGCAAGAAGGCATTCCAATATATTAAGGAATTACAAGAGGAGCATCCGGAGCTGAAGGCTGTTGAGATCGAGACCATCGAGGAATCCAAAGAGCCGGAGGTGGCCAATCAATATGATTACTATTATGTGCCTACCTTTTATATCAATGAGGTAAAGGAGCACGAGGCCGGTATCTTCAAGAACGAGGTTGAAACCTTGCTACGCAAAGCGTTAGATGCTTGACCCCTATCGATGAAGCCCGAGAAGCGATACCACGAGCTGGCCGATTTCTTCCGTCAGGTTTTTCCCTGTTTCAAGGTGCAAAAGATCTCGATCAACGCTGGATTTACCTGTCCCAATCGAGATGGCACAAAGGGCTGGGGAGGGTGTACCTATTGCAATAACCAAACCTTCAGTCCTGACTATTGCCAACCGACAGAAAACGTCAGCGAGCAATTGGAGCGAGGAATCCGATTTTTCGCCCGAAAGTATCCAGCGATGCGTTATTTAGCCTATTTCCAAGCCTATACAAACACCTATGACACACCCGAACGATTGATTCGTCTGTATGAGGAGGCCCTGGCTTATCCCGGTGTGGAGGGATTGATCGTAGGCACCCGTCCTGATTGCATGCCCGATGCGTTGTTAGCCTATTTCGAGGCCTTGAGCCGCAAGTGCTTTGTCTTGATCGAGTATGGCGTGGAAAGCACATTGGATCGTACGCTCGAACGGATCAACCGAGGGCACACCGCCGCTGAATCGGAAGAGGCTATCCGACGTACCGCCGCACGAGGTATCTACACTGGAGCCCATCTGATCTTGGGCTTGCCCGGGGAGAGCCGAGCGGATATGTTGCATCATGCGGAAGTAATGAGCCGTTTGCCTTTGACCACACTCAAGCTGCATCAGCTACAGCTGATCCGTCATACACGGATGGCCAAGGAGTATGCAACAAGCCCCGAAGACTTCCATTTCTTCACGGTGGATGAGTATATCGACCTGGCCATTGACTTCATCGAACGTTTGCCCCAACGCATCGTGTTGGAACGTTTCGTCTCCCAATCGCCGAAAGATTTATTGATTCAACCGGATTGGGGATTGAAGAATTATGCGTTCACGGCCAAGGTGGATCAGCGCTTAGCCGAACGAGACACCTACCAAGGGCGTCTTTTCGTCGCACACAACTAACTATTTAAAATATCACAGCATGAAACAGTGTTCCTTTTTATTACTGAGTCTATTACTGGCCTGCACAGGCGGCAGCCAACAAACCCCAACAAAGGTAGTGGCTGACGATCCACAGGTGGCAACAGCCGAATCCAACAAGGTGCTCTACAACGCTTTCTCGCACAATGATTATTGGCGTGAGCATCCGTTGCATGATGCCCTCTCTTACGGGTTCAACTGCGTGGAGGCGGATCTCTGGCCCATCGACGGCGAACTCTATGTGTCGCACGAGCGTCCGACAGCCGATCCGGCGATCACGTTCGAGCGACTCTATCTGAAACCCTTAGTAGCACGTATCCAGCAAAATGACGGCAAGGTCTATCCACAGAGCGACCGCCCTTTCTACCTGATGGTTGATTGTAAGGAAAAGGGCGAGGAGGTCTATACGCTGCTCAAACAACAGATTGAACCTTACAAACAATACTTCTGCACCGTGGAGAACGGCACTTACCGAGAGGGCGCAATCCTGTTCTTCCTCTCCGGCGATCGCCCAATGCAATCCTTGCCCCTGGAAACCAATCGTTTCACCTTTCTCGATGGCAAAATCAAGGAGGTAGGTCAAGGGATTCCCGCCACCTTAGCACCCGTAGTCAGCGATAATTATTCCGCTTTTTTCAAATGGAAAGGCGAAGGAGAAATGCCAGCCGAAGAGTTGCAAAAGATGCGTGAGATCATTGCCTCCGTTCACAAAGAGGGCAAGCTGTTCCGGTGGTGGGGCGCCCCCGACACCGAGCAATTCAAACGTTTCTTCTTGCAAGAAGGGGTTGATTTAGTGGGAGCGGACGACCTAAAAACGCTCTATCTTACCCTGCAAGAACCCCGATAACGCACAGGGGAAAATACGGCTTTACAACAAATAAAAAATTAGAAATGAGCTATTTACTGCGTAAATCCTCATTCCTAATTCCTTATTCCTAACTATCTAATCAGTCTCTATTCGCAAAATACTTCATGAACTGCGCACGCTCATACTGAGCCGGATTCGGAATATTCGCATAGTTCAACCGACCACGGAACTGGTCAACGGACTCATAATGAGTCTGATTCATCCACTCCTCCATACAAGTCAAGATCTGCGAAACGATCGCAGAGCCGTGCGTGTAGAGCGCACTGCAAAGCTGCACACCAGAAGCTCCAGCCAACAGACACTTCACCACGCCTTCCCAATCATGCACACCGGTCGAAGCCGACACACTGATACCAGGAACCTTGCCTGAGACAATCGCTGTCCAACGCAACGTGTCGCTCAAATCGGCCGCACTACTAAATACATGGCCAGACACCAGTTGCATCGTGTTAATATCAATATCCGGTTGATAGAAACGGTTGAAGAGCACCACGCCATCCGCACCATTCGCTTTCAACGCATGTACCAACGAAGGTATATTGCTATACTGCTTGCCAATCTTCATGATCACCGGGATCTGAATCGCCTCTTTCACTTGACGCAAGATCGTTACATAGGTCTCCTTTACAGCCTCGGCACTGTCGTGCAGATCCGTCTCCATAAAGAATACATTCAGCTCCAATGCGTCAGCACCCGCTTGGGCGATCTGTTGCGCGAAGTTTGTCCAAGCAGCCGCCTTGTAGCAGTTGATGCTGGCGATGATTGGAATCGTGCACAACTCTTTGCTCTGACGAATCAGTGCCAAATAATCATTCACCTGATTAGCCTCTACATAGCTACGGATATAGTCGGCAGCCTCCGGATAGTCATTCTCTTGCAGCATAGAGGCACTCTGCATCTCGATCTGCTCCTCGAACAGCGATTTCAACACAATCGCACCCGCACCCGCTTTCTCAAACTCAAGATTTCGCTCAGCCTTGTTTGTCAAGCCAGAACTACCGATAATAATCGGATTGCGGAGCGTCAGTCCCGCATAGGAAGTCTTCATGTCCATCATGTCATTTATATTTTAGATTTCACAATTTATTTCCAATTATTTCCAAACTCAATAGACTCGTTCGCCAAAAATAGCAGTACCGACTCGGATAAGGTTGCTCCCTTCCGCAATCGCCAACGGATAGTCGTGGCTCATGCCCATCGAAAGCAACGTAAAATCCGGGTTGGTGCGGCAAAGTCCATCTTTCAATGTATTGAAGAGCACATGAATCTGCTGAAACTCAGCCCTGATCTGCGCCTCATCATCCGTGTTTGAGGCCATACCCATCAATCCACAGATCCGTAAATGCGACAGATGAGCCACAGCCTCATCTGCCAACAGTTGTTCACACGCCTCTGGGGTCAAGCCATGCTTCGTCTCCTCTTGTGCCACATGGATCTCCAAAAGTACCCTAACCACTCGATCCACCTTAGCGGCCTGCTTCTCGATCTCTTGCAATAGACGCAAAGAATCCACACTATGGATCAAGCTAATGAAAGGTACGATCTCCTTCACCTTGTTGCTCTGCAACGTCCCGATGAAATGCCACTCGATGTCAGCAGGCAACTGCCGCTGCTTCGCCACCAACTCCTGCGCCCGACTCTCGCCAAACACACGCTGCCCCGCAGCATAGGCCTCTTGCAAAGCCTCAACGGGATGAAACTTCGAGACAGCCACCAACGTCACCTCGGATGGCAGGGAATGTTTCAACGCTTGGATACGCTGTGCGATACTCATGCCTCACTCCTCTTTTCCGCTTGCGCTCTTTGCTCGGCAAGCAACTCCTCGTCGCTCTTCTTCTCCTCGGGAATGCGATTCGCATCGAATGGGAAGACATCCATCAGTTGTGTCTCAGCAACAGAAGCGATCGTATAATCAGCCAAGGTTCCCTTCATGCCTTCGTCAAGCACCTCGATCGCCTCCTTCAGCGTGCTGGCCTGCGCCAACATCTGTGCCGCCGTTTTTTTCTCCGCACCACTCTTCTCGTCGAGCGTGATGAAATAGACCTTTATTTTATAGAAACGATCACCATTCTCATTGAAAAACAACTCCGAGAGACGAGCACGCTTGATGTCGGTCACGGTAAACTCACCCGTGATAAACGGACGGATCTCCTCGATGATACGCGCCTCCGCCTCCGTGAAGGAGAGCGCATCCACCAGATAAGGCTCAGTCACCTTCTTCTGCATGCCATTCTCCAGCATTTTCTCGTAAGATACCTTACATTCAAACCAATTGTGCATTTTCTTTGTCTTTAAATTACTACTTTACGTCTGTTAAATAACGAGCAAAGATAGCAGGTATTCTTTAATTTCGCTATTCATTCGACGAAAACTTGGCCATTTACCCAAAACAAACTACTTTTACAGCGCAATAGCGAAAGAGATGAGAAAATTACTGTCATTACCACCTAATTTGGTGGATTGCTTCCACAATATAGAGAAAGTTGATCGTTCGGAATGGTTTTGTACCTCTGATCCTATCGGAGCACGGTTAGGCTCAGGTGGCGGTACGACTTGGTTGTTAGAAGCAGCCTGTCAAGCAGAAACATCATCTGCTGAGTTTGACGAATGGCTACATAAAGAAAAACGGATCCTACTTCATGCCGGTGGACAGAGCAGGCGATTGCCCGCTTATGCCCCTTCGGGAAAGATCTTGACCCCAATCCCCGTCTTTCGTTGGGCACGGGGTCAGCGCCTCTCACAAAATCTACTCTCCTTGCAACTGCCACTCTATGAACGTATCATACAGAAGGCCCCTGAACAGCTGCATACGTTGATAGCGAGTGGCGATGTATTCATCCGTGCCACAGAGCCTTTGCAGGAGATTCCGGATGTGGATGTCGTCTGCTATGGCTTATGGGTCGATCCCTCCTTGGCTCGCAATCATGGTGTATTTGTCTCCTCTCGTCTCTATCCGGATCAGTTAGATTTCATGCTGCAAAAGCCCTCGTTGGAGCGATTAAGCGAGTTGTCGGGTAGTCATCTCTTTTTGATGGACATCGGTATCTGGCTGTTGAGCGACCGTGCCGTTTCCCTATTACGTAAACGTTCTTATACCGCTGACGGTCAACAACTACGTTGTTATGACCTGTATGGAGAGTTTGGTTTAGCCTTAGGTGCGCATCCGACATTGGAAGAGCCTGAACTAAACAGCTTACGAGTGGCTATTCTCCCGCTTCCCGGCGGAGAGTTCTATCATTATGGTACCAGCCGAGAGCTGCTCTCCTCTACGTTAGCCGTACAGAATCTGGTGCGTGATCAACGCGCCATCATGCAGCGCAAGGTGAAGCCGCATCCAGCCATGTTCGTACAAAATGCTTTGTCGCAGTATAAACTGACAGCCGATAACTCCGAAATTTGGATCGAGAACAGCTATATCGGAGCGCATTGGACGCTGCGCAACAAACAGATCATCACAGGCGTACCCCAGAACGACTGGGTACTTTCCCTTCCAGAGGGAGTTTGTGTGGATGTCGTACCTTGGGAAGAGAAGGCTTGGGTCGCCCGTCCCTATGGATTCAATGATCTTTTTAAAGGAGCCTTACAAGATTCTACCACTCTTTTCATGGGGCAATCCATCCAAGCATGGGCAGCCGACCGAGGTATTTCCCTCCCGGAATCCAATGACATTCAGAATGCGCCCTTGTTCCCGGTTTGCCAAACCGTGGAGACATTAGGCATTGTCTTACGCTGGATGATCAGTGAGCCGACCCTCACGGAAGGCAAAGCCTTATGGATTCAGGCAGAGAAAGTTTCTGCCAACGAGATTTCAGATCGAGCCAATCTCCAACGATTAGTAGCACAAAGAGAGGCTTTTCGCCAAGCAAATTGGGCTCTGCTGGCCAAGAACCAAGAGAAGAGCGTGTTCTACCAATTGGATTTAGCAGACGCAGCTCATGCGTTTGCCGAAGCAGAGATTCCTCTGCCTTCCGTATTGAGTGAGACGCAACCCTTGTTGAAACGGATTCACAACCACATGTTCCGGGCACAGGTGATGAAGCAACAACAGCTGCCCTACGAACCGGAAGAACAGGCCGCCTTCTCCCTGCTTCGGGAGGGATTGGTCGCCTCTATCTTATCGGACAAGCAGGCTCCGCACCTGCATGTCTATCCCGATCAGATCGTGTGGGGACGCAGTCCAGTACGCATCGACTTAGCCGGAGGCTGGACCGACACGCCACCTTATTGCCTCTATGCGGGCGGTAACGTGGTGAACGTAGCGATTGAGCTGAACGGACAACCGCCTCTACAAGTCTATGTAAAACCCTCACGCACATCGCAAATCATTCTACGCTCCATCGACTTAGGAGCAATGGAGGTTATCCAGACCTGGGAAGAGTTACGCCAATATAATAAGGTGGGCTCTCCTTTCTCTATCCCGAAAGCGGCTTTAGCATTAGCCGGTTTCTTGCCCGAGTTTGCGGCTGAACGTTTCCCTTCGTTGGAGGCACAACTGAAGGCCTTTGGTTGCGGATTGGAGGTCACCCTGTTGGCTGCTATTCCGGCAGGTTCCGGCTTAGGCACCAGCTCCATCTTAGCCGCTACTGTCTTAGGGGCTATATCGGACTTTTGCGGATTAGCCTGGGACAAAAACGAGATAGGCAACCGTACCCTAATCTTGGAGCAATTACTCACCACCGGTGGTGGCTGGCAAGACCAATATGGCGGTGTGCTGCATGGATTAAAATTGTTGCAAACCTCAGAGGGATTCAACCAGAGTCCTGTCGTTCGCTGGTTGCCGGAATATCTGTTCACCGACCCCGCTTACAGAGCTTGTCACCTACTCTATTACACCGGTATTACCCGTACCGCTAAAGGAATATTGGCAGAGATCGTACGAGGCATGTTTCTCAATAGCGGGACACACCTCCATTTACTCGGTGAGATGAAAGCGCATGCATTGGATCTATTCGAGACGATTCAACAAGGCGATTTTGAGACTTACGGCAAATTAGTAGGGAAAACATGGGCACAAAACAAAGCCCTTGACGCTGGTACCAATCCTCCTGCGATCGAGCAGATTATCAGCTTGATTCACCCCTATGCCTTAGGCTATAAGTTACCAGGGGCAGGCGGAGGAGGCTATCTGTATATAGTAGCTAAAGATCCGGAGGCAGCCGCACGCATTCGTCAGCTATTGACAGCTACACCCCCTAATGCCAATGCCCGTTTTGTGGAAATGAGCCTGTCTGGACAGGGATTGCAAATCAGCCGATCTTGATCACCCCCGAGGAAGCGGCAAGGAGCAATTAGTTGTTAATTGGTACATTATCTATGTGATTTGGAACATTTCGTTTCAAAGAGTTGTTGTAATTTTGCGGAGTTAATTTTTGAGGAAAAAAGATTGAATGGCTAAGAGAGTCTTATTTATCATGTTTTTTTTGGTCATCGCTTTGGTAGCGAGAGGCCAGAATTATACCATTAAAGGAACGGTGACGGACTCCATCACGGGAGAACCTTTGCCTTATGTCGCTGTATTACTGAAGGGTACTACGATCGGTGGAACAACTGACATAGATGGAAATTTCACTATCTCAACTTCCTCCAAGGTACGTACGATCCAGATTTCCTACTTAGGCTATACCGAGAAAGAGGTCAACTTCACGCCGGGAAAAGCCAGCAATTTGAAGGTACAGTTAGCACCCACCAGCATCGCTTTAGAGGAAGTGGTGATCAAACCGGGTAAAGAAAAGTATAAGAAAAAAGATAATCCGGCTGTCATCTTCATCAAGAATGCCATTGAACGACGGGAAAGCAATGATCCGAAGAATCACGATTATTTCCAATACGACCAATATGAGAAAATGGTTTTTGCCATGAACGACTATGAGGCGAAACCCAGTAAAAATGGCAAGCCCAGCAAGTTTGAGTTCTTGAATGACTTCGTTGATACGTTGGAGATTGGAAAGACGATCTTACCGGTTTCTGAACGGGAGAAGTTGCAAACGGTTTACTACCGCAAAGATCCCAAGACCGAACGTCGGGTGGTAGCAGCGACAAAGGCTGCCGGTGTGGATGAGATCTTCTCCCGAGAGGGCATTTCTCAATTGCTCAACGAGGTGTTCCGGGAAGTAGATATTTTTCAGAATGACATTCCGCTCTTCCTCAACCGGTTCGTGAGTCCGATGTCCACGATGGGTCCCAACTTCTATAAGTATTATCTGTTGGACACCGTGGAGGTAGCGGGTACCCAGTGTGTGGATTTAGGTTTCGCGCCGTTTACCCCAGAGACTTTTGGTTTTACAGGACATCTGTTCATCACGCTCGACTCCACCTTCTTCGTACAACGGGTGAAGCTGAACGTACCCAAGAAGATCAACCTCAACTTCGTAGGTGGCATGACCATCGAACAGACTTTCAATCGTGCTCCAGATGGTACACGTATCATCACCAAGGATGATATTCACGTGGATTTCAAGCTGAACGAGAAGTCAAAGGGTATGTATGCGCGTCGCTTAAATATCTACTCCAACCACACTTTTGAGCAACCACAAAACATGGCGGTCTTTGAGGAAAGCAACCCTGTACTCATTCCGGATTCAGCTTACCGACGCTCGGAGGAGTATTGGGCAGCGAACCGACCGGATGGAGCTGGAGAGCGCAAGAAAAATACGGTGGAGATGTTGATGGAGAAACTGCGCTCCGTCCCCATCTTTTATATCACGGAGAAAATCGTGACGATCTTGACCTCTGGCTATGTGCAGACCAATAAGGAGAAAGATCTGAGCAAGTTTGAGTTTGGTCCGATGAACACCTATATCAGTGGTAATGCCATCGAGGGTGCCCGCTTCCGTGTAGGTGGAACCACGACAACCGCTTTCAACAAGCGCCTCTTCCTGGATGGTTATATGGCCTACGGCACAAAAGACCGTAAGCTGAAATATGACGGATTGGTGGAATACTCCTTCATCGATAAGAAGGATTACCGCAAGGAGTTCCCCGTTCATTCAGTTCGTTTAGAGTATATGTATGACATCAACCAGATCGGTCAGCAATACATGTACACCAACAAGGATAACATGTTCTTGGCGTTTAAGCGTCAGAAAGATACCCGTGCCACTTACTTGCGCAACTTGGAACTGACCTATTACCGAGAGCATTACAACGGTTGGGCCTATGGTGCCGTTTTACGTAATTACAAGGAATACAGCACTGGTTATGCAGCTTTTGACCGCATTGAAGCTGATGGCTCACTTAGCCCGCAAGACAACTACAAGATGACCTCAGTGGAATGGAAACTCCGTTTCGCCCCCAATGAGAAATTCTATCAGACACGTAACTACCGTTATCCCATCACCTTGGATGCGCCAGTCTTCACGTTGAACCACACCATGGCGTTCAAAGATGCGTTGGGTAGCTCTTACAATTACCAAAAGACCGAGTTTGGTATTCAGAAACGTTTCTGGTTCTCCGCATACGGTTATGTAGATATTCTGGCGAAAGCTGGTAAGGTATGGACTCAGGTTCCCTACCCCTTGCTGATCCTGCCCAACGCCAACCTCTCCTACTTGGTGCAACCGGAGTCTTACACCAACATGAACGCATTGGAGTTCATTAACGACCAGTATGCCTCATGGGATGTCACCTATTTCATGAATGGAGCCCTGTTGAATCGTCTGCCGCTGATCAAGAAACTGAAATGGCGTGAGGTCTTCTCCTTCCGAGGTCTGTTTGGTGATCTGTCAGACAAGAATAATCCCTTCTTGGAGGAGAACCAAGGCAAAGGGCTATATGCCTTCCCGGCGGGCACCTATTTGATGGATCCAAAGAATCCCTATATGGAGGTGGGTGTCGGTATCGAGAACATCTTCAAGTTCCTGCGTCTGGATTACGTTTGGCGTCTGACTTACAAAGATCATCCCGGCATTCAGACCCGTGGTGTCCGTTTCATGATGAAGCTGACCTTCTAAGGAAGGTATTCATAGAGGAAATCCTAAAAAGGCGGTGTGTCGCATACCAGTGCGTTATGACACACCGCCTTTTAGCTTGCTCCTAATCGGGGATTTTTCGTTAGTTTGTGGAAACGTCCGTAGAGCAAAAGTCCTAATAGGGTCAAACTAAGCGGGAAACCACTCCAAATGCCAATCGGTCCCCAACCCAATACAAAGCCACAGATATAAGCAATAGGTAAAGCCATTCCAAAATGACAGAGAAAAGCCATCCAAGCCATATAGTTCACATCGGATAAACCACGAAGCGCATTCGCAAAAACAATCTGCAAACCATCTCCTACCTGATAGAGGATGACCGACCAACAGAGCAGAGCCACCAAATGCACCACCTCTTCCTCATTGGTGAACAAGTAGCCTATCCGCTCCCGAAAGAGAAAGATCGAAAACATCACCACCACCGCAACAGCCAAGATCAAATGGAAGCCAGCAAACGTAGCCCGACGCACATTCAGCAGATCGTTCCATTGCCGAAACTGGCTCACTCGTATGGTTACAGCTGCCGCTATACCATAGTAGATCATGAACCCCAAGGTGGTAATCACCCCAACCACTTGATGAGCTGCTAAAGCTGCACTACCAATCCATCCCATCATAATGACACTCAAGTTAAAAGAGCCACTTTCTACACCCATTTGGAACCCAACAGGCAATCCCAAATGGAACAGTTTTCGAAGGTTCGCACGATTAACCCTTCCCGCAACAAATCCCACTCGATAAGCCGCATACTTCGGCTTAAACATAAACAGGCCTATAAAAGCAACCAGCGCCACTGTTCTACTCAACAAAGTTGAGACACCAGCGCCCACCAATCCCCACTCCGGCGCACCCCAATGGCCATAGATCAACACATAATTACCCAAAATATTCAGCACATTGGTACTCAGCATGATCCACATAGGGGTCAACGTGTCGGTCGTACCATCGCTAAACTGTTTGAATGCATTGAACTCCATCGTGATGAACACCGAGAAAAGCTGCAAGATATAATAGGGCACAATGTAAGGTATCAACTCCTCCGGCTGATGCAATCGCTCCAGATTACAAAGGAGTAACAGCATAATCAAGCTCAACACGAGGCCCATAGCCCCATTGATAAATAGGCTGTTTTTCAATACCTCACCCGCTTTTTGCAGTTGTTTCTCCGCAAACAAACCACCGATAATTGGGGTTAATCCATAACTGAATCCCAGACCAAACAGGAAAGTCAGATTGAAGAAGTTATTGACAAAAGAGGCTGCCGCCAACTCGATGGAGCTATGGTGCCCCACCATGATGTTATCAGCAAACCCCACAATAATAATCCCCAACTGCCCGAGCATGATGGGGATTCCTAAGTGGATAATCTTTTTGTAATGGAGTTGATAAGCTGCTATCCGAGACATCCTTATACAATCTCTATGCGCTGAATCACTATATTCTCCAAAGGACGATCCTGCTTATTCGTCTTCACCGACTGAATGGCATCAATCACCTCCAGTCCCTCTTCAACCTCACCATAAACCGTATATTGATTGTCTAAGAAAGGTACTCCCCCTACGGTCTGGTAGGCTTCACGAAGCTCCTTCGGCAATTTCACCTCCTCTTTGCGCTGCTCAACCTCCAGCTCAGTCTTCCCTATCAAGGTATCACGCAGGATAGCTAACTCCTCCTTTTCACCATTCCGATAGAGTCGCATAATCTCCGGCTTGTGCTCCTGCTGCAAACGATTGAAAATCTCTTGCGCTAACCGACGTTCTAACTGCTTCTCCATCTGGTTCAACTCCTGTTCTTTGTATTTCTTACCTGTCACGATATAGAACTGCGAAGCTGAGGAGGCTTTCTCCGGATTCACCTCATCCCCCGTACGAGCGGCGCAAAGCGCTCCCTTCTTGTGGAAATAACGAGGATAGCGAAACTCCGCTGGCACCGTATAACCCAAATCTCCCGCACCTAATGATTTGTTCATCGGGGCATTCTTGGAGGTCACATCACCACCTTGAATCATAAAATCCTTGATGACCCGGTGAAACAGCAAACCTTCATACTGTCCCTCACGTACCAACTTGAGGAAATTATCCCGATGAAGGGGCGTGTCATTATACAATTTCAACTTGATATCACCTTTATTCGTGTGCATAACCACACGCACCTCTGTTGCTTGATTGTCCATTGTCTCTATTGATTTATTTACTTTATTTTTCAATGATTCTCATCGTCTTGATAGCAACATTCTTAGTCGGACGATCTTCCTCGTTCGTCTCTACGAATTGGATCTTATCCACCACCTTCAAGCCATCAATCACCTGGCCGAAAACGGTATAGTTACCATCCAAATGGGGGGCTCCACCTTCCAGCATATAAGCTTTCCGTTGCTCTTCAGTCAAGGTAATACCCTTCTCCGCCTCCATCTTGTTCAGCTCCATTTCCGTGTAATATTTACCCGTGACAATATAGAATTGGTTAGGAGAAGAGGCCTTCTCCGGATTCTCATCATCCGGCATACGGGCAGCGCATAGCGCACCCCGGCGATGAAAATATTGCGGATAGACAAACTCCGCAGGCAAGGTATAAGCTAACTCCCCATCACCTAAATGCTGATCCATAGGTGCCTCTTTAGAGTTAATATCACCGCCTTGAATCATGAATTGCTTGATTACTCGATGGAACAATAACCCGTCATACAAATGCTCCTCAACATGTTTTATAAAGTTATCCCGGTGCTTAGGTGTCTCGTTATACAATTTCACCTTGATTTTCCCCTTATCTGTCTCAATTAGCACCAAAGTCTCTTTCTCCTGTGCTTGCAAAGGGAAAAGTGACAGCATGAATAGCCACATCGTCCCTATCGAAAGTAATCGTCTCATATTCGGTCTACTCTTTTGAATTAGGTAGCAAAAATACGCAATATTTCCCATTTCCACAGGTCTTCCTGGGAAAAAGCACGCTCATTCACGCACAAAGAATGTTCAATTAAGAAATTGGCTTGCTGGTCAATCTATACTCTCGTGGGGTCATACCTGTATGTTGGCGGAAATACTTATTAAAGAAAGAGAGATTTGTGAAGCCTAAAGAATAGGCAATCTCTTTCACGCTCAAGGTAGTCTCTCGCAACTGCGCTTTTGCATCCATAATCAATATCGATGAGATGATCTCTAAAGGAGTCAGACCTATTGCCTTCTTAATAGTTGTACAAAAATGAGGCAAAGAGAGTGACAGTTGTTCCGCGTAAAAAGAGACGCTATGCTGCTTGGTATAATTCTCAACCACCAATTGCACAAAACGACGATAGATCTCATACTTACGTGTGTGCGTGTCATCATCCCAATGCACATCCCGTTTGTACAATTCAGCTGTGCTCTGCATGAAAATTGTCATATAGGCAATCACCAAATTTTTATTGATGGGTCCTTTAGACGAGAATCGGGATGCACGTACCAGCAAGTGATAACCATCCAAATAGAGTTGCGAAATTGCCTCGTCCAGATGAATCACCGGACGGTCTGTAATCATCGGCAGCACATTCATCGTGGACTTAATAAAATTCACGTCATTCATGAATGCTGCAGAAAAACCGGCCAAATAGAAAAGCACATCATCAGACACCGTATCAAACTGGATAAATGTATTTGGCACAAGTGTTACAAAGTCATTTGATTGTATCGTATAAGAGGTCAGATTAATAGACAGTTTCACAGTACCACGCACACACAGCAAGAATAGACCAGATTTCACCTTGTATGGCAAGGTTCCGTATCTACTCAAACTCTCTTTCGTGATGCAATCGCTCACTGCGAAATCGCTTACAAACTCAAATATCATCTCCTCGCTTTTCATACAATTTGCCGATTAAGCATTCAAATATAGATATTATCAAAATATTAATACTCAATCTGATAAAAATAGAACATAGAAACAAAAGAATAGAGACTTTGCCGTATGCAAATTTCAGAAAAAGTCTGTATATTTGTCACAAAAAACGACTAATACCATTTATTAAAAATTGTTCGTATGAAAACGAAACCATTCTTGAGCTTCTGGCAGATCTGGAATCTGACTTTCGGCTTCTTGGGCATCCAATTTGGATTCGCCCTGCAAAATGCAAACTCAAGTCGTATCCTGCAAATCTATGGGGCCGACGTTGAGCAGTTATCTCTTTTTTGGTTGGCAGCCCCATTGACTGGCATGATCATCCAGCCAATCATTGGTCACTATTCCGATCGAACTTGGTGCAAGTTAGGTCGGAGAAGACCCTTCTTCTTGGTAGGCGCCATTTTGACCACGATCGCTTTGATCTTGATGCCGAACGCAGGACTATTCCTTTCCCCTGGACAGGAAACCGCCATCCTCTCACCCGTGCTGATTGGAGCGGGTATGTTGATGATCATGGATGCCTCCATTAATATTACGATGGAGCCTTTCCGTGCATTGGTAGGCGATATGTTGCCTGATGAGCAACACACAACGGGCTTCTCCATCCAAACTTTCCTGATCGGTATCGGAGCTGTGGTTGGCTCCTTACTTCCCAGTATCATGCACAATATCTTCGGATTCAGCAATACGGCTTTAGCTGGCGAAGTGGCAGATAACGTGAAGTATGCATTCTATGCCGGTGCAGGCATCTTGTTTTGCTGCGTGCTGTGGACTATCTGTAAAACCAAGGAGTATTCTCCGGAGGAGATGGCGGAGTTCCGGCTTTCCGGTGGCGAGGTGATCGAGAAACGAAACACCAGCAATGGCTTCATGGAGATTCTGCACGATATTCTCCACATGCCGAGGATTATGCTCCAATTAGGTCTGTGCCAATTCTTCGCATGGTTTGCTCTCTATTCTATGTGGGTCTATTCAACCCCGGCTGTAGCAGAGCATGTATATGGTGCTACAGATCCAGCTTCTGCGGATTATGCGTTAGCCGGAGACGAAGTAGGACAGCTGTTCAGTGTCTATAATTTCGTAGCCATGCTCTTTGCCCTCTTGTTGATCCCGATCGCCAAACGGATAGGACGCAAACTGACACACGCGCTCTGCCTCAGTTTAGGTGGCATCGGATTGATTTCACTCTATTTCTTAGACAACACAACCGCCATGTATGGTTCAATGATTGGTGTTGGTATCGCATGGGCCAGCATCTTAGCCATGCCCTATGCCATCTTGTCCGACAGCCTTCCTGCAGATAAGATGGGAACCTATATGGGTATTTTCAATTTCTTCATCACCATTCCACAGATTACGAACGGATTAGTTCACGGTTGGATCGTGAGAGAGTTCTACCATGGCCATGCCGTTTACGCCTTGCTGACAGGAGGTATCTTCCTCTTCTTCGCGGCATTGGCAGTATCCGTGGTCAAAGAAAAGAAATTTGCGCATTAGGCACAAACAGGGTTAGAGACACAAAGACAAGGGGCTGTTCAACACGAGTTTGAGCAGCTCCCTTTTTTCTATAGATAGAACCTTCTTCTATGAGGCACGAAGAGAGCGAATCAATCGCCAAAGCTCACCTACCCAAAGCACCAATGAGGTGGAACCTATAATAACAGCCCAATCTTGCCAAGGTAGTGGAACCACACTAAACATCTCCCCACCCAACGTCACGATCAGGTATTGCCCCACCAAAATCAGCCCGGCTACAAAGAGGAAACCTCTACATTGGCCCAATCCGGCAAAAGCAGAACGCCCCTCCATGAATGCCTTCGCATTAAACATATTCCAAAATTGCAATAGCACGAAGAAGCTAAAGAACCAAGAAAGATCATGTGGAGAAAGACCGTCAGAGGCATGGAAATAGACCAACAAGCCCAATAAGATCAACACGAACAAAGCTCCTACACCAAAAATCGTATAGGCCATGGAACGAGTGATGATAAAATCGCCATTCTTTCCGCTCCGGCGGGGCTTGTCCTCCATCACTCGCTCATTAGGGGGCAGAGAGGCCAAAGCGCCCGCAGCAAAGGTATCCATAATCAAGTTGACCCAGAGCATTTGTGTAATTGTCAAGGGAGACTCCGTACCAATCAAAGATCCTAACAACACGATGAGACATGCAGCCACATTGATAGTCAATTGGAAAAGCAAGAATTTTTGGATATTTCGATAGAGTGAGCGACCCCACATCACGGCACGAGTGATGCTACTGAACGAATTGTCCAAGATCGTAATGTCACTGGCCTCTTTCGCTACCGCTGTGCCATCACCCATCGAGAGTCCTACCTGAGCGGCCTTCAAGGCGGGAGCATCATTGGTACCATCACCGGTCACAGCCACAACCGCTCCTCGTTGTTGCAACAGACGCACCAAGCGTTGCTTGTCTGTGGGACGAGCACGACACATGATCTTCAAATCCATCACCCGTTCTAAAGCAGTACGATCATCCATGGCCTCAAAAGCAGGTCCGGTAATCCAGTTCCGGTCGGTGTCAGAAGGTTGCCAGATGCCTATCTGACGTCCAATCTCCTTAGCCGTTCCCGGTGTATCACCAGTGACAATCTTCACGGTAATACCCGCTTGCAAACAACGTTTTACCGCAGCTGGCACATCCGGACGCACAGGGTCAGAGATAGCCACTACTCCCAAGAAGGTCAAGTCGGTTCGGGCTAAACGTCCCTCCACAAAACAAGGTTCAGTGGAGTCATCCAATTCCCGATAAGCGAAACCCAAGGTTCGCATTGCCATATTTTGGTAAGACTGCAATTGTTGCTCGATAAGTGCTCGACAATCGGCTACGGGTACACTTGTATCACCTTTCTCAACTTGCAAACAATGTGTCAAAACAAGCTCAGGAGCCCCTTTCACATAGAGCATCCGTTTGCCCAAACGAGGAGAACGCACTACGGTCGCCATATACTTACGTTCTGTGGAGAAGGTCAATTGCTCCACGATCTCCGCCTCATTGCGCAATGTCAGATAGTCCTGGCCCTGCGCATGAAGCCATAACAGCAAAGCCGCTTCCGTCGGATTTCCCATCGTTTTAGCCTTCCCCTCCGCAAACTCTAAGAAGGCGGTTGAGTTGGCAGCGATACCTTCCGCAATCAAGGTGCTCCCATACGATCCATCCAAATGCTGTGAAGCTAAAGGATAGAAATTTGTTTGATAGACCTGCATCTGATTCTGTGTCAATGTTCCGGTCTTATCTGTACAGATTACTGTAGTGGCCCCCATTGTCTCACAAGCATGCATTTTACGCACCAAGTTATTGGTCTTCAGCATCCGATTCATACTTAGAGCCAAACTGAGAGTTACGCTCATAGGTAATCCTTCTGGCACTGACACCACGATCAAAGTAACCGCCACCATGAAATAGTTTAAGATATGAGCGAACAGCTCCATCCACGACATAGCCATTACATCATTGGCAAACAACAACTTTACCGTCAACGCCACAAAGGTAATCCCCGCAATCGTATAGCCAGCCTTGCTAATGACATCCGCCAAACCTTTCAACTGGATTTGCAAAGGGGTCTCTATGCCACTCTCAATTTGAGAACCCTCATAGACCTTGCCATAACCTGTAGCGTCACCTACCTGCTCAACCTCCATCACACCGTGGCCATCCACCACCGTAGATCCACGCATCACGACATTGGAGGGATAGGTGGCCTCCGCATCAAAATCGGCCTCACGGACTGTCTTGCTGATCACCGGCTCACCCGTCAAGGTCGATTCATTCACCTGCAACGAGATGGCCTCCAGCAGATGCCCATCGGCTGGCACCTCCTCTCCCGTCTCCAAATGAACAATGTCTCCTACGACCACCTCTTTACGAGGTACCTGCATCAGATGTCCCTCTCGTATCACCCGCACCAAGACATCATCATTCACCGTGTTCAACACGTCAAACGCACGATTGGCTTTTAATTCAAAGAAAAAGCCCACACAACTGGCCAGCATAATCGCCAGGAAAATACCGACTGGTTCTAAAAAGACTGTCAACCCTTTCGCCTCGGGACCCCAGCAATGCACACCAGCGATCACCATAGACAACAACCAGGCTACCAATAAAATGCGGATAATTGGATCATCAAACTTCTCTATAAATTGGCTCCAGAGTGATGCCTTCTCTGGCGGAGTCAGCACATTCTCGCCATGCAACTCCCTACTCCTCTTCACCTCTTCTTGTGTCAGCCCCTGATAGGCAAAATTATTTCCCATACTCTGTTATTTAGAGAGCCTTCGCTCAAAACTGGGAACAAATATAACGTAATCTGGCACGCCAAACAAAAGAAAATCATCTCTTTCTTTGGTCAACCAAGAATACTTTCGTATTTTTGAATATATGAAACATAGCATAGTAGAATGATAAAAATTATACATACCAGCGATTGGCATTTAGGATTACGCTTTTGTGGATATGACCCCTCTCAGGAATATGAGCTGTTTTTCACGCAATTAATAAAATCAGTTACCCGGGAGAAGCCTGATGCCTTACTCATAGTAGGAGATGTCTTTGATATTCCTATCCCGGCAAACGACCTGCTTGAACGGTTTGAGCGTTGTTTAGCAGATTTACATGCGGCCTGCCAAACAATGTTGATCATCATTACCTCCGGCAATCACGACGATTGTCAATGGTTGGAGAAACAGACTAAACGATGGAGCGAATGGAATGTCCGTATCATCGGGCAACTCCATAAACGAGACAGCTCTTACGACATTGGCCGTCACATCATCTCCATCACGGACGCAAAAGGGAATCTGAAAGGGTACGTCATCGGCATGCCCTATATGACCTCATCGAATTGTCCGATTCAGTCTGATCAAATCCCGATTGAACGTCGATTACCTGCTTTTATGACAGCTTTGACCAATCGAGTTGAGATGGTTAACATGACCAATGTACCGGTCATCGCGATGGCCCACTGTTTTGTCTTGCGCGAACGACTGCCAGGCATAGAACGGCAAAAAGCGACCATGGTATTGGAGGATCTACCTTTAGACAGTTTCGATTACCTGGCATTAGGACATGCACACACCAGTAAGAATATAGGCAGCTCAAAAGTGCGTAGCTGTGGTTCTCCATGGCCCATTACTCCGAAAGACTTTCAACGACGTTCCTTCTCTGTCGTCACGATTGCCGGACGCAAAGAGGTGGCGAAAGTATCTGAGCGTTGGGTCAAGAGCCAATGTCCTTTGATATTACTGCCTAAGAAACCGGCGAGGATGGATACCGTCTTAAAACAATTAGCCGCCTTTCCCGAGGATGAGCAGGCATTCATCAACCTGCATGTACGCGCTGAATCGATTGTCAAAGAGAAAGAATTCATTCAACGGTGCAAGGAGATCACCACCGGAAAGAAAGCACGCCTTTGCAGTGTGGTATGGGCACAAGGAGATAGCATGAGGTTCTCCAACATCGCAGATACCAGCTACTTGAGCTATGGGCAATCGCTCTCCAACAAAAAGGAGACCGAACTTCCCACCTTAGTGGCCAACCTGCAAAAATCATTGAACGACCAGTTGACCCAATTAGACAAGGCCATCAACGACCTGCACCGCAAAGAAGATACGTTCACAGAGAGCGTCAATAGCTTGCGTACACAATTACGGAATCTGGCCGAGCGCAAAGAGCTCCGCAAGAATTACCTCAAGATCAAGGACGAGGCAAACTATCTCCAAACACGCATGGAAGATCCTCAATACGTCTGGGAAGAACGCTTTATCGAGAAATATAAGGCCTTGAAACAATCCAATAATTTTTTAGAAAGCGAGCGGGCAGAGATCAAGGCATTGAATGAGCGGAAAAAGGCGCTTTTTGAGAAAGCCAAAGTGTTGCGTAGAGGGATACAATATACGGACTTTGATCTAAACCGACATTATAAAAAGATCGAGAACTTGATCAAACAGCAACCAAGCATAGAGAATACCGAAACGATGGATAATGAATCGTTCAATTCGGCACAAGGTATTTTAGCGGAACATCAACAGAGGGCGAGCGAACTAAAGCAGATCTTAGAAACAGCCCAATCACGGATGCAGTCTATCGAGAGTCTTTTAGGCTCCTCCGTTCCCCTTGCCAAAGGTGTTGGAAACAAAATAGATAATCTGGTCGAACAATTAGACCAATTGCGCCAAGAGGTGATAGAGGTTGTATCCACGATCGAGCAAATCAAGAAAACGGTTACAGACAAAGAGCTATCGATTGAAACCCTCGTGCTTCAAGAAAACTATCATCCGGGATTATGGTCCACTGTGATCTGGCAAGAACAACAATTCATTGAGACATTGATCCGAGAGCATCGCCTCTGCAAGGATAAGAAGATCATGTATGACCGCGTACTCGATAATCTGCGAAAGCAAATGAATGCCATTCCTGTGAATCCAAAGCTGGAAGAGAGTGGCATTACGCCTCAATTGCTCATGGAGTTTTTAGAGCCTTGGATGGCAGAGCAAGCTGACCGTTTCAAGAATCAACACAGTGAATTGGAACGACAGCAAACACATACCCGACATCGCGTGAACGACATTAATCTAATTCAAAGTAAGCTCAGCGAGTCTATGGAAAAAGGGGAGGCCGAATAGGTCTCCTCTTCTACTATTAATAAGGTATAATAGCCGTTCCTACCAGAAGACAAAAAAAAGGGAGTCAATCTCTCGGACTGACTCCCTCGCTACTAAAAACGGCGGCTACCTACTCTCCCACTGTTACGCAGTACCATCGGCGTGACGAGGCTTAACTTCTCTGTTCGGAATGGGAA
>JAFBIR010000016.1 GCA_021531385.1 Parabacteroides distasonis | reverse complement strand
TTTGTGCCCACAGGACGCATCCAAAATTGATAACACCATTTTTGAGCCCTAATCGGTGGGGTACTTAAATCGAAATCAAACCATTTTTGCAATCACTAAAATCATGATAAATAGCCCAAAATGAGCGTTTTCGGACGCTCTGGGGAAGGGAAAAAGATGGGGGAGGGAAGGTCTCGCCTTCGGCCTCCCCAGTAAGAAATGTTACCGTGTTGTCGTTGCCTTATCCACCAAATAGACGATAGACTTATAGGAGAGGCCACTGTGCATCGAGAGGCCAATCTCACAGGTACGGCTGTTGCTGTAACCCTCGGTCGCTCCCTCCAAGTCGGGCTTCAGGTAGTGAAGGCCAGAAGCATTCAGCTCGGGATAGAAGAAACCACGGTCTCCTGCCCATCCACAACAGTTGACACGGGCGGGAGAGACAACCTTTTCCGCACAGAGCTCAGCCAGGGCGATCAGCTTCTCTTTCACACCCATCTTAGTGGTGCTGCAAGTGGCATGAATAGCCACCGTGATGGGCAGTTTATGAAAATGCAGCCGCTCTCGCAAGTGGTCGTAGATGAACTCCACCGGCTCGTAGAGGCGCAAGCGCTTGTCTAACGTCTCTCGCATGTGGAGCAAGCAGGGGCTCATGTCGCAAAGGATGGGCAATCGTCCGTTGTCGCTTGCCTCTAACAGGGCCGCATTCAATTCCTGCTCCTTCTGCTTCGCCTGTTTGCGGAAGCCCTTGCTACTGAAAGCCATGCCACAACAGAGTGAGGAGAGCTTCTTCGGATAACGAATGGTGCAACCCGCCTTCGTCAGTAAGGCTTGTGTAGCGAGGGTGACATTGGCATAATCGGTCGCCTCATAGTCGGCGGAAGCGCCCATCGTGCGTGTGATGCAAGCAGGGAAATAGACCATTTCCAACCCATTTTGCACACCAGGCAGCGGCTCGAACGAGGCACCCGAAGGGGTGTAGCGTGTCCAAAGCGGGAAGCGATGTCCAGACACTTCGAAGAGCCAACGGGTGAAGCTTTCCATCCGGTCATAGCCCATCAACTTAGCCATCCCATGCGGCAACTTCAATAAAAGAGGTAGCATCCCCGTCAGGAAATCCATATTATGCGCCACCACATCGGCTATCTCGTTAGCGAAGGAAGAATGCTCTTTCCAACGCAGTTCTTTAATCAGTAAACCAGTATTGATACCCACCGGACAGGCAGTCGCACAAAGGCCATCGGTAGCGCAAGTCTCGTTTCCTTTATAATTGAAGGCCTGCTTCAACTCCTGGTAATAGGCAGAATTGGTCTCACCCCGTTCCGCTAATAGCGAAAGCTCTCGATAGACAACAATGCGTTGACGGGGTGTCAACGTCACGTGCCGAGCCGGACAAAGCCGTTCGCAGAATCCACATTCGATACATTTATCGATCAGCTCGTTGGCCAAGGGGTTATGCTTCATGTTGTGGATGAACACCTCCGGATCCCGATTCAGCAAGACACCCGGATTGAGCAGCCCCTTCGGGTCAATAATCTGTTTCGCCCGCCACATCCATTCATAAATAGGCTCTCCCCATTCCGCTTGAACGAAGGGAGCCATGTTGCGGCCCGTGCCATGCTCAGCTTTCAAGCTACCGTCGTAAGCCAACACCGTCCGCACCAGCTCACGCATGAAATCGGCATATTGCTCGATGCCCTTCGGGACGTTGATGTCGGGGAAGATGGTGAAATGGACATTGCCATCCAACAGGTGTCCCCACATCACGGCATTGCCATAGCCATAACGGCTGAGCACCTCCCGCACAGCGGTCAAAGCCTCACCCAATACCTCCTTACGAAAAGCGATGTCTTCAATGATGGAAACCGTTCCTCTCGGACGCTTGCCTGCTGCCGAAGTGAAAAGGCCGCTACGCACCCGCCAATAGGTAGCGTACAGCTTTGGATCGGTGGTGAAGGAGACAGGATAGAGCGTTGGGATCTCAGCCAAGGCGGTTTCGATCTGATGGAATTGTTGCTGAAGAGCCTCCTCATCGTCTGAGGAGGTATCGATCAGCAAAGCGACCGCCTCCTCCGGGAGCTGCTTCAACACTTCGGGCATTCCCGGTTCATCCTCCACGGCATGAAGGGCATTTCGATCCATCAATTCCGCAGCCGATACCTTGCATTGGCGCAATGGGCCTATCGCCCGACAGGCCTCTACCAAGTTGGGGAAATAGATCAAGGCCGATGCCTTCAACGCCTCATCGGGTACGGTCTCAAAGGTCACCGACGAGATAAAGCCCAATGTTCCCTCGGATCCAACCAACAGGTGCATCAAGATGTCCACGGGATCCTCGAAATCGAGAAAGGCATTCATGGCATAGCCACAAGTATTCTTCAACTCATATTTTTGTTGGATACGTGCTCGCATCGGTTCGTTGGCCAAAATCTCTTGGCGCAAAGCCACCAACTGCTCACAAAGTGCCGCATGGCTCTGCTTGAACGCCTCTCGGCTGTCTGCTGAGGCGGTATCCACACGGGTCCCATCGGCCAATATGAAGACCATGTTGCGCAACGTATGGTAGGAGTTATAGCGAATGCCATAGCTCGAACCACTGGCATTGTTGGAAACAATACCACCAATCTTGGCCGATTGGATGGAAGCGGGGGAGGGGCCCAGCTTCCGGTGATAAGGTTTCAAGAGACGATTTGCCTCGCCCCCGGTGATTCCACAGGGGAAGGTGGCCAAACGTCCCTCTTGTTCGATGTGAGAAGTCCCGAAGTCGGGATGAATCTCGATCAGGACGGAGTCCGTAATCGTCTGCCCTGAAAGGGAAGTGCCTCCGGCCTTAAAGGTCACCGGCTCACCCACAGCGGCACAAGCCGCCAATGCCTCTATCAGCTCCTCTTCCGAGCGCACCACCTCCACACGCTTCGGGATCAAGCGGTAGAGTCCCGCATCGGTTCCCTTCGTCAAGCGTGTCAGCGCATCGGTATAGATTTTCCTGCTCATCTTTTGATAATGAATGTTTATACGTTAAATCTAAAGTGCATGATGTCTCCATCCTGCACGACATATTCTTTGCCTTCTACACTCATCTTGCCCGCCTCTTTCACGGCTGTCTCAGAGCCATAGGCGATATAATCCTCATATTTGATCACCTCCGCACGGATGAATCCCTTCTCAAAATCGGTATGGATCACACCTGCACACTGGGGCGCTTTCCAGCCCTTATGGAAGGTCCAAGCGCGACACTCATCCGGGCCAGCAGTCAGGAAAGTTTGCAAGTTAAGCAACTTATAAGCCGACTTGATCAGACGGTTTACGCCCGACTCCTCCAAGCCGATCTCCTGCAGGAACATTTGTCGCTCCTCGTAGGTCTCGAACTCCGCTATCTCACTCTCGATCTTTGCGGCCACCACGAGAATCTCGGCGTTCTCGTCTTTGACAGCCTCACGCACGGCCTCCACATAGGCATTGCCATTCACGGCACTGGCCTCATCCACGTTGCAGATGTACATGACCGGCTTATTGGTCAGCAAAAAGAGGTCATGCGCAATCTTCTGCTCCTCCTTGCTCTCGAAGGTCACGGTGCGTGCGCTCTTGCCCTGCTCTAAAGCCTCCTTGTAACGGCAAAGCACCTCGTAAGCCACCTTCGCCTGCTTGTCGCCACCTGTCTGTGCCTGCTTCTGCACCTTGGCGATACGGCTATCCACCGTTTCCAAGTCTTTAATCTGCAACTCCAGGTCGATAATCTCCTTGTCACGCACCGGATCCACCCGTCCATCCACATGCACGATGTTATCATCGTCAAAGCAACGCAACACATGGAGGATGGCGTCCGTCTCACGGATATTCGCCAAGAACTTATTGCCTAATCCCTCGCCCTTGCTGGCACCTTTCACCAATCCCGCAATATCGACAATCTCCACTGTCGTAGGGATCACCCGTTGCGGATGCTCGATCTCCGCCAGTTTGTTCAGTCGCTCATCAGGCACCGTGATGACTCCGACGTTCGGCTCGATCGTACAGAAGGGGAAGTTAGCTGACTGCGCTTTCGCATTGGATAAGCAATTGAAGAGGGTAGATTTGCCGACATTAGGCAAACCCACAATACCACATTGTAATGCCATAATCTTATCTTGTTATCGTTTATATCTTTTTTATTTAGGGTGCAAAGGTAAGGTTTTTATTTATTAATGCGCCTCTAACCAATTCTTACCCTCACCACAATCAGCAATTAGGGGAACACGAAGCGACATGACATGCTCCATCTCTTCAAGAACGATTTGCTTGACACGGTCGGCTTCCTCTCGATAGACGTTAAAATTCAACTCATCGTGTACTTGAAGGATCATCTTGCTGCGCAATCCTTCCGCCTCAAAACGTTGAAAGATGCGCACCATGGCCAGCTTGATCACATCAGCCGCACTGCCTTGAATGGGGGCATTGATCGCATTTCGCTCGGCATAGCCTCGGACAACCGCATTGTGCGAATGGATATCCGGCAAGAAACGCTTACGCTTGAAAAGGGTTTCCACATACCCCTGCTTACGTGCCACCTCGATACTCTCTTCCATGTAGGACTTGATACGGGAGTAGGTCTTGAAATAGCCTTCAATGAGTTCTTTCGCCTCACTTCTCGGGATGCTCAACCGCTCAGCCAAACCAAAGACAGAGATACCATATATAATACCAAAATTGGCAGTCTTCGCTTTCCGACGCATATCACTCGTGACTTCACTCACGGGAACACCATAAATCTTTGCCGCCGTAGCCGCATGGATGTCAGCACCACTCTGAAAGGCCTCGATCATGTGCGGATCTTCGCTCAGGTGCGCCATGATACGCAACTCGATCTGCGAATAGTCGGCTGAGAAGAAGAGGCAATCCGCATGCTCCGGGATGAAAGCTTTCCGGATCTCTCGTCCCAACTCATCCCGCACAGGGATGTTCTGCAAATTGGGGTTCGTAGAGCTGAGTCGTCCCGTAGCTGTCACCGCTTGATTGAAAGAGGTATGAATTTTACCCGTATCGGGATGGATCAATGCCGGCAACGCATCAATATAGGTACCCAACAGTTTTTTCAATCCGCGATAGGAGAGGAGCTTGTCGATGATCGGATGTTTGCTGCGCAGTTTCTCCAGAATATCCTCGCTCGTACTGTAATTGCCACTCTTGGTCTTCTTGGCCTTCTCATCCAACTTCAACCGCTCAAACAAAACCTCGCCCACCTGTTTGCTGGAGTTGATATTGAAAGTCGTTCCAGCCAACTGATAAATCTCCTGCTCGATCTGATTCATCTGTGCCGTCAATACCTCCGAAGATTGTTTCAAGGCCTCCGTGTCTATGGTCACACCGGTCGCCTCCATATCTGCCAACACATAGATCAAAGGCATCTCGATCTCTTGGAAAAGTGGCAACACCCCCTCTTGCTCCAGCTTGGGCGCAAAGTAATGTTTCAACTGTAAGGTGATGTCGGCATCCTCTGCAGCATATTCGGCAATTTCTTTTAATGGGACCGTGCGCATCGAGCGTTGTCCCTTTCCTTTCGGACCGATCAACTCCTCAATCGGCTTCGGCTGATAGTGGAGATAGGTCTCCGCCAAATAATCCATGCCATGACGCAACTCCGGGTTGAGCAGGTAATGGGCAATCATCGTGTCCCATAAAGCTCCAGCCACCTTTACTCCATAATGGCGCATCACCAAAATATCAAACTTGATGTTTTGACCGATTTTCGTAATCTGTGGATCTTGCAGGGCAGGGGAGAGGTGACGAATCACCGCCAAAGCGTCGGCTTCCGCTTCCGGAATGGGCACATACCAAGCCTCCTGCTTAGCTACCGCAAACGAGCAACCAACCAACTTCGCACTCAATGGATCAAGGGAATCTGTCTCCGTGTCAAAAGCGAAAAAAGATTGACTCGCTAAAAAACGACCTAATTCCGCTCTTTTTTCCTCTGTATCAACAATATGATAAGTATGAGGCGTACTCGTTAAGTCTGCGAGAGTGGAATTTTTTTCTTCACTCGTCCCCTCGTCCGTAAAAATCGCAAAGAGATCGCCTTGAACAGGCTCCTTCGTTTTTGTCTTGGAAGGCTCACCTTCCAACTTGTTAATAAACGTTCTAAACTCCAAATCGGTATAGATCGCTTTCAAGCGAGCAACATTAGGTTTCTCCCGCACGCATAGCTTTGCGTCAAAGGTAATGGGCACATCAGTTTTGATGGTCGCCAAGAATTTGGAGAAACGTATCTGCTCTTGGTTCTCCTCCACCTTCTTTCTTTGTGCCCCTTTCAACTGATCGGTATGCGCAAGCAGATTGTCGATACTGCCAAACTCAGCCAATAGTTTTTGGGCAGTCTTCTCGCCAACACCGGGACAGCCAGGAATATTATCAGAGGCATCACCCATTAAACCCAACAGGTCGATCACCTGATCCGTTCTGGTCAGGCCATATTTCTGTAACACCTCAGAGACGCCCAACACCTCATAGTCACCTCCGAACTTCGGACGATACATATATATATGGTCAGCCACCAATTGCCCATAGTCCTTGTCGGGTGTCATCATGAATACCTCGAAGCCTTCCTGAGCCGCTTGTTTCGCAATCGTACCAATTACGTCATCAGCCTCGTAGCGGGGCACCTCCAAAATGGGAATATTATAGGCTTCGATTACCTCTTTAATCACAGGCACTGATTGACGAATCACCTCTGGTGTTTCCTCCCGCTGCGCCTTATATTGCTCAAAGGCCTCATGGCGGAACGTCGGACCATGTGGATCAAAAGCCACAGCGATGTGCGTAGGGTTCTCCCGCTTCAACACATCTTCCAGCGTATTGATAAATCCAAATATGGCGGACGTATTCATTCCCTTGGAATTAATACGCGGATTCTTGAGGAATGCGTAATAAGAACGATAGATCAGTGCGTATGCATCTATTAGGAATAGCTTCATCTCTTTTAACACGTTTTAGTTAGACAAAAACCGTGTAAATGTACGAAAAAACTCGCTTACTCAATAGTTTTTGCTACTTTTGCGCATCTTTGTAAATAAATATGGATGAGATAAAGCATATCGTGCAGCCGATTGCTGCAGAGTTGGAACGCTTCAATGAAGAGTTTGCCTCTTCCTTGCGAAGCCAAACCAATTTGCTGCAAGCGGCTATTGACAAGATTTTAAGCTCTACGGGAAAACATGTTCGTCCGATGTTGGTTTTGCTGACAGCAAAGGCGTGTGGCAAGGTATCTGGCCATTCGATCAACGCAGCAGTTTTATTGGAGTTGTTGCATACAGCCACCTTAATCCATGACGACGTGATTGACGAGACGAAACAGCGTCGAGGCGTTCCCTCACTGAATGCGATTTTCGATAATCGTATTGCTGTCTTGGTAGGCGATTATCTCCTTTCCACCGCTTTAATCCGTTCCATCCATACAGGTGATTTGCGTATCGTCAGCATCATTTCCAGTTTAGGACGAGACCTCTCAGAAGGAGAGATCAAGCAATTGGAAACCGCAGAGGAGAGCATCCTCGACGAGCAATGCTATTTACAAGTAATCAAAAAGAAGACAGCCACACTGCTCTCCGCCTGCATGGAGATAGGTGCCATCTCAGCCGGAGCGTCAGACGAACTGATCGTCGCTTGCCGCAAAATTGGAGAATGCCTAGGTTATTGTTTTCAGATCAAAGATGACATCTTCGATTACTTCAAAGAGGCACAGATTGGCAAGCCAACCGGCAATGACATTCGTGAGGGAAAAGTCACCCTTCCTTTACTGCATGCTTTACGGCAGGGTGGGGGAGAGGCTGAAACCTATCGAGCGATGATCTTACGCAAAGACTTTACAGAGGAGCATGTCGAGGCATTAATTTCGTTTGCCAAGGAGCAGGGTGGTATCGCTTATGCCGAACAACAGATGCAACACTACTATGAGATGGCAATCGAGGCGTTACAACAGTTACCAGACTCTGCCGCACGCCTCGCCTTGTCTCATTTGGCCGATTTCATCATTCATCGGAAGAAATAAGTCGCTTCTCCAGGTCTTCCATCAAGCTGCTTGCACCAATTCGGAAGAGCGATTTATTAAGCCATTCCTCACCTAAAAGCTCTTTGACGATGGTATAATAACGTACCGCATCTTCCGCGCTACGCACACCACCGGCTACTTTAATACCTACCTTTCGTCCGTTCAATGCGGCATATTCTCGAATCACCCGGCACATCGTATAAACCGCCTCAGGTGTCGCACCAGGATAACCTTTACCGGTAGAGGTCTTGATGAAATCTGCCCCCGAATAGATCGCTAAAATCGCAGCTTTGCGAATCTGTTCAGGCGTAACCAAGGCTCCCGTTTCCAAGATCACTTTCAGTGTGACCTCTTCGCCACAACGCTCCTTGATCTCTTGAATTTCCTCGGTGAGTTCGTCAAAATTCTCTTCCATGAGATAGCCTAAATTCATCACAATGTCGATTTCATCAGCACCTTCCATGATAGCCATAGCCACCTCCGCCATCTTCACCTCCATAAAGGTTTGCGAAGCAGGAAAGCCACCAGCTACTGCTGCGATCTTCACCCGATCTGCGGTGAGCGCTTGCTTCACGGTGCCCACAAAAAGTGGATAGATACAAATAGCTGCCACGTTAGGTACATCAGGACAACTGCCTTCAAAATCGTTCACCCCATCAACCATTTTCCAGATGCTCTCTTTCGTATCCAAGCTGGTGAGCGAAGTGAGATCTACGCAGCCATGCAACTTCTTCAACACCTCCGGTGTGAAATTCTCGTTGAAATGGGCATCTAAAAGGTTGCTGACCGCTTTTCGGGTTTGCTCTTCCGTTAAGGCGGGAGCAAAGCGTTGGAAAGCCTCATGATAACGATCAGTCGTTACTTTACTAAATTCAGGATTGCGTTCAAACTCATTCATCATTCTTCTTGCAGTTTTTGATTTTGAATATGCCGTTCCTTATCTCGGCTGGTTTTCTTCTCCATGTTCTTGCGGAAAGCAGTTGTCAAATCCACACCTGTCTGGTTTGCCAAACAGATCAGCACCCATAAAACATCGGCCATTTCATCGCCCAAATCACGATGCTTATCGCTCTCCTTGAAAGATTGCTCGCCATAGGTACGGGCCATGATTCTCGCTAATTCGCCAACCTCCTCCGTGAGGATAGTCATATTCGTAAGCTCATTGAAATAGCGTACACCATACGTTTTGATCCAATGATCAACGGCGGCTTGCGCCTCTTTAATCGTCATTTCTTCCATCGTAAAACGTCGTTTTAAGTCTCCTTACTCCTTGTTTTGTGAGTCAATCAAAATGGTCACAGGACCGTCATTCAACAGTTCTACCTTCATATCCGCTCCAAAAGTTCCGGTTTGAACGGGCCGGCCTAACTGCAAACCGACCTCTTCGCAAAAAGCTTCATACATCGGGATAGCCACCTCCGGTTTCGAGGCTTTGATGTAGGAGGGACGGTTACCCTTCTTGGTTGAGGCTTGCAACGTAAATTGACTAACGACCAATATCTCACCATCCACCTCAATGCAGGAGCGATTCATCACCCCGTTTTCATCGTCAAAGATGCGCAGATTCGTAATCTTCTTTGCCAACCATTCGATGTCTTCTTGGGTATCTCTATCCTCAATGCCCACCAAGATCAGGAGTCCTTTCCCTATCTTCGACTTCACCTGTCCGTCAATTGTGACGGATGCGTATTGCACGCGTTGCGTAACTGTTTTCATCTCTATCTCATGTTTACTGATTCAATCCCGCTTGCAGCGCTTTCGCCTTGGCTTCACCAACGACCGCCTTCAGCTCCTCGAAGGTGGCCTCACGAATGCGCTTCAAACTCTTAAAGCGACGTAAAAGTACAACTTTTGTTTTTTCGCCGATTCCTTTAATGGCATCTAATTCCGATTTAACCTGCCCCTTGCTGCGCTTATCCTTATGGAACGTGATGGCGAAGCGATGCACCTCATCTTGCATACGAGTCAGCAAATGGAAGAGCGGGCTGTCCATCCGCATTCCGATCGGTTCCGGAGGGAATCCAAAAAGCAATTCCGCCGTGCGGTGATGCCCGTCTTTCGCTAACCCGGCAATCGGAATCTGTAAGCCCAACTCATCCTCTATGACGGTACGCACTACCTCCATTTGCCCCTTTCCACCATCTGTAATGATTAAATCGGGTAGGGGAGTTTGCTCCTCAATGGCCCGCTGATAGCGTCGGCGCACCACCTCTTTCATAGAGGCGTAATCATCCGGGCCAACGACTGTCCGTATGTTGTATTTCCGATAATCCGATTTCGAGGGTTTACCCATTTTAAAGACGACGCAAGCTGCCACAGGATCGCTACCCTGGATGTTGGAGTTGTCGAAACACTCGATTTGAACAGGCAATCGGTCTAAATGCAATGCTTCTTGGATCTCCTTCAACAGGCGAGTCGTCCGTTGCTCCGGATTGAGCTTCTCTGCTTTCTTCAGTTTATCGACCTTAAACTGTTTCGCGTTCATCTCTGAGAGGTCGAGCAGTTTCTTTTTATCGCCTCGCTGAGGCACGATAAAGCTCACGTTGGCCAATGGCAAATCCAACGCAAACGGTACGATCACCTCCTTAGCGGTACTCTTAAAGCGTGCTCGCATCTCCACAATACCCAAACCTAACAACTCCTCCTTTGTCTCCTCCAACCGTTTTTTATACTCAAACGTATAGGCCTGCATGATGGCGCCATTGCCGATATGCATATAGTTTACATAAGCGGAATGCTCATCCTCGATCAACGAAAAGACATCGATATTATGCAACATAGGCGTAACCACCGTCGATTTGGCCCGATAGTTCTCGATCACCTCATACTTTTCTTTCAGCTCTTGCGCCTCCTCAAAACGTAATTCTGAAGCTAAGGTCTGCATCTGTTCGTAGAGATGCTTACTGATTTGGGAAATGTTTCCTTTGAGGATCTCCTTTATCTCGGCGATGTTTTGCTGATACGCTTCTAACGACTGCAAACCCTCGCAAGGCCCTTTGCACCGCTTGATATGATATTCCAAGCAGACTTTGAATTGTCCTCGAGCGATGGCCTCCGGTGTCAAAGGATATTTGCAGGTGCGGATCGGATAAAGTTCTTTCAGCATCTGGAGCATCACGCGAGCCGTGAAGACAGATGGATAGGGGCCATAATACTGCGAACCATCCCGAACGATATTGCGTGTTTGATACACCCGGGGGAAATATTCGTTCTTCACCACGATTGAGGGATAGGTCTTATCGTCTTTCAGCAAGACATTGTATCGCGGGCGATACTGCTTAATCAGGTTATTCTCTAATAAAAGCGCATCCTCCTCCGTATCCACCACAAAATATTTGATGTCTCTAATCTGCTTCACCAAGACACGGGTCTTATTGCTATCATGTTCCTTATTGAAATAGGAGGAGACACGCCGCTTAAGATTCTTCGCCTTGCCTACATAGATGATGGTTCCCTTCTCATCGAAGTATTGGTAGCAACCCGGCTTCTCCGGGATCACGGCCAAGATCATCTTAATATGTTCATCTTTCTCCGTCATACGAACAAACGTGCCGAAAGATTTCGCAAATCGTAAGCGCCAATGGTAAGCATCCGGTCGAGTAAATCGGGCAGGGGAGTTTGCAGCTGTTTCACCTTTCGTTCAATTTGCGCATACTGCTGAAGCGCATTCTCTTGTCCCAACTCATCTAAAATCACAGAGGGGCGACGAACAATCTCTACACCATCTAAGCAAGCCACCGCAATACCGCCTTTCGCTCGGATCAAAGCATTGATCGCCTGCTCCAGCTCGAAGTCGGTCGTTCCTATCGCTACGATATCATGGCTATCCAACGCACGACTCATCGCTACCGCACCCAACTTCAAACCTGTGCCATGCAGAAAGGAGAGGAGAGGAGGCTCCGTGCGATAGCCATTCAGCCAAACCAACTTTAGCAAGTCTCGACTCATATCCGAATCCATATAGCCATCGTAGGTTTTGACCGGGAATAGGGTCTCTGTTAATGAGCCATCCATTAGAAGATCTAATGTCCGCAACGTCTTGCCACAAGCTTTCACGGATAGTTTCTCAAACGAAATGGGCTTTGTATGGAAAAGCCCTCCTGTTAAATCAGATGGATTTTGCTGTAAAATCAGCTTTTTAGCTTCATTCATTGAATATCTTCTTTAATATGTTCCACGTGGAACATTTTTATCGACCAAGTAAAACTAACAATATATTAATGTCACTGGGAGAGATGCCAGGAATGCGACCCGCCTGTGCCAAAGTCTCCGGATCAATACGGCTCAATTTTTGGCGAGCCTCCGTAGAGAGAGCATGGATATTGTTGTAGTCAAACTTCCCTTTGATGCGGATGTTCTCCAAACGGGAGATCTTATCTGCTATCTGTCGCTCTCGTTTGATGTAGCCGCTATACTTAATCAAAATCTCAGCAGCCTCAGCTATCTCATCCCGACGAGCATTTGGCAGCCGCATCAACTCCTCCTGCAAAGCGGGGATAAAAGGGGCTAAGTTCAGCAAGGTGGTTTGTGGACGAAGCAACACATCGATCAGCTTGCAGCCATGGGAGAGGGGAGTGGTACCAATCTGCTCCAAGCCAGCATTGAGGTATTGCGGCTTCACAGAATAGTTCTCCACAAAATGAATCAACGCATCACGTGAGGCTCGTTTCTCCACCAATAAATCCATACGATTCCGTTTCGCTAATCCCATCTCATAGGATCGCTCGGTGAGTCGCATATCAGCATCATCCTGACGCAAGAGAATACGATACTCCGCTCGTGACGTAAACATACGGTAAGGCTCATCGACTCCCTTCGTCACCAAATCGTCAATCAACACGCCAATGTATGCTTCATCACGTCCTAACACAAACGGCGTCCCGCCGTGGCAATTGATATGCGCATTAATGCCAGCTACCAAACCTTGTCCTCCGGCCTCTTCATAACCGGTCGTTCCGTTTATCTGCCCGGCGAAAAAGAGATTATGAATGGCCTTCGTCTCCAAGTTATGATTGAGCTGTGTCGGATCGAAGAAATCATATTCAATGGCATACCCGGGACGATAGATCTGCACATCACGAAAAGCAGGAATCGCCTGCAACGCCCGCAGCTGAATCTCCAAAGGCAAAGAGCTGGAGAAACCATTGAGGTAATACTCCTGTGTAGATTCACCCTCCGGCTCTAAAAAAAGCTGGTGTTGATTACGCTCCGCAAAAGTGACGATCTTTGTCTCGATGCTGGGGCAATAGCGCGGACCGATACTTTGGATCTGTCCGTTGTAAAGCGGAGAATCGGGTAAGCCTTCACGCAAGATGTCGTGACAAGCTTCATTGGTGTAGGTCGTCCAGCAACTTAACTGTCGCAACAGACGATGCTCCGTATCGAGGAAAGAGAATTTATGGAAATCATCCTCGCCGGGTTGCTCAGTCATCTCCTCGAAATGGACACTGCGGGCATCAATGCGCACAGGCGTTCCGGTCTTCATCCGATCCGTGCGAATACCCAATGCTTTCAGTTGCTCGGTTAAACCCGTCGCGGCGGGTTCCGCAATGCGGCCTCCTCGGATCTGTGTGCGTCCGATATGGAGCAGTCCATTGAGGAAAGTACCATTGGTCAACACGACGGCCTTCGCTCGGAACTCCACATTCATGCCAGTACGTACGCCACAGACCGCCCCCTGCTCGATCAGCAGCTCCTTCACCATGTCTTGCCAGAGATACAAGTTGGGGATATTCTCTAAAATGCCACGCCAGCACTCGATGAAACGGGCTCGATCACTCTGCGCACGGGGACTCCACATGGCAGGCCCCTTGCTGCGGTTCAACATCCGAAACTGGATGGCCGTCCGATCTGTCACGATTCCCATATAACCACCCAAGGCGTCGATCTCACGCACGATCTGCCCTTTGGCTATACCACCCACAGCCGGGTTGCAACTCATCTGAGCAATTTTGTTCATGTCCATCGTGATGAGCAACGTCTTCGAGCCTAAGTTGGCAGCGGCAGCCGCAGCCTCACAGCCGGCATGTCCGGCACCCACCACGATCACATCATAAGTAAATGTCATATTTCCCTTCTATTTGCTGATTCCTATAATTAAGCCTTCTCGATAGCCTCGCCTTCCGTAGTGGGTTGACAAGGATATTGTCGGCATTCCTCAGGAAGGATCTCCAACGCCTTGTTCTCGTTCGCCTCCATGATCTCCCGCTCTCCTGGTCCTTTATCATTGATGCCACACAGATGCAGGATGCCATGGATAATGGTGCGATGCAGCTCCTCGTTGTAGGGCTGACCGAACTTCTCCGCATTGGTGCGAACGGTATCTAAGCTGATGAAGAGATCACCTGCGATCTTCTCACCACTGGTATAGTCGAACGTGATGATGTCGGTATAATAATCGTGTTGCAGGAACTCGCGGTTCACCGCCAAAATTTTCTCATCCGAACAAAAGATATAGCTGATGTCACCCACCTTCTTACCGTAACTTCGCGCTACGATTCTCACCCATTCCCGGACGGCCTCCTGACGAACGGCCGGAAGCTGCGTCTCTTCCGCATAGAATGCTATCATATACTTATTAATTAAGAAATCTGTTTATTTGCCGCGAAATTAAGTATTCTAAGAACAATTCATTACTTTTGCGGACAAAATAGATAACAAATGCGTTATAGCTGGAATACACGAACGGAATTACTCTATGGAGCGGAACGCATGGCTCGTTTGGCTGAGTGCCATGTCTTGGTAGTAGGCCTGGGAGGTGTCGGCGCATACACTGCCGAACAGCTTTGTCGAGCCGGCGTAGGGCGCATGACCATCGTTGATGCTGACTGCGTGAATGAGAGCAACCTCAACCGCCAACTGCCCGCCTTGCATTCTACGTTGGGACGACCCAAGGCAGAGGTCATGGCTGAACGGCTCTTAGACATCAATCCAGCGTTGCGACTGACGGTATTGAACGAGTTCCTGCGCGACGAGCGCACGGAGGAGCTGCTCACCCAGGGCCATTTTGATTATGTAGTGGACGCTATTGATTCTTTAAGCCCGAAAGTATTCCTGTTGCATTGCGCCTACACTCACCAGATCCCGATCGTCTCCTCCATGGGAGCCGGGGCGAAAACCGATCCCTCGCAGGTGCGGATAGCCGACATCTCAAAGTCGATCAACTGCACGTTGGCACGGGCTGTACGCAAGCGGCTCCATGCCCTCGGCATACGGAAGGGTATCTCCGTGGTCTTCTCCACGGAATTCGCCGACATGAACGCAGTCATCGAGGTGGAAAATGAGTCAAACAAACGGACCACAGCAGGCACCGTAGCCTACATGCCAGCCATCTTCGGCTGCTACCTCGCTGCCCATGTCCTCAAACATATGGTATGATACAAACGGAAGGAATCACCAAAAGTTTCGGAGCCTTACAGGTGCTCAAAGGGATCGACCTCACTATCCAGAAGGGCGAGGTGGTCGCCATTGTCGGACCCAGTGGTGCCGGCAAGACCACCTTGTTGCAAATCATCGGGACGCTCGATCGACCGGACAGCGGACGACTCCTCATCAACGGGACAGAGACCGGACTGCTCAAAGAGAAAGAGCTGGCGGCCTTCCGCAATCGCCAGATTGGTTTCGTCTTCCAGTTTCACCAGCTATTGCCGGAGTTCACTGCTTTGGAGAACGTCATGCTGCCCGCACTCATCGCGCGGGAAAAGCCAGCCGAGGCCGAACGAAAAGCCAAGGAGCTACTCGACCTGCTCCGACTGACCGACCGCATGGAGCACAAACCGGCAGCTCTATCCGGCGGAGAGAAACAGCGGGTCGCCGTGGCCCGTGCCCTGGTCAATCATCCGGCAGTAATCTTGGCAGACGAGCCCTCAGGGAGTCTTGACACGCAAAACAGAGCGGAGCTACACAGCCTCTTCTTTGAGCTACGTGACAAGTTGGGGCAAACCTTCGTCATCGTCACGCACGACGAGCAGCTGGCGGCAAACACCGATCGCGTGATCCATATTGTAGATGGTCGAATTACAAACTTTACATAAAACAGAAAAAGCAAATGACAACAAACAAAAGAGCCACTTTTGGCAGTAAACTGGGCGTGATCTTAGCTACCGTAGGATGCGCCGTTGGCTTAGGCAACATTTGGCGATTCCCCTATATGGTCGGGGCAAATGGCGGTGCTGCATTCATCCTCATCTACCTCGTCTGCATTCTTCTTTTGGGCATACCGGTTATGATTACCGAATTTTTCATTGGCCGTCACTCTCACCGCAACGCAGCGGGTGCCTTCAAGGTGATGGCACCGGGAACCAAGTGGAGCTTCATCGGCTACAACGGTGTGCTGGGAGCCTTCCTCATCCTTGGTTTCTACTCCGTGGTGTCGGGTTGGACACTCGAATACATCCTGCAGGCATGTACCGGCTCGCTCGCCGGGAAATCGGCTGCCGAGTTCACCGCCGAATTTGAGGAGTTCTCCTCCGGCATTTTCCGCCCCATTCTCTGGACCGCCCTCTTCATTGGCATGACGCACGTCATCATCATGTCGGGGGTCAAGAAAGGCATCGAGCGGGCTTCCAAAGTGATGATGCCTGTCCTCTTCTTGATCTTGTGTGCCCTCTGCGTGCGCTCCGTCACGCTGCCTGATGCCAGCGAGGGATTGCGGTTCCTCTTGCAGCCAGACTTCTCGAAGATCCGCTCCTCCGTCGTGTTGAGTGCCATGGGGCAGGCCTTCTTCTCGCTGAGTATTGGTATGGGATGTCTCATCACCTACTCCTCCTATTTCGGGAAGCACACCAACCTGCAAACAACCGCCATCCAGGTGACCCTGCTCGACACATTGGTTGCTGTGCTCGCCGGCGTCATGATCTTCCCGGCGGTGTTCAGCTTCGGCATCGCACCGACGGCCGGACCGGAGTTGGTCTTCATCACCCTGCCCAACGTCTTTGAGCAGATGCCGCTCGGCAACCTCTGGTCGCTCGTCTTCTTTGTTCTTTTGGCGTTAGCCGCCCTCACCTCCACCATCTCGCTCCACGAGGTAGCCACGGCCTACATGCACGAGGAGTGGCAGATGACCCGCAGCCGCGCAGCTGTCTATGTCTCTTTGGGCGTGTTGTTCTTTGGCTCGATCAGCTCCCTCTCGATGGGTGTGCTCAGTGAATACACCATTGGCGGCCTCAACTTCTTCGACCTGTTGGATTATATCACCGCCAAGATCATGCTTCCTCTGGGCGGTATGTTGATCTGCCTGTTTGTCGGACAACGGGTAGATAAAAAGATATTGAAAGCAGAGTTGACCAACGAGGGCACAATCCCCTTCTACTTCTTCAACACCTACGCCTTCTTCATGAAATATATCGCGCCGATTGCTATCGGCATCATCTTCCTCAACGAGCTGGGACTCCTCCGCTGGCTGACGGGAGAATAAAAGTAAAAAGAGACGTCCCGCAATGGGACGTCTCTTTTCTTTAACCTTTCTAGCGCGTGCTCAAGGGTTCTTGGATTTGATACCATGAACTTTGTTAAGATGCCCTGTCATGCTGCGGGCTATGACCTTCTCTCCACAAATTTGACAGGATAATATCTCACCTTGAGCCGCATTTCCACATTCTCTGTCGTATGGTCCTAAAGCAGGACGATGCGAAGAGAGTCCACCCTGCACCTGCTCCAACTCAGCCTCGCTAAGCGGCTGCATTGTTTTATTTTCTTGTTCTTTCTTTTCCATCATACGATCATTTTTAAGTCACAGTAAATCTATTTTACTTGTGATACTTCTGCTTGTGAATCTTGAGTGGCTCCGTGATGCGATGTCCACAGATGGGACACACCGTAGAGTCCATACCGCCATTCACCTCTTCCAACTCAGCCTCGCTGAGTGGCTGCTTCGTCTTGCTGTCTTGCTCCTTCTTTTCCATAATCATTCAGATTTAAAGCTATTATGCCGCAAATATAACGATAAAAAAGCAAAAACTTAGGAATGAAGACAGACAAAATGTTCAATCGTTGGCAAAAGTAGGAAGTTATCGCTGCTTTTCGCTCCAATTGGCAAAAATTATTTGGCTAACTGGGGAAAAAAATTTTTCCAGTTGGCAAAAAATCTGGGAGTCGTTAAACGTAACCACATTGTCACACGGCTGTCATTCGGTAGCAATGCGGCTAATGTTATTTCGCGAGTGCAATCAAGAAAGGAATAATATGATACAAGCATTCGTAAAGAAAGGGATTGTTGGAATCTATTTACTGGTCCAAACAGCTACAGCCCTGGCTGCGGACATCAAGGGAGTGGTTATCGACAAACAAAGTGGTGAACCGTTGATAGGCGCGGCAGTATTGGTAGATGGTCAAGGTGCAGCTACCGACATCGACGGACGTTTCCAAATCAGCGGATTGAAAAAGGGCACCTATACCGTGACCATTCAATATGTAGCTTACAAGACCGCTACGCTGCAAGCTACCGCTGCGGATGATCCCGAAGAACTGACCATTCAGTTGGAGGCGGATCAACAGACCTTGGGCGAAGTGAAGGTGACGGGCGTCAGACGGCACAACACGCAGATGGCGATGATCGCTCAGGCGAAAGAGAGTCGCCTCGTGGTGAACAACATCTCCGCCCAAGAGATCAAGAAGACACAAGACAACAACGCCGGTGAGGTGATTAAGCGCATCCCGGGCGTCAGCCTGATCGAGGATAAGTTTGTGATGGTGCGTGGCCTCTCACAACGTTATAATAATGTATGGATCAACGGTGGCGCCGTGCCCAGCTCGGAAGCGGACTCACGCGCCTTCTCGTTTGACATCATCCCCAGCAGCCAGATCGACCACTTGGTGATCGTGAAATCGCCCAGCCCCGAATATCCGGCGGATTTCAGCGGTGGATTCATCCAAATCTATACGAAAGATATTCCGACAGAGAACCGCTGGGGAATCTCCGTTGGTGGCAACTGGAATGATGCAACCGCATTTCAAGATTTCAGCTACGCCAAAGGTGGCGGTACAGATTTCTTGGGATTCGACCGTAGTTTCCGTCCCTTCAGCGGCGGGTTTGACGCAGCTTTGAAGACCTTGAATACTCCGAGTGCGATCGACCTGCAAGGCAACGGTTTCAACAACGATTGGCGGGTGAAGCAACGCAAGCCTCTCGGCGACCTAAAGCTGGGTGCTGACTGGAGCCACCGCTGGGACGTGGATGGTGCGCAAGTAGGATTGGTGGGCGCACTCAACTATACCAACGAGACACGTGCCTACACCGACATGATCAATAACCTCTTTGGTGTATATGACCAAGCGAACGACCGTAGCAACTATCTGCGTCACTCCGTGGACAACCAGTATAACAACAATGTGCGACTCGGAGCCATGCTTAATTTGGCATTGCTCACCAGTGGAGGTAACGACCGAATTGAGCTGAAAAATATCGTCAACCAGCTCTCCACTGACCGCTATACAGATCGTGTAGGCGTGAATGCCCAATCGGATAACGAGATTGGTGCGGAGTATTACTACCGCAGCCGTACGACCTATAACGGACAGCTAACAGGTAAGCATAGCCGCACGAATGACGAGATAACATGGAGCGCCAGCTACTCCTATGCCAATCGACGGATGCCCGACCGCCGTCGCTACACCATCGACGATGCCTTGGAGCAGGGCACGATGATGCTGACTGCCGGCAACGAGATCAACCGTGAGTTCACCAAGCTGGATGAGCACATCATCTCCGCCAATGTGGGCGACCGCCACGATTTTCAGTTTGGCACATTCACGCCGACTTTGCAGGTGGGTGCTTACGGCGAATATCGCTCTCGTGCCTACCGCACCCGCGAGTTCATCTACAACTGGGATGTCAGCAACAACCAGATGCCGGCAGGGTTCCGACAGATGGACATGACAGAGCTGCTCTCCAACCCGGATTATTTCGGGGCAGACAAACTGCACCTCTTGGAGATACAGGCGATGCGCAACAGCTATAGCGGCCGCAATGCGTTGGGTGCCGGCTACGTAGCCACCACACTTCCTTTCGGGAAGCTGAGTCTCTATGCCGGTGTGCGCTACGAGTATAACCAGATGGAGCTGATCACGAATACCCGAGACGACATCGAGAGTCACCAGAGCAAGTTCTATCGCTATCACGATTTCTTCCCCTCGGTCAACTCCACCTATACCTTCAACGAGCAGCACCAGTTGCGTCTCTCCTACGGTAAGTCGGTCAATCGACAGGAGTTCCGCGAGGTTTCCCCCTCGGTCTATTACGACTTCGATCTGGCTTCGCACGTGCAGGGCAACGTGGATCTGAAACCCTGTTACGTCCACAACCTCGACTTGCGCTATGAGTTCTATCCAACACGTGGCGAGCAGATCACCTTGGCCGGTTTCTACAAGCGGTTCGAGAACCCCATCGAGTGGACCTACACCGTAGCGGGTGGCACGAGCCTGATCTATTCCTACGAGAATGCCTTGAAAGCCGATAACTTCGGTCTCGAACTGGACATACGGAAAGATCTTGCTTTCATCGGATTGCCCCATTTCAGCTGGTCGTTCAACGGCACATTGATCCACAGCCGGGTACGCTTCCCCGAAGGCTCACGCAACGAGAACCGCCCGATGCAGGGACAGTCGCCATATTTGATCAACACCGGCCTCTTCTATCAGCATGAGGCATCCCAGCTGAACGTCTCATTGCTCTATAACCGCATCGGTAAACGTATCATCGGTGTGGGTCGCAGCGAGGGAAGCACCGACAGCGAGGACAATGCCCGCGTGCCTGATAGCTACGAAATGCCAAGAGACGTGATCGACCTGAGCATCTCAAAGAAGTTTGGCAAGCACATCGAGATAAAGGCCAACTTGCGCGACCTGTTGGCGCAGAAGGTGACCTACAAGCAATTCGCGGAGGTGACCAATCCCGACGGACAAACGCGTGAAGTGGTGCAGATCACCCGCCAGTATAAGCCGGGTCGTAACATCGGTTTGAGTGCGGTGGTGAACTTTTAAACGAGAGATAAACAACGATTATTCATTCTTTAATTCCTATTTAATATGAAAACTGTGAATTATTTTGGTTGGCAAATGCTGTTGGCGCTTGCCTTGAGTGTATCCGCTTGTAGTGACGACGATGATCCCGTGCCCACCCCCACGCCGGATCCCGATCCTGAGCAACCGACAAACAAAGTAGAATATGTCTGGGGCACGGATGGCGGATTGAAATCATGTGACCACATCCTCTTCAACGAGGCTGACAATACGGAGAATGCTGAGGGTACTCAGATTGGTAATGGTGATGCGGAGTTTGTCTTCACCGGCAAGCAGACCCTTAAGAAGGGAACCTACCTGTTGAAAGGTTGGGTCTATATCGCCAACGGTGCAGAGCTGACCATCGAACCGGGTACCATCATCAAGGGTGACAAGCAGACAAAGGCTTCCCTTTTGGCAGAGCGAGGCGGTAAGTTGATCGCCAAGGGTACAGCTACTGAGCCGATCGTCTTCACCTCAGAGGCAGAGCCGGGCAACCGTAAACCGGGAGACTGGGGTGGCATTATCCTGTGCGGTAAGGCACGCAACAACCAGGCAGAGATGCAGATCGAGGGTGGTCCCCGTACGAAACATGGTGGTGAGGATGACGCAGACAACTCCGGTGTATTGAGCTATGTACGTATCGAGTTCGCCGGCTATCCCTTCCAGCCCGATCAGGAGATCAACGGTTTGACATTAGGTTCTGTAGGTAGTGGTACGCAGATTGACCACGTACAGGTATCATACAGCAACGATGACTCCTTCGAGTGGTTTGGTGGCGCAGTCAACTGCAAGAACTTAGTAGCTTTCCACGGCTGGGACGATGATTTCGATACTGATAACGGCTTCAGTGGTTCGGTTCAGTATGGCTTAGTGATTCGTGATGCCCGCATCGCCGATAAGTCACAGAGCAACGGCTTTGAGAGCGACAACAATGCCAGCGGTTCTGATGTCTCTCCCTACACCAACGCAACTTTCAGTAACATCACCTTCATTGGTCCGAAATTGCATACTGGCGTAGCCTTTGAGAACACGACCGACTTCATCAACGGTGGCTCCATGAACCCCAACAACGGTTCTGCCCTGGGTAAGTTCCAATCCGCTATGCAGATTCGTCGCAGTTCACGCTTGAACGTGATCAACTCCGTAGCAGCAGGTTGGCCAATTGGCTTAATTATCGACGGAGAGAAAGGCGACACGCCGGCACAGGCCAAAGCAGGTACCATCCGTTTCCACAACAATGTCTTAGCTGGTATGGATATTGTCGGCTCAGATGCTAACAAGGTCTATGAGGATGTGCTCTATGATGCGGTAAACAAGGTAGAGATTGACAAGAACCAAAAGTCCTACTCCAACAGCTTCTTCTTCCAAGAGGCATTGAAGAACAGCTACTTCGAGGATGCCGTAACCTTGGCACTGACCGATGCTGCAAATGCCGGCTCTCCCTTCATGCCGACAGAGGGCAGTCCCTTGCTAAACGCAGCCTCTTTCGAGGGCGAGAGTTCCGCTTGGTTTGACAAAGTAAATTTCGTAGGAGCGTTCAATGCGTCTGATAATTGGTTGAGTGGTTGGACCAACTTTGATCCGCAAAATACGACTTATTAATGTTCCTTTCGGGTAATCCCTGACCTATCTTTCTGTTTCCATGTCTAAGATAGGCAGCTATTACCAATATAAAGAATCCCCGGCTCCGTGAGGAATCGGGGATTCTTGTTTTAGGTCGGCATTTAGATATAAGGGAGTATCCTAATGCGAGAAGGCGCAAACCTTCTCAGGGTCTGTAATTATCATCTGTGTTCTTTATCATCCAATTAAGCGATGCCATTCAGCATACCATAAAAATAGAGTGGTTTCAAGATATACACTTTCAGCAACCAAGCCAACCATTGCTCTTTAGAGGTGTCGATCAGCGTGAAGGGGAACGAAATGTCCGGATTCTTCTCGTAGTCAAACTCACACAGCAATACATGGCCATAATCTGTCACAATCGGACAAGCGGCATAACCGTTGTACTTCTCCACAGGCTCTTTGCCCTCCATCAAGGCAATCAAATTCTTCGCAGCAATGGGTACCTGCTTACGGATCGCCGCGGAGGTCTTACTGGTCGGGATACCGGCTACATCACCCAATGAGATGATGTTGGGGTATTTCTTGTGTACCAACGTCTCCTTATCAACCATCACCCAAGCATCGGCAGCCAACTTGCCTTCCGTCCAACCTAAGCCGGCCTCACGCACAAAATCGGGCGCTGACATCGGCGGCACGAAGTGCAAGAATTCGTAATCTTCTACGAAAGGAGTCGTGATCTTCTCCTCGCCCTTGGTCTCAATCTTCTCCATATAAACCCGCTTTGCCTGCGTATCGACACCTTTTACACGTACGTTCACCTCGTAAGGCACGTTACGCTCTTTGTAGATCTCGATCAAGCGCGGCGTGAAATAAGGCACATCATACAGTTCTTTAGAGGCCGTATAATAGTGGAAGTCTAACTTCTCACGGGTTCCCTGCTTGCGGGCGTAGTGCTCCGTCAGCAGGCAAATCTTCTTCGGTGCGCCACCACACTTATGCTTCGTGTAGGTATCCGTATAAATACCTTTACCACCCTTCTGCGCGAAAGCCTGAATAGCTTGCCAAGTCTTCTGCGCACCCTCGAAGTCATAAATACTGTGCGCATTGCCTTGACCAAGCGTCTGCTGCGTGATGCCTTCCACCTTTTCCCAGTTGCATTGCAAACCTGGAGTCAGCACCAAGAAGTCATACGGGATCTTGCCATTCCGCGCAGTCGTTACCTGGTTCCATACCGGATCTACCGCTACTACAGAATCCTTCACCCATTTTATCCCACTGGGCATACAATCCGCCTGATTTTTCCATACCTCATTCGGCTGATACACGCCAGAAGCAATCAAGGTGAATCCCGGCTGATAAAATTGCCGATCGCTCGGATCAATCAAGGTAATATCAGGTTCGTCCAGCCAATGCTTTAATCGGGCAGCCATACTGATACCAGCAGCTCCACCACCAATAATCACAATCTTGCCTTTCGCATTACTGGAAAAGGCTTGCGCCTTGTTCGTACTCAAACTTACCATAAGCCCGCTTGCTGCAAGCAAACGGAAAAAGTGTCGGCGATCAATGCCCTTTTTCTCCAACACCTCTAACTGCTTTTCCAACTCGTGTTTCATCATGTATAACTTTAGTAACTCTATTTTTTGCAAAGGAACGATTAAATTTTATTTATGCAAGGGAGAAAAGCTACTACATCACTTTCTCATCCTGTTTTTTCTCAAAAGGACTACTACATCTTTACTTTCACACAAATATATAAACATCTGGAAATGAATGATAAAAATTTAAGATTGATTGCTCATACAACTTTCTCCATCGCCAGCAATCAATAGCACTAAATCTAAATGTTCACTACCTATTCTTCTCCGAATTTGAGGAGGAAATCCACCAAATTGGTGTCAGATTCAAGCATGAGGCGCTTGCGTAGGCGATAACGACGGATCTCGATGGCCCGGACGGAGACATTCAATAGCGAGGCGATCTCTTTTGTCGAGAGGTTCATGCGGAGCAAGCAGCAAAGGCGCAAGTCGCCCATCGTGATGTCAGCATATTGCTGTCGCAGTCGCTCCATGAAATGATGATGAGCACTGTTGAAGTAGCTCTCGAACTGCAGCCAGTCGGCCTGGTCGTTCAGCCCATCCTCCATCAGTTTGCGCAAACGATTGTAGAGCTTGTTCGGATAACGATCGCCCAAGGTGCTCTTCTGTTCATCCAGCTCCTTCAAGAACGATTGGATCGCCTCGTTGCGCTTCACCAAGGCGGTGGTTTGTAGGGTCAGCTCATTGCTCTTGTTTTTCAGCTCCACTTCCAACATCTCGCTTCTCAACTGCTGCAAACGTTGTTGCTCGGCCATACGTTCCGCCTCCCGTTGGGCCTCTTCCTTTCGTTTCAGGTTGGCCAAACGAATGCGCAACCCCACTTGCATGGCTACCCCCAACAACAAGGCATAAAGCAGGTAAGCCCACAGTGTGTTATACCAAGCCGAGCGTACCTCTATCTTTAACCTGAACTCTGGGAAAGGACCTCTGGCCACATACTTGCGCACCACTAACTGATACTCACCCGGTGGTAACTGCAAGAACTTAATGACTCCCTCGTTTTGCCAATCCGACCATTCATCCGAAACGCCCTCCAGTCGATAGCTGATCTGGTGGTTGGGGGTGAAAACGGTCGTACTTGCATACACTGATAGTTCTTGGAAATGATGCGGCAAAGTGATCGCCTGCGTATGCGGGTCGATAGCATGGGTACCCCGTTTGTCGATATAATGGATGCGGGAGCAGTTAGGCATAGTCATGCCTCCCAAGCTACCTGCGATCAATTGACGGGTATTGACTAACAAGGTTCCCTCCATGGTAGAGACTAAGTCTAAAGAGTCGTTGAGCGGGATGAAACGTCGGCCATTTGACACCAAGTTAAGGTTGTAATTGGTGAAGAGAATTCGGCATTTCAAGATGCCCTTTCCCCCTTTCAGTTGGAAAAGGCCAGCCTCGTTTTGTGTGGTGAGCCAGTAGTGGTCATCTCCACGGGCATACAAATCCTCCGAATGAGCGAATTGCTGCAACGACGATAGATCCGTGAACAGGTCAGAGACTTCCAACCCCTCAGCCACTTGCTGCGTGGGGAAAAGGCCAGCCACTACCGCAGCATCAATCGGCTCAAACAACTCGTCTGCTTCCAGCTCTCGGCTGTAAAAGCCACGGTTCGTTTGGATATAGAGCTTGCCAGCACGAAGCACGGCATCCTCCAACTTGCCAATATGTTGACGCTTATCCAGCATGGCAATGGGCGGATCCACCTCAATACGGGTAATGCCATTGTCTAACGCTACCCATGCCAAGGTGTTGTCTTGCACACAAATCGCTCGCACGATGTTATCTTGCAACTGATTGTTGATGGTTAGATGATGATAGACCTGACCCTGAGCGTCAGTGATGAAAAGACCCGAAGCTGCTGTACCAATAAAGATCAACTCTCCCACCGCAGCTACGGCTGTCGGCTTCAACGCTTGAATCGCCTCAGGCATCACGAAGTCCACTTCCGGCTTCTCAAACTTCACGTTAGGCGGCAGGTGGTCAACCGGCGTATAATGCAACAGCTCGAAGTCATCTCGCAACCAATAGCCCATCGACTCCTCACCCTTTGTATAGAGCGTGTCGCGCCAATAGGTGACATGATACAGTTCTGATTTATCGAGCATTTCGTGTAGCTGCCAATTGTTGCCGTCGAAGCTCAGTAAGCCGGAGTTATTCGCGGCATAGATAAACCCGTTGTAGGAGACGGAGAGATCCCAGTTCTGGCAACTCGCTTTGTAGTCCTTGACGGAATAGTTCTGGATTAGCACAGCAGGGATCGTCGCTCCCTTCGCCGCGAAACAGACGATCAGGAGTCCTATCCATCCTATGTAGAGTTGCCGCAACATCTTTGCTCACGTGTTTGTAGGTATGCTATTCAAGTGAGGCAAAGTTAGCGTTTTTTAATTATCCTCCTCCTTTGGTTGCCCAATTAATTGCAAGAAGGGGGAAATCTTTCCTCCGCAATCATTCAATAGTTGCCATCGGGATAGTGATTGAAGTGCTTGTAATCCGAGGAGAGCGTTCCTTCGGAATAGGAAGTTCCTACTCGTTGCCAAGCCATCTCCTTCTCACTCAACAGGATGATGTTGTAGCTTTGTTGTTCTGCCACAGGTGAATCCGTCTGCAATGTCAGCACATTGTTTTGCAACTGATAGTTGTGTGTGTAAATCACTGTGGTATCTACCAGCGCATGATTAACCTTCAACGTATAGGTTCCATCCAGTTCGAACTTATATTTAACGGAGCTATCCATAGAGAAATTCGGGTTGTCGTAGCACTCACCCCAATATCCCTCGGTAAGTTGTGACACCTCAATCACCTCATCTTTCGAACACGAGGTGGTAAACAAGGCCGTAACGGCCAACAATGTAAATACGCTCTTCATCATGCTAATCTTTGTGGATTGTTTATAGAAGCAGATGTAAAAATAGCCCCATTCGCTGCATAGCAACAGCAGGCAACCTTCAAAATTTCATTGCCCGTAAAACAAAAAAACATTGCCCATAGTTTTCTAAAACCACGGGCAACGAAAAAAATTTCGATGGGCAACGTTTTAGAAAACTACGGGCAATGAATTTCGCCCTTACGGGCAACGTTTTTTACTGAATCTCAATGACTCGGTTAACCTTAGCTTTCTCCTCAGGTGCGTGTTTAGGCAACTCGATTGTCAAGATACCATCGTTCACGCTGGCACTTATTTTCTCCTTTTCTACGTCGTCGGGCAGGATGAAAGATTGCTGGAACTTCGAGTAAGCAAACTCGCGACGCAAGTATTTCTTGTGCTCCTCTTTGTTCTCGTTCTTCTGCTCCATCGTGATGACCAACTCGTTGTTCTCACCCAAATGGATATTGAAATCCTCCTTTTTCATACCCGGAGCGGCTACCTCAACCTTGTAATCCTTGTCGCTCTCTACGACATTGATCGCAGGGGCGGTGGCGTTTGTCTTCATCATCCAATCGTTATCGAAGAAATCATTGAAGAAAGTCGGTAACCAATTCTGATCATTGTTGTACATTCTTTTACTCGGCATCATAATCTTAATCTCCTATTCTTTAGTTCTTTATTTATCTATTTTTCTTTTGAACCCGCTCTGCCTTTCGGCTTCCCGAATTCGCTAAGGATTGTGCAAACTTCGTGCCCGAACGACCAGTCCCTTGCTAAGGTCAGATCCCTTTTAAACGTATGCAAACAAATTTAATCGATGCGCCACCCGCTTTAAACCTACGCAAACTTCTTTGATGTTTCCAATTGAAAATCTGTCAGATAAGGCAGACAACCTGACAGAGGAAAATGCGATTTTGGCAAAAAAATAGGGGCGACCCATACAGATCGTCCCTACACTATGCCGTGATGGCTGTTTGCAATTACTTATACTCTTGCCAGCTCTTGATCTGGATGTCCTCTTGACGCATCTCGCAGAAGGCATCGATGAAGGCACTGGCTAAACGAGCATTGGTGATCAACGGAATGTTATGGTCGATCGCCGCACGACGGATCTTGTAACCGTTAGTCAGCTCACGCTTGCTGTGATCCTTCGGGATGTTGACTACCAACTCAAAGACATGTTTGCTGAACATCTCCATGATGTTGTTGTCGCCCTCCTCATCCGGCCAACAAACGGTGATCGCTGGGATTTGATTATCATTTAAGAACTTCGCCGTACCGTGTGTGCCATAGATGGTATAACCCTTAGCGGCCAACGTGCGACAAGGCTCCAACAGATCCACCTTGCTCTTAGCCGCACCGGAAGAAACCAGGATGTTCTTCTGCGGGATCTTGTTGCCCACAGCGATCATCGCCGAAAGCAATGCCTCATTGAAGTCATCGCCGATACAGCCGACCTCACCCGTTGAGCTCATATCCACGCCCAAGACCGGATCAGCCTTGTGCAGACGAGCGAACGAGAACTGTGAGGCCTTCACGCCAATCCAATCAATATCAAATGCGCTCTTATCGGGCTTATCATAGGGCGCATCGAGCATGATGCGGGTAGCTGTCTCGATAAAGTTACGCTTCAACACCTTGGACACGAAGGGGAAACTACGAGAAGCACGCAAGTTACACTCGATCACCTTCACGAAGTTGTTCTTCGCCAAGAACTGGATATTGAAAGGACCGGAAATGTTCAACTCCTTGGCAATCATCTTGCTGACCTTCTTGATACGGCGAGCCGTCTCGAAATAGATCTTCTGTGCCGGGAATACCAACGTAGCATCACCTGAATGCACACCTGCGAACTCGATGTGCTCACTGATCGCATACTCCACCACCTCGCCATTGCGGGCCACAGCGTCGAACTCGATCTCCTTCGTACCTTGCATGAACTCTGAAACCACTACTGGGTATTCCTTCGATACCTTAGCCGCCAAGCCCAAGAACTCAATCATCTGCTCCTTCGTGTGGCAGACGTTCATCGCCGCACCGGAAAGCACGTAAGAGGGACGAATCAAGATGGGGAAGCCTACCTTCGCGATGAAGTCGTCGATCTCCTCCATGCTGGTCAACTCTGCCCAACGAGGCTGGTCAATGCCTAACTGATCCAACATCGCCGAGAACTTGTGACGGTTCTCCGCACGGTCGATTGAAAGGGGAGAGGTACCCAACACAGGCACATTCTGACGGTGCAGCTTCATCGCCAAGTTGTTCGGGATCTGACCACCCACTGAGACAACCACACCCTTCGGCAACTCCAAATCGATCACATCCAAGACACGCTCGAACGAGAGCTCGTCGAAATAGAGGCGATCGCACATGTCGTAGTCGGTCGAAACCGTCTCCGGGTTATAGTTGATCATGATGGACTTATAGCCCAACTTACGAGCTGTTTGTGCCGCATTGACCGAACACCAGTCAAACTCCACAGAAGAACCGATGCGGTAAGCACCCGATCCGAGGATGATCACATTCTTCTCGTTCGGATAATAGGTGATATCATGATCCTTCCCATCATAGGTCATATAGAGATAGTTGGTCAGCTCAGGGTGCTCAGAAGCGATCGTATTGATACGCTTCACAGTCGGCAAGATACCCAACTTCTTACGCAAGCTACGTACACGGATATTCTCTTTCTCCATATTGCCCGAGGGATTCTCCACGAAACGAGCGATCTGGAAGTCGGAGAAACCCAGACGCTTTGCCTCTTTCAAGACATCAGCCGGCAGCTCCTCGATCTTGTGGTATTGTTTCAAGACAGCCACATAATCGACGATATTCTTCAACTTGTTCAGGAACCAGGAGTTAATCTTGGTCAGCTCATAGATGCGCTCCACGCTGTAACCCTGCATCAAAGCCTCCGCCACAGCGAAGATACGCAGGTCGGTCGGGTTCGCTAACTCCTCCTCCAGGTTGTCGAAGTGAATGTCGTTGTTGCCTACAAATCCGTGCATACCCTGACCAATCATACGCAGACCCTTCTGCATGATCTCCTCAAAGCTCTTACCAATAGACATGATCTCGCCAACAGACTTCATGCTGGAGCCAATCTGACGGCTCACGCCTACGAACTTGGTCAAATCCCAACGCGGGATCTTCACGATCATGTAATCTACCTCCGGGGCTTTGTAAGCGGAGTTGGGCGTATCCATCTCGCCAATCTCGTCCAAGCCATAACCTAACGCCAACTTAGCGGCTACGAAAGCTAAGGGATAACCGCTGGCCTTCGAAGCCAACGCGGAAGAACGACTCAAGCGGGCATTTACCTCGATCACACGATAGTCGCACGTGTCGGAGTTGAAAGCATACTGGATGTTACACTCGCCGACAATACCCAAGTGGCGAATCGCCTTGATCGAAAGCTCCTGCAACAGCTCCAACTCCTGGTTGGTCAATGAGCAGGTAGGCGCTACCACGATACTCTCGCCGGTATGCACACCCAACGGATCGACATTCTCCATACTAACCACGGTGAAGCAGTGGTCGTTCTTATCACGGATCACCTCAAACTCGATCTCTTTCCATCCCTTCAACGACTCCTCCACGAGGATCTGCGGTGAGTAGGCGAAAGCGCTTTCCGCCAAGGTGCGCAACTCTGCCTCATTCTGGCAGATACCGCTACCCATACCACCCAGTGCATACGCTGAGCGAATCATGATCGGATAACCAATCTTGTTAGCGGCAGCCACGGCATCCTCCATGCTTTCCACCGCTTGGCTGATCGGAGTCTTTACCTCGATCTCATTCAGTTTCTTTACGAAAAGATCACGATCCTCTGTGTACATGATCGCCTCAACGGAGGTACCCAACACCTTAACCCCATATTTCGCCAATGTACCGGAAGTGTAAAGTTCCGTACCGCAGTTCAAGGCTGTCTGACCTCCGAAAGCCAATAGGATGCCGTCAGGGCGCTCCTTCTTAATCACCTCCTCCACGAAGTAGGGCGTAATAGGCAAGAAATAAACCCGATCAGCCACACCTTCAGAGGTCTGGATCGTTGCGATATTAGGATTGATCAAAACTGTGCTGATTCCCTCCTCACGCAACGCTTTCAGCGCTTGTGAACCAGAATAGTCAAACTCGCCTGCCTGTCCGATTTTCAAGGCACCAGAACCTAAGACGAGGACTTTCTTCATATTGTTTTTTGACATAGTCGCTCTGTTTGTTTAGTAGTTGATTTTATAGAATGTTATACCGCACTGGGGCTATACGGCCGCCAGATTTGTGTTTTTAATGGAGTTTTGCTAACGCCTCTTTGATTCGCTTGATCGCCTCCTCAATGTTTGCGTCACTGGTTGCATAGCTCATGCGGATGCACTCAGGCGCACCAAAAGAGGTACCACCCACGCAAGCCACATGGCCAACCTCCAAGAGGTACATCGCCAAGTCGTCCGCGTTCTGAATGGTCCGCTCACCATCGCTCTTACCATAATAATAGCTACACTTGGGGAAGAGATAGAAAGCACCTTCCGGCTTGTTCACCTCAAAACCCGGCACCTCTTTCGCCAGACGGACGATCAAATCACGACGACGCTCAAAGGCCTGACGCATTTCCTCCACAGGCGCTTGTGTGCCGGTATAAGCCGCCTCAGCCGCTTTCTGTGAAACTGAGCAGGGACCAGAGGTGTATTGACCTTGCAATTTGTTTACTGCTTTCACAATCCATTCCGGACCAGCTACGAAACCGATACGCCAACCTGTCATCGCATACGCCTTAGAAACGCCATTCACGATCACGGTGCGCTCTTTCATGCCCTCAATCGTAGCGATACTGTTGTGTTTGCCAACATAGTTGATGTGCTCATAGATCTCGTCGGCGATTACGATCACCTCCGGATGCTTCTTCAACACCTCTGCCAAGCCTGCCAACTCCTCCGAGCTATACACCGAACCTGTCGGGTTGGAGGGAGAGCAAAGAATCAATGCCTTGGTTTTCGGCGTAATAGCTGCCTCTAACTGTGCCGGCGTAATCTTGAAGTCCTGCTCAATACCCGCAGAGACAATCACCGGCTTACCCTCAGCCAACTTCACCATCTCCGGATAGCTTACCCAGAAAGGAGCGGGGATGATCACCTCATCACCAGGGTTAACCAATACCAAAATCGTGTTGCAAACGGATTGTTTCGCTCCATTCGCACAAGAGATCTGATTGACTGTATAGTCCAATCCATTCTCATTCTTCAGTTTGGCAACAATTGCGTTGCGTAACGCCGGATAACCAGCCACGGGTGAATAGCGAGAAAAGTTCTCGTCGATCGCCTGCTTGGCAGCTTCCTTGATGTGATCCGGGGTATTGAAATCCGGCTCACCTACACTCAAATTGATAACATCTACGCCCTGAGCTTTCAATTCGCCGCTCTTTTGGGACATGGCCAGCGTAGCCGAAGGCGACAAACTGGCTAAACGAGCTGAGACTTGTGTCATATCTGTATATTCCTTATTATTTAATGTTGTGCAAAATATGGCCCATACGTTCCTTCTTGGTCTTCATGTAGAACTCATTGTATGGGTTGGTTTTAATCTCAATAGGTACGTTCTCTACGACAGAGAGACCATACGCCTCTAAGCCGACACGCTTCACGGGGTTGTTGCTGATCAAGCGCATCTTGGTGATTCCTAAATGGCGGAGAATCTGCGCACCTACGCCATAGTCACGCTCATCCGCCTGATGCCCCAAGCAGATGTTGGCATCTACAGTGTCCATGCCATTCTCTTGCAACTTATAGGCACGCATCTTATCCATCAAGCCAATGCCACGACCCTCTTGGTTGAGGTAGATCACAGCACCTCGACCCTCCTTCTCAATCATGCGCAGGGCCTCATGCAGCTGATCACCACAGTCACAACGCATGGAGCCAAATATATCGCCCGTCGCACAAGAGGAATGTACACGCACCAAAACCGGATCCTCCGTAGTCACATCACCCTTTATCAAGGCAATGTGCTCCAAACCGTTACTCTTCTGGCGGAAAGGTATTAAACGGAAATGTCCGTAGAGGGTCGGCATATCTACCTCCTCGCCCTTCTCCACAATGGACTCTTTCTTCAAGCGGTAGGCGATCAGGTCGGCGATAGAGATCAGCTTGATGTTATGCGCGTCAGCCATCTCTCTCAACTCCGGCAGGCGAGCCATAGTGCCATCGTCGTTCATAATCTCCATCAAAGCAGCGGCAGGGTAGAGGCCGGCCAAACGGCACATATCCACGCAAGCCTCCGTATGACCTGCCCTACGCAACACGCCCTTCTCCTGCGCATAGAGCGGATTGATATGGCCGGGGCGACCGAAGGTCTCCGGGGTAGAGGTGGGATCAGCCAACGCACGGATCGTAGCCGCACGGTCAGCCGCGGAAACTCCTGTTGAGCAACCCTCTAACTTATCAATAGTCACCGTGAAGGGGGTACCTAAAACGGAGGTATTGTTGGTCACTTGGTGAGGCAGATCCAACTCCTCACAGCGAGAAACCGTGATTGGGGCGCAAAGCACGCCACGTGCGTTTTTCAACATGAAGTTGATTTTCTCCGGCGTAACTTTCTCAGCGGCGATAATCAAGTCGCCCTCATTCTCGCGATCCTCGTCATCTACCACAATGACAAACTTTCCCTCGCGGAAATCATCAATAGCCTCTTCAATGGTGTTCAATGTAATTTTGCTCATATCTATTGTTTATTTATTATCCGTGTTATTCCTCAGCAAATGTAGTGAATATATCATATCAATCAGCTCTTTGGCCGTTTTTTGTGTTTGCAAGATGTCATGCCGCAACAATTTGCGCTGATAGACGGCAATCAGATAGAGGGGAAAACCTAACGGCAGACACCAACCCATCACTCGAGCCGCTTGTAGCGTGATCCTTTCGCCCAACGGATTGACATAGCCACCCACGATCGGAAAATCCATCAATTTGTTCAACAACAGGATCTGGTCGGAGTTGCCCAACTCCTCCACGACAGCCTCCACACGCTGGGCAAGTTGCTCCGCCTGGTTATCCTTACCGCCAGCTCGCCAGTAGTCGAAATAGTTCACCCAGCGGCGATGCGCCCGCACATAGGTACTGCAATCCTGCTCCAATGCTCGCAACACAGGCAGCATAGCGTCATAATCCGGCGCGTAAATGATGACCTCCTTCTTCTCCACCTTGCGCCCCTCACGTTTGCCCAACAGGTTCTTCAAGGCATTGAGGTAGGTATCCGCATTCATGATCACGGAGTCTTTCGCTGCCTTATAGGTCAAGAAAGCACCCATAGGAGTTAGCACCACCGAGCTGAGCCACATGCCTTCCCAGGCACTCCACACGCCATCACGGGCCATCTTGAATCCCATGTTATCTATGATATAATAGAAGATAAAGAGGATCACGGAAATAACCACAGGCACACCCAAACCACCCTTGCGGATAATAGCCCCTAAAGGAGCCCCGATGAAGAAGAACATCAGACAGGCATAGGCCACTGTAAATTTTTTGTGCCACTCCGTCAGGTGGCGGCGAACCTTGTAAGCCTCATCACCCACCGAGGCCGCCCGGAAGAAGTAGTCAGTTTTCATGTTCTCCAAGCTGTTCTTCGCTCGTTTCAAGGTTGTGGCTTGGCTACTTTTGGACATAGCCACGAAAGCGCTGTCAAAGTCCAGTCGCAACATACCCGCTAAGTCAGGCATAGGGCGTACCGCCACCACCAGCTCCCGCTTGCCGGGCGCCGTGTCACGCAGAGCCGGTTGCACCTCCTGTTCGCCAAACGAGCGCACTGTCCGAAGGTAAGAACCTTCATAGATACTCCGTGCGTTCAACGTCTTGATACTATCCAATTTTGTTCCCATAGAGTCAATAGAGGCCTGCAAGTCTTGCAAATTTTTGCCCATGTATTGATTCTGTAAGAAGCTATCATCCGTCCGCTTGAAATTGGCATCAAACTCAATCAAGATCTCCTTCGTCTCGAAACTCTCCCTTCGGTAGGGTACGGCCGTCTGATCTTGCCGCCCGTTATCCTGATTGCGCAAGTTCTCAAAACTCTCCCCGTTATAGAGCGAGAGCACCAAAAACAGCTTGTCAGCAGAGGTCTTCAATCGCCCTGAATCTGCCACAATTACTCGGGCATTGTTAAAACCCTCCGAGTAGTCGTAGATCATCAAGTCGCTCAAAAGACCTGTCTCTGTGTCTTTCTTATGCACATACACATTCAATCCGGGAATATCCTTATAGAACGAACCTTCGGGAATCTCCAGCTCAGGCGATTTCTGTCGCATGGAGTAGAGCAACGTGTAAAGCTTCACCTGCACCACCGGCATGGCGTTATTTTGATAGAAGAAAGTACCAACGCTCACTAAAACCAAGGTGATAATCAAGGGACGCATGATGTGGATTAATGAGATTCCGGCCGATTTCATCGCCAAAAGCTCCAACCGTTCGCCCAGATTACCGAAAGTCATCAACGAGGCTAATAAGACCGCCAAGGGGAGTGCCATAGGTACGAGGCTGAGGGCAGCATACATAAACATCTCCGCCAGCACGGCAATGTCAATGCCTTTACCTACCATGTCATCAATATACTTCCAGAGAAACTGCATCAACACGATAAACAGGCAAATGCCGAAGGTCATGAAGAACAACGGCAGGAATGTTTGCAGCATAAAAGTATATAATCGTTTTATTCTCAACATTGCCTAATGATGATAATGCTATGGGCAGGCAAAAGTAGTGCAAAAAACGATAACAACCTTGCTGAATGCTGTAAAACTACCCTAAATGATACCAAGCGAACGTTTGAGGTCGTCCACCTGAGAGTCCCAAAGATCTATTGAGTCACTCTTGTCATCCGCCTCCGCAAAATCAGTCACCTCAAGCGCCGTAGAACCCGTTAACTCCAACGTGTGTAGCTTGAACTCAAAGTAGGCATTCGGATCCTCCTCATTATCCCAACGGAAGCGGACAAAATGGTCAGGCTCAATAGCCACTATTGTAGCCGCCTGCTGCTCTTTGTTCCAGCAGAAAACGTAATGCTCATTCTTAATTTTCACTTCGTCGGCGAACCAGGAAGAGAGCCCCATCCCTGTTGTCAACTGATTCCATAAGCTCTTGCGAGACACCTTGTCAAACACATATTCGATATGAAATTTCTCCTTTCTCATGGCATATCTGACTTTGTTTCGGCGCAAGATAGAAATAATATTTGAAACAAGAGCTCTTTTTCGTATGAAAATTCAAATAAAAATCAATTCAGAATGAACTATTTAGTGAGAGCATCCCAAAATAGGTCGATTTTTATCACTAAAAAAGTTGTGTAATCAAAAAATTCCCTCTACTTTTGCAGCGTCAATCAGAACAATGATGGCGAGATAGCTCAGCTGGTTAGAGCGCATGATTCATAATCATGAGGTCCCCGGTTCAATCCCGGGTCTCGCTACAAATATTGCCTGTTAATCGCTTGATTAGCAGGCTTTTTTATTTTGTCGGGTATAAACAGGGGATAAACAAACGACAATACCCCTCACTTTCCTTCCATCATGAAGGCTCGAATTTAAACCGCTAATGCGTGCCCCTTTTTTACTGAAATGATTGATAGTATTGAAATTGGAGGAAGGGGATGGGATCAGATGCTCAGTAGGTTCATGAGGCCATGCAGCAGGCAGGTAGCGTAGCAATTACCCGTTTTCATGCGCACCCAGCCCAGCAAAAGGCCGTAGCAGAGCCCGACCAGTACTTTACTAATCACCGCTACCCAATTACCCTCCACCAGCGCATTTACCATATACCCCACGTGCCACAACGCAAACAGCAGGGCGGTGTAGAGAATCAACCTACGTGGGCTGTTCCCTATGACCGACAGGCGATTCCACAGATAGCCTCTGAAAAGCAACTCCTCATAAAGGGGAGTGACCACGCTGCCATACAGCAAAACGCCTACCACAGGCAACCCTTGTTTGAAATTGGCGGGAGAGAGCATCAATAGGAACAAGAAGAGACCCGTGAAAAGGGTATAGCGTCTGTTTCAAGTATGCGGCAGGAAACTGAACCTATCCCTGCGGCTATACCTCACATATGCAACCACTACCCCGGTAAGCAGCAACATACAGCCCATCGTAAACAGTTTGTAAGCTACTCGTGTGTCGGGAAAAAGAGGCAACAACAGCCACTTCATTCCCCAAAGGGCCGCCTGTAACGCTCCCATCCAGACAAGTGCTTCCGCAAGCACATAACTCATCCTGCCACTTTTCTTTTCCATCGCCCATCATTGTTTTAGTTATTTAACGCTCAATCCCACTGTTTTAGTATCTCCCCAATGCGACATGTCCGATTTATACACAGGCGATCCAATAATATTATGTAGCTTTGCTCCAACACATAAAATAGTGAGCAAGATGATGAAACAAACAGTCATGAAACAAAAGACAAGTCGAGGATGGGGTAAGTTACTCTTCTGGAACCTTTTCATAGGGATAGGGGCGATAGTGGGTAGTGTAGGTATGTGGATAGATCCCAGTGGAAAAGCGATGGGATTGGCCGGACAATTGCCTTATTTTCAAGTACTCCCATTCGCTAATTACCTATTTCAAGATTTCGTGGTGCCTGGCGTGGCCCTTATGCTGGTGAATGGTTTACCCAACCTTTTTGTAGCTTGGTTAGCTTGGCGCAAACGTCCTATCGCAGCTCCGCTTAACGCTTGTTTAGGAGTGATCCTCATGCTCTGGGTCTCTCTTCAATTCTATCTCTTCCCCCTCAATCCCGTTTCAACCCTCTACCTCTTCTTCGGCTTCACGCAAGCCCTCACCGGTTGGCGTCTATCTCATTACCCTAATTAGGAAGGGCCCCAGCGCAGCATGTCCGATTTTTACACAGGCGATCCGACAAGAATAGCTACTTTTGCGCACAATCAAAATAAGTTATTCATCATGAGAGAAATTATCTATGTACTGCTGCCGCAATTCGCGGATCACGAGATACCTTTCCTGTCAGAGGGAATCACGAATGGAGAGATGGGGCCACGTCAAGAGCCTGCCTATTGCAACAAGATTGCGGCGGCAAGCCTCGACCCTGTAACCTCTATCAGTGGCTTTCGAGTGCTTCCTGATTATACCTTCGACGCTATGCCTGACGATTATGCCGCCATTGTGCTAATTGGTGGCTACGGATGGCAAGGCCCAGAAGCTGCCAAAGTAGCCCCGATCATCCACAAAGCTCTCCAAAAGGGGACGATCATCGGTGCTATCTGCAACGCCGCCTCCTGGATGGCCAGCCAAGGTTTCCTCAACAATGTGAGCCACACGGGCAACGGCTTGGAGCAGCTAAAACTATGGGGAGGAGATCGCTATACCAACGAAGCAGGTTACCAGAACAAGCAGGCTGTAAGCGACCATCACATCGTGACCGCCAACGGCACAGGCCATTTGGAATTTGGACGGGAGCTGCTGAAACTGTTGCGAAACGACACCGACGAACAAACAGAGCGTTACTACCAATTTATGAAGCAGGGACTTGTCTCGCTGTTCTCCCCCAAGCCACGTTTCACCTGCAACACCGTCGGCCTCTTCACCACAGACAACGCAAAGATGGTAGCCTTCTATCGCGATATTTTCGGGTTTCAGACGGAGTGGAAGGGCGAACCAAACGTAGAGATGTACCTCGGAGATATGCGCCTCATTTTCTTCCCGCGCACAGCGTTCGAGGAGATGACCTCCCAACACTATAGCTATCCCACTGGGAACAACGGGACGATGGAGCTTGCCATAGATGTCCCCACCTTTGCCGATGTGGACAAGGAATATGAGAGAGCCGTGACGTTAGGAGGCAAAGCTGTTTTCGCCCCAACCACTGAACCGTGGGGACAGCGCACCTGCTACATCGCAGATCCAGAAGGCAATCTCATTGAGATCTCCTCCTTCTGTGAGTCATAATAGCCACGCATCCTTATGGATAATATCCACCTTTTCAACTGAAATAAATGATAGTATTGAAATCGCTCCTGAACATCCAGAAAAGCGTGGTGGAAACGTTAAATTTCCAAAACAGCAAGCATATCCATAGGAATTATGCGTAATTTCACGGCATAAACGTATGGATCATGGAAGTGAACGAGAAATACATCCGATTTGACTGGGCTGTGAAGCGTATGCTTCGCGACAAGGCGAACTTCGCCGTATTAGAGGGGTTGATAACCGTCCTCACGGGCGAGCGGGTGACGATAGCCGAGATTTTGGAGAGCGAGGGCAACCAGGAGAACGCCTCCGACAAGTTCAACCGTGTTGATATTAAGGCGAAAAACGAGCGTGGCGACATCATCATCGTGGAGGTGCAGCTGACCCGCCAGCTATATTACCTGCGTCGCATACTCTACGGTGTTTCAAAGACCATCACGGAGCATATCGGGTTAGGAGAGACATACGAAGAGGTCAAGAAGGTCTATTCCATCAACATCGTCTATTTCGACCTTGGCCAGGGCAGTGACTACCTGTATCATGGCAAGACCGTCTTCACCGGCGTGCATACGGGCGACCTTCTAAAGGTGAACACCCGAGAGAAGGAGGGGATCAAGATGGCGATGCCCACAGACGTATTCCCGGAGTATTATATCGTGCGTGTCAACGAGTTCAACGACGTGGCCCGTACCCCATTAGAGGAATGGTTGGATTACCTGAAGAACAACCGCATCAAGGACGACACCAATACGCCGGGCTTGAAGGAAGCACGCCAACGTCTGCTCTACATGACTATGGCGGATGCCGACCGTAGAGCCTATCTTGCTCACATGGACAATCTCCGAGTGCAGAAAGATGTGCTCGACACAGCTAAATTGGAAGGACTGACGGAAGGGCGAGCAGAAGGACGTGCGGAAGGGCGAGCAGAGGGTCGTGCAGAAGGACTGGCCGAAGGTATAGAGAAAGGTATAGAGAAAGAAAAAATAGCGATCGCTAAAAACATGAAGTCCGCAGGCCTTGATGTGCAATCTATCATGCAGTTTACAGGGCTGACGCAAGAGCAGATAGATCGGCTATAATTTTGCGAAGTGAACTATTTAAAGGATTGTTGCATAATAAAAATCAGCGTTATGATGGAAGAAAAGAATGAGCAGCTGGGTATGCGTCCCGTCTCTGACGAGGAATTGCAGCAGGTGAGTGGTGGTGTCGATATTGTGAGCAACGGTGAGTGCGAGAAGTACAGGACACAGGAGTCGTGCCTTTCTAAGCAGAAATGTTGCTGGTCCACCGGAGAAAAGCGGTGCGCTACGAGCCGCGTGTACGCTTAAGGGCAAAGGGAGAGGGCTGAGATCCTCAGCCCTCCCGGAATGAACACGCAAGGTGTTAGATGTAATACTCCACCAATTCTATCATACCAGCCTTAAGAGCATATTTGGTTGCCTCATAGATATTATTAACCTCCAATTTGCGAAAGAGGTTTTTCTTGTGGGTGATGATGGTGTGAACGCTGGAATTGCGCAGGGCTGCGATCTCCTTCACCGACTTGCCTGAGGCGATCAGTCGCAATACCTCCCGCTCAGTAGAGGTCAACGCTACCTCCTCCTTGGGTTGTGGATGACAGCTCAAAAGGCTCTCTATGGCATGACAATGGAAGGGCTTTCCCGAAAGGGCAGCCGCCAAGGCCGCCCGAATCTCCTCCGCTGAGCTCTCCTTAAGCAACAAGCTGAACGCCGGCTCTATGCTGAGCCGACGAATCAGCGGTTCGCCTAACTCCGCAGAGAAGAGAATCCAATGTACGGCAGGGTAACGCTTGTTGATGACTAACAGTTCCTCTACCTCCCGGAAATCACACAACGTATAGTCGAGAATCACGACCGATGTTTTTCCCTCACTCAGCACCGCCAGCAACGTCCGCTTATCCGCTACCTCATGGATCAACGCATCAGTGTAGGTCTGACGAATCAGCCAACGTAAGCCCACCTGCGTGATGAACTGATTATCCGCTATCAGGAATGTGTGTTCGGCCGTCATACGCCTACTAATTATAAAGGATATTCTTCAAACGCATACAAAACGGTGGAGAGGTAACGCTCACCTGTGTCGGGCAGCAGAGCAACAATGGTCTTGCCCTTGTTCTCCTCCTTCTTCGCCAGCTGGATAGCCGCATGGATGGCCGCACCCGCGGAGATACCTACCAGCAATCCCTCATGTTTCGCCAACAGACGAGAAGCACGGATCGCCTCATTATCCTGCACGGGGATCACCTGATCGACCACTGACGCATCAAAGTTCTTAGGCACGAATCCAGCACCTATACCTTGAATCTTGTGCGGACCCGGGTTTCCTCCAGAAAGCACCGGGGAGCCGGCCGGTTCCACACCAATCGCTTTCAGCGACGGATTATGCTTTTTCAAACCTTTTGCCGTGCCGCTCAGCGTACCGCCTGTGCCCACACCTGCCACAAAATAATCGACCACACCATCCGTATCTTGCCATATCTCCTCGGCGGTGGTCCGCTCATGGATAGCCGGGTTAGCGGGGTTCTCAAACTGCTGCGGGATGATCGCACCCGGGTGCTGCTCTTTCAGCTCGTTCGCCTTGCGGATAGCCCCTTTCATACCCTCTGCTCCGGGGGTCAAGACCAACGTAGCCCCCAAGGCTTTCAGCAAGTTCTGTCGCTCTACACTCATTGTCTCAGGCATGGTCAGAATCAATTTATAGCCCTTCACAGAGGCTACCCACGCCAATCCGATACCTGTGTTACCACTGGTGGGCTCGATAATCACAGCACCCGGTTTCAATAAACCTTTCTCCTCCGCATCCTCAATCATCGCCAAGGCAATGCGATCTTTCACGCTGCCACCCGGGTTAAAATACTCCACCTTCGCAATCAATCTTGCCTGTAACTGCTCAACTTTCTCTATTTGTTTCAACTCCACCAAGGGCGTACGGCCAATCAAGGCGGTCAAATTCTCATAAATCTTTGCCATAGTTCTATTCTATTTTAGTTCTACCTTTCTGATTGCAAAAATAGTCGGTTTGCAGGCGGTACACAATACCATAAACAAGGTATTTAGATGGAAAAATGGTGCATTCTGACGCACAGATAGAAATTGTTCGTATCTTCGCCGTTGGAATTTCTTTATATAGAAATTGTCATATGAACCAATAATAAGTAAAAGAAACATGCAGGTTCTTCGGCACATCATACGTCCCCTCATCCTTCTGTTGGCTTTGCTTTGCGCGACAGTGGGACAGGCACAAGTGGTTACCCAAAGCCAATCCACTTATGAGGAGGCGGAGAAAGAATTTCAGATTGGCCATATAGATCAGGCCATCCAACTCCTGGATCAGCACCTCCAGAGTTATAAAGGGACCTTGTTGGTCAGTGCCTATCGGCTGTTGGCTCTCTGCCACTTAGCGCAAGACAATCAGCAAGAGGCCACTCGGTATGTAAGCCTGTTGCTGAAAGAGAATCCCTATTACAGTGTCTCACTCAACGATTCAGAGCGTTTTGCCGATATGGTACGCAATCAGCAGAGCGGCAAGGTCACTTTGGTGACAGCCTCCCAACAGGCGGAGACCTTGGAGGAGGCCCCTGTGCCCGTCACGATCATTACAGAGGAGATGATCAGGGCCATTCACGCACGTGACCTGCGAGATGTGCTGTGCGCCTACGTGCCAGGTATGACCCCGGTAGAGGGAGAGGAGGCCAACCTCAGTATGCGAGGTATCAATGCCTACTCCCAAGAGAATATCCTGATCCTGCTCAACGGACACCGTCTGAACAGCCGTTGTACCAACAGCGAGTCGCCCGACTATCGCATCAATTTAGAGAAGCTAAAACAGATAGAGGTGTTGCGTGGCCCTGCCTCCTCCTTGTATGGTAATGTGGCCTTGACCGCCGTGGTCAACCTGATCACCAAGGAGGGACGCGACGTGGATGGATTGGAATTTGGCGCTGGATATGGATCAGGCGATGCCTTCAAAAGCTATGTGTTATTTGGAAAAAGACTGATGGAAAGCGACCTATTCATTTGGACAGGGCTTTACTCGGCTAACGGTTATAAGCACACGATCGGTAAGGATAGCCCTTACGCCTACGGCTTAGTTCCCCGAGACGGCTATCTCTATGTGGATGGTTACAACCGTAAACCCGCCTATGATTTTGGATTTACCTATCAGTGGAACAAGTGGAAATTCATGTTCAACCAGCAACACAGCAAGCGTACCTTTGCCTATACGAATATGTATTTTGTCTCCACCTACGACTATCACAAGTATGACGACATCAATGGCCAGCTACCAGGACGCAGCACCGAGACTACCCGAGGTGATTTGCAATTCAACTCCTACATTGGCAAGGTGGAGGTGCAGGCCTCCGCTTTCGTGGATTTTGAGCGAACGAATATCTATAGTATGATGGGCGATTCTATCCCCACCGATTTCGCGGAGATTGAATTTCCGTTGTTGGAGGATGAGACCGTCACCTCGCCTATCCTTGCGACCAACGGCGTTTTCCTGCACCAGAGTTGGCAAGACATCACCATGGGGTCAACCGCCAAGTTCTTCTACGACTATCAGTCAGACCGTATGCACGGCAATCTGTTGTGGGGCGCACAATATGAGCATTTCGACCTGTTTTACAACGACCTGACCTTTGGCGATCAGTTTGGCCGTACACGCTTGAACCTACGCAACGACCGTAACCTGCTCTTCAAGAACGGTATTGAGCAAAGTTTCTCGCTCTTCACGCAATGGAAACATGCGCCATCACCCAAATGGATCTGGAATATTGGCTTGCGCTATGATTTCAAGAGCCGCTACGACAGTCACAAGATCAATGTGCTCTCGCCGCGTCTTTCACTGATCTATCTGCCCAATAGCCGTTGGAACGCTAAGCTCTCTTATGCACGCGCTTTCGTGGACGCACCCTATTTCTATCGAGTTTCCACGACCAGCTACCCCGGATCAGAGAACCTGAATCCGCAATATTTCAACAGTGTGCAACTCTCTTCCTCTATTGATTTCATCCCCAAGAAACTATCCTATGAGGCTAATCTCTTCTATAATGTGGCCACTGATGTCATTACATTGACTGCGGTAGGCTATGACAATGCGGGAACAGTCAAGACATTAGGTTTGGAGCAGGTCTTGCGCTATCAACAGCAGGATTTCAATCTGTATGCCAGCGCGACCTATCAACCAACCCTCAGCGTGGAATATATGTATAGCTCGCAAAAGAATGATAAAGTACACAACACTCCAGAGTTTATCTTCCAACTGATCACCGAGAAAGAGCTGAACTTCGCAAAGGGTTTGTGGCTCAATCTTCATTTGAACTATCGCTCCAACCAACCTGCCCCGTATGGGAATCTAATGGTCATCAAAGATGATGAACCTTATCTGGACGAGGATTTCGTAATTAAAGGGTATCTATTGGCGAACCTCGGCTTGCGTTACACATTCAAGCAGTTTAGCGCAGAGGTCTCTTGCTATAATCTATTGAATCATAAATATCTTTTAGGTGGCGACCGAGTTCCCGTTCCACAAGCGGGCCGCATGTTCTTAGGCACCCTTCATGTGAAACTGTAACGGATACAACAATGGAAAAGAATAGGACATACACAGAAATAGATTATGCGGAAAAGTCTCTGCACCACCCCCAAATAGATGAGCTTTCCCAACTTTCCATTCCTATGCTTTTCAAGCAGGTAGTGGCTCGTAGGGGAGAGGCTATTGCTTTGCAGCAAGGCGATCGACTCATAACTTATAAAGAATTAGATCGCCTGAGCGACCTGGTAGCTCGTTGGATCGTAGCACAAGGATTGACAGGAAAAACAGTAGGTGTCAGTATGCCACGCTGTCCGGAAGTAGTCATTACCCTTTATGGCCTGATGAAGGCAGGAGCCATTTATGTACCCATAGATGAGGGACATCCCAAAGAGCGTTTGCGTTTCATGGCCAAAGATGCCCGTATAGCCGGATGGATCACCGCTCAACCGATACCTGATGTATTGGACTTTATCCCTAACTGGGTATTCCAAGATATCCTGACTGAAGCAGCAGCCTATGCTGATCGTACACTTCCGGTGATCTCCCCTTCACAATATGCCTATATCCTGTTTACCTCCGGTACAACTGGTCAACCCAAAGGGGTGATTATCCGACACAATCAAGTAGTCGTGATGGCTTGGAACACAAAGGAGAATGCCTTTCAATTGCATGAGGAAGATCGATTTCTCTCTTTCGCCAGCCTCAACTTTGGTGCTTCCATTGTAGAAATGTTTAGTGCGACCTTGATAGGTGCTCAATTGGTCATAGCTGCGGAGCAAGATAAGCAAGATCCAGAGGCATTAGTAGCCCTATTAGAAAGAGCTGCTGTCACCTATATGCTGGTTCCTCCGGTCTATTTAGCCTATTGCCCCTATCGGGAGCTCCCCGCATTGCACACCATTGTTGTCGCAGGTGAGGCTCCTCAAGCGGAGGTGATCAACAAATGGCAGCAGACAAAACGTATCGTCAATGCGTATGGTTGCACCGAAGATACGGTTCATGCTGTTTGTGGTGTATTAACCCCTGATTGTTCGACTAATAACGTGGGCTATCCCATTCAGGGGATCTCTTGCTACCTACTGAACGAACAGCTTCAACCCACTCCATTAGGTGAGATCGGCGAGTTATACATAGGTGGCCATCAGCTGACAGATGGTTATTTTAACCGCCCGGAGTTAAATCAGGCCAAGTTTATAGATAATCCTTTTGTCTCTCCCGAAGACAAGGCCAAAGGTTTTAATACACGCCTTTTCAAGACAGGCGACTTGATGCAAAGAACGGCAGATGGGCGATTGCTTTTCATAGGCAGAAGCGACTTTCAGATCAAGATCAACGGCATACGTATTGAAGCGGGCGAGATTGAATCGGTCTTGAAACAATGTACCCAGGTAAAGCAGGCCATTGTAACCGCACAAACACACAAGGAACGCAAGTTATTAGTGGCATATGTGCAATGTGAAACCCCGGAAACATTAGATATTGCAGAAGTCTATATGGTTTTACGTGCGCAACTCCCTGAATATATGGTTCCAGCCATCATCATTCCGCTGAAACGCTTCCCGGTCAACCTTAGCGGAAAAATAGATCGTCTGCAATTGCCTCAACCTATTTGGGAAGAGGAAACTGTTTTATCTTCCTCTTGGAAAAGCAAACTGGAACAGCAATTAGCCACCGAGTGGCAAGCCTTGCTGGGTGCACGACCCCTCCAAAGCGACAGTCATTTCCTACAAGAGGGTGGAGATTCTATTGCCCTGCTTCAGCTGACTTTGCAACTGAACGAACGCTTTCACCTCTCCCTGAAAGCAGCTGATCTTTATGCGCATCCCACTTTCGGTCAGCAAGTAACCCTTATCGAGGAAAGACAACGCATCGCCCAACAAAAATTGGAGATTCCCCGAGCAGATCGAAGTCTTCCCATTCCGCTTTCTCCTACTCAACGAAGCCTTTGGCTGCAATGCGTACAATCCCAAGCAGCACAAGATGCCTATAACCAACCTTATCTGATGGATTTAGGAGCAGATTTGGATGTCAAACGTTTTGAAAAGGCCTGGAATCAATTGGTTGCCCAGCAGGAGTCTTTGCGCACCTCACTCATCATGGATGAGAAAGGTGAACCCCGATTGCATATCCATCCCTTCCAACCACAAACTTTATCGCTAACGAGATTACCAGAAGAGGCTTTGCGTGAAGCGATCAACGCAGAGGCCTCTCATCCTTTCCAACTCTATGGAGAGATCCATTGTCGGATACAGCTTTACCAAGAGATACGGAGCGGACACTATTATGGACTCATTCTCATTCATCATCTATGGGTGGATGGATGGTCTTGTGAACAAGTATTGGATAAAACCTTACGCAGTTTGTACGCCCAGTCAACTCCAGCTCCAGAACCGGCTTACCAATATGCCGATTACGCTTGCTGGAAACAACAGCAACCTGTCAAGGAAGAAACAACAGACTTTTGGACAAACTATTTAGCACCTAACCAAGGATTGATTCTTCCCTCTAAACAGGGCACCTCGCTGCACCTGACCAACTATCAAGGGGCTACCTTACGTTTGCCTATTTCCGACACACTCAGGAAGTCCGTGCAAGAGGTTTGCCGACAAGAGACTTGTACCTCTTTCACGCTCCTGCTCGCTACCTATCTGCTGCTCTTGCGCAAATACAGCGGACAAGCGGAATTTATGGTTGGTTTCCCCTATGCGGACAGAGAGCAAAAAGAGTTTGCTGAGGTGATGGGTTACTTTGTGTATATGTTACCTATCCGCTACAAAACGGATTATGAACAACTTTCTTTCAGCAACTACTTGCACCAAGTAGAACAAGATAGGCAAAGTTTGACACAACACGTTTTGCCGCTTTATCAGATTATGCAGACGCTGCCCAAAGAACAACAGGCCAATCCTATCTTACAAACGACTTTCGGCGTGGAGAATCGGATGCTTTTCCATCCATTTATCCAACAAAAGACTACCTCATTCCCCCTCTCATGCACCATCCTAAAAGGAGAAGAAGGCGACGAGGTACTGTGGGAATATGCGACGGATCTCTTTGACGCTGAGATGATCAGTCGATTGGGAGAGGCATTTCTTACTTTATTGACTGCGGTTTGCACCCATCCGGAGCAGCCACTTGACCAATTACATCCCTATACAGCCGATTATGTCACTCAGATCATTCAAGCCAACGAACTATATCGCTATCTGCCCACTCATCCAACAAACGTAGTGGATCTGTGGCGAAGCATGGCTCATCAATACCCAGAAGCAACTGCCTTCACCTACCAAGGCATACATTACAGCTATCAAACGGTAGAGATAGAGAGTGAGCACATTGCCCAAGCCTTAGTTGAACAATTGGGAGCAGCTACAAACAAACGAATTGGATTGTATATCAAAGAGAAACGTTGGGCTCCATCGGCTATTTGGGGTATATTAAAAGCAGGTGGCTGCTATGTGCCCATTGATCCTAATCTACCTGACGAGCGTAAACGTTTCATGTTACAAGATTGTGGAATCAGCCTCTGTTTGGCAGAGAAAACGAAAATGGTGGAGGGAATAAGCTTCCTCTCTATTGAGGCATTGATACATGCTTCCAGCAGCCAACTCTTACCTCTGGAACCTATTTCACCAGAGCAGATCGCTTACATAATCTATACCTCTGGAACTACTGGATTGCCGAAAGGTACACCGATCACCCATGCCAACCTGATGCACTTTGTCAACACCTTGCAAAAGACGTATTGTTTGGATCCGAAAAGTGCCGTTTTGCAATTTGCCAATCTTAGTTTTGATGCCTCTGTTGAGGAGTTCTTCATCCCGTTGACACAGGGTGCTCGTCTGGTATTACCCACAGAGGAGGAACGCAAAGACCCAGAGTGGCTATTCCAATTACTGGAACGAGAGCAGGTGACTTGTCTCCCCATTGCCCCAGCCATGCTGACTATGCTCCCGCAAAGACCTTTGCCCCATTTACGGCAAATCATCGTCGGAGGAGAGGCAACTGCCCAAAGCACCATCGCCTATTGGAGCAAAGACTATACCTTATATAATACGTATGGCCCTACTGAGAATACAGTAGATACGACCTGCACAGTGATGACACCTGATTGCGCAGCCAACGACATCGGCTGCTTGATCGAGGGAGTCAGCGGTTATATCTTGAACGAACAGGGACATTTAGTGCCCGAAGGAGCCATTGGTGAGCTTTGTATAGGTGGACTTCAATTGACAAAAGGCTACCTCAACCGTCCGGAACAAACCCAAGCGAAATTTATACCCAATCCCTACCAGTCAGTCGCAGACAAGGAGAAGGGCATCAACGGGACACTCTACCGCAGTGGCGATTTAGTTTATCGGCAAGCCAATGGTCACCTATTTTTCTTGGGGCGCAAGGATGCCCAAGTGAAACTGAGGGGATTCCGCATTGAGTTGGATGAGATCGCTAAGCAATTGCAAGCCTGCCCCGGTGTACAGAATGCGTTGGTTCGCCTCTACCAGCAAGGGGAGGAGAAGCAGTTAGCGGCCTATATTCTCTCTCAACAGGGTGTGACAATCGATTTCTATGCGCTACGCAAGGCTATCATGGCTCATCTTCCAGCTTATATGATTCCTACCTATTGGGCGCTAATAGATCATATTCCGATGACACCCAATGGAAAGGTCAACTCATCAGTTTTACCTAAACCGACTAATCTACCCTGGGATTACAAAGAAGAGGATCGTCCGGTAACCTTACAGGAAGAACAATTAGCTTATCGGGTAGCCAACCTATTGGGAACTGATCAAGTGGGAATCCATACGGATTTATTCGATCTGGGTCTCAACTCCATACAAGTAATGAACCTCGTCTATGAGGCGGAAGAGAAAGGCATCAACATCTCTGTGGCTGAGGTGTATAAAAACCGAACGATTCATCAGATTCTTAGTCAGCGTATGGGTGATCCATTAGCTTTCTGGTATCATACACCACAAGGAAACAAACCTATTTTGTTGATTGTTAGTGGATATCCACCTTTCTATGCGCTCTATCGCCATTTTGCGGAATTGCTCAGCGAATATTTTGATATATGGGTTTTCGAAAGTTACAACGACCTATTCTTCCATAAACCCTGTTCATTCGATCGCATGATGCAATATTATATGGACAATTTACGACCATTATTGCGCAAACAGCCGCTTGCAGCCGTTACCGGACTCTGTTTTGGTGGAGAATTGGCTTTACAATTAGCCAACCGGATTGCGGAAGAGGGATTTACTCCACTTCCAAAGGCCTTCGTCATTGATGGGTTTATAGAGAATAATGACCCCGTACAAAAAAGTCTGACTGAATTATTCCAGGAGCCTGGGATTTCTCCTGAATTGTGCCGAGAGAAACAACGTATCACAAGGGAGTTAACAGAAACCTTCCGTTTCAAACCCTATCCGGGAGAAATACATCTGTTTAGAGCTACTCAATTCATCACTGAACCTTTTATTCCTAAAGGAACAGATCCCCAAATTGTGCAAGCCATTTATCAACGTTTCTTGCGCAATCCACAAAGATGGAGAGAGGAGCAACCGGATTGCTTCATTCATGAGATTGAAGCCTCTCACTTGAATATCTTAACCAAAGGCCCGGCGGATAAAATGGCTGAAATTATCCTGCGAGTCATGAAAACATGAATAAAATGGCCGTGATTTGATAGCATCTATTGTTTTTTCCCTATATTTGCGCACATAAAACATTTAAAACCAATCATTAGCTATGAAATCAAACTTTAGATGCTATTTGGCCTATTTGTTCGCAGGTATATTTGTTTCGACCTCGTTTTTTGTGCAGGCACAAGCTGTACAACCCAATTCTTGGAGTTCTTTCGTGCAAAGTAAAATAACCAATCCCTTGGTCATTGACACCTTCTTGCTGCAAACCTTCCAAGGAAAATCTACAGATAATTGGAATTATACAGTGGAAAAAGGATCCGTCTCTATCGAAGACATAACCAATTTAGATAAAAGTGTAGGAGCCCATGGGGATAAAGCACTCAAAATCCAATCGAATACAGAAGTAAAATTTGATCATTATGACGTAACTCCATTTGATAGTGTGCATATTTACATTCATGAATATGCAAAATTAAACAAAGATACAGTACGTATAAGGCTTTTCCGCAATGGTTCTGATGCGTTAATAGATTTACTCAGAGGTAATACTGGGCAATTTAAAGGAGTTCCAGCAATCACGAATCCTCTTGGATTAGATATTGTAACACCAACTTTAAATAGTGCAAGCATAGTACTATTTGATAGCATCATGACCCATGGCTTCAACCGCCAATACTCCTTATTTACAGGAACAGGCGATTGGGGAACGAGCGAACGTTGGAGCCATCTGCCTGCCCGACGATCCAATACAGCCTTGATCCAAGGTAACGTATCCATTCAAGATGAGCGAACAACCCAAGTGGTTCAAATCAGCGGAGGAAGCCTGCAAATCACTCAAGATGGCACATTTCACACCCATGAACTTACACTCTACGACACTGAAAACAGCCATGCTGCCCTGATCGCATCAGGTACGCTTGACATACAAGAGCTGCTTATCGTGGAAAAAACCTTTCCAACCAAAGGACAATGGTACTTCTTCTCCTTGCCATTTGATCTCTATGCCGATGACATTGAAAACTTCACTTTTAAGGATGACACAGAGACGGACAATGGCAATTACTTCTATCTGCAAACATACGATGGCCATAAGCGAGCTAACGGACAGCCGGGATGGAAGGTCGTTTCAGCCTTCCAGACAACCGATCAACCCATTATCCACAAACATCAAGGCTATTTGATAGCTTTAGATGCAGGCGCTTCTACTACCACGATACGGTTTCATTGTCCCAGCGAACGAATACCCAGTGAATTCGGGAATAGTGGCAGTTTATCCATTGATGTGGCTGCAGGAGGAAATGAAGCCAATAACGGTTGGGTACTTTGTGGAAATCCTTTACCTGCTCCCCTTCCCCTACGGAATATCGAAAGGACAGAGGGGTTAGATGGCTATATCTACCTCTATCAAAACGGGACCTATCAGGCATACTCCTTAAGTAGCGACTATGCACTCCCACCTTATAGTGCCTTCTTTATCAAAGCTGCTGAAGAGACTGTCTTAGAGATAAGTGCACCCACTGAAGTAGTTTCTTCCGCTCGTCTGCTCGCCTGCGAAACCCCACTAAGAGCCAGTCAAGAACCTCAAAGTAACCCTACCTCCAATCAAATCATACCTGCAATCAACGAAGTTCGCATCCAGCAAGAACCCCATCAAATTCGTATCGAGTATCTGCCCGAAGCGGGTGTCGTCCATTGGTTGAATGCTAAAGGGCAAGTCATCAGCACGGAGGTCGTTCCCGCTGGAAACTCCTGCTTGCGCTATCCTTCTACTGCGGGTTTTTATCTCCTCCATCTTCGCTATGGCCAGCATGAGCAGGTAGTGAAGTGTGTGAAGTGAAATACGTTTATTCCAAAAAAAGGAGGTTGTCTCGAACGGTTCTCGAAGGCATCTCGAAAGATTTATGTGCCGAGGAAAAAATTGTTACCTCCCGAGGTAGCAAAAAAAAGGCACCTCTTAGAGATGCCTTCTTCCTATATAAAATAACAGTGTATTATTGCACGTTATAGCCAGAGACAATGATCTGCGGCTGCTCACCACGGGTGTCCTCATCCTTCCAATGGATGTTCACCGTCTTCTTCTCGCCCGGAAGCAAAGAGAAGTAGTTGTCGCTGTAGAACATCGGGAGGATCTGCTCGTCATCCTTCGCACCCAACACATTCACACGGATCATCAAAGCCGGTGTGTTGCTGCTATTCTCTAACGCTACAGTCGCACTCCATGTGCCATCCGTACCTTTCACGGTCTCGATAGCCGGTTGCATCTGAACCTTCGGCAACTCACGCAAAGCTTGGTAGTTGCCCTCCTCCGTACCTCTCAAATAGAAGTTGTCGGAAACAACCTTACCAGCCTCTGTCAAGATCAGCTTCACATAGTGCGCACTGGTGAGGTTAGCCGGGAACTCCAACTTGATACACTTGTTGGTCGTATCCTCCTCGCTATCCACAGCTGTCTCTTTCTCCCATGCCACAGATCCATCCATGTTGATTACCTGTGCTTTCGCTGTCAAGCCCTTACGCTGACCTGCACTGTAGTTCACTACCTCTACCTCATCCGTCAGCGGATTCCACTGGATGTGGAGCGGCTCATTGGCCTTCTTACAGCCAAAGTAAGCAGCAGTAGGCTCGAAATAGTAGTCGTAGGTCTGCCATACCATCGAAGGCCAGCAAGCATGGGTCATCCAGAGCAACAAGCCCTTACGGTTCAAGCTGCGAGACTCGAACATACCCCGATAACCATCGTAGTTCACCCACTGAGCCAGGTCAGCAAACTCTTTCGCATCTTTCGGCTCACCAAAGCCCTTAGCGATGATCTCGTTGAAAGAGGCACAAGATTGGGCACCCTCCATGGTGTAGTCGTGCTGTCCCCACTGTGCGTTCTGCGGCCACATCGCCTCCGGAGAGAAGGTACGCTGCAAGCTCTCGTAGTTCATCACGTTAGGCATACCACGCTCGCTGTGGAACTTATCACTACCATTCTTCAACGCGAAATACTCCTTCACTGGCAATGCCCGGTAAGGACCATGACCACTGACTACATCATCCGCAGAGCTGGAAATATAATGTATGCCCGGATGATCCTCCTTCACGATGCGACGCAATGCCTTGTCAATCTGCTCGGGCGGGAAGCCCTCGTTACGTCCGCAATAGATACCGATAGAGGCATGGTTGCGGAAACGCTTCACATAATCGGCCGCATTGGCGATAAACATCTCGGGATAGTAGGGATCTGGACCGTCAGCCGGGTTAGCCAACCAGAAGTCTTGCCAGATCATGATGCCATGACGGTCGCACGCCTCATACAGCTCCTGATCACCAATCTGACCTACCCAGTTACGCATCATCGTGAAGTTCATATCCGCATGGTAATCCACGGCAATGTCATACTCACGACCTCGGTAGTTCAGGTTAGACTCACCAAAGCCCCAGTTACCACCACGACCGATGAAACGACGGCCGTTGACGAAGAGGCTCAAGATGCTGTTATTCTCGTTGAAGGTCATCTGACGAATACCTACCTTGAAGTCTTCCGCATCCGATACCTGATCAGCCACCTTGAAGGTGAAGTTCGCATCATACAGGTAAGGCTCACCATAGCCCTTCGGCCACCAGAGACGTGGATTTTGCACCTTCAACTGCGCAAACTGCTCCGGATCAAACTTCACAGTCTTCTCCTCGTTTGCCTTCAACTCCACCGGTTGCTCAAACGTAATCTCACCGATCTTACCACTCAATACACCCGCTACTGGCGCTGACTCATGGTTCTTCACGATCACCTCAGGAGTCAATACCGCAGAGGTAGTGTCGGGCAACGGCAATACCGCTTGCACAAACGGATCCTGAATCGTTACCTTACCCGAAGTCGTTAAGGTCACATCATTCCAGATACCAATGTTACGGCCACGGATCGTAGAGATCCAGTCCCAACCAATCGTCGCATGGAACGTAGGATTATCCGCACCCAAGATACCGCCATTGAAGTCGGTGTTCTTCTCATATTTCTCCTTGATCGCACCAATATGCTGGTTCTTCACGATCTCGACAGCTACGACATTCTCTCCCTCTTTCACCTTGTCGGTCACGTCAAAGATACCCCGGATGAAAGCACCCTCTATCTTGCCCAGCTTCTCGCCATTCAGATAGACGTTGGCCTTCCAGTTGATACCATCGAAATTTAAGAAGACACGATCTTGCTTGAAACCTGCTGGCATCTCGAAAGCATCTCGATACCAGAAATTGGAATTAAAGAAAGACTCAGAGATCATGAAGAGGTTATCCGCATAGTTCGGATTAGGCACTGCCCCCGCATTCTTATAGCTGGTCAATACCGTTCCCGGAACCGTAGCCACTACCCAACCTTCCGGATTGAACGACGGCTTAGAGATCTCCTCGCCCGATGCGGTCACCTGAGAAGCTCGTTGCACTTTCCAATCACCACCGGAGAGACGAATCTCTCTTTCCGTAGGCGCAGGTTGAGCGACAGGTTGAGCCATCAAGCCACCTTTACCCATCACCTCGAACTCACTCAGGATGTAACGATCTTTGTTGGCCGACTCACTCATGAGTACCCGTACATAACGGCCTTTGCCCTTCACGCTAATCTCATCCACCAAAGCGTCACCACCCGGCAATTCAGCCAAATCATTCCATTGCTTAGCATCCACGGAAGATTGGATCTTACCCTTTACGGCTTTATTGATCCAGCTCAGCTTCACCTTATCAAAGTCGGATTGACTACCTAAATCCACATACACCCACTCCTCACCAGCGGTGGCACTCATCCAAGCACTGTTGAAGAATTTAGAGGGAAGCAGGTCGATCGGCTCCGGCTGACCCTGCTCGTAGAAGTCGATCTCATAGAAAGACCAATAGACCGCACCCTCCATCTGGAAGCGCATCCGATAGTTGGCGTATGCCTCGTTATTATGTAAAGGGATGCTCTCATTCAGCGAACGGGTAGGCAACTCACCCGGATCCCAGCTGTTCTTATTCGGATCGGAATGGGCCTTGTAGCGGGACTCCTTACCCGGCATCCCATTACCCTTCAAACTGCCTAACTCCACCCAAGTCGAACCATCGTTCGAACCTTCGCAGATAATGGCATAGCCTCCTTTCGCCTTGTTCTGATCGAAAGCGACACTACCCCGGAATTTCACCTCATCGGCCTTCTCTTTCCAGCCATTCTTCAAGGCAAACTGATAGTAGGCATCCGCTCCAACAACCGCATTGCGTGAATAGGGACCTCTGTCAAGCATCCACTCCCGCTCACGACGAGCCACCTCCCCATCTTGGGTAGTTAAATCCAAATACTGGGGTTGCTGCTCGCTCACCACACCATCGGTTATCAACTGAGCTGTCAAGTTGTAGTCATAGCTCGACGAATGGAAAGCACTCCGCAAAAGCGCTATATTGCGGTAGGTCTGATCCGGCTTCAAATCAGGAGAGAAATCCTCCTTCGGATCGCCCGGGTAAGAACCTATACCGCGTGTGTAATAATCCGACCGATCAAACGATTCAGTCGGCACACCACTCTGCCCACAACCACTCATCAAAGCGGTTGCTGCCAGTGCTCCGCAAAGCGACCATAGCTTAGGCATCCTTTTCTTTTTACTCGATGTACTCATGATACTATATTTAATTGTATGACTTTTAATAATCTGTTTGTTCATAGGCTATCAATAGGAAACGGTCACGTCAAAACCAGCTTTTCGAGCTCGCTCAGCAATCCCATCCAGCTCCTCATGGGTGGCTTTCAGTAAGCCTTGCGCAGGTGTCTCCCGATCAATGGTGTAAATCATTACCTGCTTAGGGGCGATCTCTCGCAATGCCTGAAGCCAACCTGCGACCTCCTCTTCAGTCATGTTATTGACCGATTGCCCCTCGAACTCCCCTTTGAGGAACATCGTCTGGATAATCAAATTTCCCTTGAACTGCTTCAACTGCTCTAACAGGCGAGCGAAGCAGAAACCGGGTTGATTGGGACGATCCAGCTGCTGAATGCGGCTATCCAAGATCGAATCAAACTTCAAGATATTATCCTCTACTCGGCTCAACGCCCGAACCACTGATTCCTTGTGCAGCTGCGTCGCATTCGACAGGACGGCGATCTTTGCCTTCGGGAAGAAAGCATCCCTTGTTGCTATCGTATCCGCAATGATAGACTCGAAATCGGGATGCAAAGTGGGCTCCCCATTGCCCGCAAAGGTGATCACGTCAGGAGCTATGCCCTCTGCCTGCATCCGGGTAAGCCGCTCACGAAGTGCCTCTCGTACCTCTTCACGGGTTGGCATACGGTGATTCGTCTTTCTATCCTTGTTGAAACCGCACTCACAATAGAGGCAATCAAATGAACAAACCTTTCCATCTGTGGGCAGCAGATTCATACCCAAAGAGATGCCCAACCGGCGACTATGGATAGGTCCGAAAACGATTTGATCATAAAGTATGGTTGACATACGCTATTTGTTTCTATGAATTTTTACAACCGCAAAGCTACTTTAAAATTTCCATCGAAGCAACGCATAGAGATCAGTTTTATTCGATCCTTCGATCTGTTCCGTGTCAGAACCAATTTGATCCCGATCCAAATAGTGGGTATGTGCCAGTTTAGCGAACAAGGAAAGCCGTTTTCCAAGGTCTAAACTTACGGTTAGCGCCAAGCGAAACCCCTTCCCATAAAACGTGGGCATCTGGAAAGCATACAAGATATTCTTCTCGTAGGAGCTGACCCGACTGTCATAATCGTCCGTGTGAAACCAAGCGAAATAGCTATCCACCCCGAAGGGAATCTTGTTAGGTCGCCATGCCACACTTTGCGAACACTGATAACCCTTGCTGTCCGCTTCGTTCAACTCTTGATAAATCACCCCATCCACCGCTGTTTTCAACACCCAATCGCCCGGCCGGAAAACCAGTTGATAACGCAAGCGATGTTGTTGATAGGGAACAAGAGTGGTTAGGTTGTTCTCCTTTGCGGTTTGATTCTTTTCTTTCTCCCGATACTTATAACGTAAGTAGGTAGAGAAAACCGCATTGGGGGTATAATCCACTTCCGCCATATATTCCACACCTGACGAGGGGGCATCCACTCCATATTTCAACCAAGGAAAGCGAAACCAATCGCCATAGAGCGCTATTTTCCAATAGGGAAGAGGGGTAAACTGCAACCCCATGTAAAAACCCTGTTCATTCTGCACCGTAGAACCTTGCCGGAAGGCATTCCCAAAGAGGGCTTGATAACGTTTGTCATAATAGCGATGCGACAACAACAGCGTGAAGTAGGAGGCAGGTGTCCACTGCAAGTTGTTCAATGTAGCTAATGCTTTTTGCTTATCCATGGCTGTCTCTCCAAAAAATTTCAATCCACCAGTTCTTAACAGATAATCCACACTGATGTTGAAATGGTGTGAACCGCTGAGGTAAAAACGACTGTAAGGTTTATCCACCGGTTGGAGTTGATAACGCCCGAATGAATATCCCAAAGCGGTCACTCCAATGCGAGCCATCGAAGTCGCCCATTGCAGATGTCCACCATAACTTTGCAAAGGCACGGTTCGTCGTTTCTCCCAATCCCGAGGCAACCGATGCAACCCATCTGTTTTCAACGAGGGAAAGGTCAAACTATCCACAGCCGCATCCATTTTGCGATAGGAATAGAAACCGCTTAGCTCCCAGTTGCCCAAAGCCAATGTAAGGGCAGCCCCCCGGAAGAAATCCTGCTCATTGGTGGAATAATGCCTACGAAATCCTTGTGAACGACGTTCGATCTGGGTGACTGTGGCCGACCGACTCAAGGTAAATTCATGACTGATCGCTAAACCTTGTCCGAAAGAGACTTTATAATCCCCGATCGCCAAACTTTTCAACCGGTTCATATCTTTCAGAAAAAGATGGGCGGAATAAGAATCATAGCCTTTATGTATCGGCTTGGCAAAAGGTTCTCCCGCATCTTTTTCCGCTACGAATCCCAGTTGAAGCCGATCATCAAACGTGTAAGCATAACGCAAGGAGTGATAAAAGGGTTCTCCTAAATAATGCCGATTGGGATAACGTTGCAAAATGCTATCGGATAATTCACCATACCCGCTTTTTTGTTGAAAACATTGGTCATACCTGATTAACAATTCATTCTCTCCATAATTAAACAGGTTACTAACCGTTAATGGCCATTTTTCAACTTGATTTTCACCAATAGTCACGAAGGGAAGCAGGAGCGATAAGGTGGCCCAATCCAAGGCTTCGATCTGCTTTAACTCATAAATACTGACCATTTTCCCATATCGCTTCGGATAAGCCAACAACTCCTCTATCTGTCGGTCAGAAAGGAAAGGCAGTCGCTTCAGCTGTTCTTGGGTCAGGTGATTCAGATCCAACGGATGTTCAGAAAGGTAGGAAAGATCGGCATAAAGGGCCTCGATCTGTTCCTGTTGATCGGTTTCCGCAGCCAATTCCTCCACATATTCCTTCCAGTTATCAACCATTTTATAATGCTGACTACAAAGTATATGCACATTAAGTAAACAACTTATGCACATTATTATCAACTTACTTTTCATCGCTTCAACATTTACGGATTAAAAGAAATAGGAGAGACCAATCCCCACACTCATCCCTAACGTTCGGTGATAGATGGCTGCTGTATCTATCATGAACTGACGCAAGCGATAACCTACTCCAATGGAGGGAAGCAAAGGGGCTGATTGCACACCTGCCCGCAAGAAAAAGGTAGTAAAAGGGGTGTATTCCATCCCCAAACTACCCATCGGTTTATGTCGTTCATCGACGGAAATACTCCCTGTAATCAACAAATTGTTCATAAACAACCAGTGGAAACCAAACTGTACCAAATAGGATTCAAAATCAGCTATTTCCAATTGCTTATCACCAACTATCACAGCAGGTAGATTAGTTGTCAACAATCCTATACACAGATTATCCATAGGTTTGAACAAGATACCCACATCCGTAGCTATCCTTCCTTGCGGCTGCTCCAACAGTTCGGTTTGCAAGAAACTATAATGAAAAGCTACCCCAAGACTCCATCGTTCTCCCAACGCTTTTGCCACCGAAAGTCTCACCATCAACTCTTTGTACTCCTCATAACCAAAAGCCGAGAGATCCAATCCGGTAGAGAGCCAACGATTAGGCAAATAACAGCTGCCCGAGAAAGTGCCCAACTCTTTCAACAGGTATCGGTTGATATAATTCAAATGAATGGATTTCTGCGGTTGAAAAGCGATCAAGGCAGGATTGAAAAGGGCTGCTTGCGTGACCTCGTTACCACCCATACCCACACTACGCATATCCGGTGCTCGTAGGTGATCTGCTCCGTATGCCGCCCAAAAAAGATTTCCCGCTAAGAGGAAACAACCAAAGCGTTTCATAGTTAAGTCTGTTTTAGTCGTTAATTGCTGCAAAGATAGGGTTTATATGCCATACTCTTTCTATTTTTGCACCAGATGATGTGGAAAAAACATATATATGTAGGACTGTTTCTCTGCGGATCGCTCTTCGCTGAAGCACAAACTGTAAAAACCAACATTGTTCCAGAAGGTTATCAACGGGCACAGGTGGTGAATGGAGATACTGTGCCAGTAGTCAACTTGCGTGAGGTTTATGTTTATCCACCGGTTAAATTCAAGAACAAAAGGCAACAATATCAATACAATAAGTTGGTAAGGGATGTGAAACGCACACTACCTTACGCCAAATTGATCTATGAGACCTTGATAGAGACCTACGAGTATATAGAGACTTTACCTACCGAGAAGGAGCAACGAGCACACCTGAAACGGATGGAAAAGGAATTGTTTGAACAGTATAAACCGGAGTTGAAAAAGATGACTCTCTCACAGGGCAAACTGCTTATCAAACTGGTAGATAGGGAGTGTAACCAATCGGCTTACAACTTAGCGAAAGCCTTTTTAGGCCCCTTCCGTGCCGGCTTCTGGAACATCTTTGCCGGTATGTTTGGGGCCAGCCTCAAATCTGAATATGACCCTAAAGGAAAAGATGCCCAGACCGAACGGGTGGTGGTGCTTGTTGAGAATGGGTTAATCTGATAATTGTTTAAAGAAATCCCAAATCACAATGCCTGTCGTCACCGAGACATTCAACGAATGCTTCGTGCCATATTGGGGGATTTCAACACATAAGTCACAACTATCCACTACCTCCTGCTGTACACCTTTCACCTCATTACCCATGATGATAGCATATTTCTTTTGTTTGTCTAACTGCAACTTATCTAACATCACACTCCCTTCTGCCTGCTCCACGGCGCAGACGGTATAACCCGCCTCATGCAACTTTTCAACAGCCTCCTGTGTATTGTTGAAATACTGCCAATTCACACTATCTTCCGCTCCTAAAGCGGTCTTGTGAATCTCTGCGTTGGGTGGACAAGCGGTGATTCCACACAAATAAATCGCCTCTACTCGGAAGGCATCAGCCGTACGGAAGACAGAACCTACATTGTTCAAACTGCGCACATGGTCAAGCACAACTATCAAGGGAATCTTCTCGCAGGCCTTGAACGCCTCCGGTGTCAACCGGTTCAACTCCGTTACTTTTAATTTTCTCATTGTTTCATTTTCTTTGTCCGCAAAAGTAATCAATATCCGTTGAAACCCGGTTGAAAAGCGTTGGATAAGTCGTGAATAGAAAATGAAAAATAAAACTTGCAGAATCCAGAAAATCGTCCATACATCCCCCTTCTCTTTTCCTCCAAATAAATAAGCTTTTTCTTTGAGACCTCGTTTCAACATCGGTTTTACACCAATCTACCCCCCTTTGACTATCCTATTTTTTCCACAAATCTCCTTTTCAACAATTCACAGCCAAATGAGTATAAAACGGCTAACCCAAGGAAAACAAACCCATTTCAAACGGACTCACTTGTTCCTTTCTTATTGAAAACTGTTCCTTTTATCTTAATAAGTTGATAGGCAAACTTTCGTTCCAAAAACTTTTAACGGTTTCAACACCCCATTATATACATCTTATTTTCTAATTAAAGAGAGAGAATAAATAAAACCTTATATATTATGATGTGTGGAAAACGGGGGAAAAGAACTGTTTTGTATCCCAAGGAAAGTTTATACCTTCGCGCCGTGCGGATAACAACCGTGCTAACAACAATCAAAAAGTGAAGGTTATGGAAAAGAACCAGTCAATAGGGTATATGGATGTACCCGTTCCAAAAGATGTAAATTTGAAGCAGGCGATCGATCAGTTGCGCAAAGAGAAGAATGCGGTGATCTTGGCGCATTACTATCAAACAGGCGATATACAAGACATTGCCGATTATGTGGGCGACAGCTTGGCATTGGCACAATGGGCAGCCAAGACGACAGCCGATATTATCGTGCTTTGTGGCGTTCATTTCATGGGTGAGACCGCTAAGATTTTGTGTCCGGACAAGAAGGTGTTGGTGCCCGACTTGAATGCCGGTTGCTCTTTGGCAGATAGCTGTCCGGCGGAGGAGTTTGCGGCTTTCGTGAAAGAGCATCCGGGGCATACGGTTGTCTCCTACGTGAACACAACGGCAGCTGTGAAAGCGGTGACCGATGTGGTAGTGACCTCTACCAATGCCCGTCAGATCGTAGAGAGCTTCCCTGAGGGAACACCGATGATCTTCGGACCGGATCGTAACTTAGGTAATTACATCAACAGCATCACGGGTCGAAACATGTTGCTTTGGAATGGGGCTTGCCATGTGCATGAGCAATTCTCGTTAGAGAAGATTCTCTCCTTGAAAAAGGAATATCCCGAGGCGGAGGTGATCACCCATCCGGAGTGCAAACGACCGATCATCGAGATTTCCGACTTTGTAGGTTCTACGGCAGCGCTCTTGAAACATACCATCAAATCGGAGAAGAAACAGTTTATTGTAGCGACAGAGAGTGGTGTGATTCATGAGATGCGCAAGCAGAGTCCGGAGAAGGAGTTTATTCCCGCTCCTCCCAACGACAGCACCTGTGCTTGCAACGAGTGCAACTTCATGCGCTTGAACACGATGGAGAAGCTCTATAATTGCTTGAAATATGAGCTTCCCGAGATCTTCGTGGATGAGGCGGTACAGCAGAAGGCGATCAAACCGATTCGCAAGATGCTGGAGATCTCAGCGAAGTTAGGGCTTTAAAAGAAGCAGAAGAAAAAGTGTATATGAGTGCGAATTTATTGTCTCTCTCGCAGGCGATTTGGTTGCGAGAGCTAAAGGATTATCTGATGATTGCCATAGGATTGATCTTCTATGGTATAGGATGGACGGTCTTCTTGTTGCCGAATGACATCACTTCGGGGGGTGTTCCGGGTATCTCTTCTATTGTTTATTGGGCAATGGGCATTCCGGTGCAATATACCTATTTTGTGATCAATGCGGTACTGTTGGCATTGGCCCTGCGTATTTTGGGGTTCAAGTTCTGTATCAAGACGATCTTTGCTGTCTTTACCTTGACTTTTTTCCTTTCTATCATCCAAAAATTAGCGGAGGGAACCCATCTGTTGGCTGATCAACCCTTCATGGCGTGTGTGTTGGGTGCCACCTTGTGTGGTATAGGCATCGGTATCGCCTTTACCAGCAATGGTAGTACGGGAGGAACCGATATCATCGCAGCGATTATCAATAAGTATCGTGACATCACGTTGGGGCGTGTCATCATGATGTGCGACCTGATCATCATCTCTTCCAGCTATTTGGTGCTGCAAGATTGGGAGAAGGTGCTCTATGGTTTTGTGACGCTCTTTGTCTGTAGCTTCATGTTAGATCAGGTGGTGAATGGCAGTCGGCAATCGGTTCAATTCTTCATTATCTCTAAGAAATATCAGGAAATAGCGAAAGAGATCAACGCCTTGCACCGTGGCGTGACGCTGATTGACGCAAAAGGATTTTATACAGGACAAGAGCAACCGATGATGTTTGTCTTGGCTAAGCGTCGGCAATCTACGACCATTTTCCGCATCATCAACGATATTGATCCCGATGCGTTTGTCTCCCAAAGCGCCGTGATCGGTGTCTATGGCAATGGTTTTGATCACATCAAGGTGAAGTAATCGGATCAATCCGCTCGTTTTACAAAAATCAATTGATTATTCTCTTCCCGCAGGAAATGAAAGCCTTCATAATCGAAGGTAGATAGTTCTGCGGGATTTTTTATTTGTTGGGTCAGAAGGAATCGGGTCATAGCTCCCCGACAACTTTTGGCCCAAACCGCTTGTATCTTGAAGGAATCTCCTTTGCGTACATAAAAGAGGGGTTGAATGACCTGTATCTCAGTAGTCACCCGTTTCCAATCGAACAGGTGTTCAAACTCCTCGGTGCTGAGGTGAATCAGTATGCCATCATCGGCCTTAACGGAAGTGATGAGTAGATCTGTAAGTCTTGTCTTCCAGAAATCAAACAGTCGTTTTCCTTCGCTCGAAGGAAGTTCTATATGCCCTTCCAAACGGTACGGGTGAATCCCGTCCAATGGCCTGAGCAAGCCGTAGAGAAAGGAGGTGATCCACAGATGCTGGTCTGCATAGTGCAAGGTCTCCTCACTCAGTTGTTCCGCCTTGAGGTGTTTGTAGGCCTGCCCATGATAGGCCAGAATGGCGGGTAAGGGAGGGTTATCGGCATCGAAGAAGCGGAGATAGCGCAACTTGTTCTGTTGGGCGATTGGCCGGTTACATTTCAGGATTTCTTGCAGCGAAGAGCTATCGTATTGCGCTAAGTCATGCGCAAAGGCCTCCGCCTCCTGTTGAAAGTGAGGTGTATGCAAAGCGAGACCCTTCGATGGAAGGGCCTCGTGCATGATTTTTGCGCAAGCCAATAGGATTTGCATCGCTTATACCTTATAGTATTGTTCCCAACCCTTGCGAGGAGGTAAGCCGCAAAGCATCCGGTTAGCCTCCGGATCGTTGGTGATCTGCTTCGTATCCCGGTCGAACACCAATTTACGGTTGAGGCGTTGGCTCAATACACCGAGGCAGAAGACTTGGCTCAACGGACCGGCAATGTGGAATGGAGAGCGAGTTTTCTCTTTGCCCATACAGCTGAGTAGGAAGTTAGCGTAGTGGTTAGAGGGGCTCTTCGGTACCTCAGGCAGACGAGATTCCATCTCTTTCGCCTTCTCACTGGGGATGATCGAGAGGGTGCTGCCGTGCGATCCACCCTTGAATGTCAACTCTTTGGAGTAGATCTCCTTACCTGGATTCAACTTAGCGGGTTGAATCTTGCCACCGGCCACTGTCGGGATATTGGGATCCAACTCCGACACGCCATAGCCCTCGGGAACAGCCGGAATATTATCCAAACCATCATACCAAGTCACATCCACTCCTGGCATATCACCTCGTTTCGGGAAACGGAACAGGATCGTGGAAGACATTGGGAAGAAGAAGGGGTTATGATCCTTCAGATAGAGCGGGTTCACCTCGGTAGGCAATCCCAAATCGAGGAACTCATGGGCGGTATCCAAGATATGTGCACCCCAGTCGCCCAAAGCACCCATGCCATAGTCATACCAGCAACGCCATTGACCCAAGTGGTAATCGTGGTTGTAATCGTGATATTGCGCTACACCAATCCACGTGTCCCAATCCATGGTTTGCGGAACGGGCTCACCCATAGGCATGTGTGTGATATGCGGGTTCCAACCGTGCCAACGGCGGGAGTTGTTCATGTGTGCGGTGATGGCAGTCACATCTTTGATGATACCCGCCTCTTTCCAAGCCTTGAATTGGAAATAGTTAGCCTCAGAGTGTCCCTGGTTACCCATCTGGGTGACAACTCCAAATTTCTTGGCTGCCCGCATCATGATCTCGATCTCCTCAAAGGTGCGTGCCATCGGTTTCTCCACATAGACATGTTTGCCATGTGCCATCGCCTCAATAGAGATGGGGAAGTGAGAATGGTCAGGCACACCAACCGTTACGGCATCAATCTTGTTTGCGATGCGGTCAAACATCGTTCGGAAATCCTGAAAACGTTCCGCCTTGGGGAACATATTCATGATCTCCTGCGTATGCGGAGCGCCCATATCCACATCGCAGAGGGCGACTACATTACATAATCCAGTGTTGTATAACTCTTTGGCGATTTCTCCGCCTCGTTGTCCGATACCAATAAAAGCGATATTAACCTTGTCGTTTGCGCTGACACGAGGCGTCATGCCTTTTGCTGGAATCCAGAAAGAGGGGATAGCCGAGGCTGCCGAAAGCGCAAGGGCCCGTTTGAGAAACGAGCGTCGAGATAGATCTTCAGATTTCATGCTATTACGAGTTGATTTAAGTGATACATATAAATTGTAGGCAAAGGTAGAAAAAATAATAGGAACTCAACGGATTCACAAACCCAATCGACTAAGATTATTGTACGGTAAAATAGCAGGAACGACTTGTTTGGGGAGCCGTTCCTGCCTATTTTAGGCTTTTATTTGGTCGAATCCTTCGCCATATACCCCTCTGACAATACTTTGGGAGATGAAGGCTTGATGGTCGATACGTTTTACCAAGCGGAAGATCGCATTGGATTCTGACTTCTTCGCCAAAAGCACAACCACCTTCACAGGCTTCTTGGAGTACCCACCTACGCCATCGAGGATGGTGCAACCACGCCCGATCTTGGTGATGATCGCATCGGTTATCTCATCGTATTTCTGTGAGAAGATCAGGAACTGCACCGACTGTCGGTTGCCGTTCAAGACCATGTCGAGCACGTTGTTGCTGACAAACATCTCAACAAATCCGAAAACGATCTTCTCTACATCGTGGAACAGCACGAAAGAGGAGCTGATGATGATGAAGTCGCAGAAGAGCAAGATACGTCCGATGGAGATGTTCTTGTACTTATTGACCACAGCACCAATGATGTCTGTACCTCCCGTGCTACCGCCTACGGAGAAGACCAATCCCAATCCAGCTCCGCAGAGGAAGGCACCGATCAAGATAGACATGAAGGGCTCGTCGGGCAACAGCGCTTTCCCTTGCAGCAACCACTCGAAGAAGGAGAGGGAAGCGGAGAGGGAGAGCACGCCAAAGATGGTCTTGATGAGGAACTTGAGCCCAAGTATCTTCAAAGCCACCAAAAGCAATACTACATTGATAACAAAGTAGGAGACGGAAACCGGAATGACCCCGTTAGAGGCAAAGAAGATGAGGGCACAGATACCACTCACACCGCCTGTCACGATCTCATTGGAGAGGATGAAGGCGTTGAATCCGAAACCGTACATTAAAGTGCCCAGCAGGATCATTAGATAATCCTGCGAGGCGAAATAAATTCTGGAGATTTTATTGCTCATCCCAAAACGATATTAACAATCTTACCGGGAACGACGATCACCTTGCGGACGCTCTTTCCTTCCATCCATTTCTGCGATAGCTCGTTCTCCAAGGCAGCCTTCTCGGCCTCCTCCTTGCTGATACCCACAGGGAGTTGCAAGTTGTAGCGTGCCTTTCCGTTGAAGGAGATGACGTAAGAAACGGATTGCTCCACTAAGTAGTCCTCGTTGTAGGCAGGCCACTCCGCATCGCAAACGGTGGTGTCATGCCCTAACTGATGCCACAACTCCTCAGCGATATGGGGAGCGAAGGGCGCTAACAGAATCACCAACGGCTCCAAGATGGCTTTCTTGCTGCATTTCAAGCCGGTCAGCTCGTTGACACAGATCATGAAGGCACTGATGGAGGTGTTGTAGGAAAAATGCTCGATGTCATACGTTACCTTCTTGATCAGCTTATGAATGGCTTTCAGCTCAGCGGGAGTCGGCTCCTCGTCGGTCACCTTCAAGCTGTCGTTGCCAAAGAAGAGGCTCCAAAGCTTCTTGAGGAAGCGGTGTACACCATCAATACCGTTGGTGTCCCAAGGCTTGGATTGCTCGATCGGGCCCAGGAACATCTCGTAGAGTCTCAATGTATCAGCACCATATTTCTCGACGATCATATCCGGGTTGACCACGTTGAACATCGACTTCGACATCTTCTCGACCGCCCATCCGCAGATGTATTTGCCATCTTCCAAGACGAACTCTGCGTCGTTGTACTCCGGTCGCCACTGCTTGAAGGCCTCCACATCCAAAATATCATTCGATACGATATTGACATCCACATGGATAGGTGTTACCTCATAGTCTTTCATCAAATTGTAAGAGACGAAGGTGTTGGTGCCATTGATACGATAAACGAAGTTAGATCTTCCTTGAATCATACCTTGATTGATCAGCTTCTTGAAGGGCTCCTCCTCGCAGACAATGCCGAGGTCGAAGAGGAACTTGTTCCAGAAACGGCTGTAGATCAAGTGACCCGTAGCGTGCTCCGTACCTCCGATATAGAGATCGACATTGCGCCAGTATTGATCTACCTGCTGATCGACTAAGGCGTTCTCGTTGTGCGGATCCATGTAACGCAGGTAGTAAGCGGATGAACCGGCGAATCCCGGCATGGTGCAAAGCTCCAAGGGGAAGATAGTCTCGTTGTCGATCTGGCTGTTCTCCACCACCTGCTTGTTCACCGTGTCCCAAGCCCATTTCGTGGCATGACCCAATGGCGGCTCACCCGTCTCAGTGGGCAGGAATTTTGCCACCTCCGGTAGTAACAAAGGCAAGCACTCGGTCGGGATCATCTGCGGCATTCCCTCCTTGTCATAATAGACGGGGAACGGCTCACCCCAGTAACGCTGACGGCTGAAGATGGCGTCACGCAGACGGTAGTTCACCTTCACTCTTCCTAAGTGGTGTGCCTTGACATATTGCTTGGTAGCGGCAATCGCCTCTTTGATGGTCAATCCATTCAACGAAAGGTCGCAGTAGGGTGTAGCACCCGCCTTCGGTGAGTTGCAAACAATACCCTCCTTGGCATCGAAACTCTCCTCGCTCACGTCACATCCCTCTACTAACGGACGGATCTCCAATCCGAAATGTTTAGCGAACGCATAGTCGCGGCTATCGTGTGCAGGAACGGCCATGATAGCACCTGTTCCGTATCCGGCCAATACATAATCACTGATCCAGATGGGCACTGCCTCACCCGTGAAGGGGTTGATGGCGTAGGAACCACTGAATACACCGGTCACACTGCGGTCGGCAATACGCTCACGCTCCGTGCGCTTGCGTGTACGATCCAAGTAGGCCTCTACCTCCGCTTTCTGATTGGCTGTGGTCACTTGCGGTACCAACTCACTTTCCGGAGCCAATACCATGAAGGTCACACCAAACATCGTATCCGCACGGGTGGTAAAGATGGTGAACTCCAAGTCGCTGTCTTTCACCTTGAAGCGTACCTCCGTACCCTCGGAACGACCGATCCAGTTCTTCTGTGTCTCTTTCAAGGAGTCTGTCCAGTCGATCGTCTCTAATCCATCCAATAGTCGTTGGGCGTAGGCAGAGACACGCAAACACCACTGGCGCATCACCTTCTGCTCCACGGGATAACCACCACGCTCAGAAACTCCGTTCACTACCTCGTCATTGGCCAAAACCGTACCGAGAGCGGCACACCAGTTGACCATCGTCTCACCGCGGTAAGCGATGCGGTAGTTCATCAATACCTGTTGCTTCTCCTTCTCGCTCTTCGCTTTCCACTCCTCAGCAGTGAAGTTCAGCTCCTCAGAGCAAGCCACGTTCAAGCCCTGTGTACCATTCGCCTCGAAGGCTTCCACCAGCTCGCTGATGGGGCGTGCTTTCTGCAGGTCGTTGCAGTAATAGCTGTTGAACATCTGCTGGAAAGCCCATTGGGTCCATTTGTAATAGCCCGGGTCGCAGGTACGAACTTCACGGCTCCAGTCGAAGCAGAAACCGATCTTTTCCAACTGCTCACGGTAGCGGGCGATGTTGTTGCGTGTCGTGATCTCTGGGTGCTGTCCGGTCTGGATCGCATATTGCTCAGCCGGCAGTCCATACGCATCGTAACCCATAGGATGTAACACGTTGAATCCTCTCAGTCGCTTATAGCGTGAATAAATATCAGAAGCGATGTATCCGAGTGGATGGCCGACGTGCAAACCTGCGCCGGAAGGATAGGGGAACATGTCCAGCACATAGTACTTCGGTTTGCTTGGATCCATCTCCACTTTATACACCTGTTTGGCCACCCAATCGTCGTGCCATTTCTTCTCGATCTCTCTGAAATTGTATTCCATGACAAAAAATCGTATTTGTATCGTTTTCTAATTGAGGGGCAAAGGTAGCGAAAATCTTCACATTTTGTACTATCTTTGGCGGTGCGGTAATATCGCCGCAATTAAATCTAATAGACTACTGAATATGACACAGGTTTCAAACAGGTTGCTCTCGCTCGATGTGATGCGAGGACTGACGATCGCAGGCATGATCATGGTGAATAATCCCGGCTCTTGGAAGTATGTGTATGCGCCTTTGCGCCATGCCGAATGGAATGGGTTGACACCGACCGACTTGGTCTTTCCTTTCTTTATGTTTATCATGGGTGTATCCATGTATTTCTCGTTACGAAAATATGATTTTAAGCTCACGAAAACCAGTTTCTGGAAGGTGAAGAAGCGTGCGGTCTTGATCTTTTTGGTTGGCTTCGCTATCAACTTTTTAGTGACCCTGCTCTATGATGGATGGGAAGGAATGAAAGATCTCCGCATCCTGGGTGTCTTGCAACGGTTGGCATTGGCTTATGGTTTTGGATCGTTCATCGGTTTGACAATCAATCATAAATACCTGTTACATACGGCGGCTGCCTTTCTGTTGGGGTATGCGGCGTTATTGGGAATCACCGGGAGCACGGAGCTGTCGGAGGGCAATCTGATTGCGGTGATCGACCGAGCACTGTTTGGTCCTACCCACATGTATCACGACTACCTGCCCGATGGCACACGCATCGCTTTCGATCCGGAGGGGTTGTTGAGTTGCTTGGGCAGCATCGGCCATGTGTTGATTGGTTTTTATGCCGGCAAGTTGATCGCAGACAATAAGCAGGACAAGGGGTTGATCGTACAGAGACTCTTTATCCTGGGTACGATTATCCTTTTCGCAGGATTGCTGCTCAGTTACGGTTGTCCGATTAATAAGAAGATTTGGAGTAGCACGTTTGTGCTGACCACTTGCGGATTCGCTTCCTTGCTTTTGGCTTTGCTGATGTGGATCATTGATATTCAGGGGAAGAAGGGTTGGACATTGTTCTTCGAGTCGTTTGGGGTCAATCCGCTTTATCTCTATGTGCAAGCAGATGTATTAGCCGTCTTGTTGGAATTCAGCGGGATCTCTGCCTTTATCTATATGGATCTGCTTCGCCCCCTGTTTGGAAACTTCGGTGGCTCTTTGGCTTTCGCCCTTTTCTTCGTGCTGCTCAACTGGTTCCCTGGCTACTTGCTGTATAAGAAGCGGATCTACATTAAATTGTGAATTAGGATTTAGGAATGAGGAATTAGGAATTGACAAGTCCTAACTCCTCATTTCTAATTAAGCGAAGCGTTTCTCATTGATCGCTGCGTTCGCCTTCGCTACAGCCTCATTAATGTTGCTGCAAATATTCTCCGCACCGATCTTCTGATCGAAACCAGACTTCGTCAATACTTTATGTACCTGTTCGTTGACACCGGAGAGGATCATGTGGATATGCTCGGCATTCGACAAACGCCAAAGGCTCTCCAAGTTGTGCAAGCCGGTAGAGTCGATGAAAGAGACTTTACGCATACGGATGATGCGAATCTTCGGTTTGTCACCCATGTTTTTCATCACACTGTCGAACTTATTCGCTACACCGAAGAAGAACGGACCGTCGATCTCATACACTTCGATACCCTTCTCCAACTGCAAGACCTCCTCATCGTGATGGATCTCACCCTCATCACTCAGGTCGATCTCATCGGTTGTGACAGAGACGTGCGTGGTTTCTGCCACACGACGCATAAAGAAGAGCATGGCGATCAAAAGACCAATCTCGATGGCGATTGTCAAGTCGAAGATGACGGTCAGGAAAAAGGTCACTAATAAGACCGATACGTCGCTCTTCGGGTTTTTCATCAGCGAGCGGAACGTGCGCCACTCACTCATGTTGTAAGAGACAATGATCAATACACCTGCCAAGCAAGCCATCGGGATATGCTTCGTCAACGGGCCGAGGAACAGCAGGATCAACAGCAAGACAATGGCATGGATGATACCGGCCACCGGGGTACGTCCGCCATTATTGATGTTGGTCATCGTGCGGGCAATCGCTCCGGTCACGGGAATACCACCAAACAGCGGTACGATCACATTGGCCGCACCCTGGGCGATCAACTCTGTGTTGGAGTTATGTTTGTCACCTGTCACACCATCAGCCACCGTAGCAGAGAGCAACGACTCGATCGCACCCAAGATAGCGATTGTGAAAGCAGAGGGGAGCAACAGGTTAATCATATTCATATCAAAGCGAATCGGTTCGGGTTGAGGCAGTGAAGCGTCAATCGTGAAGCGATCGCCAATCGTCTCGATGGCCGTGATACCCGCATAATTACGCAGGAGATAAGCCACGATCGTCATCACTACGATAGCCACCAACGAACCGGGAATCTTTTTCGTTACCTTTGGCGTGAGAGCAATCAACAAGATGCTGAGCAGGCCGACACCAAAAGCCCAGAAGTTAACGGTGTGTGCTGCGCCGAAATAGGCGATCCATTTCGAGATAAAATCCGCAGGCACCTTGTCCATCGTCAAGCCGAAAAGGTCTTTCATCTGCGTGGTGAAGATGGTCAAGGCGATACCACTGGTGAAGCCTACGACAATCGGGTAGGGGATGAACTTGATTACCGTGCCTAACTTCAACGCACCCATCACCAACAGGATGATACCGGCGATAACCGTAGCGATCGCCAATCCTTCAATGCCGAAGTTCTGGATGATACCATACACAATCACGATAAACGCACCGGTAGGGCCACCGATCTGCACGTTCGTACCTCCCAGGAAAGAGACCAAGAAGCCTCCGATGATAGCAGTGATCAGACCCTTTTCCGGACTGACACCCGAAGCGATACCAAATGCAATGGCAAGCGGCAACGCCACGATACCTACAATAATACCCGCCATCAAGTCCGTCATGAATTTCTCTCTTGAATAGTTTTTCAGCGTAGCGAGGAGCTTGGGCTGAAAGTCAAACCTGTTTCTCATAAATCTTTTTGCCTGTTGTATTGTTATTTGAAGCCGCAAAGTTAATGCAAATTAATAAGGTATAGGGTATATTTTCCCTTTTTCGCTATTAAATAAATGGAGTTTATTAGAACATAGATATTATTAAAGGTAGATGTGATGTGCTATTCGGTGTAAAGTCATATCTTTGCCATACAAAATATTAGAATCATCTATTTTACATTAAAAATTAAGCGATATGGAAAAAAGTTTGAAAGGTACACGTACAGAGCAAAATTTGTTGAAGTCTTTCGCGGGTGAGTCACAAGCTCGTAGTCGTTATACGATGTTCGCTAAGGCAGCGAAGAAAGAGGGTTTCGAGCAGATTGCCGGCATCTTCATGGAGACAGCAGAGCAGGAGTTGGAGCATGCTAAGCGTTTCTTCAAGTTCTTGGAGGGTGGCATGGTAGAGATCACAGCCGCTTTCCCCGCTGGTAAGGTAGGTACGACAGCTGAGAACTTGGCTGCAGCCGCTGACGGTGAGAACGAGGAGTGGGTAGATCTTTATCCCCAGTTCGCTGACATCGCTGAGGAGGAGGGTTTCAAGGCGATCGCAGTAGTTTGGCGCATGGTCGCTAAGGTTGAGGCTGAGCATGAGAAACGCTACCGCAAGCTGTTGCAGAATGTACAAGACGGTAAAGTATTTGAGAAGGATGAGGCGATCTTGTGGCAGTGCCGCAACTGTGGTTTCGTGATCGAGGGTAAGAAGGCCCCGGTAACTTGTCCGGCATGTGCGCATCCGCAGGCCTACTTCGAGCCGATGAAGCAGAACTATTAATTCATGTTATATACAAGAAGGGGGTGTGTCGTAATGTACGATGCACCTCTTTTTTTGTTCATCACTACACAAATCGGTTCATTTTCTCTAAGCAGAGATCTTTTGAAGATTTCTTTGATTTATGTGTTCCCTGCACCTAAAAACAGCAGTTGTAAGCTCATAAAACAGTTTAATCAGCCAATCCATACCCTCTTTAGTCATTTTTGCACACATCTTCTTTATATTGAAGGCAATGGCAAAGAAAGCAAAGTCCATGAGGACCTTATCCTTCCCAAAATGTCGGAA
>JAFBIR010000015.1 GCA_021531385.1 Parabacteroides distasonis | reverse complement strand
TGGTACTGCGTAACAGTGGGAGAGTAGGTAGCCGCCGTTTTAGTAGAGAGGGAGTCAGTCCAAAAGATTGACTCCCTTTTTTTGTGTATTTGAACAATAAAGCCCATACGAGATGGGCTTTACTTTATTTGCCACCAGCGGGCAGATGCTTTAACCAGTAGTCAGCCATCGTACGACGTAAATGCAAGGTTGTGCCCTTACGTTCGTTGATGCTGTGGGTACGCATCGGATAGCTGATCTGCGAGAAAATCTTACCAAATTCCACCAATTTATTGACCAACATCTCACAGTTTTGGTAGTGTACATTGTCATCACCAGTGCCATGGATCAATAAAAGATTACCTTTTAGTCCTTCTGCGTAGGAGATGGGTGATCCTTTTCGGTAACCCTCTGGATTGGCCTGTGGGGTGTTCATGTATCGCTCTTGATAGATGGTATCATACAGCCGTTGATCAGCGACAAATGCGATGGCGATGCCGGTATGGAACACCTCTGGATAACGAAACATGCAATTCAGGGTCTGACTGCCACCTCCACTCCAGCCGGTGATACCAATTCGACTGGCATCAATGAAGGCATATTGGCGAGCTAAGTCTTGAATGCCTCTGCTTTGATCCTCTGAAGCGAAAGTACCCACTTCACCATAGATACATTTGCGCCATTCCCGACCACGAGGAGCTTTAGCGCCCCGGTTCTCGATACTGATGACCAAATAACCTTGGTTGGCCATGTATTGTTGCCACAGGTCTCCACCTCCCCATACATCTTGTACGGTTGCGCTGGCCGGCTCTCCATAGACCTCAATGATTACAGGATACTTCTTGGAGGGGTCGAAACCACGTGGTTTGATGATCCAAGCATCCAGCATCAAGTCTCCGGAATGCGCTTTCACAAATTCTTTGGCATTGACTTCCAAAGCGGCATATTGCGCTTTGGCCTTTGCGTTATCCTCGATGATTCTTACCGATGTGTGTTTTGGGAAAGCGACCATATCAATGACGGGAGGAGTAGCGGCATTGCTAAAGGTATGTACAGCCCATTCGCCTGTGGGCGACATTTGGTAGCTGTGCTGCCCATCTTGTCCATCCGGGGTTACACGCTCCACCTCACCATTGCCAAACAGCTTAGCCCGATAGAGGTAGCGCTGCGTATAATTAGCCGGTGAAGCGATGAAATAGGCATAGCCACGTTTCAGATCCGTGCCGACCGGAGAAATGTAATCAAAATCCCCTTTGGTAATCGGAATGATCTGCTGTCCATCCCTGCTGACCCGATAGAGGTGACGCCATCCGTCTCGTTCACTTTCCCAGGTGAAGAAGCTATTCCCTTTCAGCCACTGCACATTGTCGTTGGTGTTCAGCCAAGCCGCATCGGTATCGGTAAAGATATTCTTCAGCGAGTTGTCTGAGAGTTTAGCGATCCATACTTTATTGGTATTTTGCGGGCGGTTCAATTGTTGGATAAAAAGCTCGTCACTACCAGGGATAAACTCCATGCGGGGAAGATAGTTCTCCCGTGGATCTCCTGGGATAACGAGCCAAGTGGTTTGCCCGCCCTCGGCGGAGACATAACCAATCTTCACGGCGGAGTTGGTTGTACCTGCCTTGGGATAAGGAAAATGGGTGATCTTTGCGTAGATGGAATCGACATTGTTGATGATGTCGAACACCCCTGTTCCTTCTGTGTCACTTTGCCAATAGGCGATGAAGCGACCGTCAGGGCTCCAACGAAAACCATCCCGGCAAGAAAACTCCTCCTCATAGACCCAGTCGAAGGTACCATTCACGAAACGCTCGTTGCCATCGGTTGTCAACGGCCAGATTTTTCCAGTAGCCACCTCTTCCACATAGATGTTGTTCTGACTGACATAAGCCACTCGTGAACCATCTGGCGAGAACTTGGCAAACATCAGTGAGGCTTCGGGCATCCCTTTGCCTAATTGACGCAATGCTCCCGTTTGCCGATCGAGCACCCAGTAATCACCTCGGGTATCGTACCGCCACACTTTACGGGTGTTGTTATAAATAAGGAGTTTCTCGTTGTCTGCGCTCCAGGCGATGGATCGGATGGCTAATGGTTTGCCAGTGGTTTTATCGATCAGTGCGGTAGAGGGAATGAGTACTTCACGGGCGTTGTCTTTGGCTCGATAGGCGACAATATCTGTGCCACCAGTCTCGGCGTTCCGTTCAAAGCTACTGTATCGTGTGCCATCTTTTAGCCAAGTCACGCTGCCTGCTCTCTTTGTCTCAATCACTTTGCCGGCTACGATCTCTTCCAGATTCAACGGCTTCTGTGCGTAAGCCGTTGAACCGAAGAGTAGTGTAAAGACAGCCATACAAAGAATAGGCTTGATACACATCATACTTGAATAAAAATTAGAGTTTCAGTTTGGACTTAATGGATTTCGGCAGTGCGTCTTTGTGCACCACGATATTCATCGTTTTATATTTCACGAAAGCCTCCGAAGCATACCAAGTGCCTTTATATTTGCTTTCCGTGCCCCAAGAGTTCTTAACCATATAGAATTTCTTGCCGGTTTGATCCTTGGCGATGCCATAGATGTGCATACCATGGTCGTCTGTAGTCTGGTAGTTGTCATAACCCTTTTGACGCATCTCCTGTGTGATGTTCAATTCGGGGCAAGGTTTCTCGATCAGCTTCTTGATTTCATCCTCTTTCTCCTTTTGGCTCAAGCCTAACCAATGATCTTGGTCTGATCCACTGCGCTCAATACTCTCAACATCGGGCGCCACGGCGATTCCATTACGGGTAAAGCCCTGCTCGCTGACATCTGAGGCCCAAGCGATGCTGTAACCGGTCTCAATGGCATTGTCCATCACGGCGATCAACTCCTCGATGGGTAAGTTATACGACTCAGCCCAGAGCCAGTTGTCTTGTACCTCGATAGCGAACTTGTCATAGAAGGGATGATGCGTGAAGGAGGTCAGGGAAACATAATCGTCCGGATTCAGACCTAAAAAAGCTGCATAGCTCTTCGGCGTGTACTCCTTGCCTTGGTAGGTGAAGGTCTGCGGAGCCTCGCCTAAATAAGCGTCGATGATCCCGTCGAATGCCTGTTTCCAAGCGGTAGTCAGCTTGCGGTTCGGATTCTTCACGATGGCCTTCAGGTATTCAGCGGCAGCTGACTCCATCTCGCCATGTACGTGCATTGTCTCGCCGTAGTTTAACCCCTTCATCACCTCTTCCGGCACGATACCATATTTCTTCCAGACATAGAGCGGGTCAATGAACGAACCTCCTTGTGCGAAGTTCAGATAGCCGTGCAGGCGGACATACTTCTCAGCCTTATCTTTGTAGGCATAGCTCACTACGAACATCTCGGAGAGATCTTGCTCGCCTTTGCCCATGCGAAGCAATTCAGACTCCAAGAAGCTGAGTGTGGAAAAGCACCAGCATGTACCGGTACGGTTTTGATTCTTTACAGGGGTAATTTTCAATTCTTTCACGGGTGTGAATTGGTAGCCCTCGGTCTTGTCTTGCGCAAAAAGGTTGGCAGACATCGCCAGCATCAGGCTGGCAGCGATAATCGTCTTTTTCATGTGATTGTTGTATTTAAATGAATAAATATTGTTCGTTTACGCTTTGCGGCTGTAAATGTACGCTTTTTCATAGAATTATACTACTTTTGGGCGCGAGAATGAGCCTAAGGTTGTTAATCGGAGGGCGTGAGAAACATAAATCAGTGATATATAGTAAATACATTTAAAAATGATCATCATAGCGGATAGTGGTTCAACAAAGACCGATTGGTGTTTGCTGGAGGGAGCGAAAGCGGTGTGCGTGCGCACGGAGGGGATGAATCCCTATTTCCAAAGCGAGGAGGAGATGGCTCAAACCCTTCAAACGCAATTACTTCCAGCGGTAACAGACGTAAAGGCGGTGGAAGCCGTCTATTTTTATGGAGCGGGCTGTGCTTCTCCTTCGGTGAATGAGAAAGTCGTACGGACAATCGCTTCTTTTTTCCCAGTAACGATTGAGGTGCAAAGTGATTTGATGGCGGCCGCACGGGCCTTATGTGGTCGGGAGGCAGGCATCGCTTGCATTATGGGCACAGGCTCCAATTCCTGTGCGTATGACGGGAAACAGATCACCGCCCATGTGCCTTCGATGGGCTATATCTTAGGCGACGAAGGAAGTGGAGCCGTATTGGGTAAGCTGTTGGTGGGTGATGTGGTGAAGCACCAGTTGCCACTGTCGGTGGAGGAGGCCTTTTACCAAGAAACCGGTTTGAGCGAGAGCGCGATTTTGGAGAAGGTGTATCGGCAACCTTTCCCCAACCGCTTCTTGGCCTCTTTGGTGCCTTTTTTGAAGGCGCATATCGAGGAGCCGGCTGTGCGGCAGTTGGTGGAACGGAGTTTCGAGGCCTTCTTTGTGCGAAATATCGCGGCTTACCACCCTGAGGAGGGAAGTGAGGTGCATTTCGTGGGTTCTATCGCTTACCATTTCCAGCCACAGCTGAGTCGTGTGGCGGAGGCGCAGGGATTGCGGATCGGCCGGATCATGCAATCTCCCATGGAGGGATTGAGGCATTATCATACCGCTTTAGCATGAGGAATTAGGAGTTAGGAATTAGGAATTAGAAATTGGATATATGGCATTTCAAAAGATCACGGAGCAAGAGTCTCTGTATAAAGACCTGGACAAGAAACCGGTCCGGGAGTTGTTGGAAGATATCAATCGGGAAGACCGGAAAGTGGCCGAGGCAGTCGGGAAGGAGATTCCCAAGATTGAGCAGTTAGTAACTGGCCTGGTGGAGCGGATGCGCCGAGGTGGTAGGCTTTTTTACATCGGGGCTGGTACGAGCGGACGATTAGGTGTGCTTGATGCCTCTGAGATCCCACCGACTTATGGGATGCCCAACACATTGGTGATTGGGTTGATCGCTGGCGGAGACCATGCCTTGCGCAACCCGGTAGAAGCGGCTGAGGACGATCCCGAGAAGGCGTGGGCCGAACTGCAACGGTATGGAATCAACGAGAAAGATACTTTGGTGGGCATAGCTGCTTCAGGTACGACCCCCTATGTGATCGGGGCTTTACGTCGGGCTCGTGAGGCCGGTGTGTTGACCGCCTCCATCAGCTGCAACCCCGATTCACCGATGGCGGAGGCGGCTGAGATCGCCATCGAGCCGGTGGTTGGGCCGGAGTATGTGACCGGTAGCACCCGTATGAAGAGCGGTACGGCTCAGAAGATGGTGCTCAACATGATCACCACCTCCACCATGATTCAGTTAGGGCGTGTGAAAGGCAACCGCATGGTCAACATGCAGCTGACCAATCAGAAATTGGTGGATCGAGGTACCCGTATGATCATGGATGAGTTGCGTTTGGGCTACGACGAGGCCAAGCAGTTGCTGCTTTTGCACGGCTCCGTGCGTGAGGCAGTGGATTCTTATCACAGGGAGTGGCGGTTGAATCAGTAACTTTTCGTACCTTCGCCGCTTGAAAAATGAATTTAAGCTAAAACAATGGGTTTCTTTTCAAAACTATTCAAGAAAAACAAGCCGGAGGTAGAGGAGAACACTACCAAAGGAACGGTTGAGGAGTTTGTCTCTCTGATCCGTGTGTATTATCAGGCCTCCATGGCGGTTAATTTAGGCATTTCCAACTTGAACATTCTGCCGGATATGGCGCTCTTCAAGCGTATGTTGAAAATCCCGACACAGAACAACAAGCTCGGCGTGGCTGAAAAGTCAAGAGTGCGTAAGGTGTTGATGCAGGATTATGGCTTACCGGAGAGCTTCTTCAAGGAGATCGACTCCTCAGTGAAGAAGAACTGCCGCAATCAGAATGACATCAAGGGCTATTTCTTCCTCTTCCAGGGCTTCTGCAACGACCTGTTCAACCTGTTGGGCAACTTGATGCAGTGGAAGTTCCGCTTCTCCATGCTGCTGAAGAAGTTGCTCTACAACATGACCACGAAGACGGTGCACGAGATCTTGACCCGTTCGGAATGGAAAGATGTCAGTGTGCAGAAAGCGGCTTGGAGCGTACGCAAGTATGCAGCCACATTGGGCTACTCCGAGCAATGGATCGTTGATTTTGTCTATAACGTGGTGTTGTTGGCAAAAGAGGATCAAAAGAAGGAGCTTCAGCGTCAGCGCAAGGCATGATGACGGAGCTGCACCCTTTGGGCTTCTTTTTGCCCCCTTCGGCGAAGCTGCTTATGCTGGGCAGCTTCCCGCCTCCCAAGGCACGCTGGTCGATGGATTTCTATTACCCGAATATCCAAAACGACATGTGGCGTATCTTGGGATTGCTTTTTTACGGAGATAAGGATCATTTCTTGGCCACTCCCAAGGCCTTCAGTCGGGAGAAGGCGGTGGCTTTTTGCGAGGAGAAGGGGTTGGCCTTGGGCGACACCGCTTGCGAGGTAATCCGCTTGAAGGCGAACGCCTCGGACAAGTTCTTGGAGGTGGTGCGCCCGATTGAATTGAATCGGGTATTGGCTCAGCTGCCGCACTGCCAAGCGATCGCCGTGACCGGGCAAAAGGCGATGGACACCCTGCTCTCGCTCCTGCCGGACGTAGAAGAGCCGAAGGTCGGCGATCGGGTCCTGTTCACTTATGGGGATCGCTTGCTCCGGCTCTATCGTATGCCCTCCTCCTCACGGGCCTATCCCAAACCCTTGGCCGAGAAGGCGGCTGTCTATCAACGGATGTTCGAGGAGTTGGGGTTTATCCGCAATGGAAATAGGTATTGACCAGCTGTAGCATAGCCTCTGGATCGTTGGCCAATTCTTGCCGCAGGGAACCGTCATTGTAGGCTTCTAACTTCCGGATGATGCCATCAATCATATTCGGGCTGAATACGTTGTATTGTTCGAAGACGGCTCGTTGAGCCTTCAGGCATTGTGCGGAAGCCATGCAGCTATCCGGCAGTTGCGCCAGGTTCTTCAAGCGATCTTGGTGCTCGGCTTGATGGATATTGACATCCACATAGCAGCGATCGGCGATCTCTAACGCATGCTCCACCTCAAATCCATGGCGGCAGGCTACGGCCAAACCCGCCAATAGCTGATAAATATCGGCAGATCCATCCGGTGAACGCATCTCTACTGTTTGCTTCAAGGTGGTGTCGATCTCCCTTGCCCGTTCCATCGGATTGACAGCGGCGCACATATCCTTTTTAGCGGTCCAACCTAACGGCACACGCACCAGCACGGAGCGGTTACGATCGCCCCAGCAAATATTGGTCGGCGCCTCCTGATGCGGCACCAAGCGGAAGTAGGAGGTGGGGTTGGTATTGCCGAAGGCCGTGATCGAGGGGGCCAAGAGCATCATACCGGCGATCGCCTTGCGAGCGGTCTCCGAGAGCTTTCCGTCGGCAAGCATCTGGTTCTTGCCCTCCTTCATGATGCGCATGTGGACATGCAGACCCGATCCAGCCTTGCCCACGGTGATCTTCGGAGCGAAGGTGACATTGTAGCCATATTGATGCCCTAAGTTGCGGATTGCCCATTTCGCCAACATCAGTTGGTCGGCGGCCTGCTCGGCGGGGCAGGGAAGAAACTCGATTTCGTTTTGCTCATAGATCAACCCGTTCAGCGTGAAGTTACCCACCTCGGAGTGGCCATACTTGATCTGCCCACCCATGCGTGCGATGTAGAGCATACACTCCGTCCGAAACTCGTTGAACTTAGCGTAGGGAGCTGACTCATGATAGCCCTTCTGATCTGTGGCCGGGAACACGTGGCTGTCTGGTGCGATCACGTAATACTCCAATTCGCCCATCGCCTCAAACTCCATGCCCGTCACCTGCTTGAAAGCGGCGCAAGCCTTGTGTAAGGTCTGTTCGGGTGCGCTCTCCAACGGCTCGCCATCTTTATTGAAGAAAGAGCAGAGCAGCGTCAGTGTCGGCTGGGTGGCGAAGGGATCCTTGAAAGCTGTGCTGAAACGGGGCACCACGTAGAGGTCGCTACTGCCTGCCTCGATGAAAGAGAAGAGGCTCGACCCATCCACTCGCTCACCAAGGGTGAGGATCGTGTCTAAATAGGCGGCATCGTTGATCACGAAATTCAGTGTCTTCAGCCGCCCATCTCCGGCGGGATACATGAAGTTCACCATCTCGATCTCGTTCTCCTTGATGTAGCGGATGATGTCCGCTTTCGTGAACTCGGCCGCTGGCTTCTCCAAATAGGCAACCAGCTCATTCCGATTCATGCTTACTGTGTTGTTCATGACAGTTTTGTTTTAATGTTGATTGTTGTGTTTGCGGAGGCAAAGATAGTGCACTTTCTTTCTTGTTTATAAATGTTTTTTCTATTTTTGCGAGCAACTATCTATAAACACAATGTCTGAGACCGTGGAAAATATGAAGCGAATGCAAGCGATAGCAAGAGGCGATTACATGAGCTACAATCAGCTCTTCCAATGCTATTATCAGCCTCTTTGCCAATATGTGTACAGTCTGTTGGAAGACAAAGACGATGCCGAGGATGTCGTGCAGGAGCTGTTCTTGAAGCTCTGGAAAGACCGAGGCAAGATAGTCATCACAGAGAGTGCCTCTTCCTATTTGTATCGGATGGCCAAAAACATGTCCTTGAATTTCAAGCGTTCAAAGATCACGATGGAGAGTCTGAACGAGAACCCCGACTTGGCGAATCTCACCTACGAAGAGACCTCCTTGGAGACTGATGAGTTTCGGATCGCCTTGATCGACTGCATGAACCAGTTGCCGAAGCGCAGCAAAGAGGTACTCGTAGCCTCACGGGTCAAGGGACTGAAGCAACAGGAAATTGCAGACACCCTCTCCATCTCCGTCAAGACCATCAAAAACATGCTCTGGATATCGCTGCGCAAACTGAAAGAATGCCTCGCCGAGAAGCAGGTCTGAAACTTTTTTGAAAAAAACGCTTTTTTGAATAGGACCTTTTCGCTTTTCATGTGTCTTTTAGATAAAAGTCGATTCACATGGAGCACAAAAAACAAATAGGCGAACAACTGATCACTTGGCTATCCGGAGAGGGAAAGGAGCAAACGATGGAAGATCCGAACCTGTCCTCTTGGTTAGCCGAGGATGAATCCCATCCGAAAGCGTTCGAACGCTATCAGCAAATCTGGGAGGGAGCCTCCTCCTACATCGAGCCGGAAGCCTTTTCCACGCAAGCCGCATGGAACAAGGTGGATCGTCAGATTCGCCACCGGCAGCGCACCCTCCGCATCCTTTGGAACGTGGGCTACACCGTCTCCGGCATGGTAGCCTCCCTGTTGATCCTTTTCGCCCTCTCCCAATGGGGCATCTTCGACCGTCAACCCGACAGCTCCGTTCGTCTGGTAGCCGCTTATGGCAGTCGCTCAGAGGCGACCCTACCGGATGGCACCGTCGTGAGGCTGAACAGTGGATCCGATTTGACTTATACTTATCATAAAGCATCGCATACCCGTGAGGTGCAATTCGAGGGCGAGGCCTACTTCGATGTGGCCAAGGGTGAGGATCCCTTCGTCATCCAGATGCACGACGACCTGCACCTCACCGTGCATGGCACCTCCTTCAATCTGCAAGCCTATCCCAACGAGTCGAGTGTAGAGGCAACCTTGGTAGAGGGCTGCATCGAGCTGGAGCACGCCGATCAGAAGCTGCGCATGGCTCCCGGAGAGATGGCCGCTTTCGATAAGCAGACCAAGGAACTCAAACCGTTAGAAGGCAATGCCGCACACGCCTACGCTTGGTTGGAAGACAAGCTCTATATGGACAATCTTTCATTGGCCAAGATCAGCAAGTATATGGAACGACGCTATAACGTACAAATCACCTTGGAAGAGGGCTTAGCCGAGCGGTATCACTACAACGGTGTGCTCAACGAGGCCACCGTGTCTGACGTACTTTATGTCTTGTCGCGCATGAGCCCGATTCAATATAGCGTGAAAGGAAAACAGATTCGTATCACCTCTAAATCAACTATGCCTATGAAGAAGTAAAAGCAATTAGATCATGAAAAACATGCAAAAAAACGGGAAATGCTGGCACATTCCCCGTCGCTGCATGAAAAACAACAAGGTGTCTTAACACCCAGTATTAACACACAATTTTTCTGCGAAAATATGAATTTTTGGAACATGAATCAGGGCCGACAACCGTTCAGCCCGAAAAAAACTTTGTCTATTGTGGGCATGGCGGCGCTATTCTCACTCGCTATGCCGGCTCAGCTGTTCGCAACGCAATATTCAGAGCAGACAAGGTTAACAATAAGTGCGAACAATCAAACCGTGAAAGAGATCCTCTACATGATTGAGGGTCAATCCGATTTCCGCTTCATCTACGAGAGCGGTGAGATGAATTTAGACAAGCGGGTTACCGTCAACTTCAAGAACCAATCGGTAGAGGCCATTCTGGATAACCTCTTTGGCAATGCAGGCATTCAGTATGAGATTACGGAGAATAACTTCATCTTGATCAATCCCGTAGGCAATAGTTCTAAGGATACGAAAGCTGTTGCTCAGCAACAGAAGCGCATCACTGGTAAAGTAGTCGATAAGAACGGCGAGCCCATCATTGGTGCCAATGTGGTAATCAAGGGCAGTGCAAAAGGTACTACAACGGATATAAATGGTAACTTCTCTTTGGAAGTGCCAGCCAATGCGCAACTCTCAATTTCCTATATAGGTTATGTGGCACAGGAGATCACTGTTGGTAACCTAGCACAGTTCAATGTAACGTTGAGTGAGGATACTCAGAATTTGGATGAAGTTGTTGTGGTTGGTTATGGCGTTGTTCGTAAAGTAGATTTGGCAGGATCTGTTTCGGTAATGGATGATAAATCGTTTAAAGATCAACCTATCACCCAAGTTTCAGATGCTCTTCAAGGTCGTGTTTCTGGAGTACAAGTGACTGGAAACGCTGGACCTGGAGGAATACCTCGTATTCGTGTTCGTGGTTCTGGTTCAATTAACCTGGGCAATGATCCTTTATATGTAATTGATGGTATTGTTCGTGAAAGTGGCTTAATAGGTTTAAATCCTGATGATATTCAATCTATACAGATATTAAAAGATGCTTCTTCAACAGCCATTTATGGTTCACGTGGAGCTAATGGAGTTGTCTTGATAACCACAAAAACTGGTAAGGCTGGTAAACGTCAGTTTACTGTAGACACACGTTTAAGTGTCGGGACGGTAGCTAAACCTTATGAAACATTGAATGCTTCTGAGTTTACAAGTCTCTATAATACGTATCGTCCTGGTACATTTACCGGAGCAACTCCAGATGTAGATTGGCAGGATGAATTATTTCAAACAGCTTTTACACAAGATTATAAAGTTAGTTTTACTGGAGGTAACGATCAAATCCAGTATTTGGTCTCCGGAAACTATGTAGGAGAAAAAGGTGTTGTAATCGGTAACGAAGGTCAACGCTATCAGGGGCGTGCAAACATTACATCTCAGGTAACAGATTGGTTGCATTTGACTGCGGATGTTAATCTTTCCCGCAATACGCGTAAGAATGGAGATTTTAATGTCGGGGGTAACACAAGTAATGTAATTGTTTGTGCGATTAACTATGCTCCAGTTGTTGAAATGTTTAAGGAAGATGGTCTTACCTATTCTCGAGATCCTTATAATGCAGTTACCTCGGAAAATCCTGTGGGACGCATGAAAGAACAGCCTTACGAGACCTTAATGCACATAGTTAATGCGCATGTTGATTTGAAGTTTGATATTTGTAAGGGATTGACATTCACAACCAGTAACGGCTTGGATTATAAAGATGACAATTATTACTCTTTTTCCACTAAAAAGGTTAGCAGCTGGAATGGAATGTCTAATTATCATGGTTATGACTTGATGCTGCAAACAACGAACAACTTCACTTACACCAATAAATGGAATGATCATTCATTGACTGCTACGGCTGTATATGAAGCTACCCAAAAAGAGTATCGCCAATTAACGATCAGTGGTTCAGATTTGCTGACAGAAGGTGTTGGCTATTGGAACGTCAATATGGCTGCAAACAGAAATGCGGATAACTCATATAGCAAATGGACATTGATGTCAGGGGTTGCTCGTGTCATGTACAATTATAAGGATCGCTATATGTTGACCGGAACGTTGCGTGCTGATGGCTCTTCAAAGTTCCAGAACAATAAGTGGGGAGTGTTCCCGTCAATTGCGGCGGCTTGGTCAATTGGTAACGAACCATTTATGAAGCAACAAAATATTTTCCAAGATTTGAAGTTGCGTACAAGCTATGGAGTAATTGGTAGTCAAGGTATAGGTCCGTATGATACCTTGGGATTGATGGAGTATGTCATGTTCTCATTTGGAGGATCATCCCAATATACGGGCTACTGGATTGGTAAATCTGTAGAAACACCAGATTTAACTTGGGAGCAAACTCATCAGTTTGATTTAGGTGTTGATTTTGCAACCCTTGATCGTCGGCTTCAGGTTTCGGTGGACTACTTTAATAAACGGACAAAGGATGGGTTGTTGCGTCGAAATATTCCAAATTATGATGGTAGTGGCTCTTATTGGGTAAATGCCGCAGAAGTAAACAACAAGGGTGTTGATTTTTCGATCAATGCCAATTTAGTTGATACACAAGATTTCGGGTGGAATACAGCTGTGACAGGTTCATATTTAAAGAATGAGGTTATATCAATGCCTGGACTAGATTTCATTGATGGTTCTGCTCCTGCCTGGGGATTGATTAATGACCCTGTAAATCGTGTACAGGAAGGTCATCCTATAGGTGCTTTTTATGGATACAAATGGAAAGGATTGGATGAGAACGGACGAGATTCTTTTGAGGATTTGGATAACAATGGTGTAATCGACAGTGCAGATCGTGATTTCATAGGTAAATCAACTCCTGATTTCACATTAGGTTGGAACAATACTTTGCGGTGGAAGAATTGGGATTTGAACATCTTCTTTACCGGTTCTTTTGGCGCAGATCGTTTAAACTTGATACGTTATACAGGTACTGCGATGTCTGGTGATTTTGCTTTTATTTCTTTGAAAGAATATCTCACAGATAATTTTGATGTTAAGGGACAATCAGCTCGTTATCCATCAGTCAATGTCACAGGAAATAATTATCAAGCAGCAGCTACGTCTACTAAGTATTTAGAGAACGCAAGCTATTTCCGGTTGGATAACATCAGTTTGTCATATAATTTGACGAAAAAGATGTCTAAGATTGGTGATTTCCGTTTCACACTTAGTGCACAAAACCTATTTACAATCACAAAATATACAGGTATGGATCCTGCAGGAGTGTCTTGGGGTAGTGAAGTGACAAATGGTGTTGACATGGGTGCTTATCCTTTGGCTCGGACATTCACGTTTGGTGTACGTATGAATTTTTAATCGTTAAATCACAGACAATATCAATTATGAATAAGAAGTATATACTTTTCGCATTAGGGTTGACTATGTTGTCAACCTCATGCAGCAATTTTTTGGAAGAGGATCCAAAAGGAAAGTTGACACCAGCTACATTCTTTTCTACACAAGAAGAATTGAATATGGCCACTTATGCACTTTTTAAGAAGGTCACAGAGACTGAAAAATTTGCAAATACAAGTTTGGCAAGCTGGCAGGGGGATGATTTAACTACCAATCCAGGTAGTAATAAACAAATCTATGCAGAGGCTGATGCTTTCCGTGTAGTTGATACAAATGCAGGTATTCAACAAACGTGGTACTATTGCTATGAATCAATTAAGGCTGCAAACTATATAGTTTTGAATGCAGAACGTACACCGACCTCACAAGAGGAAATCAACATTGCGCTTGGTCAAGCAAAGTTTTGGCGTGCGATCTGCTATTTTCGATTGGTTCGTCGTCACGGTGCTATACCTCTTACTTTGGACAATGAGGTGAACTATGAACGTCCGTTGGCTTCAGTAGCGGAGGTTTATCAGCAAATCGTTCAAGATTTGCAGGATTGTGTCAACACGCTTCCTACCAAATATGAAGGTATGCCAAGAAATAATGGTTCAGTGAATATTTTCATTACCAAACAAGCAGCTCAATCTGCGTTGGCAGCAGTTTATTTGGCAATGGCTGGATGGCCATTGCAACAGACTCAGTATTATGCCTTGGCAGCAGAGCAAGCGAAAGCTGTAATTGATGGGGTGAAAGCTGGCACTTATGAATACATTTTGGAGCCAGAGTTTAAGCATGTTTATTCAACCAGTCACAACTATACAAATGAAACAGTTGTTGGTATTGAGTATAAACGTGGTTTTTGGGGTCAGGAAGATTCTAACCTAACAAGCTGTCAATACTTTGAGTCTTTAGGAGGATGGGGTGATGGCTGGGCAGAGATTCCTTTCTGGAAAGAGTTCCCAGAGGGCCCTCGAAAGGATGCGATTTATAACCCGAAACTTCTTTTAGGGAATCAAGAAGGGGGTGAGTTGGTTGATTGGTGGGATGAACGAGTTCCTGAGCAACACCCTATGTTTTGTCTTTATACAATGGGTGCGGATGGTGGTGACTACGATTATACTAAGCCCGCTAATATCGATTGGTACACTAATTCACATCGTCATCGGCTAATTCGTTATTCAGAAGTGTTGTTATGGTATGCAGAGGCACAGGCTCGTGCGGATGGTCAACCTAATACTCTCGCCTATGAATGTATCAATACCGTCAGACACCGTGCCGGACTGAATGATTTAAAGCCTGGTTTAAGCGGTAATGACTTTGCTGAGGCAGCATATAAAGAACATGGTTGGGAGGTTGCAGGTTATTGGACTGCTTTAGTCACTCGACGGGATGACCAAATGCGTATGGAAAGACTTGAAGAATCATTTAATAGCCGTAAAGCAAATGAACCGGTTGAAGTAGCACCAGGCATTTTCAGAAAAGAATCGGTGGAAGTGACAGGGACATGGCAGGGTGAGAAATCTATTTATTTCCCCTATCCAGCTGGTGATAAACAATTGAATGATAATCTTAAGTAGTGATCATTCCATTTAAAGTGTATATTTAAGAGGGGGGACTCACTTTGGGAATTGTCAACCTTTGATTGGGTTCCCCCCTTGTTTTACTCTTTAAATTCTTTATTAATAACGGAGCTACATGGTGTTGAGCCACAGAGAATAACACATTATGGTTAAGAACATAAGAAATATACACAGCATCTTGCAATATATGCTATTGTTAGCTATGCTCGGACTCAATGTCCCTCTCAGTGCGTATGCAAAAAAACAAATGAAGCCTGAGGGATACTTGCTTATTACTAACTATGCGCAGCCGGGAAGCGATCGAGACTTGGCTGATGCTATTCAGCGGGCTATCGATGAAAATCCAGGGCGTACATTGTTCTTTCCTGATGGAGTGTATTTACTCTCACATCCTATAAAGACACCTGCTGATCCTCTACGAAGTGTGTCATTGGTATTGTCTAATTATGCCTGTCTAAAGGCAACAAAAGACTGGGAACATGGCAACGCTCTGGTGCAGCTTGGCACTATTCATCCAGCCAATGATATAACTATACCTGGTAGTAATTATGGCCTTACTGGAGGAATTATTGATGGATCAAATGTGGCAGATGGAGTGTCCATTGATGGAGGACGTGAAACATACATTAGAGAGGTTTCAATTAAGCATACACGGATTGGTGTACATATAAAATATGGCGCTAATAATGGCTCTTCTGATGCTGATATTAGAGATGTGAACATTGTGGGCAACAATTGTAGTAATGCGATAGGTGTTTTAGTGGAAGGTTATGACAATACGTTGACAAATATGCGTATTGCTTCAGTAAACAAAGGTGTATGGCTTAAAGCTGCTGGTAATAGTTTACGCAATATTCATCCGCTTTATATCTTCGGTCAAGAGCAAGACTATGAGTCAAGTTGTGGGTTTGTGTTAGAAGATGGAAACAATTGGCTTCATTTCTGTTATAGTGATCAGATGGCTACAGGATTTCTTCTAAAATCTTCCTCAACAGCACAATTAACTGATTGTTTTTGCTTTTGGTACACGGGAATAGGCGCTTTTCAGACAGCTATACATGTGAAAGATGGTCCACTTCAATCTTATTTCAAAGGATTAAATGTGGGATTCCATTCTGAAGGAAAGAATTTCAGTCTTATTAAAGCTTTGCGTGGAGGAATGGGTTACATTTCAGCATTGATTGGATATTTACCTATCCTAACACCTGAAGATGAGAGTGCATCATACGTAAAGCCATAAGTTATACGGAGAATACGAATCAATATATAGAATCAGACAAATAGTTTTTAAAGTTAGTTTAGGTCAATTTAAGGTGTGGGAGGAAGCCTGGTTGTGGGTTGTGATGGTCCCAAATCAGTCTTCCTCCTTTTTGATCGACCTGAATGCTAGAACAGAGGAGAATTTTTCAGTCAACGGTTTCACTCGCAAGGGTGAAGCTATTTATTAATCTTTTAAATCATAAGTACTATGGCAAATAATTCATTGACTGTAGATCTGTACGACAATGTGTTGACAGAGAAGAAGGGTGATTATACCGGTAAGGTATCTACTACGGGATCGGCGGACAACCAGACGGTGGCCGACGAGATTTGCAAGGAGCGCACGGAGTATCGTCCCGAGACGATCATGAACATCCTGGATCTGGCGGATAAGAAGCGCATCGACCTGTTGGCTTCCGGCAAGACAGTCAACACGGGGTTGGGCGTTTTCTCCGTATCTGTCAGTGGCAGTTTCGATGGCGAGAGCGCTCCGTTCGACCCGGCCAAGCATAAATTGGCGGTGGGCTTCTCGGCAAGCGGAGCGATGCGCAAGGCATTGACTGAAGTGGAGGTGAAGACCCGTGCGGCAGCCGGTGGCATCACGATCAACAGCGTCTATGATCCGCTGCTGAATGAGACCAACGGACGCATCACGTCGGGCAGCAACTTGGTGATCAACGGTGTGAACATCAAGATCGCCGGAGAGAATCCCTCCAATGGTGTCTTCTTCACGAAGGTGGGCAGCAGCGAGCAGCAGAAGGTGCGCCTCTTGGTGCATAACAACCCGTCTCAGCTGACCGTGCTGTTGCCTGCGTTGGCTCCGGGCGATTATCAACTGACAATCACTTCTCAGTTCACTTCGGGAAACAAGCTGCTGAAGGATCCTCGCAGCTATACGTTCGCCCCACTCTTGACCGTAGAGGGTGAGCCGGAACCAGAAAATCCAGATGTCGTTTAGGTAAGTCGGCCTTGATCCCTAAGTCAAGACGGCATTGACTTCTCGGTCAAGACGCTATTGACCCCTAAGTCAAGACGGCATTGATAACTCGGTCAAGACGGCATTGACAACGACATCAAAGCGTTATTACCTTAGAGAGTAAGGCTGTCTTACCTGAGGCAGTCAAGCGACAAGACATTGGCGAACAGTCCTTGATACCTTTATATGTTCGACCCCAGCGGCGTGTGAGCCCGTTTGAATCATCGAGGTTCGCCCCGTTGGGGTCGATTTGTGTTGATATATCTACAAAATAAGAAATCAAATAAAAGAAATAAGTTACAAAAGCATTATCATGAAAAGAACAGGTATTATTGCGGTCGTCCTATGCGGCCTATGCGCTTGGCCGATTATGGCCCAGAAGCGTTATCAATTGCAATCGCCCGACCAGCAGGTGAAAGTAGAGGTGATGATGGATGAGCAGATCCATTTTGCTCTCTCGCAGGGTGGCGAGGAGGTGATGAACTCTACGCTCTCCCTCTCCCTGACGGATGGGAAGGTGTTGGGAGCAAATCCCAAGGTGACGAAAGCTAAACGACAGTTGGTAAACCAAACGATTCCTTCTCCGTTTTACAAAAAGAGTGAGGTGAAGGATCACTACAACGAGCTGTGCCTCGACTTCAAGGGGAACTATGGGTTGGTACTCCGTGCCTACGATGAGGGTGTGGCCTATCGCTTTACTACAAATATGAAGGATTCCATTTACATCGCAAACGAGGAGGCAACTTTCCGCTTTGCAAAGGATTACAAGACCTTCTCCAATTTTGTCAATAGTACGGCTCCGACTTTTCAAGAGCAGTTCTACAACTCTTTTGAGACTACGTATGTGAGCGAGCCGATCACGAAGATCAACGACAAGCGGCTGAAGATCCTGCCGCTCTTGGTGGATTTGGAGGGTGGCCGAAAGATGGTCATCACCGAGGCGGACTTGGAGGATTATCCGGGTATGTATCTGAATAACTCCACGGAGCAACCGCTGTTGCAGGCGATTTATGCGCCCTATCCTAAAGTGACAGTACCGGGTGGCGAAAACCGAGAAATGGTAGTAAAAGAGCATGAAAATTATATCGCCAAGACTGCTGGCACACGGGCTTTCCCGTGGCGTGTCTTCGCCCTCTCTTCCGGCAACGATGCTAAGTTAGCGGATTGTGACATGGTTTATCGCTTGGCTTCACCTTCACGGGTGAAAGAGATTGATTGGATCAAGCCGGGCAAGGTGGCTTGGGATTGGTGGTATGACTGGAATCTCAGTGGCGTAGATTTCCGGGCAGGTGTTAATAACGATACCTATAAATATTTCATCGACTTCGCGGCAGCGAATGGTTTAGAGTATATTCTTCTTGATGAGGGTTGGTCAGTCAGATATAAGGCAGATCTGTTTCAGATAGTGCCAGAGATTAATTTGCAGGAATTGGTGGACTATGGCAAGCAGAAAAACGTAGGTCTCATTCTTTGGGCTGGCTATTTATCCTTCTCCCGGGATATGGAAAAAGTGGTGAAACACTACGCCGACATGGGCGTGAAGGGCTTCAAGGTGGATTTCTTGGATCGGGATGATCAGGAGATGGTGCGCTTCACCTATGAGGCAGCGGAGCTCTGTGCCAAGCATCACATGATCATTGACTTTCATGGCATCTATAAACCGACGGGATTACAGCGTACCTATCCAAACGTGTTGGGATACGAGGGTGTGTTTGGTTTGGAACAATTAAAAGCTGGAGAGCAAACAATAGATATGGTAACGCATGACGTAACGTTACCTTTTACTCGTATGGTGGCTGGTCCGATGGACTACACGCAGGGGGCGATGCGCAATGCGAGCAGAAAGAGTTACCGTTCTATTTTTTCTGAGCCGATGAGCCAAGGTACTCGTTGTCGTCAGTTGGCAGAGTACGTGATTTTCGATTCGCCTTTCAACATGCTGTGTGACGCTCCAACCAACTACCTGCGGGAGGAGGAGTGTACTCGCTTTATCGCTCAGGTGCCGACCGTTTGGGAGGAGACTTTACCTTTGATGGGAGAAGTGGCGAAGTACATCGCTTTGGCTCGCCGAAGCGGCAATGATTGGTATGTAGGTGTGTTGACCAACTGGGATGCCCGTGAGCTGACGCTCGACCTCTCTTTCCTCGGTGAGGGCGACTACCAAATCGAGTTCTTCCGGGATGGCATCAATGCTGACCGTGCCGCTTGCGATTATAAGAAGGAGATACAGCCTGTTCCCGCTAACCGCAAACTAACTGTGAAGATGGCTCCCGGTGGTGGCTATGCAGCGAGGATTACCAAGCGATAATAAAAAAGGATTTTCAATTTAGTTGGCCATAAAAAGGCGGTGTGTCAAAATGTAGCATGTACGCTCTCCGTGTCTTGCTGGACTTGATCCGGAATCTCATTCTGTCAAATCGGTAGGGACGCAACGTGTTGCGTTGGATAGAGACAGCATGGGATTGCGGGGCAAAGCCCGCAAAGACACGAATGCTTCTTCACGAAGGTAGGTAGTAGAGAGCAGCAGAAGGTGAGCCGGAGCCGGAAGGTCCGGACATCATTTAGTTGGTGGGTCGATTCCACACTAAGCTGTAGATCGTTTCCATAGATACATGTCCCCGACCCCAACGGAGTGTGCACTCGTTTGAACCAGCGAGATTCGCCCCCGTTGGGGTCGTTTTTTTGTGATCGTCTATTAAAATAAAAATGAGCTTCTTTCGTGTATTAAACAGATATAGAACCATGAATTGTTGTTAGACTATGACTACGAGAAGGAATTTTATTCGTCAATCGGCCTCTATGCTTGCGGCCGGTTGGGTCATGCCATCGGTATGGGGTGTGAAGAATCAAGCAAGCGTGAGTGCGAATGACCAAATCCGTGTCGGCTTGATCGGTTGCCGCAGCATGGGATGGGCTGACCTGACGGACATCATGCGTCAGCCGGAGGTGCGTTGTGTGGCTTTGTGTGACATCGACCAGAAGATTCTCGCTGATCGGACCGCTGAACTCACGAAACAGACAGGAAAGAAACCGGATGGTTATGATGATTATCGGAAGATGTTGGAACGGAAGGATATGGATGCGGTAATCATCGGCACACCCGATCATTGGCATTGCCTGCAGCTGGTGGATGCTTGTGCGGCGGGCAAGGATGTCTATGTGGAGAAGCCGATCGCCAACTCGATTGCGGAGTGTGATTTGATGGTGGCAGCGGCCAGACGCTACAACCGTGTGGTACAGGTGGGCCAGCAGCAGCGTAGCGGAGCTCATTGGCATGATATGAAACGCTATTTGGAGAGTGGACAGTTGGGCAAGATTGCCAAGGTTGAGGTGTGGGCGAACTTCAACTATGCGGCGATTCTGGATCGTGTGCCGGATGGTCCTGTCCCTGAAGGTGTGGATTTTGAACGCTGGCTGGGACCTGCTCCTTCTCGCTCGTTCAATGAGAAACGTTTCCATGGACTGTGGCGCATGTTTTGGGACTATGGTGGAGGGTTGCTGACAGATTGGGGTGTACATTTGCTGGACATGGCTCTTTGGGGCATGAACGTGACTGGAATGCCGCGACGTGTGATGGGTATGGGTGGCAATTATGCCTATCCGCAGAATTATGCAGAGACCTTCGATACGCTGACTGTTCTTTATGAGTTTGATGACTTTATCCTGCAATGGAGCAATGTGGCTGGTACGGAGACGGGGCCTTATGGTCGTTGCTATGGTGTGGCTTTCAAGGGGACGAATGGCACCTTGGTAATCAACCGGGAGAGTTGGGAAGTCTATCCAGAGAAGGACAGGATGGAGGGTTTCAAGAAAGATTCTGATACAGCGGATCATCAGAAGCATACGGCTAACTTTTTGACAGCCTTGAAGCAGCGAGATACTCAGCTGGCCTGTCCGATTGATAATGGCGCACTTTGTGCGAAATATGCGCATTTGGGTAATATCTCAGCCCGGGTGGGTTCTGCCTTGACGTTTGATGATAGGCTGAAGACATTTCATAATCCAGAGGCTGATAGGCTTATCCAGCCAACTTATAGAGCACCTTGGACTTTTCCCAAGCTATGATGGGTTGCCCTATGCGGCCTATGTGCCTGGCCGTTGATGGCCAAAAAGAACTATCAATTGCAATCCGTGCCGCTTGTGATTACAAAAAGGCGGTGTGTCAAAATGTAGCATGTACGCTCTCCGTGTCTTGCCGGACTTGATCCGGCATCTCATTCTGTCAAACTGGTAGGGACGCAACGTGTTGCGTTGGATAGAGATAGCATGGGATTGCGGGTCAAGCCCGCAAAGACACAAGCGCATTTTGACACACCGCCCTTGTTATTCCTCTGGGTGGGCTATAGTTTGGCGATCTCCTCTGGAGAAAGTCCACTACATTCAGCGATCAGATCAACCGGAAGTTCTTTCGCTTTCATGTTGCGAGCGATCTCTATGCGTTCTTCGGCACGTCCTTTGGCTAACCCCTCAGCACGCCCCTTGGCCAATCCTTCTGCACGTCCTTCAGCCAATCCTTCCTCACGCCCCTTCTTTAGCCCTCGTTGCTCAGCGCTTTCCAAGACGCAGAGGGTGTCACGATACTTGCGGAGGGCCACATCGTAGTAAAGACGCTCCTCCTTGGTCAGTGAGCTGACATCCGCTATCTCCGCCAGCTTCTGAAATACTGAGTTTTGTGCCGCCCACGGCAATCGCTTTATCGTTTCCATATTCTTCAATACATAAATCCAACGATCAAAATCATTCTCACATTCATCCACCCCTTTCTCAAAGAGGGGTAGCTGTAAATAGACCAGTCGGAGCTTATCGGAGAAAATCTCCTTGCTCTTCTTGTTCATCAGCATCACGTCCGTCCGGAACTCCTCGCCGATGTCCGGCCTTCGGAAATTCAGGAAGGCGATCAGATAGACACCCTTGATGTCATACTGCCACTTCGGTCCTTTCTCCCCTTGCCGGGCGATGGCTTCCGAGACGTAGTAGATGCTCCTCCGCTTGAAAAAAGACTGCTCGCAGTTTTGCATTTCCACGATGATCTTCTCGTTATCATCCAGTTCGCAATAGATGTCGTAGATCAGCGATCGGTCATCCACGAAAATGGGAGGCAGTTCCTTGTCGAGGAACTTCAGGTTGACGATCCGCTTCTCGCCGATCAACAGGTTATTGAGAAAGTCGATCAAGAGCGGCTTGGAGAACTCCTGCCCAAAAATACGCTTGAAGCCAATGTCCGTAAAGGGATTGATGTAATTTGCCATAGTTAATGAGTTTTGAATGTTACGGTGGCAAAAGAACGAATTTTCCACCACTTTGCCAAACGGAAGATGGGACAATAATCAAAAAAGCAATGTTTTCGGTCATTATTGCAATAGGGATTTGGAGGGATTGTAGCTTACTTTGCACAATCGTTAAAGATTAAAAGCATGAATAGATTGATCATGAAAAAAATGGTACGTAAGAAAATAACATGGTTTATAGGCACTCTTTTGTTGTTGGGCATAGGGAGCAGCTGCTCTCCGGGTGATCAAAAGGTGTTTACCCCGGGTGAGGTGTGGCAAGACGAGCAAGGTGTTGCCATCAATGCGCACGGTGGAGGAATCCTTTTGGTAGGAGATACCTACTACTGGTTTGGAGAGCATAAGGAGGCAGGCAAAGCAGGCTTGGCGAAGCGGGGCGTGCATTGCTATTCCTCAAAGAACCTGTATGATTGGAAAGATGAGGGGATTGCCTTGGCCGTATCGGAGGAGCCGGGAAGCCCCATCGAGAAAGGTTGCATCTTGGAACGTCCCAAGGTGATCTATAACGCTAAGACATCGAAATATGTGATGTGGTTCCACTTGGAACCGAAAGGAGCCTCCTATTCGGGAGCTATGGGTGGAGTGGCTGTGAGCGATCGCCCCACAGGCCCCTACACCTTCTTGCACGCTGGCCGCCACAACGCGGGTTATTGGCCGATCAATGTGCAGGACATCCACAAACAAGAAGTGCCTGAGGCTGCCCGGCAACGGTTCAGTGGAGGTAGCTTGCCCGCTCATCCGGATTCGTTGAACCTGTTGGGGCGTGATTTCGAGGGCGGTCAGATGGCCCGGGACATGAATCTTTTCGTGGATGAGGATGGCAAGGCCTATTTGATTCATTCCTCGGAGGAGAACAGCACGTTGCATATCGCCGAGCTGACGGAGGATTATACCGCTTGCTCCGGTCGTTTTGCCCGCTTCTTTGCGGGTCGCTTCATGGAGGCTCCTGCGCTGTTCAAGCAGGAGGGTAAATATTACTTGATCATGTCGGGCTGTACGGGTTGGGCTCCTAATGCGGGTCGCTCGGCGGTGGCCTCCTCCATTTGGGGGCCTTGGCAGGAACTGGAGAACCCCTTTATGGGTGCGGATAGCGAGACCTCTTTTCATTCGCAGAGCACCTATGTGTTGCCTGTACCGGGAAAGCTGGGACGGTTCATCTACATGGGCGATCGTTGGAATCCAGAGAATCTGATTGATAGCCGATACATCTGGCTCCCCCTCACCTTGGAGGGTGACCAGCCTGTCATCACCTGGCGGGATCAATGGAATTATGCGGACGAGAAGTAATTTTGCGGTCTCCCTATGCTACCTATGCACTTTATCAGGAGGGAGAGCTGGGTCTCTCGTCTGTGCGGATCCAGCCGGTGTATGACGCAATAATGCGATTGACAGCTACGTTTAACGAGAAGAATCAATAAATGTATAAAGACAAGATGAAACAGTTTTTGATGAGTATCATCGCATTGCTCTCCTTTAGTCAGGTGATCCATGCGCAGGTTCGCGGAAATGAGATCCGGGTGGTAGTCTCCCCGGATCATACCGATTGGACCTATGAGTTGAATGAGCCGTGCCGGTTCACGGTTCAAGTGTATAAGGCGCAAAACCTGTTAGAGGGAGCCGTCATTGACTATGCCATTGGCCCGGAGATGTATCCCACTGAGACGAAAAAGCAGGTGACGATGAAAACGGGCAAGATGGAATTGTCCGGCAAGATGCATGTGCCCGGGTTCTTCCAGTGTAAGGTGACGGCGCATGTGAATGGCCGCACCTACGAAGGCTTGGCGAAGGCGGCCTACGCCCCGGAGAAGATCGTTGCTACGGCCCAGTTGCCGGAGGATTTCAACAGTTTCTGGGCGAGTGCCATTGAGAAGGCCCGTCAGACTCCCCTGCGGCCAACGATGGAATTGCTGCCCGAACGTTGCACCGAGAAGGTCAATGTTTATCAGGTCAGCTTCCAGAATGTCCGTCCCGGCTCCCGTACCTATGGCATTCTCTGTATGCCGAAGAAGCCGGGCAAATACCCTGCGCTGCTGCGGGTACCCGGTGCGGGCATCCGTCCCTACTATGGCGACGTGACCACCGCGGAGAAGGGGGCGATCACCTTGGAGATCGGCATCCATGGGATTCCTGTTACGATGGAGCAGGGCTACTACGACAAGCTTTTCAACGGTGCGTTGTGGGAGTATTGGAAAATGAATCGGGACGATCGGGAGGCCTCCTACTATTACCGGGTCGTGCTTGGTTCGGTACGTGCGGTGGATTTCATCTGCTCCTTGCCGGAGTATAACGGGCAGGCCTTGGGTGTGACGGGAGCCAGCCAGGGAGGTGCGCTTTCCGTCATAACGGCTGCGCTGCACAATGCCGTTACTTGCTATGCTGCTATCCATCCGGCCATGTGCGATCATTCCGGTTTCTTGCATCACAGAGCGGGTGGTTGGCCTCACTATTTCTATCAGCAGTCGCCCACGGAGGCTCAACGCCAAACGGCGGCCTATTATGACGTGGTGAACTTCGCCCGCCAGTTGAAGGTGCCGGGATGGTTCAGCTGGGGCTACAATGATGAGGTTTGTCCTCCCACCTCTATGTTCTCTGCTTATAATAGCATCACGGCTCCTAAGGCGTTTCATCCCTATTTGGAGACCGGCCACTTTTGGTATCAAGAGCAATATGATGCTTGGAACGACTGGCTGTGGCAGCAGTTAGGACTGCGATGATATTCCCAGTTTCGTGAAGGACAGTGAACCCCGGGTGAGGAGGCTTGGGCCTGGCGAGCGAGAAAGAGCTGTACAAGTTCCAGACGGATTCCTATTGGGATCCGATCTATCTATTGAACAAGTGGGATGAAGCAAACTTTTTATACTTATTGTAATAATATGACACAGAAACAAGTATATAAACTGATCAGAGTATTCCTCATGCTGCTGGTCATCCTCGCACCTGCCGCACACGCACAACAGGTGTACGAAGTTGATGGTACACCCGGTTACAATTGTTGGCCCATGATTCAACCTGTGGGCGACAGGATCGTATGTATCTATACGATTGGCAAAGCCCATAACCCCTGGGAAAAGGGACGAGCCGCTTACGCCAGGTATTCAGATGACGGGGCACGTAGCTGGTCGGAAAAGAAACTCATTGACTGCAATGCTGACTATGGTACCTCTTCCATCGGCAAGGGAACGGATAGCCAGGGAAATGCCCTGTTCTGGATTCGTCGGTTAGATACCGATTTCCGCATGGCACTCTATCGAACCCGCGATGGAGAACATTTCCAGTTGCTGTCCACACCCTATCTCAACCCCAAACCGATGCAGATCACAGATATTTTCCATACCCCTGAGGGCATGGCTTGCCTTTGGTTCTCAGATGACTATAGCCATGAACGAGCCAATAAGAGCTGGGGTATCCTCATCAGCAAGGACGATGGGCAGACCTGGGAACAGCGGGTGATCGAATCCGGGTTGCGCATCGACGAGTGGCCGACAGAGCCCTCAGTGGTGATGTATGGTGATGGCCGCCTGTTGGCCATCGCCAGGAGCGAAGGTGGCACGGGAAACCAATTTCAGTTGACATCAACCGACTGGGGCAAAACCTGGACAAAGCACCGTACTAATATCAGCGATGTGCTGGAGTCCACCCCCACATTGATTCTCGACAAGCAGAGCAATCGGATTTATAACTACTATTACCAGCGTGGCCCTGGGTTGCTGAAGCTGCGAACAGCTGATGCCCAACACATTTTCTCGGCTCCACAAGCTTGGGGCGAGGCGCAAGTGATTGCCCAGGGAGGCACCCAACGCCCCTACGACTCAGGCAATGCCAATGCCGTGACTTACAAGGATAAACATTATATTACCTACTATTCAGGCGATTCCATCAACTGCAAGGTGGTGGTAGCAGTAAGCAAGTATATCAATAAGTAGAGACGTTGAACCGCTGCGGCGCGGGTGGCTGGTCGCTCCCTCACCTTGGAGGGTGACCAGCCAGTCATCACATGGAAAGAGCGATGGAATGATGCGGACGAGAAGTTATTTTGTACTTTTGCGGACATGAAACCATGAAATCATTAAATACACATTAGGACAATGAAAAGAACAGGTATTCTTGCGGTCGCCCTGTGCGGCCTATGCGCTTGGCCCTTGATGGCCCAGAAGCGCTATCAGTTGCAATCCCCCGATCAGCAGGTGCAGGTGGAGGTGACGATGGACGAGCAGATCCATTTCGCCCTCTCGCAAGGTGGCGAGGAGGTGATGAACTCTACGCTCTCCCTCTCCCTGACAGACGGGAAGGTGTTGGGAGCGAATCCCAAGGTGACGAACGTAAAGCGGCAGTCGGTGGATCAGACAATCCCCTCTCCGTTCTACAAAAAGAGTGAGGTGAAGGATCACTACAACGAGTTGCGCCTCGATTTCAAGGGAAACTATGGCTTGGTGCTCCGTGCCTACGACGAGGGTGTGGCCTATCGCTTCACGACGAAGATGAAGGACTCGATCTGCATCACCAATGAGGAGGCTACTTTCCACTTCGCCAAGGACTACAAGACCTTCTCCAACTTTGTGAACAGCACAGCTCCGACCATCGAGGAGCAGTTTTTCAACTCCTTCGAGACGACCTACGTGAACGAGCCGATCACGAAGATCAACGACAAGCGACTGAAGATCCTGCCGCTAATGGTCGATCTGGAGGGTGGCAAAAAGATGGTGATCACCGAGGCAGACTTGGAGGACTACCCCGGTATGTATCTGAATAACTCCACGGAACAGCCTTTGTTGCAGGCGATCCATGCGCCTCGTCCCAAACGGGTGGAGCAGGGTGGCCACAACCGTTTGCAGATGTTGGTGAAGGAGCGGGAGAACTACATTGCTAAGGTAGCTGGCACACGGGCTTTCCCGTGGCGTGTCTTCGCCCTCTCTGCTGGCAATGATGCGCAGTTGGCGGATTGCGACATGGTCTATCGCTTGGCATCGCCCTCTCGGGTGAAAGAGATCGATTGGATCCAGCCGGGCAAGGTGGCTTGGGACTGGTGGAACGACTGGAACCTGAGCGGTGTCGATTTCCGGGCGGGTATCAACAACGCTACTTATAAATATTACATCGACTTCGCGGCGAAGCATGGCATCGGCTACGTGATCCTCGACGAGGGTTGGGCGGTGAACCTGCAGGCCGACATGTTGCAAGTGATCCCGGAGATCAACCTGCAGGAGTTAGTGGATTATGGTAAGCAGAAAAAGGTGGACATCATCCTTTGGGCGGGCTATTGGGCCTTCGCCCGGGACATGGAGAAGGTGGTGAAGCATTACGCCGACATGGGTGTGAAGGGCTTCAAGGTGGATTTCTTGGATCGGGACGACCAGGAGATGGTGCGCTTCACTTATGAGGCGGCGGAGTTTTGCGCCAAGTATCACATGATCCTCGACTTCCACGGCGTGTATAAACCGACCGGCTTGCAACGCACCTATCCCAATGTGCTGAACTACGAGGGCGTGTTTGGCTTGGAGCAGATGAAATGGTCGAAGGAGGATGTGGATATGGTGACGCATGATGTGACCTTGCCTTTTACCCGTATGGTGGCGGGTCCGATGGACTACACGCAGGGAGCGATGCGGAATGCGGCGAAAGGCAACTACCGTCCGGTGAACTCAGAGCCGATGAGCCAGGGCACCCGTTGCCGTCAGTTGGCGACCTACGTGATCTTCGATTCTCCCTTCAACATGCTGTGCGACGTGCCGACCAACTACATGAAGGAGGAGGAGTGCACCCGTTTCATCGCTCAGGTGCCGACCGTCTGGGAGGAGACCGTTCCCTTGCAGGGTGAGGTGGCGAAATACATCGCTTTGGCTCGTCGGAGTGGCAATGATTGGTATGTCGGTGCGTTGACCAACTGGGATGCCCGTGAGCTGACACTCGACCTCTCCTTCCTCGGTGAGGGTAACTACCAGATCGAGCTCTTCCGGGATGGCATCAACGCCGACCGTGCTGCCTGTGATTATAAGAAGGAGGTGTTGCCTGTCCCCGCCAACTGCAAGCTGACGGTGAAGATGGCTCCCGGTGGTGGTTATGTGGCGAGGATCTATAAGCGATAATCAAAAAGGATCTTCAATTTAGTTGGCAAGAATAGGGGGAACCCAGTCGGACAGCATCCGATGTGGGTTCCCCCCTTTGCTTTCCTCCACTGTGTGGGTTACAGTTTGGCGATCTCCTCTGGAGAAAGTCCGCTGTATTTCTGAATCAGCTCAATGGACATTCCATCCGCTTTCATGTTGCGAGCGGTCATCCACGAATACGGGAGGCAGTTCCTTGTCGAGGAACTTGAGGTTGACGATCCGCTTCTCGCCGATCAACAGGTTGTTCAAGAAGTCGATCAAAAGCGGCTTGGAAAGTTCCTGCCCAAAGATACGCTTGAAGCCAATGTCCGTAAAGGGATTGATGTAATTTGCCATAGTTAATGAGTTTTGTTTGTTACGGTGGCAAAAGAACGAAATTTTTGTCAGTTTGACAAACGGAATGCGAAGAATAAATAAGAATGCTTATTCGGAGAGCTCTCTCTTTAACCGCAAAGTCTCCCCTTGATCCTCAATCTCGTAAATATGCGCACGCTCAGCACCGTCGGGCGAGTTAGGCCCATGGAAGGTGATTAACAGCCGCCCGTCGAATGAGCGGAAGAGCATACCGTGGCCTCCATGCTGACGGAAGAGCGGTTCCTCTTGCTGCCGCCAAGGTCCGGTCACCTTGCCCGTCGTTGATTCGGCGATGCCGATCGCGTATTTACCCGCTAAGAAGCTCGACCAGATCATCAGGAGCTTGCCGCTCTTCGTACGATAGAGGAAGCAGCCATCCGTGACGTAGGAGATGGGGTTCCCTGCTGCTGGCTCGCCCCCCGTGGACCAAGAGGCGGCTGAGGCATGAAACAGGGTCATGGATGTGCCCTCGGTGCCTGACAAGTCCGGTTTGAGCTGGATGAGCTCCATACTGCCATCTACGATCTGCACCCACTCATGGCAATAAACCATATAAGGGATGCCCTCTTCTACCCACAATGTCCCGTCGAGCGCCATTCGATCCATCGGGGTATGGGGCAGTTTAGCGAAAGGTAGGAACGGACCCTCGGGCGATTCCGCCCAAAAGATTTGTGTCCCTCGGAAGGTATAATCAGGCCAATTGGGGATGCTCTTTTTCCACTTGATGTCGCTATTGATCGTAGCGAACAGGTAATATTTCCCGTTATAATGATGTACTTCTGGTGCTCAGATGGCGCCATGAATCCAATTGTCGTCGGGCAGTGTACAGACCTTCTTCGGTCCCTCCCAATGCTTTAGATCCTTGCTCTGAAAAACTTCAACCCCTCCTAAGGGTTTGCCATCAGCCGTTTGGCTGGTGGAGGAGCGATACATGTAGTAGGTCTGGCTGTTTGTGTCGGGCAAAATGAAGGGATCACGGATATAGATCTCTTGCAAAGTCTGTTCGGATTGTGCCCAAAGACTATTGGCAAGTAACATACCTGCCAATAGTCCGATTGTTTGGAGAATCCTTTTCATGGTTGTTTTCGAAATTACGATAGAAATAGGAGGTTTACCAATTATCTGTACGGAAGGGTACGACAGGCAGCTCGGCTACATTCTTTAGGTTGCCAATCTGAAAATCATGGAAACCGTAACGAACCGCTACTGGCTGCTTGATGCCTGGTGCGCTGACGGTCACCGTTTTCTTGTTTGCATCTACCTTGATCACGTTTGCCTTCACGAAGCGTCTCTCTTTGCCCGCAATCTCAAAGCCTACGATGCCGTTGTCTCGGTTGAAACCATTCTCTGCGTGACGGAAGTAAATCGTCACCTGATCCTTCTCGATTTCCATGTGATCATAGACAGGTCCCTCGCAAGCAATAGTGCGGTAACCGTAGGTCTTGTTGAGTGCCATATAGGCCAATCGCTCTCCTACGGTTCGCTTGTCCTTTGGATGGATCTGTCGCCGTTCATATTCCTCCACCAAGTCGTTGGTAGAGACCATACCGCTATTCGGAATCAGCTGCGAGGCCTTGTGTTGTTGCTCACGCAGCAAGGCGCCGTTATCTTCTTTTCCATAATAATAGGGAGCAATCTCCACTAAATAGAAGGGCAGTTCCTCTGAGCCCCACAGCGTGCGCCAATGGTTGACCATAGTGGCCAAACGGTTGGCATAATCTGGACGACCCACGTTGGAGCATCCTTGATACCAAAGGAATCCCTTGATGGTGTATTTGCAGGAGGGCTTCAACATGCCGTTGTACATAATCATCGGCTGGAGCATCGGGTGGCATTTCTCGTCGTTGCCGGCCAAGCTCAGATCCACATCGGGATAACCCTGCAAAATTGTTTTCGGCAACCAGCCCTCCACGGTGGAACCACCCCAACTGCAATTGATGATGCCGACCGGCACGTTCAGCACCTCCGTCAACAGCGTAGCGAAATAATAGGCGGTCGCTCCAAAGCCAGGAGCGTTCGTAGGATCACAGGTTTTCCATTCTCCCTCTTGCGGATAGGCTTGCGGCTCGATGGTTCCCTGACGGGCGATGGTCGCATAGCGGATGGAGCGACGATATTTTCCAGCGGTGGCTATCGATTGGTTACCATCCTCGATCGGACAGTTCCAAAAGCCCCGAAGTGGCATCTCCATATTGGATTGGCCAGAACCAAACCATACCTCGCCAATCAACAGATCATGCAACACGACCTTGTCCGTGCCGTCAGACAGGGTGACCTGCTGCGGCTCAAAGGTAGCGGAGGGTGTTTGCATCCATAGTTCCCATTGCCCCTTGGCATCGGCGGTGGCCTGATAGGTTTGTTGATCCCAAGAGTTGGTCGCTGTTACTTGCGCATTGGGCGTGGATTCACCCCAAAGTCTCACTTTGGTGGCTTGTTGCAGCACCATGTTGTCGCCTACTAAGTTGGGCAGCTTGATCTCTGCCCAAAGATTGGAGGCACAAGCTAATAGTGCCACTAACGAAAGAATTGTCTTTTTCATTTCCGATAGATTTATCTGTTACGGCTACGAAAGTAATCAAAATCGTTCAATAATCTCCAAACACATGCGATAAAGTCCAACTCATACTCCGTGTGGCAATGAATCTTGTGTTACTGTGCGTTCAGCTCAATGACATGGCTTTGGGTCTGCCCGGTCGTGAAGAGCGGGAGGCCCACTTTCATTAGGTAGTCGCCGCTGTAGCGCTTCCCGTTCGCTTCGCCGCTGTAGCGCTTGCCTGGCATCAGGTTGATCTCTTTCACCTCGTAATAGATATCGGGATTCAAGCCTTGCAGTTTCACGGGGATCAGCTTCTCGCCATAACGGGGATGGATGTCAAAGGCGAATACCACACCTTGCTTTTGCTGCTTATCCACATACATCACCGAAGCGTGGTTGCCGGAGTAGGGGGAGACCAAACGAAACAGGTCACCCTCCAAGATGGCCGGTTTCAACCGGTTGTAGTTGGCGACAGCGGTTTGGCAATAGGCCAGCTCGTCTGTACTCAGCTCCTTCAACCCGATGTCGAAACCTAACTTGCCCATCATGGCCACGTCTGTGCGGAATTTGATAGAGGTCTGCTTGTTCCAGCTGGTGACATGGGCGCACATGGTCTTTGTCGGGAAGAACTGGGAGAAACCCCACTGGATGTAGAGTCGCTCCACGGGATCGGTATCGTCGCTGCACCAGAACTCCGTGAAATACTTCATAGCCTCATAGTCGCAACGTGCGCCACCGCCGGAGCAGAGCATGATCGGCAGATTTGGATAGTTGGCTGCCACCCGGCGGAACACGTTATAGACGCCTCTGACGTGGTCGATATAGAGATTCTGTTGTTTTTCCTTTAAATAAGGAGAATAGATATTGGTGATAGGGCTGTTGCAGTCCCATTTGAAGAAGGCCAAATCGGGATTCTCCTTCATGATCTTCTCCACTACTCTATACACATAATCCTGCACGGCGGGATTGCTGAGGTCGAGCACCAATTGATTCCGATAATAATAGGTCTCTCGGTTCGGCAGTCGGATGGCCCAGTCGGGATGCTGCTCAAACAGTTCGCTCTTGGGGTTCACCATCTCCGGTTCGATCCAGATGCCGAATTTCACCCCTGCCTCTTTGGCGGATTTCACCAAATGAGGAATGCCGTTAGGCAGCTTGTCACGGGTCACTTCCCAATCGCCCAAGCCGGCTTTGTCGTTTGAACGGGGATATTTGTTGGCGAACCAGCCATCATCCAAAAGGAATAGATCGACACCCAGCTGTTTCGCCTCTTTCATCAAGTTCTCTAACTGTTTCTCTGTGAAACTGAAACTGGTGTTTTCCCAGTTGTTGAGCAGTGTCATGCGATCTGCGTTGCCCGCTTTTACCTGATAATTGCGTGCCCAGTCGTGGAAGCTACGGCTCGCCTTGCCGGCTCCCTGATTACTCAGTGTGAAGATAAACTCTGGCGTGACGAACCATTCACCGGGCTTCAGCTCGTAAGCGGAAGCGTATGGATTGATGCCGGAGATGATGCGCAGGTTTCCTACGTTATCCACCTCGAAGGTGAAGCGGAAGTTGCCTGTCCATCCAATAGTGCCTAACAGCACCTCGCCCTCGTTCTCTTGCACAGGTGCGTCTAAGCCCAATTCAAAGAAGGGAGAGACATGCATGGCGGCACGTGAGCCTAACTTCGTGTCGATGATCTTCTTGCCATATCGCAACTCTTGACTACTCATTTGTGCTTCCTTGGCCCAGTCGCCGCTGAACTCGGTCAATACATACTTCTCGCGAGCGAAATAGAGCATGTTAGAGGCGTAGCGAGAGAGAGTGACCGGTCGTTTCTCCGTATGGCGAAGCTCTGTCCATGCTTTGATGACGTTCTCCTTGGCATAACTGATGTAATGCAGCTTGGCCTCTACGGGGTAAACCTCGTCTTTCAGTTGGATAATGGTCTCTGTGGCATTGGCATCGAGCGCACGAGTCTCAGCGGATACAAAAGTGAAAAGGCTGGTCATATTGCCGTCATTGTGCTGAATGGCGAAAGCCGGCTCAAAATAATCTTCCATGCCTGATGCGGGATAGACCTCCCAACCACGGGTCGTCACACTGCCGTCGGTAGAGGCATGAACATGCCACTTGAGGTGTGCTATATCTGCCTCATGGCGTAGTTTACTCCCGAAATAACTTTGATACAACCGACCATTCGGTGCCACTTGTAGGATAAGGTCTGTCTCGTTGGTCGAGATACGAATGTCTTGTCGTGTAGCGGCAATTGCTTGCCCGATGCAAAAAAGTCCAAGTAATATGGAAAGGAAAAGATGTCTCATGATAATAGCTTTTAGGATAAAAGAGGGGTATCCTTTTGGAGACACCCCTCTTCTGATATGTATATATTAATGTTGCTCTTTCAAGATAACGTCATGTGCGCCACCCTCAACGATACTGGTTGAGGAGACAAGCGTGATCTTCGCCTGCTGTTGCAATTGCTGGATCGTGGTGGAGCCACAGCTGCACATCGTAGCGATCATCTTGCCTAAGGTGACTTTCAAGTTGTCTTTCATCTTACCGGCATAGGGTACGTAGCTATCTACGCCCTCCTCAAACTTCATGCCTTCTGTGCCGCCCATGTCGTAGCGTTGCCAGTTCTTCGCACGGTTAGAGCCCTCGCCCCAGTACTCCTTCACGAAGTTGTTGCCAATCTTCAGCTTCTTCGTCGGAGACTCATCGAAACGAGCGAAGTAACGACCCATCATCAAGAAGTCGGCACCCATCGCCAATGCCAATACCATGTGGTAATCATGCACCAAGCCACCATCACTACAGATAGGAATGTAAACACCATGCTCCTTGAAGTAGGCGTCACGTGCCTTCGCTACATCGATCAATGCGGTTGCTTGACCACGACCGATACCCTTCTGCTCGCGGGTGATACAGATAGAGCCACCGCCGATACCGACCTTGATGAAATCCGCTCCGGCGTTTGCCAAGTAGTTGAAGCCCTCTTGGTCCACGATGTTGCCGGCACCCACCAGCACCTTGTTTCCGTAATTCTCCTTGATCCACTTTAGGGTCTCAAACTGCCACTCCGAATAACCATCTGAAGAGTCGATGCAGACAACATCTACACCAGCCTCCACCAAAGCAGGGACACGCTCTTTGTAGTCGCGGGTATTGATACCAGCACCTACCAATAATTTCTTATCTGCGCCAGAAAGCTCCATCGGGTTCTCTCGGTGGCTATCATAGTCCTTGCGGAAAACGAAATATTGCAGATGTTGCTCCTTATCTATAATCGGTAATGTATTCAACTTATGATCCCAGATAATCTGGTTGGCTTCGCTCAGCGTGATACCCAACTCACCCACGATCAATTTGGAGTAGGGAGTCATGAACTCACTCACCTTTTTATCCATCGGATCTTTACCCTCACGGTAGTCGCGGCTGGTGACCATACCTAACAATTTACCGTTAGGTGTTCCATCGTCAGTGACACCAATCGTGGAATGCTCGGTCTGGCGTACCAAGGCCAATACGTCTGCCAGGGTATGATCCGGTGTCAGATTGGAATCGCTAATCACGAATCCAGCTTTGAACTTCTTTACCTTACGTACCATGTCTGCTTGGCTGGCAATAGGCTGTGAGCCGAAGATGAAAGAGAGGCCACCATTACGTGCCAACTCGATTGCTAACTCCGGACCCGATACAGATTGCATGATCGCAGAGACGAACGGGATGTTCAACTCGATAGCGGATTGCTCACCTGCCTTGAACTTGACAAGCGGCGTTTTCAGCGATACGTTGGTAGGAATGCACTCTTTAGTTGTTAAACCAGGAATGAGAAGGTACTCACCGAAAGTTCTTGAAACATCGTTTAAATAGATTGCCATAGATATTTTGCTATTTACAAGATCTGATTTATATATTTGCGCGAAGATAGCGATTTCCCGTGGATTCCACATCCCTTATGTGGGATAAAATAAAAAAATGCCGCTGTCCCGTTTTTGAGATAGCGGCATTTCTTTATGGGTGGGAATTTTTTAAGCCTCTCCCTTCGGTCCGTTGAAATCTGCGAAGTTAGCGGTCTTTGCGCTCTCTGCAGCCTTTTGCATTTGCTCACCGAACTTCTTCAGGTTGTCTTGCAATGCAAAGAACAGACGCTGTGCGTTATCCGGAGTCATGATGATGCGGCTCTTTACCTCAGCCTTCGGTGCGCCAGGCACCATACGGATAAAATCAAAAATAAACTCAGAGGCTGAGTGAGAGATTACGGCTAAGTTTGCGTATGTACCCTGAGCCATCTCCTCAGACAATGCAATCTGGATCTCGTTGCTGTTAGCTTGCTTGTTTTCTTCCATGTTGTAAAAATTTATAGATTAAATCGTATTAATTCGCGGGCAAAAATACATAAATAATCCATACTTACCGCATGTTTACCTTTATATTTATACGGAGGAAGCTTTGCGTGCTTCCTCCGTAGTATATCGCATTCTACTTCAAGATCCACATAATTCCCATATAATCGTCTGAACCGCCATACTGCGAAGCGATCGCTTGGGAAACATTGTCCATGTTATAGTCCAACTCATCAGAGGGATACATCCAACGCAATGGCATCTTGTCAGTCGGTGTATTGCGGTTGGATTTTGGATTGATAGGAAACTCTGGCACACCTGTGCGGCGATACTCATAGAAGGCCGTGTATGGAGTTTGCAAGAAGAGCATGATGTACTTCTGCCAGATGATCTGCTTCAACTGTTCCTCAAAGTTAGCAGCCAAAGCAACCTCCTTACTTGCCAGATAGCTATTGATGTAGTCGTCTGTAAGTTTGCGATTATGATGATAAGCGGCATTATCAGGTGTATTGTTCGCTACGAAGCGCATGGCCGAGCGAATACCTTCTTGATAGTAGTGCTCTGGATTTTGGCTGATGAATCCACGGAGTGCCATCTCTGCCAAGATGAAGTTCATCTCTTGGTAGCTCAGCAAGAAGACTGGTTCACCTTCAGCCAATTCCTCATAACGATCATTCAACTGGGAAACATTACCTTCGCTCACATAGCTCAAGATCTCAGCCTCAGGTAACGTAGGATCTACACCTCCATAGGCATTCCAATCAGATGCGTCCATGGAAGCATCCTCTGCGTTAGGTGTCGGCTTTGCATAGTAGAACAGTCGGTAGTCCTTTAATTCCTTCAGCTTGTCGATCAGGATGTTGGTCATACGATCGTTGTTGGTGAAGCTATTGATTTCCTTGAAAAATGGATACTTCTGCCCAGCCTTGTTAGAGAAGATAATCTGAAAGTTATCTGCCTCTGACTCAAAGATCGGACGATTTGCAAGAATATCTTGTATGCGGCCTTTAACATTCAATTCCGCATCATCTACTTTTCGATAGAGGTTGAGCAACAGTTTCAGTTGTAGCACGTTGACGGCTTTGCGCCATTTCGTGACATCTCCATTGTAGATATAATCTCCCTCAAACGTAGCACCTGCTGCAAAGAGGCGATCGGCTTCGTCCAGTTCCTTCAACATGCCGAGGAACACGGCTCGTTGTGAGTCATAGGCAGGAAAATAGATTTCCTCTGATTCACCTTTCAATGCCTCTGAATAAGGTATGTCACCCATGCGCAGGGTCAGGTCGAAGAATGTATATACCCGTACGAAGTGCGAGAATGCCGTGTAAGAATTCTTTAGCTCGTCCGTTGCTGCAAATTCAATCATTTTCTCGCAATTGCGAAGATTGCTCATTGGGCTGAAGCTGCCACGACCGAGCAGGTTAAATGCTAAGTCAATGTCTTGTGCCTCTGTCCATGAAAGGGATTTGGCTAACAATTCATCACGGATGAAATTCTTGTCGTTTCCACTGTTCATTGTGGAAATATTGCGCAACAGGCCTGTTGCCAACATGGCTGACGTGACAGTCGTTGAAGCATCAGGATTGGTGTTCACCGTCTCAAAATCATCGCATCCCACCATCAATAGGAGCGACAATCCGCCTAAAATTATATTATTTATCTTCATAAGATTACTCATTTAAAATTCAACTTTTAAGTTTACACCGATATAGCGCACAGATGGAGAGGCCAAATCCTCACCCTCTACACTTTCGAAGCCATCCGGATCGGAGAAACGGAAATCCTTTGTCAGCACAAATAGATTCTGACCAATTAAGCCAGCATACATGCTGTTCATACCCAGTTTGTTAACCCATGCTTTAGGAAGGTTATAACCGATAGACATCTCGCGTAATTTCAAGAAGGTCTTGTTCTGAACCAGCTTGTCCGGATTATTGCGACTACCACGCACAAAGTCTTCGTAAGAGGTTTCGATATCGTTTTTCTCAAATACACGCGTATCGGAGGTTATGCGTCCGTATTGGTCATAAGTAACCTCTCCAGAAACTACCTTAACACCTTCGGCTACATAGTTCTTCTTGCCATTCACCACTTCGTCATAACGCCATTGATTGTCGGTGTCGGGATGCGAACCTGTTTCATACATGTAAAACTCGGTATTGGCCCATGATTTTCCACCAATGCGTCCGTCGAAGTTCAATGTCAAAGTGAAGTCCTTATACTTGAATGTATTTGCCAAACCAAACTCCAAGTCGGGATCCGTGTAGCCAATCAAAGAACTGTATTGACTGCGCACCATCAAACCGTTGCTATTGATGATATAGCTACCATCAGGAGCTTTCTCATAACCGCGATAAGCATAATGGTCTGTGCGGGCTCCTTTATATACCCAAAGGTTATCAGAGCTGAATTGATCATCTAACTTGGCATAATAGCGCTTGCTGCTCGAAAGATTCAACGATACATCCCAGGAAAAATCCTTAGTCTTAATAGCGGTTGCATCAATCGTTGCCTCTACTCCACGACGTACATACTCCTCGTCGATATTCATTAAGCGAGAGCTAAATCCTGTAGCTGCCGAGATTGTCTGGCTAATCGTGTTGTTATAGGTGAGTTTGTTGAAGTAACTCAAGTCCAATTTGATGCGACTTCCCTCTAAGAAATGGATGTTCGTACCGATCTCCCAAGTACGGTTCGTGATCGGTTTCACATTTCCACGCAAGGAATTAGGATAAGAGGCCGTGTTCAGTCCGTTCCAAACATTTTGGCTGATTGAATAGGCTCGATTTAAATCATAGATTCCTAAGTCGGTCTTTGATACAGTCCATGATCCTCTTAATTTCCAGAAAGGCAGCCATGAGGGCATCTCGATCAGGTTAGAGGGGATAAAACTTGCGCCTAAAGAGGGATAGAAATAGGAATTGTCATCAGTTGGCAAAGTGGATGACCAGTCGTTACGTCCGGTTGCCTCTAAATAGTAGGTGTCCTTATAACCTAAGGTCAAGGTGCCGAACATACTGTTCACTTTTTTCTCGCGGGTCGATGCCTCAACCGTCGGACTCTCTACAGAGGCCATGATTGAGTAGAAACCCGGCACGGAAAGTCCATTCTTTGTCGCTGCAGAGAGGGAGTTTGTCTTTGTGTAGTATAAAGATCCTCCTAACAAACCGTCAATGCTGAAGTCTTTCCATTTCTTGTCGAATAACAAGAAGAAATCGTAGTTCATCGTGAAGCTGGTTTCCTTCGCCTCTTTATAATAACCTAAAGCTCCATCACGCCATCCACCACGATTCTTGGAGATGGTACCTACAGAAGAGCGAGTCACCATGTTATTGGAGTTATAGACGCCACCTGTACGCATCTGCAACTTCAACCAGGGAAGGATCTCATATTTGAATGACAACGATCCATTGGTCGTGAAGTTATTGATTGCTTTCACCTTCTCGTATGCCTCAAAATAGGGGTTGTCATACCAATCGGTATAGTGCCAGTTTTGTTTCTCGTTGGGAATGATCCAATAGTCCTTGTATTCTCTCAGATCATATTCCGGACCTGTCCACATCAAGATATTGTACATATAGCCTGTACCGTAACCATAACCTGCGGTGTTAGGCGCAGTCTCATGCGTGAAGTTTAAGTTACCCTCTAAGGAGGCTTTCTTGCCTAACTTCAGGTCGCCGCCAATGTTGTACCAGAATTTATTCTTATGTGTATTAGGGTACTGGTTTTTGTCATACAGATAGGAGAGTGATGCACGTACACTTCCGTTTTCTCCTGAGGTAGAAACACTGACCGTCGTATTGCTGATCATACTGAACTCAAGGAAGTTTTTAAAGTTATTCTTTCCCTTGGAAGTCAACTCCATCTCACGATACTCCTTGTTGATCGGATCCCATTGTGTATAGACACGGCCAATGTCGAGTTTGTCTCCCCATACATAGTCGATGTTGTCATATTTTCCTCCCGATCCAGCACTATAAGAGGTTTGCACCTCAGGAATCTTCAGCTGGCCGGCATTGAACATATTGCTGGTGTTCACTTCAACTTTGAAGCCCTTGCCGTTGCCTTTCTTAGTGGTGATCATGATGGCACCATTACCACCTCGTGAGCCATACAAGGCAGAAGCTGTTGCACCCTTCAACACGGTGATGTTCTCAATTACATCTTGGTTAAAGTCGCTGAATGCCTGATTGGTAGGTACACCGTCAACAACGATCAAAGGACTTTCTCCACGCAGCTTGATGTTGGGAGCTACACCAAACTCTGTGGAGTTATACACACGCAAGCCAGAGATACGGCCACTTAAGCTTGTTGCGATGTTCACGCCTTTTACACGGGTCAACTCCTCGCCATCGAATTTTTGTGTGGCATAACCCAGGGCTTTTTCTGAGCGAGTGATACCCAAAGCTGTTACAACAACCTCATCCAGATTCTGTGTGTCCTCTTTGAGAGCGATCTTGATCAATTGCTTGTTGGCTGGAACTTCTTGGCTAACAAAGCCAATGTAAGAGATTACTAAAACCGCATTGGATTCCGCAGGCAAGGAGAAATGTCCATCCATATCGGTCATCGTACCATTCGTTGTGCCTTTCACGACTACATTAACACCCAAAAGAGGTTCTCCTTTTGAGTCTGTCACGATTCCTGTGACGGTCCGGGTCTGTTGCGTCACTGATGTAGGGATAGTCGATGCAAACGCTGAGGTTATCCCTGCTCCACTGATCAGGCAGCATAACGCAAAACTCAGACTACCTTTTCGAAAATCAAAATTTTTGTTCATCATGCTATTATTGTTTAGGTAATACACTGGATGTTTTTTTACTTTGTGTGTAAAACGATGCAAATATAATACTATTTGTAAAATAATTCATGAATGCATTTGAAATATCCATCTTAATTTGTGAGCGAATACTAAAATATCAATAATGAGCTGTGTGTATTATGATTAGGAAAAGGTATCAATCAACGAAAACGGCCACCTTCGCAGGCAGCCGTTTGCTAGTTGTGTTTTTAATTCTCAATTCTTTAGACCAATGTAAATTTATATTTGACGGCCGCAAAATTAAGGCTTTTATAAGTAACCCGCAAATATTATTCAATTATTTTCGCTGGATAGCTTATTCTATCGTCAATGTGCATAAAACAGGACAGTGGTCTGAGGGGTACAGATGGTTCTGTGTGTCAGTAATTACTCCGTGACGTGTTACCTTGAAGTTCCCTTTCACGAAGATATAGTCAATCCACTGACGTTTTTCATAGGGAATTCGACCATAATTATGAAAAGTCCATTCTGGCCCATATTTTAAGGTAGCCAAGTCACGTGCGTGTGTCAGGTGATTGGCATCGGAAGTATTGGTCAGCACCTGGATTGGATCATCATCAGGGGTGGCATTGAAATCACCGGTGACGATGATCGGTAAACCCTCCGCATACTTAGTGCTTTGCGACAGCACCAGTTTGGCTCCTTCGTGACGAGCCACCTTACCCATGTGATCCAAGTGGGTGTTGAGGAAGAAGAAGCGTTTACCGCTCTGCTTGTCTTTCAAGATAGCCCAGGTGGCTACACGCTCACAAGCGGCATCCCAGCCCTTTTTACCAACGGCATTGATGTCTTCCGCCAACCAAAAGTCACCATGTTTTTCGACTGAGAAACGATCCTTGCGATAGATGATGGGCGCATATTCGCCCTTGGTCTTACCATCTTCACGACCTACACCTACGTAGTCGTAACCCGGCAATCGCTCCAACAAATCCATTAATTGATGGTGTAACACCTCTTGGGCGCCGAAGATATCCACCTCGTGGAAACGGAGCATACTCCCGGCCAAGTCCTTGCGGTAGGGCCAAGCGTTCTCTTGATCATTATCCGTATCCATACGGATGTTGTAACTCATCACGTTCATCTCATCACCTTTTTGGGTAGCAAATAGCTGAACTGTGGCCAAACATGCTACCATAAAGAAATCCAAAATTTTTTCATGTGTTCGTTTTTTAATGATTATTGCCACAAAGGTAATTAATTCTTGTGGGATACCCCTCTAAAGGGGAAATACTTTGCGCATTCTTTCATAAAATGTGCAATTTTTGGACGTTGCGTGTCGAAAGTTCAAGAAGGATTGCTTATTTTTGCGCCCCGTAAGGACCAGAGTAAGGATTATCTAACAATACGACTAATATGAGTTTAAGAATTATCGTTTTAGCGAAGCAAGTTCCCGACACCCGAAATGTGGGTAAGGATGCCATGACTGCGGAGGGTACGGTAAACCGTGCTGCCCTGCCGGCTATCTTCAACCCGGAGGACTTGAACGCTTTAGAGCAGGCGTTGCGCCTGAAAGAGAGCCATCCGGGTTCTACTGTGACCTTGTTGACGATGGGTCCGGGCCGTGCGGCTGAGATCATCAGAGAGGGTTTGTATCGTGGTGCGGATGGTGGCTATCTGTTGACAGATAGAGCATTTGCGGGTGCGGATACCTTGGCGACCTCTTATGCGTTGGCTACGGCTATTAAGAAGATTGGTGCGTATGACATCATCTTGGGTGGCCGTCAGGCTATTGATGGTGATACGGCGCAGGTAGGTCCGCAGGTGGCTGAGAAGCTGGGATTACCGCAGATTACCTATACGGAAGAGATTCTTCAGGTGGACGAGGAGGCTCGTCGCATCACAGCGAAAAGACATATTGATGGGGGAGTGGAAACGGTGGAGGGTCCGCTGCCTATCTTGTTGACTGTAAATGGGTCGGCTGCTCCTTGTCGTCCGAGAAACGCCAAGTTGGTGATGAAGTACAAACGGGCGATGGGTGCGCAGGAAAAGGCGGCTCCCGCTTGCCATGGCGAGACTACGTTGGCTTATCCGGAGCTGTATGAGCAACGTCCCTACCTGAATATTCAGGAGTGGAGCGTGAAGGATGTGGAGGGCGACTTGCAGCAATGCGGTTTGAGTGGCTCACCTACGAAAGTGAAGGCCGTACAAAATATTGTGTTCCAAGCTAAGGAGAGCAAGACGCTGACCGGCTCGGATCAGGATGTGGAGGCGCTGATTGTTGAACTGTTAGCTAACCATACGATTGGATAAGAAGATGAATAACGTATTTGTATATTGCGAGCTGGAAGGTACGAAGGTGGCCGATGTCAGCTTGGAGCTTTTGACCAAAGGTCGGAAGTTGGCCAACCAATTAAACTGCCAGTTGGAGGCGATCTTGGCTGGTGAGCACCTGGTGGGTGTGGAGGCGCAGGTATTGCCTTATGGCGTGGATCGGGTGCATGTGTTTGACGCACCGGGTCTTTTCCCTTACACCTCTTTGCCCCATGCGGATATCTTGATTCACCTTTTCAAGGAGGAGCAACCGCAGATCTGTTTGATGGGTGCGACTGTTATCGGTCGTGACTTGGGTCCTCGTGTCTCTTCGGCGTTGACCAGTGGTTTGACAGCAGACTGTACGGCGTTGGAGATTGGTAGCCATGAGGATAAAAAGGCGGGCAAGAGCTATGAGAATTTGCTCTACCAGATTCGTCCGGCATTTGGTGGTAACATCGTTGCGACCATCGTGAATCCGGAGCATCGTCCGCAGATGGCAACCGTTCGCGAGGGCGTGATGAAGAAGGAGGTGCTTGATCCGAACTACCAAGGCGAGGTGATCCGTCATGAGGTAGCTAAGTATGTGCCGGAGAATGATTTCGTCGTTAAGGTGATCGATCGTCATGTGGAGCAGGCTAAGCACAATTTGAAAGGTGCGCCGATTGTTGTAGCCGGTGGCTATGGTATGGGCTCCAAAGAGGGTTTCGACATGTTGTTTGAGTTGGCGAAGGAGTTGCACGCAGAGGTAGGTGCCAGCCGTGCGGCTGTGGATGCTGGTTTCTGCGACCATGATCGTCAGATTGGTCAGACAGGTGTGACGGTTCGCCCGAAACTCTATATCGCTTGCGGTATCTCTGGTCAGATTCAGCACATTGCGGGTATGCAAGACGCAGGTATCATTATCAGTGTCAATAATGACCCGAACGCTCCGATCAATACGATCGCTGACTACGTGATCAATGGCTCCGTAGAGGAGGTTATTCCTAAGATGATTAAGTATTACAAGAAAAACAGCAAGTAATGGCAAACTATTATAAAGAGGTACCGGAACTCAAGTTTCACTTGAATAATCCGATGATGGAGCGTATCTGCGAACTGAAAGAGCGTGGGTATTGCGACAAAGAGGCGTTTGACTATGCACCGTTAGATTATGCCGACGCCATGGATTCGTATGACAAGGTGTTGGAGATCACCGGTGAGATCACGGGTGAGATTATCGCTCCGAATGCGGAGGGTGTTGATGCGGAGGGTCCGCATTGCGCCAATGGTCGTGTGGAGTATGCCTCTGGCACGAAGCAGAACTTGGATGCGATGGTGAAGGCCGGTTTGAATGGTATGACCATGCCTCGCCGCTTCGGTGGCTTGAACTTTCCGATCACTCCTTACACCATGTGTGCGGAGATCGTGGCTGCGGCTGATGCCGGTTTTGGCAACATCTGGTCGTTGCAGGATTGTATCGAGACGCTTTATGAGTTCGGTAATGAGGATCAGCATAGTCGTTTCATCCCGCGTGTGTGCGCTGGTGAGACCATGAGTATGGACTTGACGGAGCCGGATGCCGGTTCAGACTTGCAGAGCGTTATGCTGAAGGCTACCTTCGACGAGGCCAACAACTGCTGGCGTTTGAACGGCGTGAAGCGTTTCATCACCAATGGCGACGCTGATCTGCACTTGGTATTGGCGCGTTCAGAGGAGGGCACAAAGGATGGTCGTGGTCTTTCCATGTTTATTTATGACAAGCGTCAAGGTGGCGTAGATGTCCGTCGCATCGAGAACAAGATGGGTATTCATGGTTCTCCTACGTGTGAGTTGGTTTATAAGAACGCGAAGGCAGAACTTTGTGGTGACCGTAAGTTAGGTTTGATCAAATATGTGATGGCCTTGATGAACGGTGCCCGTTTGGGTATCGCCGCACAGTCCGTTGGTTTGAGCCAGGCAGCTTACAACGAGGGATTGGCTTATGCCAAGGAGCGTAAGCAGTTCGGTAAGGCGATCATCGAGTTCCCGGCTGTCTATGATATGTTGGCCTTGATGAAGGCGAAGCTCGATGCGGGTCGTGCGTTGCTCTATCAGACTTCTCGTTACGTGGATATTTACAAAGCGTTGGACGACATTGCTCGTGAGCGTAAATTGACTCCGGAGGAGCGTCAGGAGCAGAAGCGTTTCGCTAAGTTGGCAGACTCTTTCACCCCGTTGGCAAAGGGTATGAACTCTGAGTATGCTAACCAGAATGCGTATGACTGTATCCAGATCCATGGTGGTTCCGGTTTCATGTTGGAGTATGCTTGCCAGCGTATCTATCGCGACGCCCGTATCACCTCTATCTATGAGGGTACGACACAGTTGCAGACCGTGGCTGCTATCCGTTATGTGACGAATGGTTCTTACGCGGCTACGTTGCGTGAGTTTGCGGCACAGCCTTGCGCACCGGAGTTTGAGGCTTACTTGAATCGCATCAAGGAGATGACAGCGAAGTTTGAGGCTTGCACCAACGCCGTTAAGGAGGCACAGAACCAAGAGTTGCTCGACTTCCAGGCACGTCGTTTGTATGAGATGGCCGCTGTGAACGTGATGTGTGCCCTCCTGTTGCAGGATGCGCAGAAGGCACCTGAGTTGTTCAGCAAGTCACTCGATGTCTATGTGAACTATGCCGAGGCAGAGGTGGAGAAGCACTTCAACTTCATCCGCAAGTTCCAGGCTGAGCAGTTGGCGAACTATCGCAAATAAGCGAGCCTATACATATTTATATAGATACTCCAGTCTCGTTGCGGTTAGCACCGGGACTGGAGTTTTTTTATGCGCTTCTGTTTACCAGCCATCTGGATAAAAGTGCCTATAGCCAGCGGAAACCGGTAAAAAAAATGAGTTTCCGCTGGCTATCCATACTTTTTGTGTATATTTACAGCGGATTTATAAATCAGCGGGAACTATGTTGATCGGAAGGAAAAGTGAACAAAAGACCTTGTTGTCTTTGTTGAGCAAGGAAGAATTACAGTTGTGCGTGGTGTATGGACGGAGGAGGGTAGGAAAGACCTATCTCATCCGTGAAACTTTTCATTATCGTTTCACTTTCCAGCATACAGGCGTGGCAAGAGGAAACAGTCGTGAACAACTCCGTGCTTTCCGTGATTCGTTGGCTGCGGCAGGATTGCGAGCTGCTATTCCACGTAATTGGTTTGAGGCATTTGATCTATTAAAACAACTCATAGACAAGGCTCCAGCAGGGAAGAAAGTGATTTTTATTGATGAATTGCCTTGGATGGATACGCCTAAAGCAAATATGATAGGAGCACTTGAGCACTTTTGGAACGGATGGGCCACAGCCAGGGCTGAGAAGGACATCATGCTCATTGCTTGTGGTAGTGCGACCTCATGGATTACGAAGAATATGCTGAAAGATAAAGGTGGGTTGCGGGGGCGCATCACCGAGAAAATAAAGGTGAATCCTTTTACATTGTCGGAATGTGAACAGTATGTGCAGGCTGCAGGATTAGCTTTGGTACGTAAGGATATACTTGAACTGTATATGATTTTAGGAGGGATTCCGTATTACTGGAGTTTTCTCAAGCGGGGATTAAGTGTCAGCCAAAACATCGATCAGTTATTTTTCACTGAAGAGGCGAAATTAAAAGATGAATTTCAAGCACTTTATCACATCCTCTTTAAGCATCCGGAGAATTATATTCAAGTGATTCATGCGCTTACACGGCGAAAGGCCGGGCTGACACGTGAAGAGTTGCTCTGTCAAACGCAACTGACGGATGGTGGTACTTTTACACAGGTGATTGATGAATTGGAAGAATGTGGATTTATCCGTCGATTCATGGCTTTTGGAAAGACCGAGCAGGGCACTTTGTTCCAACTTATTGACAACTATACCTTGTTTTATTATCACTGTATTTGCAAGAATGCCTTCAGCGACGAAGCCTATTGGACACATACTTGGCTGAGCAATGAACATAACGCATGGAAAGGATTGGCATTTGAACGTATCTGTCTGCAGCACATCAAACAAATCAAGGAGGCACTTGGTATAAGTGGCATTGTCTCTCAAGTATGTTCATGGAGGAATAACGAGGCGCAGATAGACCTGCTTATTGCGAGAGGTGATAATGTCATCAATATCTGTGAAATGAAGTTTGCCAATGCGCTATTTACCATTGACAAACAATACGCCAGCAATTTGCAAAACAAGATAGAGGCTTTTCGATTGGCAACTAAAACTCGTTGTGAGCTTCATTTAACCATGCTGACCACTTATGGCACTGCGCATAATGAATATTGGAATAGTGTGCAAAACGAAATCACTATGGATGATTTGTTTCTTTAAGTGCAGTTACTTTTACACGGAAGTGCCATGCCCAGGTCTGCACCACACCACGCAGAGTGAGGTAGCTGAGGAAGGCTAACCAAAGGGCATGGTTGCCCCAATAAGAGTGGAGGCCGGTGAATAGCAGGAAGAAAGAGCCGGAGGCGATCAGCATCGAACGAAACATCCATCCGGTAGCGGTGGCACCAATGAAGAAACCATCCCAAATGAAAGCGGCGAAGCCACAGAGGGGGATCGCCATTGCCCAAGGAGTGTAATCAACCGTGGCGGCCAATACCGCTTGATCATTGGTCAACAAACCTAAGAAACGTTGGCCACCAAACGCATAGAGCAAAGTGAAACCCATCGCTAAGGCAATTCCCCAGACGAAGAGTAAGCGGACGCAGTGTTGCAGTCCTTGGCTGTTTCGTGCACCGATGAAGCGACCTCCTAAAGCCTCTCCAGCATAGGCGAACCCATCCATGAAGTAGGAGAAGAGTGTGAACAACTGCATCAAGAGGGTGTTGACCGCCAAGATCACCTCACCTTGACGGGCCCCGGCAGAGGTGAAGAAGGTGGTAACGCCTACCAAACAGAGGGTACGCAGGAAAATGTCTCGATTGATCGCAAAGAACCGTCGCATGGCAGCCGCTTGCCAAAACGATTTTCCTTGTTGATAACGGCGCAGCCGACCGTAGTAGCGCAGCCAAAGGGCTAAACCTAATAAGAATCCGGTGTATTGTGCCAGCAGGGTGCCAAAGGCGACACCCTCGATTTTCATGTGCAGCAAGAAAACGAAGCAAAGGCTGCCAACGATATTAACGATGTTCTGTACGATGGCGATCAGCATGGGCAGGCGTGTGTTTTGCATCCCAATGAACCAACCCGATAGCGCATAAAGCCCTAATACAGCTGGTGCGCCCCACACGCAAATGTGGAAATAGCGTGCGGCTCCCTCTTTCACCTCATCAGTGGCCTCCGTCCAAGAGAAAGCCCCTTGTAGGATAGGCTCTTGCAGCAGAATCATCAACAGGGCAATGCCTATGCCGATAGCCAAGGCTCGTTCCCCTACGAGCAACACCTCTTGCAAGTCTCGTCGCCCATAGGCCTGGGCGGTCATGCCGCTGATGCCCATGCGCAGAAAAGCGAAAAGCCAATAAAGCATACTGAATAACATGCCTCCAACGGCGATTGCACCGATATAGGCCGTCGCTCCTAAATGGCCCACAATGGCCACATCCACCAAGCCCAACAGCGGGACGGTGATGTTGGAGACAATAGAGGGAATGGCTATCTGAAGTATCTTTCTGTTCATCTGTATGTCCTATAAAAATGAAGACCGCCGGATTCACATCCAACGGTCTCCTACACTAACCCTTAACTTTAACCAATGAAAAACAATAATCTGCAATTTAATATTCTCTGAGAATCGCTTTTGCTTTTTCACCAGAGCTCATCTACTCACTCGCCCTTTAGGCCCAAACCTGTTGGCTCCGCTTTCGTTGACATTGCAAATATAATGACTATTTCATAAGTAACAATGCTTTCGCCAGAAAACATCCAGATATTAACCTTCTTTAATAGATTGTCTCATCTTCTTGTATATGTTGTTCGTCTGGCGACGAATGGCGGTTCTTCCACCGACGAACATCTGTTCCTACGGCGACGAACTCTTAAAAGGTTATACTATTTGATTTAGACAATGGGCTGCTTTCGGACAATCCGCTTTCTCGCAGATCGGATAATAGGAAGGAATATCGGTGATTTCTCACTCGGCCGCATAGATATACTTATAGAGTGGAGCTACCATTAAAGCCTGGCAGATCTGGTTCTCATTCAGCATCCGCTTCACCTCCTCCTTAGTCATGAAAAGGACTGACAACTCCTCGGTCTCATCCAAATGCTGTTCCGCAATCTTTTCCACCCCGATAGCCAAGAAGCAATGTGTCGTGTTGCTCATCGCACTGGGATTGGGAGATAGCTCCATCAGCTTTTTCCATTGGCCTCCACCAAAGCCTGTTTCCTCCAACAATTCTCGCTGAGCCGCTACCAAAGGAGTCTCTCCCTCCTCCATAACGCCACAGGGAAGCTCCAAACTGATCTTCCGTGCCGCATGACGATATTGTCTCTCCATGACAAACTGACCATCCTTCGTGATGGCGATCACATTCACCCAATCGGGATATTCCAGCACATAGTATTCAGGAATAATCCTTCCATCCGGTAACTCCAACCGATCCCTACGAGCTGTCAACCAAGGCCGCCGAACCAAGTATTCTGATTCCAGCACCTTCCACTCCTTTATTGTTTGGTTCATCCTACGCCTGTTTTTTCAATGATTACAAAAGTAAATCATCTGTTTGAAATTGGCAAATAAAGCAAGCGAATTCAGTGCATAGCCACTTTGAAATCTTGTTACATCCATAGAATGAGTTAAGAGACTGCGATCTTAGATTCATAGCTTTGTTCACTATTTTCAAGAATGAGTTTTGTTTCTCATGGAAATTATTTATTTTTGAGCTAATTATTAGTATCGTATGATGGATGGAATAATTATAGTGGGCTTGCTGATCGTGATTGTGTTGCAGGTGGTGTGGCGACCACGGAAAGATCGGCGAGAGCAGGAGATTTTGGAGAAGTTGTTTGCGGAGATGCAACGCTCTTTTGAGCGGATCGAGAAGAACTTCCGGGAGGATTTTCGGCTGAACCGGGAGGAGAGCCGCTTGGTGGCGAAAGATAACCGGGAGGAGTTGGCAGCATCCTTGCGGGCTTTTCAAGAGTCATTCGAGCGTGGTATTACCTCGTTCAACCAATTGCAAAAGGAGAAGTTTGCCGCGCTTGACGAGCGGCAGCGAGAATGGGTGAACCATGCGGAGAAGCGGTTGGAGGAGATCCGGCAGACCGTGGATGAGAAGTTGCAGCAGACCTTGAATGAGCGCATCAGTCAGTCTTTCCGGTTGGTCAATGAGCAGTTGGCCAATGTGCAAAAGGGATTGGGCGAGATGCAGAGCTTGGCGCAAGATGTGGGTGGCTTGAAACGGGTGTTGAGCAATGTAAAGACACGCGGTAATATCGGTGAGATCCAGCTGAGTATGCTGTTAGAGCAGCTCTTGGCTCCAGAGCAATATGAGGCGAACGTGCATACACGGAAGGGATCGGATGCAGTGGTGGAGTTCGCCGTGAAGTTGCCCGGTAAGGATGATGCCCGTGAGTTTGTCTATCTACCTATTGACGCAAAATTCCCGAAGGATGTGTATGAGCAGCTGTTGGATGCCTACGATGCGGCTGATCCACAGCAGATAGAGTCGGCGGGAAAGCAATTGGAGGCAACCATCAAGAAGATGGCGAAAGATATCTCAGAGAAATACTTGGCTCCTCCTGCTACCACGGATTTTGGCATTATGTTCCTGCCGTTTGAGGGGATCTATGCGGAGGTGGTACGTCGTTCGGCCCTGTTGGAAGATCTGCAACGGAATTACAAAGTGGTTGTAACGGGACCTACCACGTTGGCCGCTATCCTCAACAGCTTGCAGATGGGTTTCCGCACGTTGGCTATCCAGAAGCATTCGGGTGAGGTATGGACCATCTTGGGTGCGGTGAAGAAGGAGTTTGAGAAGATCGGTGGCATGTTGGAGAAGGCACAACGAAACCTGCAAACAGCCAGCGGTCAGATAGAAGAGGTCTTGGGTACTCGCACACGGGCTATCCAACGTCGGCTGAAGGATGTCGATACCTTGAGTGATCGGGAGGCACGAGCCATCCTTCCGGAAATAGGCGCATTAACAGACGAAGAACAACATATATCATGAAAAAGAGACAAATTCCCCACACGTATGTGATCATTTTTTACATCATTCTTTTTTGTGCCTTGCTGACCTGGTTCGTGCCGGGCGGACAGTATCAAGAGGTCTTGTCGGCGGATGGCACCAAGAGTTTAGTCTATCAACCGGTGGCGCATGTGCCCCAGACGTGGCAACTGTTCGCAGCCTTCTATCAAGGCTTTGTGGATAAGGCGGATATTATCGTCTTTATCTTGATTATTGGCGGAGCTTTTTGGATTGTCAATGACAGTAAGGCGTTCGATATGGGTACGGTGAGTTTCCTGCGGAAAGCTCGTGGGATAGAACGGCATGCCCTGTTCCGTCGTATCGGGGTGGACAACCTGCTTTTGTTAGCCATTATGTTGTTGTTCAGTGTGTTTGGTGCGGTATTTGGCATGAGTGAGGAGACGATTGCCTTTTGCTTGGTCTTGGTACCTATGGCGATCTCGATGGGATATGACTCGATCACGGGCGTTTGCATGGTCTTTGTGGCGGCGGCTTTGGGCTTCGCCGGAGCGATTCTCAATCCTTTTACGATTGGCATTGCGCAGGGATTGGCGGGTCTTCCGCTGTTCTCCGGCATAGAGTACCGACTTTTCTGTTGGTTGGTCATCAATATGGTGGGTTTCATTTGGATCTTACGCTATGCGAGACAGGTGAAACGGAATCCGCGATTGTCGCCCGTTTATGAAGAGGATCAATATTGGCGTGATTTGCACGGGGGGCAAACTTTCGAGGTAAGCTATTATACGCCTCGCATGGCATGGGTAAGTTTTGTCTTGCTGACCATTATCTTGGTGCTTTTCGCTATAGCCTATCCGGTTACCACGCTGCGCATCGGTAATGAGTCGGTGGAAGGATTGCCGCTTATTCCGCTTTTGACGGCAGCTTTTGGGGTGAGTAGCTGGTTTTGCCTGCGAAAAACCGTTCAGTTGTATATCCTCAATCTGCTCTTTTTCACTATCTTCTTCTTGGTGGTGGGAGTGATGGGTTATGGATGGTATATCATGGAGATCGCCGCACTCTTCTTCGCTTTAGGCATTGCGGCCGGATTGGCCAATGGACGTACACCCAATGAACTGGTCAAGTTGTTCTTGGAGGGTTGTAAAGACATCCTAAGTGCGGCATTGGTGGTCGGTTTGGCGGGTGGTATCATTGTGATGTTGCAGGAGGGCAAGATTATTGACACGATTCTCTATCAGTTGGCTCAAGGCATGGATGGCTTGGGAAAGGTGGCTACGGTAGGCATGATGTATGTCATTCAGACACTGATCAATTTGGTGATCCCTTCGGGCAGTGCGAAGGCGGCGTTGACGATGCCGATCATGGCTCCCTTCTCGGAGTTGATCGGATTGTCGAAACAGGCCACCGTGATGGCTTTTCAGTTTGGCGATGGCTTCACCAATATGATCACACCCACTTCGGGCGTGTTGATAGCGGTATTGGGTGTCAGTCGTATTCCTTATGATAAATGGTTCCGTTGGGCTTGGAAATTCATTTTGACGTTGGTGATCCTTGGCTTCCTCTTGTTAATCCCCACGGTGCTCGTTCCGCTCAATGGATTCTAATGTGATCAGTAGGGAGTTATAGCAAAGGAAACTAATTGTTTTTCTGAAGGAACTCAAATGGCAAAGGCGTCCGAACGCCGTCAAACGATCGTTTGACGTTGATCAGTCAATCGTTTGACGGTAGTCAGTCGATTGACTGACGGCGTTCGGACGCCTTTAGAAGAGGAGTGTTATTCGCTTCAGACTTATTAGGGAAAGGAGATTCAACCTATGTTTCCCTTCCTATTCAATCTGAAAAGCCTTCTTGATTTGATCTACATAATCTAACTTCTCCCAGGTGAAAAGCTCAACCTCTTTGATGATAGGTTCGGGCAGATAGCGCGAGCAGAATCGCTTGGTGACTACCTGCGGGGTACGACCCATGTGGCCATAAGAGGCTGTCTCGAAATAGATCGGGTTACGCAGTTTCAATCGCTCCTCGATCGCTTTCGGACGCATATCGAAGATGTCCCAGATGCGAGCGGCAATCTCACCGTCTGTCAGGTTAACCTTTGCCCGACCATAGGTGTTGACAAAGATATTCATCGGCTTAGCGACACCAATCGCATACGATACCTGTACCAGCATCTCATCGGCTACACCTGCGGCTACCATGTTCTTGGCGATATGGCGAGCAGCATACGCTGCCGAACGATCCACCTTTGATGGGTCTTTACCGGAGAAGGCTCCACCTCCATGTGCGCCCTTACCACCATAGGTATCCACGATGATCTTTCTGCCGGTCAAACCGGTATCACCGTGAGGACCACCAATTACAAACTTGCCTGTCGGGTTGATGTGGTAGGTGATTTGATCATTAAAAAGCGCCTGTACATGGGCCGGATATTGCGCCTTGACCCGAGGGATCAAGATTTTTTTCATGTCCTTGGCAATGCGCTTCTGCATGGCGGTGTCTGCTTCCTCTTGGGTGATGCCTTTGGGAAGGATAAACTCATCATGCTGGGTAGAGATGACAATCGTGTCAATACGCAAAGGGGTACCGTTGTCATCGTATTCAATCGTGACTTGGCTCTTGGCATCCGGACGCAGATAGGGCATGACATCCGGCTCCTGCTTACGGATCTTCGCCAATTCGCTCAAGAGGCTGTGTGACAAGTCTAATGCTAAAGGCATGTAGTTGGCTGTCTCGTTGGTGGCATAGCCGAACATCATTCCTTGGTCGCCCGCACCCTGCTCGTAGGGATCCGAGCGCTCCACGCCACGGTTGATGTCACCGCTCTGCTCGTGGATCGCGGAAAAGACACCACATGATTTGGCCTCAAATTGATATTCGCTCTTGGTGTATCCAATCTTCTGGATCACCTCTCGTGCCACCTCTTGCACGTCAACATAAGCACTTGATTTCACTTCTCCAGCCAAGACAACCTGTCCGGTTGTGACAAGGGTTTCGCAAGCTACTTTTGAGTTTGGGTCATACGCCAAAAACTCATCCAGCAAAGCATCCGAGATTTGATCGGCTACTTTATCGGGGTGTCCTTCAGACACCGATTCGGAGGTAAATAAATAACTCATAGCATTTAAACAATTAATCTATGAATTGAAGTGGGGATTCTCGTTGCCATACGGCAACAATGGAAGGATGTTTTTAGCATTTTTTCCCGTGGTTGCAAGCAATACAAATCTATCCACGTCAATTCGGGCGCAAAGATAATTATTTTTTCTTCTTCTGTGTGTTGCGGAGTGCTTTTTTATATTTGAAGCTGGCTTTCCATTTGGCTGAATCGGAGCCATGCGTTCCTTTCAAGAAGTCTGAGAACTTGATCTTCTTCCCGTTTGCGTCTGTATTGTCGCTCTTGCCTTTCTTAAAGACAAGGCCTTGTGTCATCGCTTTATGTATTACGTCTTGATCCATGAATTTTAGGTTTAGTGGATGAATATGAATTTATAACTCATTGAGTAGCTCTTGCATGGTTTTGCCGGATAGGGGATGTCGTACGTCGGGCGCTACCTCCGCCAATGGCTCCATGACGAAACGTCGTTGCTGCATCAATGGGTGGGGGAGGGTCAGCCGTTCGTTGTGCATCACGAGTTGGTCGATCAGCAGCAGGTCGATGTCAATCGGTCGGTCGTGATAGCATCCGTCACTTTTCGTGATTCGTCCCATCTCTAACTCGATGAGGCGAGTGGTGTCTAACAGCTCCATAGGGCTGAGCGAGGTTTGCAACACGACAACCGCATTCAGGAATTGGTTGGCCGATTCAAATCCCCAAGGCTCGGTCTCATAAAGGCTGGAAAGGGCAAGAATGGTTCCTGCCCTTTCCGCTAAAAGGGCAGTGGCCTTGATCAGGTTTCCTTTGCGGTCGCCTAAGTTCGAGCCTAACCCTATGTAAGCGGTTCTGTTTACCATAGAACGTTGTTAGATGATCAGCATGGCATCGCCATACGCACCGAAATGATACTTCTCCTTGACTGCCACGTCATAAGCTTCCATGATCAGGTCATAGCCACCAAACGAGGCGGTCATCATCAACAGCGTTGAAAGCGGCAGGTGGAAGTTGGTCACCATGCTGCTTGCCACCCCAAACTCATACGGAGGGAAGATAAACTTGTTCGTCCATCCCTCGAACTCCTTCAGGTGGCCATCTGTACTGACAGCGGTCTCGATCGCACGCATGACAGAGGTACCTACCGCGCAGATTTGGTGTCCCTCATCTTTTCCTTTGTTCACGATGCGTGTCACATCGCCATTGATAAACATCTGCTCGGAATCCATCTTGTGCTTGGTGAGGTCTTCCACGTCGATCTCCCGGTAGTTACCCAATCCAGAGTGCAACGTCAAGTAAGCAAAATGGCAATCCTTGATCTCTAAGCGTTTCATCAACTCTCGGCTGAAGTGCAGGCCGGCTGCGGGAGCTACCACAGCGCCCTCTTCCGTGGCGAAGATGTTTTGGTAACGCTCTTCATCCTCCGGTTCTGCTGGACGGTTGATATATTTGGGCAGCGGTGTCTCTCCCAACGCATAGAGTGCTCTCTTGAAATCATCGTGGTTGCCGTCGAACAGGAAACGCAACGTACGACCACGGGAGGTGGTGTTGTCAATCACCTCTGCTACCATCGAGTCATCCTCTCCGAAATATAATTTGTTGCCGATACGGATCTTGCGGGCGGGATCAACCAATACGTCCCACAGGCGTAACTCCTCGTTCAGCTCACGCAGCAAGAACACCTCGATACGTGCGCCCGTTTTCTCCTTGTTGCCGTATAAACGTGCGGGGAATACTTTGGTGTTGTTAAAGATAAAGACATCGCCTTTTCCGAAATAACCTAAGATCTCCTTGAAGATGCGATGCTCGATCTTGCCGCTGTCTTTGTGTACAACCATCAACCGAGATTCGTCTCTGTGTGCTGCCGGGTGGGTTGCGAGCAACTCGGTCGGCAGGTTGAATTTGAATTTTGAAAGCTTCATAATGCTTTTTGTGCTATTGTTTATTTTTATCTTCTTCTATTTCCGTTTCTGTTTCTACCGCTTTGTCTAAGAATGCGTCAATCTCTTCGGGCGACATACATTGATCCAATGTCACGTTGCCGATGCGTGTCCGCTCCAAGCCAATCAGGTGGGCACCGGAATGCAACGCCTCACCAATGTCGCGGGCCAAGGCGCGAATGTATGTTCCCTTGCTGCAAACCACACGAATCTTGATGATGGGCAGGGCGCATTCCAACAGCTCTATCTCGTCGATCACCAAGGTCTTCGACTTCAGGTTGACCTCCTCGCCCTTGCGAGCTAACTCGTAGGCCCGTTTCCCCTCCACTTTGCAGGCAGAGAAGACAGGGGGGATCTGTTCGATGGTTCCCAAGAAATGGCTCAATGTCTCTTCCACTAATGCTTGGGTGATGTGCTCCGTCGGATAGACAGCGTCCACCTCCTTCTCTAAATCAAACGAAGGAGTGGTCTCCCCCAACTTCAAGGTAGCGATGTACTCCTTGGTTTGGTATTGAAACTCATCGATACGTTTGGTCGCTTTGCCGGTGCAGACAATCATCACACCGGTAGCCAAGGGATCCAAGGTGCCCGCATGGCCAACTTTGATCTTCTTGACGTGCAGCTTGCGACTCAGCTTATACCGAAACTTATTGACCAGATCGAAAGAGGTCCATCTCAGGGGCTTGTTGAAATATAGTATCTCTCCAGCTATGAAGTCCATTAGATAATCTGTAAGTTATATCCCAGCAATAACAGTACCAAGATCAATCCACCCACCACGATGCGGTAGTAACCAAAGGCCTTGAAACCGTAGCGGGTGACGAAACCGATAAAGAATTTGATGGCTAATAGCGCCACGATAAACGCCACTACATTCCCAATCACCAAGGCACCGATATTCTCGCTCAAAATCGCTGTCCCATTCGGTGCCATAAACAGTTTCAGCACCTTATAAGCCGTGGCAGCAAACATAGTCGGCACGGCCAAGAAGAAAGAAAACTCAGCCGCTGTCTTGCGGGAAAGGCGTTGCGCCATACCGCCGACAATCGTAGCCATGGAGCGGGAGACACCGGGAATCATGGCGATACACTGGAAGAAACCGATTGCCAAGGCTCTTTTCTCGGTGATGACTTGTGACGTATCCGGACGATTGAACAGCTTGTCCACAAACAACATGAAGATACCACCCAGCACCAACATCGTAGCCACTACCCAGACATTCTCAAGCATGGCGTCAATCCAGTCGCCACACAGCAATCCGATCACAGCGGCAGGCAGGAAGGCCACCAACAGTTTCCAATAGAAATCAAACTTGTGGATAAAGCTGTGCCAATCGGTCACCTTCCCCGGGTTTAGCCGGAAGAAGCGTTGCCAATAGAGGCAAACCACAGAAAGGATCGCACCAAACTGAATGATCACGGTGAATGCCTTCACAAAGTCGGTGCTCTCCACGCCTAACAGGCTTTGCGTAATAATCATGTGACCCGTGGAGGAGACCGGTAAAAACTCGGTCAACCCCTCAATGATCGCAATGATGATAACCTCAATCGTGCTCATTCTGCGATACCGTTGCTTTTGCCGTTACGCAAGATGCCCCATATCATCATCACGAAACCGATCACTGTGACTATGGGTGCTACAACAATACGGCGAGCACTGAAAATCTCGGGGTTGAAAGTGCTATCCCCTGAGCCGCCTCCACTCATCAATAAGAAACCGAAAATAATACATACGATCGCCGCTGCGATCCATACAAAATTCTCTTTTCCAAAGGCGAAATCTCTTTTTGCCATTCTACTCTTGATTTATAGTTCTTACCTTATTATTATATATAGTATAATTGATCAACCTCCATGCGCAGGTATTTGTTCACGGCGATAATCGTAGCGACCGTGGAGAGGAGGAGGCCTAATACCAATACCGCTCCGTCCACCATCAACAATGTGTGTATATCCAACAACCGGACAAAGCCATCCAGCTCATTTTGCAAATAATACAAGGTACCCGTCAGCAGCAAGATGGCCAAAATCGAGGCCATCAATCCGCTCACTATATTGTAGCGGATAAAGGGCGCACGAATGAAGCCTGCGGTTGCCCCTACCAATTGCATAGTGTGAATCAAGAAGCGCTTGGAGTAGATCAGCAGCCGAATCGTGTTGCCGATCAAGACAAATGAAATGAGCGTCAATACGGCAGCTAATGCCAAAAGGATCACTCCTAAACGTTGCATGTTGTTATGCACCATCTCCATCATGTCTTTCCGATAAAGCAGCTCATCTACACTGGTGTAGCGTTTGATCTGTTGCTCGATCAATTGCAGGCTATCCGGGTTTGCGTATTCAGCATGTAGTTTGACCTCAATAGAGGCTTGCAACGGATTGAATCCCAAGAAGGTCTCCGGATTCTCGCCCAACTCCTCCTCCAGCTCCTTCGCGGCTTGCTCTTTCGAGATGTATGCCGTTGATTTGATGAAAGGTAGCGCATCCAACTTGTTCTGCATCTTCTGGATGTCTGTCTCCTTGAGGTTATCTTTCAGCACAATGGAGAAAGAGAGGTTCTCCTTGACATAAACGGAGAGCTTGTTGCCCAACAATCCCATCAACATAATTAACCCCATTAAGAACAGTACCAATGCGATACTGATGATAGCGGTTAATCGGGAATGAAAGAAAGAAGCTGTTTGCACTTTTCTATGTTCAGCCATCCGAGTATGATTAAAAGAATGTATGTTTTACTTAGCGTACTGGCACGAGGTAATGCCCACTTTACGTACCTCCTCATCAATGCGAATCTTCACACCAGCCGGTGCCATGTAATGTGAGATGGCAGAGGTGGTTGTCGTAGTGCCGTAATACGAGCTGGTGGTCGTCGTGGTTCGCTCCACGGGAAGCGCCACCAGACGCAGGTCTTGATCCGGCGCATTGTCGAACTGATACTTAATCAGTGTCGCCAAATTGGGGAACGTATAGGTACGGGTACTGCTGTCGTAGGCCTCTGAGAGGAATGCGGTCTTGTTGTTCTCTATCTGTGCATGCTCAAAGAAGGTCTGCACGGAATCCTCCGGGAGAATCATCAGATAGGAGGGCGGGGTCAAGGCATACTGCCACTCCTCTTGCGGCATCGCTTTCAAGGAGAGCGGGAAGTCGTTGACAATGCGTTCCTTCATGAGCGCGCTCATCTCGCTGATCGGGAAAGTAATCCGCATACACACACCAGCGGGAGACTTGATATAGGCATAGGTGTCGTTAGGCACCAATAGCTGATCAAGATCTGTATTCTTGAAACGGCTTAGCTGGATCACCTCTTTCGTGGTGGAGAAGATCTCCGAGCCCTGCACCAAGGAATCTTGTCCGGCACTACCTGTTACGGCATATTGATAATAGATCGTCAGGTAGCTGCTGGAAATGTTCAGGATGCTCCCACTACCAAAGGTGGTCGTCACATACAGACCAGGCCAGAAAGCATTGAATGACTCTTGATCCTTGAATGTCTCCGGATGGTTGATCGACTCATCGTAGAAACGTTGGCCAATCTCCGTCGGCATGATGATGCGGAGGTTAGGACTATACGTGTCCAGCGCACGCAGTGAATCGGGCACTTCGTTGTTGTATGCCGTATAGACACGTGATCCGTAGGAGGTCTGCATGTCGCTATAGTCCATCGGATCCATGTTGGTATAGAATTTCTTTTGCAAGGGGGTAGTGACCTTGAAGAGCTCTGCCTTCATGGGCGCTAACGAGTCGCCAATCCAGGCTCCGTTCGTGTTGGTGGCGGAGGTGTAATAGAGCTTGAAATCCACGGAGTCAATCTTGCCGTTGTAGGGAGTATGCTTGAACTGGAATCCCTCCGGGCTGTAGAACTGGCAGAGGAAGTCCGATTTCAAGTTGCCATACAGCGGGTCGTAGAGTTCACCCAGCTGCGCTTTTGTCGAGCGTGCGTAAATCGAGTCGATCTTGATCGTGGTCGCTTCTATGTGGAATGTGTCGGTAAATACCGAAATCGTATCGTTACCCGGCTGGATAGTAATGCCGATTGAGCTAATCTCATCGTTACACCCAGCCAGGATGCTCATAACCGTCAGGCTGAGTCCAAGTAACGCTTGCTTGAAATTCATCGTTTTCTTCTATTATTTCGTATTGGGATCTAAAATCAGGTCGTAGAACTTGTTGATCTCATCCATATAGGTCTCCGGCGATGGATAAGGCAAGAAAGGTTTATCCGTTTTGGAGGCGATATATTCGCTCAACTCCGGATTGATCTGCTCACTGCCTTGGATCACACCATCCGCGAAGTCGATCGCCACCTTGTTCAGGGCGACGAAGCTGGTGTCTTTTTTCAGCAACTCCACATCCTTGGCCTTTGCGCCATCGGCACGCAGCTTGGCGGCGAATCCCTTCGATAAGGGTTGCTTGAACTCGTTATCGTAGAGCGAATAGACAACCTTCGCATGACGTAGGCAGGGGTCATCCGCATACTTCCGTTTGATATACAGGGTAGCTAAAGCGGACATCCAACCATGGCAATGGATCAGGTCAGGGATCCAACGCAATTTCTTGATAGTCTCTAACACACCGCGTACGAAGAAGATCGAGCGATCATCGTTGTCGGCATATTCCACGCCATTGGCATCTGCCACCGTGAATTTCCGTTGGAAAAAGTCATCGTTGTCGATGAAATAGACCTGCATACGTGCGGCTTGAATGGAAGCAACCTTGATGATCAAGGGGTGATCTGTGTCATCAATGATCAAGTTCATTCCAGACAGGCGGATCACCTCGTGCAGCTGATTCCGACGCTCATTGATGTTGCCGAATTTAGGCATAAAAGTTCGAATCTCTCGCCCTCGCTCCTGGATGCCTTGCGGCAGATTCCTGCATATCGTAGCAATCTCAGATTCAGGAAGGTAGGGGGTGATTTCTTGAGCTAAAAACAAGATTCTTTTCGCATCCATTCTATATAGGTGTTTTTATTAAATACGCTACAAAGATAAGAAAAATCTTTCATTTACGATAATTATTTAGTTGCTTTGCACCGTCAAATAAAGCATCTATTCAATGAAAATCGTTAAAGGTATCAAAGAATTGAAAGGCTATCTGATTGATAGTAAGAGAGATGGGAAGCGTGTAGGGCTTGTTCCTACGATGGGTGCGCTGCATAAGGGCCACTTGAGTTTGGTGGAGCGTTGTGTGCGTGAGAACGACATTTGTGTGGTCAGTGTCTTCGTGAATCCGACCCAGTTCAATGACAAGCACGACTTGGAGACCTATCCGCGTACCTTGGAGGCGGATTGTGCCTTGCTGGAGTCGGCCGGCTGTGATTTCGTGTTTGCGCCATCCGTGGAGGAGATGTATCCGGAGCCTGATACCCGCACGTTCGATTTCGGTACGGTCATGCAGGTGATGGAGGGGGCCAAGCGTCCCGGCCATTTCAATGGTGTGGCGCAGGTGGTCAGCAAGTTGTTCTACATTGTCGAGCCGGATAACGCCTATTTTGGCGAGAAGGATTTCCAGCAGATCGCGGTGATCCGGGCGATGGTGAAGCAGTTGCAGATTCCCGTGCAGATCAATGCCTGTCCGATCGTGCGTGAGGCGGATGGTTTGGCGTTGAGTAGTCGCAACACCCGTTTGACACCGGCGTTACGGGCCAAAGCCCCGATGATCGCACGCACGTTGCAGGAGAGCAAGGCGATGGCCGCCACCCATTCGGTGCGCGAGGTGATCGATTACGTGGTGAACATGCTGAATGCGGATCCTGACTTGGAGGTGGAATATTATGAGATTGTGGATGGCGACAGCTTGGTGGCTATCCAGGATTGGAAAGATACCTCCTATGCGGTAGGTTGTGTGACGGTCTATTGCGGGGAAGTGCGCCTTATCGACAACATTAAATACTAAGCATTCATACAATAGCATCTGTTTATGTTCATAGAAGTAGTTAAATCAAAGATTCACCGGGTGACGGTCACGGAGGCCAACCTGAATTATATCGGTAGTATCACGATTGACCAGGACCTGCTCGACGCTGCCAATCTGATCCCCAACGAGAAGGTCTCCATTGTGAATAACAACAATGGAGAGCGTTTAGATACGTATGTGATTCCCGGGGAGCGCGGATCGGGGGTGATCTGTCTCAACGGAGCGGCCGCTCGCAAGGTGCAACCGGGCGATGTGGTGATTATCATGTCTTATGCGATGATGGATTTCGAGGAGGCGAAGCACTTCAAGCCGGCTGTGATTTTCCCCGACACAGCGACCAATAAACTTCTCTGAGCGATTTTCCTTCCTTATTAAATTTAGGAGAAATCATATAGTTTAGCGAGGAGGTGTGCGGCTATACGTTTAGTCGTACACCTCCTCTTTATTTAATCATAGAACAGCGAATCCTGCAAATGTGCTTGTGAGTTAGAAGAAGAATGGCTTACTTTGCAAGCTGATTCAAAAGCTAATCTTAGGAAGAATGATAAATAAAAGATGGGTGGCACTGTGGAGTGTCCTCCTGGTGATTGGAATATGTTTCTCGTGTGAGCATGAAGACAGTGTATCAAAGAGTATGGGGCAGTTCTCCCTGCGTCTCTCTGCGGATACAACATCTATTATGAAAGATCTGAGTAGCGGCTTGACCAAGTCAGTCGCTTCTGAGTTGGAAGATTTCGCAAACATTGCGGATTATACGGTTTTGGTGATGAAGGAGAAGGACACTGTGGTGCACTATAAGCGCTTCGACCAGATGCCCGCCTCCATCTCTTTGGCGGAAGGTGCCTACCAGCTGATCGCCAAGAAGGGCGAGGACAAGCCCGCTGAGTTTCTCAATCCCTATTTCGAGGGCAGCACCTCTTTCACGATCAAGGAGCAGATGAATACACCCCTTGAGCTGACCTGCACCTTGGCGAATGCCCGGGTAACGGTTGATTACACCAACGATTTTCTCGAAGCTTACGACGAATATACCGCCCTGCTGAGTACCCCGTTTACGACAGCCGACGTGGAGTTGCCGAAGGGCGAGACACGAGCGGTCTATCTGCAGGTGGCCAGTGGGGGCACACAGATGGCGGTCGGCATCAAACTGAAGAAGAAGACGGAGACCGCAGCCAAGACCTATTGGGTGCAGACCCCCATCAACTTGGCTCGTCGCCAAAACGTGCACCTGATCTTCAAGACCGATGGCGAAGCCTTGGAGGGGATTGGCTTGCAGGTATTGTTGGATAATACGTTGACAGAATGCAAGTTTACGACAGAAATTCCCTCCTTTATGTGGAAACCAGCGGGTGCTCCTGTGCTCGAAGCTGTTAATTTTGAGCAAGGAGAGACTATCTCTCAGATTAGTGCAGTGAATAGGGAAATGCAAGTAGGCGTTTCTATGAATGCGGGAATCGGAGCCTTGTTTATGAAATACTGGAAAGACGATGAGGAAGATGCCGCTGAAGTGGTAAATTTAGTAGCAGATAAAGAGACGGCATTAGGAATGCACCTCTCTTGGAAGAATAATGAAACGGGAGAGGAGAATCAGAAATTATCAGGAGCTAAAAAGGCACAAATCATTTTGACCGATTTGCTTAGCTCGTTAGAGAAATCTCTTGATCGTGAGATTCTGCACCATTTTAGCTTCTATGGTGTGGATGCTACCCCAAAGGAACAAGCGACAGAATCGTTAGATTTTGTGGTTAGAGCAGTTAATACGCCGGAACCCGACATTGATAGTCCTGATTTTACGCCAATTATAGAGGGTAATTCGATGAATGAGGAATTGATTGCTTGGGTTACTGTGACTGATGAAGTGGATTATAAGGAATTGATTTTGACAATCAATGAACAATCTTATTCCTTGTTGGATAAAAATGTGGTCGATGGTTTGGAGAATCAGGCTATTAGTGTGGAACAAAACACTGAACATCAATATAAGATTACATTTGGAAAAGAGTTTGGCTCTAAATGGGAGAAAGGAACCCATTCGGTGAAGTTGTATGTGAAAGATACGAATGACGCAGAGAAATCGGATGAAAAGCAATTCATCGTGAAAGATCCGAATGTACAGTTGCTCTCCACAGAAGGGGATGCCTTTGCGAAGCGTATCGTGCTTCGGGCAAGCATGGAAGAGGGTGCGCAGAAGGATAAGTTGCGTTTTGAGTATTCTGCTGATGGCTCCTCTTGGCAAACCATTTCTAACTCCAACAATTTTAAGTTGGATCCGGATAATACGCATTGGGTAGATACATTGAAAGGTTTGAGTCCAAAAACAACTTATCAGGTACGTGCGGTTTATCAGTCGATGGTTATTGATGAAGAGAAGATAGAACGAATGTCAGAAACAAAATCTCTTGAGACGGAAAAGGAGGATTATGCTATTCCTAATAAGTCATTTACGGATTGGTATTATGATACTAAAAATGGTGCTTATTGGGAAAAATGGTATCCCTGGAAGAAAGATGATGTATCTACAATAGGATGGAATACACTGAATTTGATGACTACTCAGGATGGAGGTACTGACTTGGATACAAGAGAACGTTATGTGGCAAATTCCGGAACGTTACAAGTAACGGATGTGCCGGATGGAAGTGCGGCTTTAGTTAGAACTGTAGCTTGGGGAAAAGGAACATCTGCAGCAGGAACAAGTGCTTCTATTATCTCTCATTCAACCCCAGGAGAATTGTATTTGGGTTCGGTTGGGGATAATTATCAACCTATTTATGGTTACAACTTTGGTTCACGTCCATCCGGCTTCTCTTTCCAATATAAGTATGAGAATCCGATGAAAGGTAATGATGAGTTTACGGCCGAAATTGTGGCGCTCGATGCGCAAGGTCAGATCATAGCTCAACAGCAGTTCACCTCATCTACTGTTACATCAGATTGGAAGAGTCAGGCTGTATATTTGAAGTATCCTTATGGTGCTGCCAAGGCAACGAAGATATATATTCGTTTCGTTTCAGGAAAGGATGGAAATTATGTATATAAAGACTTCCCAATAAAAGCTCCTTTTGCAAATTTAAGTGATGGTGAGTATGTAGGTAGCCAATTATACATCGACAACGTAGAATTAATCTATGAATAAAGTAGGCATGAAGAAGTATTGGATATATATAATGATGTCGTTAGGGTTAGCGGCATGTAGTGATGAAGTGGAATCACCTTACGGAGAAGGTATAGGAGCCTTGACCGTAGCTGCGGAGTTGGAAACTCAAATTACCATTCCGGTGATTACCAAGGGAGCCGACTTTACTAACTTGAAAGTTGAGGATCTTTTCATCCGTGTTTATGACGAAAGAGGAACGGAGCAGGTCAATAAGACTTATGGACAGCTATTAGAGAAGGATCCGTTGACAGGAAAAGGTTTTATGCCTATCCTGTTGCCTGCTGGGAATTATACGGTGAAAGCTTCTACCAGTACGAAGGAGGCCGATGGCGTGATGGCAACCCCCTATTTTGTGGCTTCATCAGAGGTGAACGTGGACGATAGGGTTCCTCAAACGGTGCAATTGGAATGCCGTTTTCAAAGCATAGGTGTCGAGTTGCAACTTTCGGATCAATTTAAGCACAAGTTGAAAACAGAGCCCAACAACTATAGCTATAAGGTAAGTATCTCTAATGGCAAAGCCACATGGGAGTTTTCGCCAGAGAAAATGACCGTAGGCTATTTTGTTGAGCCTTGCGACGAGTTGGTGGCAACCGTGGATGTACGTTTGAATGATATGTTTAAGTGGTATCCAACTCGAGTCTATCGCATTAAGAACAAGGAGCAAGCCCCTCAGTTAGGTGAGTATTACATCATTACGTTGGATGCAGGCGAAGAGCCGGAAACAAATGAGGCTTCGTTGCGGGCCGTACAAATCAATGAAGTAAGATGAAGCGATACATACTATATATAATAGGTATGCTGCTACCGTTGCTCACAGCCTGTGAGATGAAGAAAGACCTCTTCGGTGGCGGTGTGAAAGAGGAGGCACCTTCCTATGACAATTTGGGTTTGCTCGACATCGAGATCCAAGCGGAACGGGAGGCTGAGTTACGTGCGGATGGCAGTGTCTCCGTGGAAGAGGCGAATACCCTGAAGCCAGAGGAGTTCGCCATTGAGATTGCCGACAGCACGGGGCAGGTCGTAAAATCGTTTCCCTCGTTGGCAGCTATGAAAGAGGCGGGCGAACTGCTGTTGCCGGTCGGAACCTATTCGGTACATGCCGCCTACGGCTCGGATGTGAATGCCGGATTCAATAGCCCCTATTATGCGGGCGATACCACCTGTGTCGTTTCAGAGAAGGAGGTCTCTAAGGTGGTGACTAAGTGTGTGCTGCAAAACAAGAAGGTGCAATTTGCGGTAAGCGATGAGTTCCTTTCGCAGTTCTCGTCAGACTACTCCATCGTGGTGGATAATGGTTTGGGCGTCTTGACACTGACCCCGGAGCAGTTGGGTTCCGCCTTCCTCAAAAATACGGGCACCTTGCGCTTCTCGCTCTATGCCACTACCTACGACGGCCAGGTGCATACCTATACCTCCGATCTGTCGGGCAACGAGCAGGTTTCGGAGCACAACAATATCTATGTGGAGTTAGGAGCGGTGCCGACTATTCCCGATCAGCCGGGTGGTGTAGATCCCGAAGAGCCGGAAGAACCGGATGAGCCGGAAGATCCCGTCGAGCCGGAACCGGAAGACCCCGACCAGCCGAAGCCGGATGTGCCCGTAGCACCCGTGATCAAGGTGGATGTTACCTTGATTGAGAAGGATTATGTGATTGAGATCCCCTCCAACTTTGTGGAGAATAGCAAGCCGGGAACAGGCGGTGGCGATACACCTTCGACACCGGATGATCCGGGAGAAGGTGGTGGAGAGACCGTGGTTAAGCCCAGCATTAAGGGAGATGGATTCAATATTGACAGTCCGGTAAGTCTGACTCCTGCGAATAGTAGTAGTTTGAAGGTGCGCATTGCGATCTCAACACCAGAAAAATTAGCTTCTTTGCAAGTGACGATCAAATCTGCAGTGTTAGAACCCATATTATCAGAGATGGACTTAGCTACTTTTGATATGTGTAATTTAAATGACAAACAAGCGAAAAACTTGACAGATTTAGGGTTAGCGATACCTCCAAAGGGGAGCACATCTACTATTTTTGATCTGACTCCTTTTATGGGAATGTTAGCTGATCTTAAAGCAGGAGATTATGCGTTTGAAATGAAGGTTACTGACCAGAAAGGACAATCAGCTACTAAAACTTTAACGATTAGAGTGACAAAATAAATTGAGTATGATGCGGATTAAAAATTGGATATATTTTGTTCTTGCTTATTGCATAGCTTTAGCCTGTACAGATGAATATAGCGAACCGACCGGATTCCTCTACCTGAATGTGCAGGAGGATGCGACGTTACTGACAAAGGCTGGCGAAGCGGTAGTGGATGAGTCGTTGCAAGTGGCGATTATAAAGGCAGATGGAGACACGTTGAAAGTCTATCAGGATTATCTGCGGGAGGTGAAAGGCGAGCGGTTGATCTTGCCGGTGGGTACTTATACGGTGGCCGTTTCCTCCAACCACGACGGGAAGGCGCGTTGGGAAACACCCTTTTATGCGGGTAGTACGGAGGTGACTGTGAAGCAGGGAGAGATTGCTACTGAGACAGTGACCTGCACGATTGCCAATACGAAAGTGTCAGTCGTTTATGACAAGGCTTTGGCGGATTTTTTTAGCGATTATCAAGCCACAGTCAGCAATCCTTCGGGCAAACTGATCTACACTCGCGATGAGTATCGTTCGGGCTTTTTCTCTCCGGAGAAATTGACCGTGAGTTTGAACTTGACAAACAGTGAGGGGTATCAATTTACCTTAAAGAACAACTATTCAGATATTAAGCCGAAGTGCCATTATATCTTCCGTTTCTCCTTGAACAATAGCGGTGAAGATGAAGATGATTTGGGCTTGGATATAGACGTGTCTATTGATACCACCTCTTATAAGGAGGTTTTCGAGACCATTAATATCAAGCAAGAGGAATTAAGCTATATCGCACCTCCTCGTGCGAAGGATTGGGTCGGTTTCGATTCTTTGACGCATGTCTATGGATATAAAAAAGAAAAACCGCTGCCTAAAGAAGATTCTTTGGGCTTTACGATCCAAAAAGGTAGGGATACGCAATTGACCCGTATTCAAGTGACAACAGATTCTCCTGATTTTGGTCTGCACAGTTTTGATTTACTGAAGGAGAATGAGGCAAGCCAGGCAATTGCATTAGGTTTCCCCAAATGGCCGGTAGCGCAAGAAGAGACCCTTTATGCTTTGCATACGCTTGATTTCTCTGCATTGATACAAAATCTGTCTTGTGGAGAGAAACAACCGATAGAGCACAAGTTCACGATGGAGTTCTTAGATGATAGGAATCAGGTGGCCAGTCTCTCATTCTCTATTAAGATCAAACCGAATCTTCCTGCTTCTGTAGAGTCTGCTCCGATTATGGTTTGGACAAATTTTGCGGTTATCCAAGGGAATTGTTCGGAAACAGATAGTTATTTCTTGGTGAAAGCAGGAAACGGTGCAGAAAAAGCTGTAGAGAACATTGCACGCGATAAGGACGATAATGTAACTGCTTTATTGACAGGATTGACTCCTGGTGTAACCTATACTTACCGCATTGTATCTGATGGTGAGGATCCTGTATCATCGGATGAAGCCTCATTCTGTATATCGAAACCATTAGAAGTTCCGAACTTGAGATTTGAGGAGTGGAATACGATCACAAAGAATAAACTCAGTTTTAACATGGGCGGTGATTATCAGTCACCTAATGCGACCGATGACTTCAATGAGGTTTATTGGGAGTCGGGTAACTATGGGGCTTCAGCTATAGATAAGATACTGACTGAAAGTACAACCGAAGTGGCTGTGGAAGGTTCTATATATGCAGCTAAAATGCAATCGCTGTATGCGGGTTATGGATCTTTGGGTGCTTTCTCGGCAGGTAGTGTTTTCACGGGTAAACCAACCAGTGTAGGTACAAAAGGAGCGACGTTGGAGTATGGTCGTTTACACAACGGCTTCCCAACCCGATTGAGTGGCTATTGCAAGTATTCTCCTGGCGCGATTGATTATGTGAAAAATTCCAAGAAGAGTGGCGGACAGGATCAGGCGATCATTTATATTGCGTTGAGTACAGATATATTCCGTTTGCAATCGTTGACCGATGGTACAATCAATCGTTTTGATCAGTCGGCTTCTTCGATCATTGCGTATGGTGAATATAAAATCTCAAAAAAGATCTCTGCCTATGAGCCGTTTGAGATTCCCTTGATCTATCGAGAGGGTAAGTTGCCTGCAGCAGGAACTCCTGTCTATATAACGATTGTGGCGACATGTAGTATTGATGGCGATGAGTTTACAGGTTCTACCAATAGTGTTCTTTACATCGATGAACTCTCGCTCGACTATGACTATAATGCGGCCTCTCTTGCGAAAACCTCTTTCGGTTCCTTGCAGCCTAATAACTTATCAGGACAAACATCGAACGAATGAAACAACTATTATTCTTATTTCTATCCGTGATGCTGTGGGGAGCGGGCGTGCAGCCCTTACGGGCTGAGCGAACGGTCTATGACCGGGGGATCGAGATGAAGACCTTTATCCCCAAGGGACAATGGATGGTGGGAGCCACCTTCTCCTACAACGAGCATGTGGATGACAACTTCGAGTTTATGTCGGTCTTGAAAGACATCACCAGCGATGGCTATACGTTCAAGGTGACCCCCTTGGTCAGCTACTTTGTCAAGGATAATATCTCCATTGGTGCCCGTTTTGCGTATGGGCGAAGCATCACCAATTTGGGGAATCTCTCCTTGGAGCTGGGCGACGACCTCAGCTTCTCGGTCGATAACTTCAAGTCGGTCTCCAACACCTATACCGGTGCGCTCTTTGCCCGTATGTATCTCAACTTGGGCGATAGCAAACGGTTCGGCCTCTTCAGCGAGGGACGTGTGGCTTACGGCTATTCGGAGAGCAACAGCAGCTCTGGTACGGGAGCCGACCTCAGTGGCGTTTATCAGCTGAAGCACAACCTCAACATCGGCTTCTCGCCAGGCATCACCTGCTTCATGGACAACCATGTAGCGGTAGAGGCCTCTGTCAATGTGGCCGGTTTGAATTTCAATTGGTACGACCAGACGAGGGATCAGGTGGAGAAGGGCGAGCGCCACTCCAGCTCAGCCAGCTTCAAGATCAACCTGCTCTCCGTCGATATCGGCATTGTCTTTTTCTTTTAATCCGTAGTGCGTATGAAACGAATGGCGTTAACAGGATGGCTTTGGGCCCTGCTCCTCCTCTGTGGGTGTGTCGAGAACGACCTGCCTTACCCCACCATTGTGGGAGAGATCGAGGAGTTTGCGGTCGAGGGGCAGACCTCGATCAAGATCAACAAGGCGGAGGGAACCATTGCCGTCAAGGTGGTCGATACGATCGACCTGCGCAACTTGCGGGTGGAGAAATTAGTCGTCACCGAGGGGATGCAGGTGATCCCCGACTCAGCGGCCTGCAAGAGCTTCACCCATTTCCCCGATTCCGGCTTTGTTTCGGCAGATAGCCTACCCGCATCGGCCAATACGCGGATGGACTTCTCGCAGCCCGTCTCGTTCCTGTTGCGTCTTTATCAAGACTATACCTGGCGGGTGACCGCGGAGTCTGACATCACCCGTAAGGTGGAGATCGAGAATCAGTTGGGGACTGCCCTGATCGATGTCGATACCCGCAATGCCATTGTCTATGTCGATTCAACGGCACAACCCTCCCTGCGCGATGTGCATATCAAGACGCTGCAGCTCGGGCGAAGCAATGCCGTCATCGCCCCTGACCCGCAGCGCATTACCGACTTCACCCGTCCGCGTGTCTTCTTCGTCACCTCCTTCGGACAGACCGAGGAGTGGACGGTCAGCGTGGCCTATCCCCCGAAGGGCATGTCTTTCACGACCCTCGCGCCTTGGGCGAAGCATGCCACCTTGAAGGGTACCACCCGCACGGGACAGGTCTCTGCCATCTATCGGGAGCTGCCAGCGGTGGTGAGCAAGGCGGAGGGCGAGTGGGAGAGCGTGCTCGCCTCCGAGATCCGCATCGACGAGGAGGGCAATTTCACCCTCACGTTTACCCACTTGAAACCGGCCACCACCTATGAGTTTCAGGTAACGGTTGACGGGGTCAGCGAGGAGGTGAAGCAGTTCACCACCGAGGCGGTGCAGACGGTGCCCAACCTCTCCTTCGACGATTGGTATAAGGATGGCAAGAGCTGGTACCCCAATATCAACCTCGATCCCGAGAACTACTTCTGGGACACCGGCAACAAAGGCTCGAATGCCGTGGGAGAGGCCAACCCCACCTCACCGGAGACAGCCGATGTCATCCGGGGCAAGGCGGCCCGCATGGAGAGCAAGACCGTGGCTGGTGTCTTTGCTGCTGGTAGCTTCTATACGGGTGCGTTCAATAAGGTGGAGGGCTTGAATGGCGCTTCGCTCTATTTCGGTCGCCCCTTCACCGGTCGCCCCACGGCCCTTGCCGGCTATTACAAATACAATTGTGGCACCATCGACAAGGCGAAAGACCCCTACAAGGAGCTGATCGGCCGTCCCGATACCGCCAACATCTATATGGCGCTCTTCAGTGGATGGAGTGCCCCCTTCTTGGTCAATACCAACGAGGGCACCTTTGTCGATCTCACTTGGAACAACGATAACCTGTTAGCCTTCGGAGAGATCCGACAGGGGCAGACCATCAAGGAATATACTCGCTTCCGCATCGACTTGCAGTATCGCGACGAGACCACGAAGCCGACCTACGCCCTGATTGTCGCCTCCGCCAGTGTGTTTGGCGATTATTTCACCGGTAGCACCAGCAGCGTCCTCCTTGTCGATGAGTTAGAGTTGATCTATGAGTAGGGACGCACGGATTGGGTGATGCGAGGCATGAAACAAGGTTTAAACGGAATGGAAATGACAATGAAACGAAACGATATGCAACGAATGATCATAGAAGGTGTAAGGCGACTCCTCTGCGGAGGGCAGCCCGCTCAAGAGGCCATGGGAGCGGGGTCAACCGATCACCTGACCGGGGTCAACCGATCCCTTGAGCCGGCTCAGACGGCTTTTTCTTCGGGAACAGACGGCCGTTCTTTAGGGAAGAAACGCCTGTTCTTTCGGCAAAGAACGGCTGTTCTTTCGGCACAGAACGCCCGTTCTCTCGGCAAGGAACGGCAGTTCCCTCGGGAGGAAATTTTTGTTCCCTCGGGAGGAAACAATATTTTCCTCGGGAGGAAACCCTTTTTCCCTCGCTTAGACATGTGTTTCTCCTTCCCTCACTTCGCCCTCCGTTTCCTCTTGGTGATTGCGATGATCCTTGGGGGAGTGTTGGAGAGTGGGGCGGCAGATGACAAAGAGATCACCTCTGCTTCTGCTTTACAGTCCTATTTTGGAAAGAAATCCTCCGAAAAGAATAATGTTGTTACATTGAATGAGGATCTTTCAATATTAGGATCATGGGTTTATCCAGATTATAAAAGTAGGTATAATCTGGTAATAAAAAACTGCTCAATAATTTTAGATTTAAATGGTAAAACTCTATCAGGTTCAAGTCCATTTCGTTTGACTATAAGTTCAGGAGCTACAGTTGTTATAAAGAATGGAAAAATCTCTACATCTGTTGATCCTGCAATTACAGTTGCTGGAGGTAACCTAAAAATGGAAAACTTGACATTGTATTCTATAGGAACTGTTATCAAAACAAATTCCTCATCATTATTCGATCATTTGGAAAAAGGATATGGCTATTACATAGGTAGTTCTTTACAATCGAATCCAGGCCAATCGTTAGGCACATTAGACATTGAAGGATTGTTAATTAAGAAAATCCTATATACCTTAAAATACAACACCAATGGAGGAACATCTGTAAGTGACCAATCCTACAACATAGGAAGTCCTTTATCATCTTTGGCGGCAGCGCCCTCTCGACCAGGCTACAAATTTGACGGTTGGTTTTTTGATGAAAATTGCACTAAGCCAGCGACAAACGTAAATGATGATGCCTTTTATCCCAATAACTCCGAGACAGTGAATGTGTATGCCAAGTGGACCCTAAAGTTATATAAATTAAATTTCCAAACAAACGAAGAATCGGAAATTCAAGCCCGAGAATACAGTGTGAAAGATAAGATACAGGAGCTTCCTGCGCCTACTCGCTTGGGCTATACGTTTGAGGGATGGTATTACGATTCGGCATATACAAAGAAAGCAACAGTCTCTTCTTTAGGCGAAGAGAATACAACCAATTTCCCCGAAAACAGTGAGCAGGTAACGATCTATGCGACATGGAACGAAACGAATTATACCTTGAAATACGATTCAAAGGGCGGAAGTTCGATTGCGCATGGCTCATATTCGATCGATTCTAAGAAATTGACTCAATTCCCTACAGATGATCCAACACGAGATGGCTATGATTTTGCCGGTTGGCATTATGATTCAGATTGTACAGCAAAAGTGGATTTGGAGAATTTGAGGGAAGATCTGATGTATCCATCAACAACAACGGCAGTCACGTTTTATGCGAAGTGGACGCTAAAGAAATATACCATTACATTCCATTTGAATGAAGGAACGGGTGTGGGTGAAACGAAGGAAATGACGTGCGAAGATAAGTTAGACTTATCAACCAATCTTCCTACCCGAGAGAACTACATCTTTGCCGGATGGTATGCCGATGCCGATTTCAAAGGCTCCGCAGTGACAGAGATTAAGGGAACCACTGCAGATAGGGCACTTTACGCTAAGTGGAACCCGCTTATCTATAGCATTAGCTATGACTTAGCTGGTGGAACCTTGACGGAAACAAATCCTACCAACTTTGATTGCTCAAAGCAGGATCAGGATGTGGACTTAATTAAACCAACAAAAGCGGGATATACATTCTTGGGCTGGGCAGATGGAGGCCAAGGGTTAGTGCAGAATCTTTCGAGAGATCGTATAAAAGCACAGGGAAGCAAAGATTACAACTATTCACTTACCGCACATTGGGAGTTAGTGACCTACACGGTTACGTATGATGTCAATGTCAATGGTTCAAAAACCGGTAAATTTACGGTGGATACCAAATCGTTCCCAGATCCTGATCCGAATCAAATTCCTGACGGAAGGCTGTTTGATTACTGGGTGGAAGAAGAGACAGGGCAGGCTCTCTCTTTCCCTATTACTAAAGATATTTCTTTGACAGCTAAATGGGAAGATAAACAGCTCTATGCTACGTTTATGGATGGTGATCAACAGATTGAGACGAAAACGTTTACTGTTACCTCGAAATTGGGTGAAATCGAGCCGTTGATAAAGGCGGGTGCTGTTTTTGAGGGATGGTCGATAACCCCGAATGGCAAGGTCGAGAAATTCCCGATGGAGATCGCAAATAATGTCACACTCTATGCGGTTTGGACAGCCATTCAATACACCGTGACATTAGATTTGAATGGAGGAAAATATAGCGGCAGTGAGACGCTCACATACGATTATACGAATCCAGCATCCTTGCCTACTGCCAAGGATATTATTCCGCCAACCGGCAAGAAATTCGATGGTTGGAAATGGAACAATCAAAGCATCACGATCGGGCCTACGTCGGGAGGTGTACAGAGTGATAGCTGTCGAAAAGAGGCGTTTACCGCTGTGGCTCAATGGGCATCTCAATCGTATCAAGTCATCTTTCATGAAATGGGTGGCTCTAAAGTGGAGCCAGTGGAATATACCATGGATAAGGGTATTCCTGCTGGGCAAATGCCTTCATCTTTCCGTGAAGGTTATACGTTCAATGTCTGGGAAGACAAGGATGGCAAAGCCTATTCATCGGTTCCGACTGGCATCACGGGGCAATTGGATCTCTATGCCAAATGGGAGCCTAAATCCTACACAATTACCTATCAGTTAAATGGGGGTACGAATCCGGCAAATGCTCCGGAGCAATTTACCTGCGAGGAGTATGTTCCATTGCCTGTTCCGACGAAGGATTATTATGTCTTTGCAGGCTGGTTTACGGATGGTTCATTCAGTGGTAATAAAGTGGAGGCGATCGTTAAGGATACAAAGACGCCTCAAACGTTCTATGCGAAATGGGTTGAGGCGAACTATACCATTAAATTTATTACGAATGACGGAAAGGAAGTGCCCGATTTACACTATACATATGGATCGGCATCGACCTTGAAGAAGAGTTCCCGCGAGGGTTATACCTTTGGCGGTTGGTATTACGATGCCGGTCTGTCCTCTCCGGTAGGGGAGCAGATTTCGGCGAACAAACTTCCCACTTCGGGCTCGGAAACGGTTATGCTCTATGCCAAGTGGAACCCCATTCAATATACAATTACCTATAATACTTACGGTGGAAAGATCCTATCGGGCAAGGTGGATAGCTACCTGACGGGTGAGGAGGTGACGCTGCCCATGGATGTGAAGCGGGATGGCTTCTCGTTTGCTGGTTGGTATGCAGATGATTTGCTGAAAGATTTGGCGACTAAGATCTCTGCAGGCGACTATGGTAGCAAGACCTTCTATGCCACTTGGAACCGGGGCTTCTCGGTGATTCTTTCGCAACCCAAGGAGGGTGTGATTAGCGTGAAGCAGGGCGACCAGGTAATTGCTTCGGGTACCCCGTTGGCGAAGGGGACAGAGCTGACGATCAGTGCCGCGCCGACTACCTCCGGCTATGTGCTGAAGCAGTTGGTGATCAACGGCCAGGCGTTTACCACCAGTCCGCAGACGGTGACGATGGGCGAAGCGAACCTGATTATCTCCGCGGAGTTTGTGGCTTCGACCAAGCCGACTGTCTCTGCCCCGACCATCACGACCGATCCCGACCGGGAGAAGGTGGACGCGGAGACCTTAGTGAAGGTGACCTTGGCGAAGACGGATGCCGCCTCTACCTTATATTATACGTTGAACGACCAGCAGGCAAGCCCCTATAGTGCCCCCTTCGTGGTGGATGGCGGTGTGGGCGATACGGTGACGATCCGGGCGATCGCTCGTCGTGAGGGGTATAACGACGGCATCACGACCCGACGGATCGTGTTCGACGGCCGCTTGCATTTGACGTTCGACCTGCCTGCGGGTGTGACCGCTACGGCTCCCGACGGAGGAGCGGTGGTGGACGCGATCGTGAAGGGCGGTACCTTCGAGTTTAAGCTACAGGTGGATAAAAACTATTTTGCTTCGACCGACTCGTTGCAGGTGATGGCGAACGACTCGCTGATCAAACCGGGGTCGAGCGGGGTCTATCGCCTCTACGACCAGAAGGGCGACGTGAAGGTGGTGGTGAAGGGCTTAAAGGCCTATACCTGTGTCGTGACGCTGCTCCAGACGGAACATGGGCAGATTGCCTTTGCCGAAGGGGAGGAGGAGAGCAGCCGGACGATTGCCTACGGCACGGAGCTGACCCTGCAGGCAACCGCCGACGAAGATTATAAGTTCTCGAAATGGAGCACAGGCAGCCAGCAGAACCCGCTGAAGCTAACGGTGGTGAGCGACACGACCCTCTCGGCTACCTTCGTGCATGATTATAAGGCGTATCAGATCACCCTGCCCGAGGTGGAGGGCGTGACGGCCAAACCCTTCACGGGGTATAGCACGGAGGTGAAGCGCGACGGCACCTTCAAGTTCTATTTGGTGATCGCCAATGGCTACCACGAGGAGCAGTTGGTGGTGCGTGCCGATGGCGAGGAGTTGGTGAAGAACAAGGGCGGCTATGCGCTCTATCACATCACGAAGAATATCCGCATCTCGGTAGAGGGCATCGCACGGGATGCCTTTGCGTTGACGCTGCCACCGAATGTACAGGCTTGGAAGTTGGCGACGATGGAGGAGGCGGCCAAGGCTTCGCTCTATGCGGAGACCACCTTGCTCTTGCAGGCGATGGCTCCGGAGGGGCAACGCTTCCTGAAATGGACGGATGGCTCGACGGAGAACCCCCGCACGGCCACCGCTTTAGATGCGAAACAGCTCTATCCGCTCTTCACGACCTTGAGCGAGATCCCAACAGCGAAGGTTTCCTTGGAGCAGACAGCTGGTGCGGGCATCACCGGTGCGACGAGCAACCTCGATGTGGCCAACCTGGGCGATCAGCTGTCGGTGAAGGTGGTGGTACTGCCTGCCTACAGCCAGAGTGAGGTGCGCCTCTTGGCGAATGGGCAGTCGGTAGAGCCGCAGGCAAGGCTGCGTGCCGCTTCGGAGGCAAAGAGCTACTATTACCAGGTGCCGGTGGCACAAGCGGATGTGAAGCTGAAGGTGGAGGGCTTGCGTCTGAACCAGTATCAGCTGACCGTCGCGGAATCGACCGGTGGCCGGGTGGAGGGGGTGCCCTCTGGCAAGGTGACGCATGGCGATACCGTCTCGTTGACGGCTAAGGCCGCCGAGGGGATGACCTTCGTGCGCTGGTGGGATGGCAACACGTTGAATCCCTACCCCTATCCGGTGACGGGCGATCAGACGATCCGTGCCTACTTCGTCGGGGAGAGCTCTCCGGTGGATAACGAGTCGGTGACGGCAGAGGAGGTGCGTGTCTGCTCGCCAACGACGGGCGGTTTGTGGGTAGAGTTGCCCGTTCCGCAGGATATATGGCTTTGGGATAGCAGCGGACGGCTGCTGTTGCACCGTTTTGAATCCGGTACTGTCCGTTTGGCCGTTCCAGCCGGTATCTACCTGTTGCAGTGTGGTATGCGGCCTGCGTTCAAGGTGGTCGTGCGTCAGTAACGAAAAATAAATCGCAAAAAACTCGCCGAAAAGTTTGGTGGTTTAAAAAATAGGCGTACCTTTGCACCCGCAATCGAGAAACAACGATGGTTGCGAAAGCGATCTTTGAGGATATTTACATAATACGACAAGTAGTACAAGAATCGGAATCGAGTATATCGATAAA
>JAFBIR010000014.1 GCA_021531385.1 Parabacteroides distasonis | reverse complement strand
CGACACGTTGCGCTCGACCGCTTTCACTTTGATACTCATAGCTGTAAAAGTTAAAGTTAAAGGGTTAGACAATAGATGACTTTCAATCACACTGCGAAGATACAACCCCCTTCCCGCCTCGCCAACACTTGTCCCGCATCCCCAGAACAATCTGTCCCGGATTTTGCGCGCATCCCCTTTTTTCCTTACCTTTGCGAAAACATAAATTCAAACGCTTGCGGGAACAACGTCTTGCAAGGGAGTCCAAATCGCAAGAATGCGAGAATGGGCTCAATTAAACCTTTGACGGAAACCTTGTGCAAACCGACTCTTATAGAAAGGAAGCCTGAATCTTATCCGCATCATTGTAGAAATGTCTGATGCCACAAGCGTTTTCTTGTTTTACAGTTCCTGCTTTAACTCTTCATACAAATCTACCGGTCCCAAGTGCCAATATTTGGTACTCTCTTTCGAAAGTTTCTTGTATAGTTTTGAACGATAGATGCGGTTGATGGCTTCTGCGATACTGATGCCTTTGTCTTCCACCATCCATTGGGCAAGCCACCCAATCTTGCATGGCAGCAGTAGATACAGGTTGTCTTGTGTTATTGTTGCACTCATAATTTTACTTCTATTGATTCGATGAACTTTATGGCGGTCAACGACTTCTCTGTGTGGAAGAGATATTGATCCACCAGTTTGTATGTTTTCAACTCCTGGATGAGGGTCGGCATACTAATGATACCCCCTTCATAAAGCGTGAACTGAGTATAAACGCTGTCATCAGCCACAGGACCATACACGATGTCATAGTCGTGAGTAAAGCCTCGTTCTGTTCGATTCCTCATGACAAAGGTCACCCAATCCTCTGTGGGTTTCTTGAACAGGAGCACTTTCATGCTTCCCAAGGCTTTTTCGTCCAATTCGTACACATTCACATGACCTGCTGACACGCCTTTGTCTTTCATCCTCCGCTCTACAAGCTTCTTGGCCTGTGCAAAGGATGTCGTCGTGTAGAATCCAGAACCATAGTCCAGCGAACGATTAGGTTGCCGTATCTCCGGGTTTTCTACCACCTCGAAACTTCCATGATATATCTTGCTCATTTCTTCCTGTTGTTAATCATTTCGTCTATTTCTTCTATCAGCCAGTTGTGTCCTTGGGTATGAAGCACATCATAGAACTCACAGAAATGTTCCGTGATTCCATATTGCTCAAACAGATTTACCACATCTTCAGTTGACATGTTTTTGGCCTTGGCGTATTGCTCTATACAGAACGATACAAACATGGCTCTTTCTTCTACTTCGCCTTTCATTGCGCATCTCCTTTCTGTGACTCTGCCACACATATTAGGCTTGCAAGTTTACAAAAAAAAGCGGGAAAAATGCGCAAATCTACGTGCAAACTCAACGATTATCCCCAGTTTATGGATGGGCACTCAGGAAAGACTGATCATCCGACAGCGCAAATAAGCAGTTAAGCCGGTAAGGTGGTAAGGTCGTTAACGATGGCGATAGCCCATCCCCTGGCCGAAGCAGGAGGCCAAGCTCTCGCACTTGTCTCGTTGTTTCTTCAGAGGGCTGCCCCATGAGCGGTAGCCCCGCGGCAGCTTCGCCATCGTAAAGCACATGGAGTTGGCCAGCCGCTTGATAGCCTTCTCGGTCGTGAAGGGCACGATGCCCCACGCCACCAAGGTGCGGACGAAATCGATGCAGGCAGTTCGGTCGATCAGCAGGCCGTGGTCGTCGCAGACGGCCATCAGGCAGGCGTAATGCCACGGCTCCTTGCACGCGCTGCCCGCCTCCTGCAACGTGCGGATCACGAACGGGCTGTGTGGCGGCTTGATGGCTCTCTCCGGAGCCTGCAGGATTTTCACCGGCAGGTCGTCGGGGACGGGGACGAGCAGGCTGTCATCCTCCGCCTTCGCCTCCTCGCTTTGGTTCGTCACCGCTCCGTCAGCCGCCACCTGCTGCACCGGGTTTTGCACCACAGTACTGCCCGGCATGGCGAAGATAGAACCGCTGATCGGGCCGTTAAACACTTGGCAGTTGGTGTTGTGGTTCACGATCTGCCCGCCTGCTGATAGTCTCTTCTCCTCCATCATTTTCCGAATTTACTGTCCGTGATCGAACCGTTAAACACCTGCGATTGCTTATTGTCGTTGTGGATCTCTTGCCGTTCGATATGGACGTAAGGGGATGTCTGTTTCCTGTGCGCCGCCTCCACCTCCTTGACGACCTTGCGCACCTCGGCCTGCTTCGCTTTCGGCAGCTGCTCATCCAAAGCGATGGTCAACAACATGTGGGTAATCACCTTGGCCTCCTCCTTATCCAACCCCTTGGCATAGTCCTTCAGCTTATCGAGGCAGAAGGGATTGTTGGAAAGGCTGGTGTTCTGCTCCTCCAGCTCCTTGATGCGATCCTCCTTTGCCTGCACTTTCGCTTGTTCCTCCTTCACCTTCTCTTGCTCCAGCCGAAGCGCATGCGCTAATTCCTCGATGCGCTTATCCTTCGCTGCCAGCTGCGCCTTCATCAACCCATGCGCCTTGACAAGGTCGCTTGTCGCACGCACCACCAATTGCAACGGATCCGATTCGTCTGGTTTCGCCACCTGCTCCGTCGCCGATGGCGCTTGAGACACCTCTGCGGTCAGCCCGCTGAAATTGAGTGGCCGAGTCAGCTTGCCCTCATACTTGTCTATCACCTCCCCATAACGGCTCCAGCTGAAATAATAATCCATCAGAGCCTTTGAACAGTCCATCTCAACAGTCCGAACAGGAAGCAGCCCCTGATGCAGACGCAGCAGACTGTATATCAACGCAAAGAGATGATTCCGATAAACACCAAAGCCCTCCTCTCTCCAGGCGTAGGGACACTCATCGAGTGCCTCATTCAGCGGGCGGCCGCTCCCATCGGTCAGCCGCATGCAAACGAAGTAAGCCGTATTGAAAATCTTTAGGAGCCACTGCTCAAGGCCCAGACTGTGCACAAAGCTTCTTCGCGCAACCGCATAAAGTTCCTTCACCACCTCATGCTCGCCCAAGAACTCCTCGATGCTTTGGCGCTCATGAAACCCGTTGTTCGTTGCTGTGTTCATCATTAAGATCGATTTAAAGTTTCTCCAAATATAGACATTCTCCGCCATGAAAAGCAAAGAATTGTTGGGAAATCTAACACCCCTCTCAAAATTTAACACTTCCGCACATCATTTGCCCAGGGAACGAGAGACGCACCGATGGAACGCCTCTACTTTCGGTGTCATTGAGGGCATTGCCTGAACGCACGCCCATCACGGTAAGACCCTATCAAACCGGGGCCTCTTCAGCTATCCTATTGGGACAAACCACTTGCTCATCATAGATCAGGTTAATGCCGAGCGCATCTTCCAACTTGGAGAGCGTGTCGAGCGACATATTTTCCTTGCCCTTCAAAATCTTGGAAACATACTGTTGCGTGCAATTCATACGCTCAGCCAAAGCCTTCTGTGTCAGTCCTAACTGCTTCATCTGCAACAGCACTTTCACGGCGATCTTCTGAGAATGGCGTAGCCACGACCAGTTATCACGTCTCCATGCCGCTTCCTCACGCCACATCGATGGCGTTTCGCTCTGATGAGCCTCCAGAAATTCAAGTGTCTTCTGCTTCATGATGAACCTCCTTTTCTCATTGTATCTCAGACATAAAATCGACAAAACCATCCGCATCAACAGCCCCTCCATCCAGCAGGAAATTACGAACGGACTCCATCTTCCTCAGTTCAGCCAAAGTGTGCTCACGCTCCTGCATGGTCCGCGTCAACTTGATAGCACCCCCCGTGATGATATAACACCCGGGTTCCAACTTGATGGCATAGATACGTAGCCACGATGCGTGTTGTGGGCGATTCTTGATCTTAGCTTTCTCTTTGCCCAATATCATTTCACTTGTACGACTATTCTCCAAGGGGCGGAAAAGCCGGTCAAGATCGGCATCCGGCGAAAGATCGAGAATCAAGCATTGCATCCGCATGTTATCATCCATGCTATCATAGATTGCCTGATTGATATCCGTAATCTTAAAGTAAGCTGTTAAGTCGGACATGTTCGCAAGGAAGAATGCCACAAGCCACTCAGGATCACTCCATTGTTCGAAAAGTATCTGAAGCGCATTGTCTTTCTCTTCATCATAGCGAACTGCCCAAAGCGTATTATTATCGAGAATTTTATCGAATGTCATATCTTACGCACTTTACTGTCTGCAAAGATAAAAACATTATTCCTCAAAAACAACTGGCAGTTGTAAAAAAGTTCCCTTACCCACCTTACCACCTTACTGCTTACTTTCACACACCCCCATTAGGTAGCGGCGGACGTATGGGCCATACGTCTCTACCCTCGCGCGTATATTATATATATAATATATTTATATATAAATTTAATTATAATATATACATAGCACCTATCGGGATGAATTGGCGGAAACCGACCCATCCCACGATTCCACCACCCCGTAGAGACGTAGCGTGCTACGTCTCCAACATACCCGCTGACGATCCAAACTGAGACATTGCACGCATCTCGAACATACCCAAACGGAGACGTTGCACGCAACGTCTCTACGGACAAGGGGATGTATCGAAAGAGTGAAAGTAAGAAGTAAGGTGGTAAGGTGAGTAAGGAATGCGCAGGGGTGGCGAGGGAAAAGCGCCTGACACGGGGAGACGCATTTTTTTCCTCTCGAGGCAAAAAAACGGGGGATGACAAGCGGGGGGATGCCGACCTTAACACCTTACAAGGCACGCTACGTCCCGGCCATGCGTTCATCGGAATTCATCCGCACTCACTCATTTGTTTCATCCGCATTCACCGAGGTTCATTTTCGTTCATAATCTTCTTTTTCACAGCGATTTATACCAGGACAAGCCATGGCCGCACGAAAGGGTTGACGTAGATTTGCAGTGTCGAAAGCGAAGAGGTGGCCACCCATCGACTCGACAGAAACAGGAGTATTAACATCAAATTTTTTATGAAGATGAAGACAATTCTGAAAGTCGTGGCACAGACCACTACACAGCAGGTGAAGCGCCAAGATGGCACCCAGACGCAGAAGTGCACCCTCGTGCTGCAGGAGATGGGTGGCAAGTATGAAAACTCCTTTGCCGCCACGCTACTGGGCAACTTGGCGAGCTGCGTGTTCTATCCGGGCGACGTGGTCTTTGCCAGCCTCCGCTTCCAGCACCGGGAGTATAACGGGCAGTACTACATGGACTGCACCGTGCAAGACATCACGAAGTTACACACCTCTAACGCTTTTTAAGTCATGAAGAAGAATACGATCCTTTGCGTCGATCTGAAGACGATCCTGCAAGAAGACACCCTGCTTCGCCAGGGACAGACCTACCGCGGCGTGCTGACGTGCAACGCCGTCAACCACTACCTCTTCGAGGAGGAGGCACACGCCTCGGGCCGCACCCATCGGCTGAACCCGAAGCTCTACGTCGGGCGACACCTCTCGCTCGTCCGCCGGCAGGATGGCCGCTACCAGCTGCACTGCCGCGCCTTCAAGGCTGACGCCCTCGGAAACCGCAACGAGTTAGCCTCGAAGATTTTCTCTGAACTGGTTGAAGCACTTCAAATTATCGAGTGACCTATGAACGAGTTGACACACACATCGGAGCCCCTCCTCGCAGCTGAGGAGGAGTTTCAAAATCCGGAACAGGGCAGCCAGGCGGCTCAACTGCCGCCCGACAAGGCGCTGCCACCCGTCATCCGTGAGCTGGTGACGAACGCGCCGGACAAGTTCAAGATGGCCACCTTCATCGCCTCGGTGGCTCCGTTGGGCTGCCTCGCCACACGCCTGCGCTTCCACTACACCTTCGATCAGGGGCCCATGGCCTGCCTGCTGCAGACCATCATCTGCTCGGAGCAGTCGGGCGGCAAGTCGTTTGCCCGCCACGTGGAGAACGTGATCATGGCCAAGCAGAAACAGCGTGACAACGAGCAGCGCCGCCAAGAGCAGGCCTACCGGGAGCTGAAGCAGACCGCCTCGAAAGCGGAGAAGCTGCCCGAACCGCCGAAGACGATGGTCATCTGCTGCCCCGTCTCGATCTCGATCGCCCAGCTGATCAAACGGGCCGACTCGCCCGTGCGCCTCTTCGGCACGCCGCTGACGCTCTGGACCTTCACCGAAGAGTTGGCGACCGCCACGGAGACCAACCGCAGGGCCTTCTCGAACATCAAGAGCATCCAACGCACGGCCTACGACTTAGGCTCGGAGTATGGCGTGGATTACCTCTCCGACGCCAGCTACTCGGCCACGGTCGACATCCTCTACAACACGATGTACTGCACCACGCCCTCGGCACTCGACGAGTACATGGACCGGAAGGCCATCGAGGGTGGCAACATCACCCGCACGATCGTCTATGACTTGGGCAGCCAGTTGGGTGACGAGGCCCCGATCTTCAAGCGCCTCACACCTCGCCAGCAGCGCACGATCGACCGCACGATTGATCGCATGATGGCCGACACCTACAGCCCAGAGGGCGGCATACAGCCGGAGAAGTGGATCGACATGAGCTGGCTCGACGAGGAGGTGCGCCAGTGGTGCGCCACGAAGAACTTGGAGGCGGTGAAGACCGGATCGACCGCCTTGGGTGTCTTCTTCAAGCGCAGCAGCGTCTCCGCCTTTCGCATCGCCGCCCTCTGCCAGTATCTCTACGGCATCGAGCAGGCGCATGGCGTGCGCCGGAAGGTGCGCCAGATCTACCTCGCCATGGCTGAGCAGATCCTTCGGGGGATGCTGGAGAAGTGGGGCAAGCGGTTCGAGGAGCTGCAAGCCAAGCGCATCGAGCTCTCCACGCCTGTGCGTCAGGATCTCTTCGGCAACCTGCCCAAGGAATTCAACCGTGAGCTGCTGCGTGAGACCATCAAGCGACTGGAGTTGGTCACGCCCGACTGGGTCTTCCTCTCGAAATGGAACGCCCGGGGATTGATCCAGCGCATCAGCAAGAATCAATTCCAAAAAATCGGTTAGCCATGATCCAAAATGATTCCATCGAGAAGGTCAGAGCGCTCCCCATCGAGCAGGTGGCGGAGAAGCTCGGCCTCGGGGTGAGCCGCCACAAGGCGCTCTGCCCCTTCCATAGCGACCGCCACCCCTCGCTGATGTTCCGACGGGGCAAAAACAGCTATCGTTGCTTCGTCTGCGGGGCTTATGGCGGGCCGATCGACCTCGCTATGCGGCTGACCGACCTCCCCTTCGCCGAGGCGGTGCGCTACTTGGGAAAGCTTTTCAACATCGAGATCGAGGGGCAATCGGCTGAGATGCGCACCGAGGTCACCCCTCGCCGGGTGGTGCCCGCCCCTAAGCCGGAGCCGGAGCCACGGGTCGATACCCGCCACCTGGCCCTGCTGGTCGCCCAGCCCTACCTGTCCGACGAGGCCCGCCGCTTCCTCTTCGAGCAGCGCAAGCTACATCCGGCGGTGATCCGTTGGTTGGGCATCAGCAGCATCAGCTCGCCCGTGCCGATGAGTGGCGACTACCGCTCGTCGTGGTTCAACGCCCCGGCCCTGCTGATCCCCTATCGCAATCAGGAGGGGCGCTTGCTGAGCGTACAGGCCCGTTACTTGGGCGAGCCCTCGGCCGATCGCTCCACGCCTCGCTTCCAGTTCCCTCGGGGATCGAGATGCAGCATCTTCAACCTGCCCGTCCTCGCCCTGCTGCAACCGCAGGAGGAACTTTGGATCACCGAGGGAGTGACCGACTGCATGGCCATGCTCTCGTCGGGACGGAAGGCGATCGCCATCCCCAGCGCCACCCTGCTGAAACAGCCAGACGTGGCCCTGTTGGCGAGGCTCAGCCATCGGCTCGGCACCTCCTTTCACTGCTATCCGGATCAAGACGCGGCCGGTGAGCGGCTCTATCTCGACCTGAAGGAGCGGTTGCCCAACTTGACCCATCACCAGCTGCCCGAGGGCTACAAGGACTTCGGCCAGTGGTGGGCAAGTCGGTAAACCTTGCCACCTTACTCACTTACTTTCATTCATTCCCCATCATTTTCGTTATGCAAATACATATTCAACGTATATACACAAAAGGTGAACTCACTGAAGGTCACCTCGTTATAGATGGTCGCCAAATTTGCGACACGTTAGAGAACAGCCAGGCCTGCCTGAAAACGGGGCGCAGCTACCCGCTCTGCCTCGTGAAATGCCGTCAATTCGGGCGCAAAATGATCTGCGTAGGCAAGAAACAGGCGTGCGAGGCCTGCGTGAAGCAGCAGGAGGTGAGCTACAACACCTGCCTGCCCCGCTGCTGCACGCTGCTGAAGCCGGGCAACGGCATCCATGGTCGCCGTGAGGGGCATATCTTGGTCGGCACCCGTGGGGCTCGTGGCCTGCTGATCCATCCTCGTATGGCCTTCGACAGCCTCTATGGGCGCATCCGCAAAAGCCTCGAAAGGGGCCATTCCGTCACGCTCGAAATCAAGGAGGATAGGCTATGAGACACCTGCTATGCCTCCTGTTCTGCACCCTCTTAGCGGGGTGCGGAACGCCGCGGAAACTTCCCGTCGTGGAGCGAATCCAAAGGGACACCCTGTATCTCCACCAAGTGCAGTATGACAGCGTCTATGTCTATCGGGATCGCTATGTGGATCGTTCGCGCGACACGGTGTATGTCAACGACCGCAGCGTGGCCTATCGCTACCGCCTGCAGCGAGACACGCTCCGCATCCACCGGGTCGATTCCATCCCCGTCATCCGGGAGGTGGAGGTGGTGCGGGAGGTCGCACGCACACCGTGGTACGCTAAGCTCTTGGCCGCCATCGGCCTTCTCGGTCTCTTTTTATTCCTCTTTAAAATCAGAAAATCATGCAGATAACCGAACATTTCACCGTGGAGGAGTTTGAGCGCTCCTCCACCGCCGACCGCCTCGGCATCGACAACCGAATGCCAGCCGCTTTGCTTCCGAACCTCCGGACGCTCTGCGAGGTGGTACTCGAACCGCTCCGTGCCTATGCCGGAAAGCCGATCGTGATCAGCAGTGGCTATCGCTGCCCCGCCCTCAACCGAGCGGTAGGGGGCGCATCGCAGAGCCAGCACCTACGTGGCGAGGCGGCCGACCTGCACCTGCCCTCCATCGCCGAGGGGCGTGCGTGGTTTCGCTGGCTGATGGACAACACTACCTTCGACCAGCTGATCTGGGAGCACAACCGCCAGGGCACCTGTTGGATCCACGTCTCCTGCAAGGCCGATCCCCGTCAGAATCGGAATCGGGTGGTCACACATTTCTCGTAAAGCCAAAGCAATCATTGGCAAAGAACTCGTCTATGTTCCACAATGGAGGCCTTATCTTCATCACCTCCTGTCCCCACGCCGATAAAAATATAAAGAGATGACAAAAATAAGGCCTCCAAACTTTTACTTATGACTATCAATCACCAAGATGGGTACATCCGTGTGGAAAAGCATCTTACGTGCGATAGAGGGGTTGAACATCCGTGCGAGCAGGGAACGGCGATAGGTGCTCAAAGCGATCACGTCGATTTGCTCATCACGCACGAACTTCTCTATGGCTAAAAGCAGGTCGCCATCGGCCAAGACGGTATGGGTGATGTTGGCCTCCGGATATTGCTTGCGGAAGTATTCCCTTACGCCACTGAGCCGAATCTCATTCCACTCGTCTCGGCTGGTCGAGATATTGAACAGGTGGATGTGGAAAGGATAGCCTTTAATCAACGCCATGAACTTGTCGAACGCCACTAAGTCTCGCTGATTGAACGAGGTGGCGAAAGCGATGTGTTTGACGGATGCCAAGTCCTGGAAAGGTACATTCTCTGGAACGGCCAAGATAGGCACCTTACCGGCCTCGATCACCTCTCCGGTCACGCTACCGATCAGATCCATCTCTTTCTGGTTCTTTCCTCGGGTACCCATCACGATCAACGTGGGCCGATACTCCTTGCTAAAGGTCACGATCTCCTCCTCCGGAAGGCCCTCACGCAGCGTGACTTGATAATCCACCTTTGGCAAGGCTCCCGTTGCTATCTGCTGGTCGATCCGGCCGCACAAGGCATCTAAGTCTTCATGCACACGACCTAACAATTGCTCGATCGAATCATTCTCATTCATCTTATAAGCTAACGTCTCGCCCAAAGGAATGGCTGAGGGGAAATAGGGATTGAAATAAGCATGGAAAAGCATGGCCTCAGCCCCTATCTTATGCGCATAGTTGATACCTATCTCACATGCCTTCAACGAATAATCGGAGAAATCAATAGGGATCAACACCCGCTTGGGTCGTTCTTTCCGCTCTGGTTTGGGATCCGCTTGCCAAGCGTTATCCTCGATCACGCGCAACGCATGAGGCAAATCGCTCTCCTTGATCCGAACACGTACGCCTGCCGAAACGACTGGCTGTATCTGATTCACATTCTGAATGTAAACCTCTATTCCCTCTGTCTCAAGAATAGATTTGAGGATCACCGCCTTCTCATAGGTGTGAATCGCTAATGTTACTAATTTGTCTTCCATATAGCCTGTAGATTTAAAGATGAATAGTTATTAGTAAAACAAAAAAATCCTACAGCAAGTTCACGAATGCCATAGGATTTTTTCATAAACGCCCAATAAAGGGGCTACTCTGCCGAAGCGCTCTCGCCCATGATCTCCATCGCACGCTCAAAGATTGTCGTATCGTCTAAAACCACTAAACCGCCATCAGGACCCGGCTCGATGTGAATGCCACAACTGCGGCCGTCCTGGAAATTCTGCCCACCAAAGTAGTTGCGAACTGTCTCCACTTGCAACCCTAACTCATCCGCTATCCGGTGCATACTGCCATCAGGCAAACGGTCTTTAATTCTTCTCAACTCGTTGAATGTAATAGTCTTTGTCATGGCTTTCTAATTTTAAATGAATGAATCGTTTTCTTTCACGGCACTAACATAGCGATTTTTCGCACACAATGCCAATTTATCCATCGAAAAAAGCACGTTGCCCATGTATGCTTTACAGCATATCTTCTGCTAACTGGTTTATTTCAAGAGGAATGTCAGTGGTTCGGTGAATAGCAAGAGTAATCCGATTGTCGCACAGATCGCCACTGTCAAGATACGCGCACGCCAAAGGGTCAACGGTCGTGACTCTTCCTCCATCCGGAAATGCTTTCGCAGCCAACGGTAGAGCGCATAGACCAACGCCCCAAAGCAGAGGCCGGAAAGAGCTCCCGGAATAATATCCGTAATGAAATGAACCCCTAAATAGACACGGGAATAGGCGGTCAAGGTGGCCCAAAAGAAGAGGCTATATCCCAGTCCTTTATGCTTGAATAGCAACGTCAGCAACGTGGCGAACCCGAAGGCATTGGCGGCATGGCTGGAGATAAAGCCATACAATCCGCCCCGATAGCCAAACACCACCTTCACCTGCGCCATGAAGTCGGGATGATGGGTCGGTCGGTAGCGCATACAGAGCGGTTTGCAGAGGTGAGAAGCGAACTGGTCACAAAGCGTGATGGTCAGCGCAATCATCAGGAGCAACAGGAGCGATTGCCTCCAATCTCGTTTGTAGCAGAGGACAAAAAGGATAAAAAGCGCCAACGGCAGCCAGACCACCTTTCCTGAATAGAGCCACATAAAGTGATCCAGGAAAGGATAATCACTGCCGTTCAGCCAAAAGAAGGCCTCACGCTCCCATACCAACAGTTGCTCCAGCATGGGTGGCGTCAGATCGTTTCAATGTCCTTAGTGGGCAACCAACCGACGTTGCCATCCTCCAACTCGATCTCGCTCCATGCCCCTAACGTACTCTTGATGGAGACATAGGTGCCCTCATGCAAGACGAAGAGATCGGTACCGCTGGCATCGGGTGAGCTCTTGGCTGTCACCGTAGCGGCAAAGACAATCGCATGGGAGCGTGTCTCCCACTCCCCTTTCTGGTAGTTAGCAAAAAGATTAGAGACAATCACCAGGGCCAAGAAGAGGAGCCCCAAATAGAAGCCGATCTTCTTCAAGTAGGTCCAGCGGGCAAAGAAGAAAAGCACTAAGCAGGCGATAAAGAGCCAGAAGCAGCCGATGCTCGCCTTTGCCCAGCCATCTGCCGAAGCCCAGTTAGCCATCGCTTTCACCCATTTCACCAAGAAGAACTCGCCGACCGGCTCAATCTTGTCAATCGTCTTCTGGCGAGCCATCTGCAAGTTGAAGCGGGCATCAGCGTCACCGGGTTGTAACAAGAGACATCGCTCATAGTTCAAGATAGCCGGACCGAGCTTGCCTGCCTTATAATAGGCATTGCCCAGATTGTAATAGACAGCCGCAGACTCACCGTGGCTGCTCAACACCTCCTCATACAACGCTATCGCCTTGGCGTAATCCTCCGACGTATAAGCGGTCTCTGCCTCCTTCAAGGCAGCCTCTTGCGCCATGGCCAGCACTCCCACACAGAGGGAGCAAAGCGTCAAGAGGACTTTTCTGAAATATCGTGTTGTCTTCATCGTTCTTACTTTTTAATCGTATTCTCCATTTTACCAATCGCATCGACTGTTTGATCATACAGCTTATCCATCGCGTCCGAAGCCTGTGAGGGGGCATAACGGGCGAACTCGCAGGTGTTCAAGATCTCCATGAACTCCTTCGTCAGGGCCTCATCCACGCCATACTTCGCCAACTCTGACTCTACATTATCTTTGGTCAATGCCGCCTGCGGGATGCTCAACTTATCGCTCAAGTAGCCCCACAACGCACGAAGCACCTCGTCGTAGAAGGCCTCTTTCTGATTCTCCTTCATCAATTTGCCCGCATTCTTCAAACGTTTCACGGCCATCTTGTTGGCTTTTTTCGTACGTACACGGGCCACATCGGCATTCTCTTTCACCTGCTTCCGATAGAGCACGAAGAAGGCCACGAACAGCACCGCAGGGATCAGGTAGCAGAGCCAATAGCCCAAAGAGCCAAAGAACAGTCCTTCACCCTTCTCAATGAATGAGAAGCCTTTCGTCTTCAAGTAGCGAATATCTTGCCCGACAAACTTCACGCTCTCCTTGTTGCTGAAGTTAGAGACCACCGGAGCGGAAGCAGTGCCTCCCTCTCCCTGCTCCACATGCAATTTGTAAGGGCCTGCGGTCAAGGTCTTGTAAGCACCTGCCTTGATGTCGAAATAAGAGAAGGCGATCGCCGGAATCTCAAAGTCGCCCGCATAACGAGGGATTGCCATGTACTCGATGCTCTTCGTTCCGGTCACACCCGCAGTAGTGGTCTTGATGTCGTTCTCCACCTTGGGATCATACACATCGAAATCATTCGGGAAATTCACCTCCGGGTTCTTCACCAACTTCACATTGCCATTACCGGTAATCTTCAACTTGATCGTCACCGCTTCATCGGTCTTCACCCGGTCGGAACTGATCTCCGCATTCATGCTGAAGGTACCTACCGCACTGGCGAAGGAAGCTGGCTTGCCAGAAGGCAACGATTTCACGTCGATCGTCACAGGAGCAGAGGTCAATGTCTTGCTCACATCCCGGTAGGAGTCGAAGAAGCTATCAAAGATACTTCCACCCCGCTGTGGCTGCATACGGACACGCACCACCGCATCGTACTTTCCGCTCCCGATCGTGATCTTGCCCGCACGTTGCGGATAGAGAATCACCTGACGCATCACCGCTGATTGGTAATTACGTCCCTTGTAATTCTCCAAGGTCAGTTGCTTCTCTTGGGGCAACTCGACCTCTTGTACCAAGAAACCCTCAAACTCCGGGTATTTCAATCCGGTGATCGAGAAGTTCTCCAACGAATAGACCTTGAAAGTCACCAAGAAGCCCTCCTGCTCATAGACGCTTCGCTTGGAAACATCCATCGTCACGAACAGGCGATCGTTGGAGATCGTTCCACTGGCCGAGGTCTCCTCCGCCTCTTGCTTGCCTGCTTGATCAGCTGGAAGCACCTTGATCACTAACCCGTTGGAGGTATAGTTCGCTCCATTCACCTTGATCGTTGCCGGTGCGATATTGAAAGTTCCCTCCTTCTTAGGCATTAACACATAGGTAAAGGTGACCGTCGTCTCACTGGTACTCTTCCCATTCACCCAGCTACTGCTGTAAGAGGTGGATTGCGACGGTCCCATCAACACCTCAAAATCGGGCATCTCCTGCACCCGTAAGTCCTTTCCCTCGGCATTCACCGTGAAGGAGAGACGGAATTGCTCACCGACGACAACGGCCTGTGGCGCCGAAGCCTTGAAGGTCACATCCGCAGCCTTCGCCCCCATGCTCACGACCAGCATCAAGCAAAAGAAGCCGATCCATTTCCTTATCGTATCTCTCATATCTGTTGTTATTTGCATTTTACCACTCTTTTTCGGTCTTCCGACGCTGTTGCTGCTGCATCTGCGCCTTCTTCACCTTCTCTTGTGTGTCTTTCTCATCCTGCAAGAAGGCATCCAACATCTGCTGCGCGTTATCCTTGCTCATCTGCTCGTTGGGCTGCTGCTGTTGCTGGGTCTTGTCTTGCTTCTGATCATCCTGCTGCGGTTGTTGCTGCTGCTGTTGATCATCCTTCTGATCCTTGTTCTCTTGCTTGTCGTCATTCTGCTGGTCTTGACTCTGATCCTGGTTCTGCTGATCGCTCAGGAGCTTCTGTGCCAACGCCAAGTTATAACGCGTCTCGTCATCCGAAGGATTCAGACGCAACGACTGCTTGTAAGCCTCCACCGCCTTGCCATAGTCTTTGCCATTCATGAAGATGTTGCCCATATTATGATAGACACCCGAGAGTCGCTCTTTGCCCTCCGGGGTCTCCATCAGCTTCTCGCCCTGTCCGGCCAACAGTTGGTATTGCTCAGCCGCCTCCGGGAATTTACCCTGTTTATAGAGCGCATTACCCAAGTTGTAGGTACCCTCCACCGAACGGGGATTCACCTCCAAGCTCTTGCGATACTCAATCTCCGACTCCGTGAACTTCTCGCTCTCATAGAGTTTATTACCCGCTTTCACATGCTGACGCTCCGCCTTTTGGGCAACCGCTGTTTGTCCCATCACCAACAGCAACAACACAGAGAAGAGCTTCACTTTTCGGAAGACACGGTTCTTCCGATCCAACGTCAAGAAATCAGCCAAGAGCAAGAAAAGGGCGATCCAAGCAAAGACCTGAAACTGCTCGTCATACTCGGAATAGACCTTGCTGTCTAACTCCGTCTTGTTCATCTTGTCGATCTCCTGCTGCAAGGCTTTCAAAGCAGAGTTGGTATTATCGGCACGCACATACATGCCATTTCCCGCTGCGGCAATACCTTGCGCCATCTCCTCGTTCAACTTGGTAATGACAACATTACCCTCTTTATCCTTCATATAGTTGTTGCTACCGTCAATAGGAATCGGCGCTCCCTTCGGATCGCCCATACCCACAATATTCACATGAATACCCTTCTCGGCAGCCGCTTTCGCTGCTCCTACTGCATCATCCTCGTGGTTCTCACCATCCGTGATCAAGACAATGGCCTTATCGCTGCTCTCATTCGGGGTAAAGGAGCGAGCCGCCAAATTGATGGCCGCACCGATTGCCGTTCCTTGCGTTGAGATCATGGCCGGATTGATGGATGAGAGAAACATCTTCGCCGAGATATAATCGGAGGTAATAGGCAGCTGGGTGAAGGCATCGCCCGCAAAGACGATCAATCCCACCTTGTCATTCGTGAAACCATCGGTCAAGCGAGATAGCATCTGCTTCGCCTTATCCAAACGGTTGGGGGAGACATCCTCCGCCAACATGGAATTGGACACGTCTAAACAGACCATGATCTCCACGCCCTGTCGCTTCACGGTCTCCAACTTCGTACCAAATTGAGGACCCGCCATGACAAAGATAACCATCGTAATAGCTCCGGACAACAGCCAAAACTTCAAGTGCTGGCGTTTAGGCGATACCTCTGGCATCAATTCCGCCAACAACAGGGGGTTACCATATCGTTTGATCGCTCTCCGTTTGGCTAAGCAGGCATAGAGGTAGAACACCACTAACGCCGGCACCAAGAAGAGCAAATATAAAAAATCCGGATGTGCAAATCGAAACATAAGCCTTTTTCTCCTTTAGGGTATATTTCTCAACAATGTATTCCTTAACAAAATCTCTATCAGCAGCAAGGCAAAAACCAGCAACGCCCAGTTCTTATACTCCTCCTGCTTCTTGCTGAACTCCTGTACGCTGATCTTGGTCTTCTCCATCTGGTCGATCTCCGCATAGATCTCCTTCAAGCTGGCATTATCCGTTGCCCGGAAATACTGACCACCCGTGATAGCCGCGATCTGTTTCAAGGTGGCCTCATCAATCTCTACGGGGATATTCTGGTATTGCACACCAAAGGCCGTCTGGAACGGATAGGGAGCCATGCCCTGGGTACCCACACCGATCGTATAGACACGCACGCCAAAGGTCTTGGCGATCTCAGCGGCTGTCACCGGAGCGATCTCGCCCGCATTGTTTGAACCATCCGTCAACAGGATGATGACCTTCGACTTCGCCTGACTATCCTTGATACGACTCACCGCATTCGCCAAACCCAAGCCAATCGCCGTACCATCTTGAATCATTCCGCTCTGGATATCCTTGAACAGGTTTAACAGCACCGCATGATCCGTGGTCAACGGACACTGCGTAAAACTCTCTGCGGAGAAGACCACTAAACCGATGTTATCATTCGGACGACCGTTGATAAAGGAGGCCGCTACATCTTTCGCTGCCTCCAAGCGATTGGGCTTCAAGTCTTGCGCCAACATACTACCAGAGATATCCATCGACAACATAATGTCGATACCCTCTGTCGAAGAGCTGGACCAGCTGTCTGTGGATTGCGGACGGGCCAAGACCACGATCAGCAAAGCCACCGCCAAAAGCCTGCATACGAAAGGCAGATGGCGCAGATAGACAATCCAGGAGGAAGCCTCAGGCGCATCGAACGCCTCTGAAGAGGAGACCTGCAAGCTGGCTTGGTTCTTGCTCAACTTGTAGATATACCATCCCACCATCGGGATCAGCAACAACAACAAATATAAATAATGGGGATTCGCAAAAACCATCTCGTTTACTCCTCTTTCTTTTCGGTTGATTCATCTTCTGGCTTGGGAAGCTCTACCACCTTCGTCTGGTTGACAAAGAGGTATGCGTTCATCAAGCTTAAATCATTCTCGTCAGGCAGCGGGTTCATCTTGGCGAACTTCACGAAATCCGCCAACGAAAGGATCTGCCTCAAGTTATCATAGACACTCTGTGCCTCGGTCGTCTGTTTGATCAACGCCAAGATCTCGTCAGAGGTCATCTCCATCGCATTGATACCGAAACGATCGACCATATAGCGACGCAGGGTCTCCGTGATCAAGGTGTAATACTCCTTACTACGTCCCTGTTGCCACAGCTTCTGCTGCTTGATCTCGTCCAGCTCCTTGATCGCCTGTTCATGAGGGGGCAATTTCGGCTCCTCTTTCTTGAAGGGGATCAACGATTTCCGCTCACGCATCCGCTTCCAGATATACCAAGCCAAGGCTGCTAACAACAGAACCAGCAATATACCTATTATAATAGGGTAATAGTCAGCCAGCACAAAAGGTGGTTTCCATACCTGCTTGATGTCGAAAAACTCCTCAGGATTCTCCACATTGACAGGCAAGGTAGAGACTTTCAAGGCCACTTGGTTGGAATAGACCGTATCGGTACCATCTATGACCTTCAATGGAGGCAAGAGATAAAGCGACGAGTCAAATGAGGTGATCAGCACGTCTTGCTTGATCACCATCCGGTTATTCTCAATTTTCGTGGAGTCCGGTTTCGAGAGGTTCAGCACCTCCACACCGGCCATCAGCGTATCATTCGGAATGACCACCTGCACCGGACGGTCTTGATCAGCCGTAACCGTCAAATGCAACACCGTCTGCTCACCAATCAGGATCGCAGCCGAGTCGATCGCTACATCTATCAACGGGCGTTGTTGCGCCTCCACCTTCCCACAGCAAAGGAAAGCCAAACCGATGAGCGACAAGAGGGTGTTTTTTATCAATTTCATCTATTTACCTTTCAACTACGTTTGTCAAAAAGCGCAATCAACGCTTTCACATAATCATCCTCCGTTCGTATAGAGACCGTATCCACACGGCACTTCTTGAACGTATCGCTCATGGCCGTCTGACGTTTCTCCCACCAAGTCTTATAAGCCTCACGCACACGAGCCGAACCGCTATCAATCCAGCGCTCCTGCCCGGTTTCCGCATCCTTGATCTTCATCAGACCTACCGCTGGCAACTCCGTCTCACGCTGGTCATAAACCTGTATCGCTACCATATCGTGCTTCCGGTTAGCCACGGTCAAGGCATCCTTGAATCCTCCCTTGTCGATGAAATCGGAAATCAGAAAGGCCGTGCAACGCTTCTTGATCGCATTGGTCAGGTATTTCAGCACTTGACCAATGTCCGTACGCTTTGCCTCCGGCTTAAAATCAATCAACTCACGGATAATATAGAGGATATGCTTCTTTCCCTTCTGAGGCGGGATGAACTTCTCGATCCGGTCGGAGAAAAAGATCACGCCAATCTTATCGTTGTTCTGGATGGCCGAGAAGGCCAAGGTAGCGGCGATCTCCGTCATCACCTCTTTCTTCATGACATTGACCGATCCAAAATCACGACTGCCAGAGACATCCACCAAGAGCATCACCGTCAGCTCACGCTCCTCCTCGAACACCTTCACATACGGACGTACATAGCGGGCGGTCACATTCCAATCAATGTCACGAATATCATCGCCATATTGATACTCGCGCACCTCACTGAAAGCCATACCCCTACCCTTGAAAGCCGAGTGGTATTGTCCGGCGAAGATATTGCGAGAAAGACCACGTGTCTTGATCTCGATCTGGCGAACCTTCTTTAATAACTCACTGGTTTCCATCGCTCAATTAAGGAACTTCAACTTTGTTCAAGATCTCACTGATCACCTCCTCTGCCGTCAGGTTGTTGGCCTCAGCCTCATAGCTCAAGCCGATACGGTGACGCATCACATCGTGGCAAACCGCACGGATGTCCTCCGGAATCACATAACCACGACGTTTGATGAAGGCATACGCACGAGCGGCCAACGCCAAGTTGATGGAAGCACGAGGGGAAGCACCGAAAGAGATCATGTTGGCCAAGTTGGGCAAACCTGCCTCAGCCGGGAAACGAGTCGCAAAGACAATATCCACGATATAACGCTCGATCTTCTCATCCAAATAAACCTCACGCACTACGTTGCGGGCATCCAAGATCTCCTCCTTCGTCAAAATCGGCTTGATCTCGGGACGCTCACCAGAGATGTTCTGACGGATGATCAGTTTCTCCTCTTCTTTCTTCGGGTAGTTGATAATTACCTTCAACATGAAACGATCGACCTGTGCCTCAGGAAGCGGATAGGTACCCTCCTGCTCGATCGGGTTCTGGGTGGCCATGACCAAGAAAGGTTTCGGCAATTGATAGGTTTTCTCACTAATCGTCACCTGACGCTCCTGCATCGCCTCCAGCAAAGCACTCTGCACCTTGGCCGGCGCACGGTTAATCTCATCTGCCAACACGAAGTTCGCAAAGATAGGCCCCTGCTTTACTTGAAACTCCTCACTCTTTTGGCTATAGATCATCGTACCGATCACATCGGCCGGCAACAAGTCTGGCGTAAACTGGATACGGCTATATTTTGCGTCAATCAAAGAAGACAATGTTTTGATGGCTAATGTCTTTGCCAAACCGGGGACACCTTCCAATAAGATATGTCCATCCGACAGCAAACCGATCAATAAGGATTCTACCAAATGCTTCTGACCGACGATAACCTTGTCCATTCCCATCGTAATCATGTTCACAAAGGAACTCTTACTCTCAATTCGCTCATTCAACTCGCGAATGTCTATTGTCTGACTCATAAGATTTTTCTCTATTATGTTTTTACGTTTCTATATATTACTCTGTTACTTGTCTATTTTTACACTGCGCAAAATTAGCCATGATCAATATGCCCGCTTCACTTTTGAGGTTAAATAATACTAACCCACCACCTTCCGGGCAACTACTTGCGGGTCAGGATCTCTGTCTGCAAGGCGGCAGCGGCCTCTAACGACGCCCGACTTTTGGCATTTATCCCATATTGTTGTGCAGGTGGAAGGATTAGTTCCGTACCTATCGGCACATTGTTGGGATCATCTATCAATGATTTGTTATGCTGATAGATATATACCCAAAAAAGTTTGTGGCCATAATGTGCTAAAGCGATATTGGTCAATCGATCCCCCCGCTGGATGACTACCTTCTTTACAGACTCTTCTACAGGTTTTACCGATTCGTTCTCCTCAGCCTCTGGCTCAGTAGTAGTAGAGCTTTGTGGTGTGAATTTCAAAGAATCTTCAAGTACCTTCACCAATGGAGCAACCGGTTGTTCTTTCCTAACATCCGGTGCTTGCGTCAGCTGTAACGTCTTATAAGCCGCATTTCTACCCATGAAATAAAAGACACCGGCCACGACGACCAACAGAAGCGCTACGGCTACATAACGTAGCCAAGACCACGCAGATCGCTTCTCCGACAATGGCATCTGAGGCTGTACAGGCAATTGAGCAGCGGCCACTGACTCCATCGGTTTGACTGGGGTTTCCTCCGGATTCACTTCCTGTTTGGGCAAGGGTATCTCTCGATCTGGGAGCAACTCCTCCACCGATTCCTCCACGTTCATCTTCTCAGGTTCCGCAGTGGGAGAAAGCACCTCCTCTTCCAATCCCTCACCGATGACCGGATTCAAGATCTCAGTCGTCTCAAAAGCGGAGAAGGGACGGTTCACGGCCTCACGCAACTCCTTGTCTGGCGTATAAGAGAATTTATAGTGGGCAGGAATCAGGAAACGCTCACCGGTATGGACGTGCATACTCTCCCTGGCCTCAACCTCGATCAGCTTAAACGTACCGATCCCTTTGACCTTCACCAAGTGATCTTGCAAGACACCATTGGTGATCGACTCCACCAACAAACGCAGGAAGCGTTCAGCCTCCTCATGCGTTCGTCCAGTGCGCTCCACCAAGAGTTCCGCCACATCTTGTATGTTCAATCGGTTATTCATGCTCTGCCTCTTCCTGCGCTTTCAACCGATTCTTTAACGTAGAACCAGGTTTGAATACCGGTACCAATTTCGGAGGGACCAAATAACGCTTGCCATTCGTGGGATTCACGGACACTCGCTCCTCCTTCTTTCTCACCTCAAACTGGCCCAATCCTGTCAGGCTAATTGAGTCATTGTCCATCAATCGAACAGACATCACGAAGCTGAAAGCAGTCATCAGTTCGGCCACCTCTTTCACAGAGCATCCCATGCGCTGCGCCAATACCGCTGTCAACTCCTTGTTATTCATGCCTTCTCTGTTGAAGTTACTACCTCACCAAATAGATCATACTCATCCGCACCCGTCACCCGAACCGGATAGAACGAACCGATTTTCAAGGGTTGCTCTTTCGTAAGCAACAACTCAGGATCCACCTCCGGAGAATCAAACTGCGTACGTCCCACATAGTAGTCCTCCTCTTCCCGGTCGATAATCGTCTTGAAAACCTGCCCCTCTTTAGCCGCATTCAAATCGGCAGAGACACGTGCCTGCTCCCGCATCAAGGCTTCCAAACGATCCTGTTTCACCTCCGGCGCTATCTCATCCTGATAATGGGTATAAGCATAGGTACCTGCCTCATGGCTATACGCAAAAGCGCCCATCCGCTCGAAGCGTACCTGCTTCACGAAATCAAGCAGCTCGGCGAAATCCTCCTCCGTCTCACCCGGATGACCTACCATCAAGGTGGTACGCAGATGAATACCGGGTACCTCCTCACGCATTCGGCGAATCAGTTCATAGGTCTCCACCTTCGTGATCGGCCGTCGCATCAGGCTCAACATCCGGTCACTGATATGCTGCAAGGCAATATCCATGTATTTGCACACATTCTCACGCTCACGCATAACGGTCAATAACTCGTAAGGGAAATGCGAAGGATAGCCATAATGCAAGCGGATCCACTCCACACCCGACAGGTCGGAGACTCGCTCCACCAACTCGGGCAAGGCCGTCCGGCGATACAAATCAAGTCCGTAATAGGTCAAGTCTTGCGCAATGAACTGAAACTCTTTCACCCCTTTGGTTGTCAACTGACGCACCTCCTCCACGATCTCTTCCATCGGACGAGACTTGTAGGCCCCCGTAATGATAGGGATGGAGCAATAAGAACAGGTGCGGTTGCATCCCTCTCCGATCTTCACAAAAGCGTAATGCTGAGGGGTGGTGAGCACACGGTCAGCAGACAAGTCTTGATAATAAGATTTACCTAAATCGGTGATCAGCTCTTTCCAGTTAAACTTACCATAGAAATGATCCACCTCCGGCAACTCCGGCACCAGCTCCTGCATAAAGCGTTCAGACAGACAACCCATTACAAACAGCTTGCCGATCCGTCCCTGCTTCTTCTGCTCGCCCAGATCAAGGATCATCTGAATGGATTCCTCTTGGGCATCTCCGATGAAACCACAAGTGTTCACCACTACGATCTCCCCGTTGATCTTATGCGGATCGTGCTCCACCGTATAGCCATTGGCTACGAACTGACGCATCAGTTGCTCCGAATCCACCAAGTTCTTTGAGCAACCTAACGTGATAATATCTACTTTGTTTCTTCTCATTCTCCAAACAACGAGTTAACAAACTCACGGCGACGGAAGAGCTGTAAATCCTCTATACCCTCACCCAAGCCAATGTATTTCACCGGAATCTTGAAATGATCGGAGATTCCAATCACCACGCCACCCTTTGCGGTGCCATCCAATTTCGTGACAGCCAAGGCATTCACCTCGGTAGCTGCCGTGAACTGCTTCGCCTGCTCAAACGCATTCTGTCCGGTAGAGCCATCCAGCACGAGCAAAATCTCGTTGGGAGCGTCAGGCAAGACCTTCTTCATCACATTCTTGATCTTCGTCAACTCATTCATTAAGTTGATCTTGTTGTGCAAACGACCAGCAGTGTCAATAATCACGACATCCGCACCGTTGGCCTTGGCAGAACTTAACGTATCGTAAGCTACCGAAGCGGGATCAGATCCCATATTCTGCTTCACGACAGGCACGCCGACACGCTCTCCCCAAATCACCAATTGCTCTACCGCTGCCGCACGGAAGGTATCGGCCGCACCTAAATAAACCTTGTTACCGGCCTTCTTGAACTGGTAGGCCAACTTACCGATGGTTGTGGTCTTACCCACTCCGTTCACACCAACCACCATGATGACGTAAGGTTTCTTCTCCGCTGGAACGACAAAGTCAGCCTGATCCTCCGTATGGTTCTCAGTCAATAAGCTGGCTATCTCATCACGCAACAGAGCTGTCAACTCCGCAGTGGTCACATATTTATCTCGCGCTACACGTTTCTCGATGCGCTCAATGATCTTCAAGGTCGTGTCCACACCTACATCCGATGTGATCAACACCTCCTCCAGGTTGTCCAACACATCGTCGTCCACCTTGCTCTTACCCGCGATTGCCTTGGTAATCTTCGAGAAAACACTCTCCTTAGTTTTTGAGAGGCCTTTATCTAAGTTCTCCTTTTTCTCTTTCGTGAAAAAACTAAAAAATCCCATCGTTCTTCATTCCTCAATTGTTAATCCATTCTATTCTTGTAATCCTCATATCCGAACTCACGCAGCAGTTGAAGCAGCCCGTCGCTCGTCAACATCGCCAATGCAGGATGCGGAATACCGTTAAACATTGTTGTCTTCACGGTCGTATAATGCAACATATCCTCAAAAATCAACCGATCACCCACTTGAAGTGGTTTATCAAATGACCAATCACCCATATAGTCACCACTCAAGCAACTGTTTCCTCCGATTCGATAGGTCGGCTTCCCTTCCACTGGATCCGTTGCGAAACGGATGCGGGGTTTGTAGGGCATCTCCAGACAGTCGGGCATGTGACAAGTGAAAGAAGCGTCCATAATAGCCGTTTGAATGCCATGATTCTCCACCACATCCACTACGGAGGTCATCAAAAATCCGGTTTGCCAGCCAAAAGCACTACCGGGCTCCATGATCAACTCTAAGTTCGGATATTTAGCATGAAAATCATTCAACAAACGAATCAAATGATCCACATCGTATCCCTGACGCGTCATCAGATGTCCACCGCCCATATTCAGCCACTTAATCTGTGGTAAAAAGGGGCCGAAACGCTCCTCTACCACGGCCAAGGTCTTTTCCAAATCGTAAGAGGTGGATTCGCAAAGCGTATGAAAATGAAGTCCCTCAATGCCTTCCGGCAGTTTATCACCCAACAGGTCTCTCACCACACCCATACGGGAACCGGGTGCACAGGGATTATACAAATCAGTCTCTACGTCAGAATACTCCGGATTGATGCGCAATCCGCAGGAGACACGCCCCCCATCCGCTTGCACCATCGGGTAAAAACGGGCGAACTGAGAGAGCGAGTTGAAGGTGATATGGCTACTGCAACGCAAGATCTCCGGGAAATCCGCCGCTGTGTAGGCCGGGGAATAGGTATGTGCCGGACTCCCCATCTCCTCCAATGCCAAACGAGCCTCAAACTTGGAGCTGGCTGTAGAAAATGGAATATACTGCCGAATAATCGGGAAAACCTTCCATAGGGCGAACGCCTTAAACGCCAATATAATATTCACCGCCGCTAACTCCTTGACCCGCTTGATCAACGCCAAGTTGCGCCGGAGCAGGTCCTCTTCAATCACATAACAGGGTGAAGGAATTTTGTTATAGTCTATCATGCTGTTTTTGTTTAACGACCAACCACCTGTTGATCTTTTTTCAATTGACGCACAAATGTATAACATTTTTTTTAATGCGACAACTACCGCCTACAATTATTACAGCCTTGAAAGTAGTTCTTCCCCCTGCTGCACCGTTGTAGAGTTACTCAAGCTCCGCTATCCCTCTACCATGGCTCTAATCATCCTCTAATCATCCTCTAATCATTCTCTAATCTGGGATTAGAGGAAGATTAGTGTTACCTTAGCGTTACTTTAGCTTTACCTTAGCGTTACCTCAGCGTCAGATCTTGCTCAGCTTGGCAAACTTCAAGAGCAGCTGCTTACGACCCAGATTGTCGAAATCGACCGTTGCCTTGAGGTTGCTGCCCTCACCCTCGATAGCGACCACAACCCCTTCACCAAAACGATCATGACGCACCCGATCTCCAGCTTGATAAGTAAGTCCAGAGGCAGGTGTTTGCGCTAAAAAAGGCGATTTCATCGCATTTTCCACTCGTTTCAAGCGAGGTGAAGCAACGGGTTGTACCGTTGTAGTTGTCCCCTCGAAAGGTTTTCGTTCCACTGGACGAGGTTGTTGGAAAGGCGAACGAAAGGCCGGCTCTTGTCGGGCTTGTCCCCAGCTCTCTGCTGGACGTGCAGCAGGCATAGTACCCGAAGCGATCTCTAAATAACGGGTATCAATGTCACGCAAGAAACGGCTGGGTGTACACATCGTGGTCGAGCCATTGCGATAGCGGCTCTTGGCATAGCTCAACACACAGTTCTGCTCCGCGCGGGTAATGGCCACGTAGAACAGCCGACGCTCCTCCTCTATCGCTCGGGGACTATCTTTCGCCATCGACGAGGGAAACAAGTCCTCCTCCATACCCACCACAAAGACATTAGTGAATTCCAAGCCCTTGGCCGCATGGACAGTCATGAGTGTCACCTTATCTGCTCGTTCATCTTTGTCGTTGTCCTGATCGGTCAACAAGGCCACCTCAGCCAAGAAATCCTGCATACGTACCTGTTCCGATCCCTCCTCTCGTCGAATCTCGCAAAACTCCGAGATACCTTTGAGTAACTCTTGCAAATTCTCCTGCTTACTGATGCCCTCTACCGAGCGATCAGCCATCAGCTCCTTCAACAGGCCACTCTGCTTCACGATGGCCATAGCCAATTCATCAGCAGCTAAGGTCTGATCCAATTCGCTAAACGTTTGAATTAAAGCTCGGAAGGCTTCCAGCTTCTTGGCTGTACCCGCATTGATACTCATCCCTTGCCCCACAGGATCTGCCAGTACGGTCCAAAGACTGACCTCCCGCTGAGTAGCAGCCTGCACCAACTTTCCTACCGTTGTGTCGCCAATGCCACGGGCGGGATAGTTAATCACCCGCTTCAGGGCTTCCTCATCATGCGGATTGATCACTAAACGGGCGTAAGCAATCACATCCTTGATCTCCTTGCGCTGATAGAAAGAGAGTCCACCATAGATTTTATAAGGAATACCTCGTTTACGTAAAGCCTCCTCCAAGACACGGCTTTGCGCATTGGTGCGATAGAGCAACGCAAAATCGGCATAGTCATAGTCTTGCCGACGACGCATCTCTCCGATGCGAGCGGCCACCGTATAAGCCTCTTCATAATCCGAATAAGAAGAAAGGAGCGCCACCTTACTACCCTCCTCCCGCTCTGAATAGACGGTTTTTCTGATCTGCTCCGTATTTTTGTCAATTAAGCTATTCGCTGCATTGACAATGTTCTGCGTAGAACGGTAGTTACGCTCCAACTTGAAGATGCGGCAACCGGGATAGAGGCTTTTGAACCGTAAGATATTGTCAATATTTGCTCCACGGAAAGAATAGATGCTCTGTGCATCGTCGCCAACCACACAAAGATGTCCCTCCTCGCCACACAGCTGTTGCACGATCTGATGTTGGGCGAAGTTGGTATCTTGATACTCATCCACCAAGATGTAGCGGAAGAAGGCACTGTAACGTGTCCGCACCTCTGGATGATCCCGGAAAAGCAGATAGGTCTGCAACAGCAGATCGTCAAAATCCATTGCGCCAGCTTGCCGACAACGTTGCTGGTAACGCTTGTAGATCTCCCGGATCAACGGCACCCGGCTCTGCAGATCGTTCTCAACCAACTCCCGATCCGCCTCATACCCCTCAGCGGTGATCAAGGCATTCTTTGCATTCGAGATACGGCCCTGCACCATACCGATACGATAGGTCTTATCATCCAGCTGCATCTCCTTCAAGATAGATTTCAAAAGGCTTTTCGAATCGGTCGCATCATAGATCGTGAAGTTACTGGTAAAACCGATGTGCTCCGCCTCCCGACGTAAGATACGGGCGAAAATGGAGTGGAATGTACCCATCCAAAGACGTTGAGCCGTGGACGGGTCGGTCAAGGCGGCGATACGTTCTTTCATCTCTCGGGCCGCCTTATTGGTGAAAGTCAATGCCAAGATGCTGTAAGGCGCCCAACCCAACGAAAGTAAGTAGGCGATTTTGTAGGTTAACACCCTTGTCTTTCCTGATCCTGCTCCGGCAACAACCAACTGCGGCCCATCACAATAACACACCGCCTCCAATTGGCTCTCATTTAATTGTCGCAAATATTCTTCCACGTTCGCACATTTTAGGCGCGAAAGTAAGGAAAAGCGGGGGATAAACCCATGCCTAAAGCTGATTTTTGAATCGCTCCCCCTCTCCTCTCCCTTTTTAAGCATGCCCGCAGCCATTATACCAATAGCGATTATTTTCCCATGAAAGCCTATTTTTCATACACTAAATGCAGATTTTCATCAGCGAACTTGCTCGGTTTATCAGTAAAACGAAAGGAATATACCCATAAATCAACTTGTTTTAACCACCTATCGTTTGCCTCAATCGACCAAATCCCCTACTTTTGTCCATAAGTAAAAAACACTAATGAATTCAGTACATGCTGACTCATGTACGACAATTTGATCATAAAGAAATGAGTAAAAAGAAAAAAGCAGATTTACTCGACTGGATAGAGAATATCATCTATTTGATTATCTGGGTATTATTGTTTTCCATGCCGTTTTACGGTGCCTACCGCAACGGTATGGAGGAGATCGACTGGTATTTCGTCGGACGGTTTTGGCTGAAACTGACTCCCGTGATGGTGGCATTCGCTATTCACAACTATGTGTTATTGCCTCACCTTTTATTCCGTAAACGTGCGAAGAGTTACATAGCCTATATCATTGGATTGATCGCCCTCTTAGTAGCCGTGAATATCTACGACAACGCCATGCTACGCTTAAAGCAAGCTGATCGTATGCCTTTCAGACCCATCCCCCAGAAACAGATAGGCCCCAAGAAATACAGGGAAGAGCGGACCCTCTCCTTTCGCGAGCGTAACGGCGTGCAGCCGTCCCACCTCCTGCGATCCAATCCACACAATCCCCCTTTTATCTACATGCCTTTCCTACCGCTCCCGATGATCCTTTCTCCCATCGTGATCGCCATTTTCATAATCGGATTAAACATGGGTATCAAATCGATCATAAAATCCATCCGCGACGACCAACGACTGAAAGAGCTGAAGACACAGAACCTACAAACCGAGTTGGATTACTTGAAATACCAAATTAATCCACATTTCTTCATGAATACGCTCAATAACATCCATGCCTTGGTAGACATCGATCCTGAGAAGGCTAAAGGAACGGTCTTAGAGCTGTCGAAAATGATGCGCTATGTCTTGTATGAGTCAAACAAACGTACCGTTACGCTTTGGGACGAGATCGACTTCCTACAACACTACATTGAGTTGATGAAGTTACGCTATACGGATCGGTTAGAGTTAATCATCTCCATCCACAAGGAGGAGCTCCCCCCGGCACAAGTGCCTCCCTTGCTATTGATTACCTTCGTGGAAAATGCCTTCAAGCATGGCGTGAGCTACCAGGAACCCTCATTCATCCATATCACGATGGATGTTTTCGAAGGGAGATTACGCTATTTAGTAGTCAACAGTAGCCACCAAGCCCCTAAAGGAGAACTACACGGCATCGGATTGGAGAACGTTCGGAAACGGTTGCAGCTGATCTATGACCAGCAATATACGCTCGACATCCAACAACGAGCCACTGAATACCAAGTTTTACTTTTAATCCCATTACAATTATGATTAAATGTTTAGCGATTGATGACGAGCCTTTAGCGCTCGCCCAGCTGACGAACTACATCGAGAAGATCCCTTTCTTCCAGTTAGCTAAAGCCTATTCCAATGCGATGGAGGCCTTGGAATGGCTCAATACCGAATCTGTCGACCTGATTTATGTCGACATAAACATGCCCGACGTGAATGGGCTTGACTTTGTCAAATCACTCCGTCATAAGCCCCTGGTGATTTTCACCACTGCCTATGCGGAGTATGCCATAGATGGATTCCGGGTAGAAGCTTTCGACTACCTACTAAAGCCTATCGGATTCAGCGATTTCTTGCGTTCCGCCAACCGAGCCGCCCAACAAATGGCGCTTGCGGAGGCAAAAAATAACCCGATTAACGAGGGAGGAAAGCCGACGGAGACGAATCAAGAGGGCTATCTTTTTGTAAAAGCAGATTACAAGATGCTCCGGATCGACATCAACAAGATCCTCTACGTAGAGAGCCAAAGCGAATATGTGCGGATCTACCTCGACAATGACAAGCCTATCATGACACTTCTCAGCATGAAAGCTTTGGAGGAGCGCCTGCCATCAGACCGTTTCATGCGAGTTCACCGCTCCTATTTGGTCAATAGCACCAAGATCACTGCCGTGGCCAACAACCGCATCATCATTGGCAGGGAAACCTATATTCCCATTGGCAATCAATACAAAGAGCGGTTCAACCTGTTCGTTGACCGACACTTTTTGGGGAAGCCGTAAGTTTTTCTTACATTTGTGCCCCATGAGAGCGGAGCAATCTCCCCGCTCCCTGAAGGAGAAAAAATGAACGAGCTATTACTGCTGCTGAAAAAGTTTTTTGGCTACACCCGTTTTCGCCCCATGCAGGAGGAGATTATCCAACGCATCGTGGCGGGTAAAGATGCGCTTGTCTTGATGCCTACTGGCGGCGGAAAGTCCATCTGTTTCCAGCTTCCAGCTATCTATCTACCGGGTACAGCTTTAGTAGTCTCGCCCTTGATCGCCTTGATGAAAGATCAAGTGGAGGGGTTGGTAGCCAATGGCATTCCAGCAGCCGCTCTCAATAGCCTCCAACCCGAGGAGGAGCAACAGCGAGTGAAACAGCTCGCCACACAGGGAAAGATCAAGTTGCTGTATATCTCGCCCGAACGCGTCATGGCCGAGATCGGTTGGTTCTTGCCTCGTCTGGACCTCTCGCTGATTGCCATTGATGAGGCCCATTGTGTCTCCCATTGGGGGCATGACTTCCGTCCGGAGTACACCCAATTGGCCATCTTAAAGGAGCGTTTCCCCAAGGTGCCCGTTGTAGCGCTCACCGCCACTGCCGACAAGATCACTCGCCAAGATATTCAGACACAGCTTCACCTGACAGACCCGCAAGTGTTTATCTCCTCATTCGACCGTCCCAACCTCTCCCTCAACGTGCGTAGAGGACTCAATAAGCGAGAGAAGATAGCGGCCATTACCCGTTTCATTCGGCAACACCCTGGAACCAGTGGCATTATCTACTGTATGAAACGAGATGACACCACCGATTTGGCCAGCGAACTGACCTACCGACAAAACATTCCTGCGATTGCCTATCATGCGGGACTCTCCGCTATGGAACGCACCAAGGCACAGGAGGATTTCATTAACGACCGTGTCAATGTGGTTTGTGCGACAGTTGCTTTCGGTATGGGTATCGACAAGAGCAATGTGCGCTGGGTCATTCATTATAATATGCCTGGTAGCATTGAGAACTATTACCAAGAAATTGGGCGAGCGGGACGAGATGGCTTACGGAGTGACACCTTACTGTTCTACTCGATGAGCGATCTAATTGTACTGCGTCGGTTCGCTGAGGAGAGTGGCCAACGGGAAGTCAACCTGGAGAAGCTCAACCGGATGCAGCGCTTCTGCGAGAGTGATATTTGCCGTCGGCGTATCTTGCTCAGTTATTTTGGAGAGGAATCAGTCGAGGATTGTGGTAATTGCGATGTCTGTCGAAATCCCCCAGAACGTTTTGACGGAACGATATTGATCCAGAAAGCCTTAAGTGCCATCGCTCGTACGGAAGAACACATCGGCTTGCCTATGCTGATCGACATCTTACAAGGATCCGCACGAGCGGAATTGCGAGCGAAAGGTTACGATCGCCTGAAAACCTACGGGGTGGGACATGACCTACCTTACAAAGTTTGGAAAGAATATCTCTATCAAATGATTCAGTTGGGCTATGTGGAGGTAGATTATGCCGCTGGACAGGTATTACGCATTACGCCATTGGGTAAACGAGTGCTCTACGGACAACAGTCTGCCCAATTGGCTCGCTACAAAGAGGCAGAGGAGGCTTCCCAAGAGAAGGCTACCGCTAACGGGTTCAAAGCCAAACCGATTCGCCCGAAGCGAACCACGAATGTGGATGATTCCCTGCTCGATGCCCTTAAACAATTGCGTAAACAGTTGGCTGAACGAGAGAAGATCCCACCCTATTTGGTCTTTACTGATGCCAGCTTGGAAGATATGGTGACGCAACGCCCCACCACACTCGACGCATTTAGCGATGTGCATGGAGTGGGACAAATCAAGCTCGACCGTTACGGGCGTGTATTTGTCTCCTTGATCCGCTTTGTCTTGAAACTCCCCCCTCTGTAATAGACCTATGAGACAGCTATTCCTCACGATCCTTATCGGGTGCTGCTTTGGTTTATTCCCAGCTTGGAGCCAACCTATCGCTACTTCGGATGTGCGAGCAGACAGCATCATGCGTCAAGTCATCCGCTTAGCTCCTCGCTATGCGCAAGCCATCCAGCAGTATAAGGCCGACACCTACGTCAAGGGTTATACCCATACCCCCAAGCGTAACCGTATGATGCGCTATATGCATTGGCTGACTCCCGTGGAAAAACATCCTGACACTCAGCTATTCGAACTGGATGCCCAATGCAACTATCAAGCACCTAACCATTATCATAATCAGATAAAGGCGTTCACTACCAATCGGTTGTCAGAAGGAGGTCATTATCAAGCGCTCTTCACCTTTATCAACATGAACATCTATGCGCCCACCATCTACGACAAGGAGATCATCACACCCCTCTCTCCAGATGCCTATAAATACTATGATTTTCAATTAGAAAGCAGTGAGCAGGTAGAGGGTCTTCTGCTCCATCGCATCCGATTCACTCCGGTCAAATGGAGCCAAAAGTTATTGAGTGGTGAGATGCAGGTGGTGGATAGCCTGTGGACCGTTGAGCGCATCCTTATGCAGGGACGAGCCTCCTTGGAAGATTTTGAGATTGATATGCGTTTCGGTCGGGAGGAATCACAACGGCTGCTTCCGGTGCAGGCCGATCTCCGTATGCGTTTTGAGGCCTTTGGCAACCAAATCATCACCGAGTTACATGCCGCCCTACGCTATCGGGAAGTTATCCGAAACACGATGTTAGCAGAGGCAGACAGCCGCTTGCTCGACGAGACTCGCTATTACACCGTGGCTGGCGATAGCCTTCGCCTCAACAATGATTCCAGCTATTGGGCAACACGCAGGGATCAGCCACTCACGGAAGCAGAAAAGGCACTTTACAACGAGACACCCTTCATCGAGCAGGTCGATAGTAGTCTCCTTTCTCACTATGCCCAGTTGGGCGAGCAGTTAACCAGTACAATCCATAGAGATTACAAAAGCGTTCGCATGCAATACTCTGGTTTGCTCAACCCGCTCCAACTCTCCTACGGCAGTGAGAATGGATTGACTTATAAACAGGAACTACGTTTAAGCCATACCTATGCACATGACCGCCAGCTACGTTTCCATCCAGAAGTAGGTTTCTTATTCAAGAAAAAACAGTTGCGGGTGAAGGCCACGACTGATTGGGAGTATAAACCGGAACAGCGAGGTCTGTTGCGCTTAACCTTAGCCAACGATAACCAGGAGTTTTCTTCGGAGTATATCGAGCAAATCATCGAAAAGCTGCAAAACGATCAAGCGAAGAAGTTTAATTTTGAAGACTTGAACCTCCCCTATTACCGTCATTACTATGCCGAACTAAGCAATCAATTGGAGCTATTCAATGGATGCACCCTCTTCGGTGGCCTCTCCTACCACCTGCGTACGCCCGTGCAAAAACAGCAGGAGAATACCTCATTGCGTTTCCAAAACGCCAACGACTTCGCACCATTTATTGGGTTGACATTCACTCCCGAACAACATTATTGGATGGATGGGTATCGCAAGGAATATCTTTACTCCCGCTTCCCCACTTTCCGCTTCGAGTTAGGGAAGGGATTCAAGGGGGTCTTAGGCAGCCAAAGTGATTATTGGCGCATGGAGAGCGGATTGAATCAGACGCTGCGATTGGGCTTGAGCGAGCGTTTGAGCTACAACCTGAGCAGTGGTTTTTATGTCAATCCGAAGTCCAGCTATTTCACCAACTTCCGTTACTTCGCTAAGCAATATTTCCCCGAGCCTTGGCGAGACCGATTTGGAGGAATTTTCCATCTGCTCAGTAGCGACTGGTATTACGCCAGCAAACATTATGTACAAGCCCACCTGATGTATGAGGCTCCCTTCATCCTGCTTCGTTTCATGAAGCCTCGTGCGCACCGATACATTGTCTCTGAGCGTTTCTACCTCAGCCAGCTCTGGACACCGGTGAAACCCAACCATACAGAATTGGGCTACGGAGTAGGTAATGACCTGCTCAACGTAGCCCTCTTCATCGGCTTTGACAAATTCAAGTATCAAAGCTTCGGCCTCAAACTCTCTCTGGAGCTCTTCCGGTAATCCTTACAACCGATGCTTATACAGGCGGGCGACCACCGTCTGGTATTGATATTGCAAGCGGAGGTAGTTCTCCACACTTTGATAATAAGCCGTGGCATCCACAAAGTAGGCAATCATGGAGATCTGTCCCGCTTGAATCGCCTTGTTAAGCAACGCCAAACTGTTCTGGCTCTGCAACAATTGCGCATATTCCTGCATGGAGCTACGCAAGGTCAACGCCTCTTCGTAATCCTGTCGCAAGGTGTTCTCCACCGTGCGGGTCGTGCTCTCCAGTTGCAACTCCGTGTAAAGCTGTTGCGCACGTGCCTGCTTGATGTAGTTCCGATTGGAGAAGAGGGGAATACTGATCCCCACCAGGAATCCGTTGAATCGCTCACCTCCCGTGGCAGCGTTCATCCGATAGCCCAGCTCAAACCCTGGCCAGCGTTTCGCTTGATTCACTTTCAGCTGGCGACTGGCCGTCAGCTGCTCACCTCGCAACAGACTCAGACGACTATCGGCCGCCAAGACCTCGTCGCTCAAGGCCGCATAGGGCAGCAACTCAGCGGAGGTGTGATAGGCCGTATCCTCAAAAGCTATCGCCTCTCCCCCATTGAGGGTGGCCAACTCTCTGAGCTTCGCCTGTCGAGCGGTCTCGTTCGCCCGCACCTCTGTCTTGACATTCAACAACTCCAATTGGATCTTATTTGTTTCCAACACATTGGCATCACCACGTTCTAAACGGGTAGCGAAGAGGGACGCCAACTGCTCCGCATTGTGCAGACGCTCTGTTAAAAGTGCCCATTGCTGGTTAAGGAAGACCAAATCCAAGCAAAGGGTCTTTGCCTGTAACAGAAGCTCCTGCCGAAAAGCGTTCTCCTCCCGATCCAATCCTGCGAATTTCGCTTTTGTCAGCTGATGTTTCCGTGCATAAACCGTAGGAAAATCAAACGATTGCGAAGCGACCAACTCTCCTTGGAATCCCATGCCCGCACGATTCCCATATTGATGAGAATAGGAGACGGAGGGATCTGGCAGGTTGTTATCCAAACGAGCCTCTAATTTGCGAGACTGGATCAGCTGTCCATTGGCCCGCAACTCTGGATTATTTGCCGCCACACTACGTAATACCTCGTCAATCGAGGTCTGGGCAGAGACCAACGTCGCACAGCACAACAAGATAAAAATAGCGTATGCTTTCATCGTTTTACGTTTTTATTCATCATCAAATAGACAATCGGAATGATAAAACCATTCAAGAAGGTTGAGGTCAACAAACCACCCAAGATGACGGTTGCCATCGGACTTTGGATCTCATTTCCCGGCAAATCACCATTCAACGCCAAGGGTATCAACGCTAAAGCTGAACTAAGAGCGGTCATCAGAATCGGGTTCAAACGATCCAACGACCCCTTGACAATCGCCTCACGCAAAGCCAAGCCCTCCCCTCTGAGCTGAGTATAGTGGCTAATCAACAACATTCCGTTTCGAGTAGCGATACCAAAAAGGGAGATGAAGCCAATGATTGCCGGAATGCTGATTTCTCCGGAGGTAAGCCAGAGAATCAACACGCCGCCTATCAAAGCCAACGGCAGGTTCAAGAGAATCATACCACTCTCTTTCACATCCTTAAACTCATGATAAAGCAACATGAAAATCACCAAGAGCGACATCAGGGAGGTGAGCAAAAGCGTACGGCTGGCCGCTGCCTCACTCTCAAATTGACCTCCATACTCAATGTGATAACCCTCAGGCAAGGCGATACCGGCATCCACTCGCTGTTGGATCTCATTCACCACACCCCGAAGGTCTCGACCTGAGACATTCGCACTAACCACGATCTTACGTTGTACATTCTCACGATTGATGGTGTTCGGACCGGTCACACTACGCACCTCCGCCACTTGACTTAAAGGTACCTTCTGGCCGCCCGCATCAATCGATAGATTGGCGATGTCGTCCATCGTAGCCCGACTGGCATCATTAGTCTTCACCGTCAAGTCAAAGTTCTTGCCGTCGTCATACACTTGGCTGACGACCTCACCACCCAACATCACGTTGATATATTCCTCTAATTCAGGCAATGGAATGCCATATTTTGCCAACAACTCCCGACGGGGTGTGATGGTCAACTGCGGACGCTCGATCTGCTGCTCCACCTTCAGATCCACCAAACCGGGTACATCCTGAATAGCGGTTTTCACCTGGTTTCCAATCGAGAAGAGTCGATTCAAGTCAGTACCAAAGAGCTTAATGGCAATGTTCGCCTCCGTGCCAGAGAGCATCGCATCAATACGATGAGAGATAGGCTGTCCGATTTCGATATTCGCGCCACTGATGGTGGAGAGCTTCTTGCGCACATCCTCCGCCACCGCTTCCCGGCTTCGCCCTTTCAACTCAAAGGGAGCCTCTATCTCCGAGACATTCACGCCCAACGCATGTTCGTCCAATTCCGCACGTCCCGTCTTACGGGCGACCGTTTGAATCTCCGGCACCTGCAACAGCAACTCCTCCGCTCGACGACCAATCCGATCCGACTCCTCCAAGGAGATACCTGGTAAAGAACTGACATTCACCGTAAAGGAACCCTCATTAAATCCAGGTAAAAAGCTACGCCCCAACGTAAAAAAGAGTCCTAATGCCAAGACAAACAAAGCGATCGTGCCCCCTAAAACCTGTTTCTGATAAGCCAGCGCAAACTCCAATGCCCGCGCATAATGACCTTTCAGCCAACGAGCGATCCAAGCCTCACGCAACGCTTTCAAATCTGTTGCCTTCGTATTCAACAGGTAGCTACAGAGCACCGGAGTCAACGTCAAGGCCACCACGGTTGACGCAAAAAGCGCCACAATAAAGGCGATACCTAACGGCACCAACATGCGTCCCTCCATACCGCTCAAGAAAAACAGCGGAACGAAACTGACCACAATAATCAAGGTAGAGTTGAGAATCGGCATACGCACCTCGCGAGAGGCATCATACACCACATCCAAGGTGGATCGTCGCTCTTCCTCCGGCAACAGCCGGTTCTCCCGAATCCGCTTATAGACGTTCTCTACATCCACAATCGCATCATCCACCAAAGAGCCAATGGCAATCGCCATACCACCCAAACTCATCGTATTGATGGTCAGTCCTAAATAGTGAAGCACGATAATAGAGACCAACAACGCCAACGGCAAAGCCACCAACGAGATGACCGTAGTACGCACATTCATCAAGAAGAGGAAAAGCACAATCACCACGAAGATACTACCCTCGAAAAGGCTACGCTTCACATTGTTGATTGAATTGTCGATGAAACGACTCTGGCGGAAAATATCGGTGGAGACATGCACGTCAGCCGGTAGGTTCTTCTGCAAATCAGCCACGATGCCATCCAATTTCTCCGTCAAAAGCTCCGTGCTGGTATCGGGTTGTTTCGTCACCGTTATCAGCACCGCCGGCTTCGTCCGCTCAGAGGCTAAGCCCAACTTCGGGCTTTTCCCGCCTATCCGCACGGTAGCAATATCGCCTAAGGTCACCGGATAGCCATTCGCCAACTTCACCACACCCTTGGCGATCTCCTCCACATGCGTCGTAGAGAGCACACCCCGGATAATATACTCATTGGCAAACTCATAGAGCACACCACCATTGGCATTACGATTCATGTTGCGGCATACCGCCAACACCTCATCCAGCCCCACGCCATAATGCTTCATGCGGGCGGGATCGAGCTGGATTTGATACTCCTTGATGTCGCCACCAATCACCGCTACCTGTGCCACACCTCCCGTAGAGAGCAAACGAGGGCGAATCGTCCAGTCAGCCAAGGTACGCAAGTCAAGCAGCGAAGTACTATCGGCTGTCAGACCGATGATCATCATCTCACCCAAGATAGAGGATTGCGGGCCCAAAGTCGGTTTCCCCACATTCTCCGGCAAGCTTTCGTTCACCACCGCCAACTTCTCCGAGACAATCTGTCGAGCCCTATAAATATCCGTACCCCAGTCAAACTCTACCCATACCACCGAGAAGCCGGTCGTTGAGGAGGAGCGCACCCGACGCACGTCCATCGCACCATTGACAGCGGTCTCTACGGGGAAGGTCACCAATCGTTCCACCTCCTCCGGCGCCATACCGTTTGCCTCGGTCATGATAACCACGGTGGGTGCGTTCAGATCCGGAAAGACATCCACATCCGTATGGAATGCAGTGTAGGTTCCTCCAATCATCAGCAGCAACGCGCAGACTAAAATCACTAACCGATTATGCAGTGAATAATAAATAATCTTGTTCAGCATACTGCACCCCCATTTTAATGATGATGACTGTGAGCCGGGATCGCATTGGAAGCCGAAGCCAACTTCACTTGATGAGCGCCCTTCGTGACGACCGCTTCTCCACCCTGCAAGCCACTGAGAATCTGCACCTCCTTACCGTTGTTGGCTCCGAGGGTGACCGTTTGTTTGCGATAGCAATCGGCATCGAGGCGCACATAGACAGAATAGAGCCCCTGTTCCTCAATAAGCGACTCCACAGGGACACTGATAACCTGCTCCAAAGGCCTCGTCAACAGATAGACCTCCACAAACGAGCCAGGTAAAATCGCCCCTTTGTTGTCAAACTCAAACGTCACCGGCACAAAGAAGGCATCCCCTCCCGATGCCCGACCGTAAGAGAGCAAACGTCCTTTCAAGTCAGCGAGTCGATAAACCTGCTCATCGTAAGGTGTCTTGAAATTCGCGGATTGTACCAGGGGCAAACTGCTGTAATAGCGTTCTGCCACATCCGCCCGCAACATCAGTCGGTTGCTTTGGGCAATAGTGGCCAATGGCTGACCGACTGCTACATAATCACCCTCCTTCACCTGGATATTCTTCAAATAACCATTCAAAGGAGCCACCACAGCCACGCCCTTTGCCGTCTGCTTATCGGCTACCGCCTCATAGGCAGCCTTCGCGTTGGCGTAATTCAACTTCGCCTGCTCAAACTCCTTCGCGGAGACAATCCGGTCAGCCACCAATGCTTCCATACGCGCATACTCCTGCTTGGCAGCCTCATAAGCGGCCTTCGCACGCACCGCTACATCGCCCTCCGACAAGCCATTAGAGGCGATGCTCAACAGCTGCTGCCCCCTGCGTACAGCCGTTCCATCCGTAAAGGGAAGGCTCCCGAAGGATACCACGCCAGGAACGGTAGCCACTACGACCGATTCCTCGCCTTGGGCAGCCAGCACCTGTCCGCTGGTGCGAATCACCTGCGTAAAGGCACCCGGAGCCACTGTGACGGTTTGCAAACCTACAGCCTTCGCATGGGCCTCTTTGAAGACCACCTCACCTGGGTTGGCCGCTTCCTCATGCTCATGCTCGTGGTCATGCTCATGGTCGTGACCTGCCTCTTCATGTTCATGTTCATGTTCGTGGTCATGATCCGCCTCCTCGTGTTCGTGACCCTCATGTTCGTGGTCATGCGCCTCAGCCTCCGTATGAGCATGGTCATGATCGTGCTCAGCTTCCGCGGAATGGCCTGCGCAACCTGCTAATAGATAGGCGCAAAGCACACCTATCCCATATATTTTTCTCATTGTATAATCCAATTAAACTGATGAATAGTGTCCGATAAAAATGTAAATCTCAAAAAAGTCAAGAGAGGGACACAGGAGGGGCTCGCAACCCCATAGCGCGCGCCATCCAAGGATCGTATGACGCTTCAAGATAAAAGGCCTCTCCCGCCCCCCACAATCGGTTGTGGCAAGGAGCCTCTAAATGGAATGTAAAAAGGGAAACTACCTGTAAGACATGCATATCTGCCGTACCTCCATAGGTATTGAGCAGCGAAACCAGGTAACCTAAATTATGACCGTGGCAGCCACAGTCATGCGCATCTGCCGAATGGTCGCCCTCCTCCTGCTCCATGGTCAAGGAGGCGTAACAGGGCATGCCATCCCGATGATGGTGATGGGGAATCACCACAGAAAGCAATGAGAGCACACTCGCCAAGAGCAACACCCACTGCCTCAACCACCGTGTCATCTGTTGGGTACGCACGGTGCAAAGGTAGGAAAAAAATCAATCCAAGTGCTTAGAGAGATTTCGTAATTCGGCCTCTCTCTTTCGCTTTTCGAACTCCCAAGCGATTCGATAGACCACTCGGAATAAAAAAGCCGTCAATTTATAGGAATGTACAAGCGACATTTTTCGCAATGCTAGTGTATCTTGCTGAGTCACATACTCAGGGAAAATACCCTCTTTCTGCCGATCTCTTTCACTGGCGGGTATTCCTTTTGTGCTTATACCGTCTCCTTCAAAAACAGCAATCTTCTGGGGTATAAATTCATAAGAGGCTTTATGAGTAAGAACAGCCTTGGCAAACCATCGGGAGTCAGAGACAACACGACAACTCTCATCATACATACCTACCACATCAAACAGCGCTCTTCGGATGAAAGAGGATTGATGGGGAAATGTATTGGGGAACAAGTTATACCAATGTATCGTCTTTTTCATGTTATAATCCGTATGGCATCTTCCATTGATGTCTTTTATCATCATGTATCCATATAGAATATCAGCTGTTCTCCGCTCACCAAAAACCAATGATAGAGCCTCACTACAAGCAAAAATATCACCAGCGTTCATGAAATTTAGATACTCGCCTTTCGCCTGTCGGATGCCTTTATTCATCGCATGATAGATTCCATTATCCTTCTCCGAGCACCAATAGGCAATGCGATCTTGATGCTGCTCGATGAACTCCCGGCTCCCATCCGTGGAGCCGCCATCAATCACGATCCACTCATAATCGGTAAATGTTTGACTAACTATACTTTCATAGGTACGCTTCAAGCCCTCCAAATGATTGAAATTCACTGTAATGATGGATACTAACATATTAGTGTATTTTGCTGATAAAACGATGTAACATGCCTTTTGCCCCCTGTGTAAGCAGCAACAGACTACCAACATAGAGGCAGATAAATAGACCGGTCAAGAGCACACAATAGGCCACCCATTCCACAAAACCTTGATAGGGATCCATAGGCATGTAGCGGACGACGAAACTGGCCAAAGCGAATGAGCCGACAAAAGCCAACAGGTGCAACCCGATGCCCTTCCAGTAGTCCCAGATGGGCACCTCAAAACTGGTGCGATAGAGGAAGAGGGGCTTCCATATCACAATGATGGGGATTAAACTGGCTATCTTACCTATCAATACACCGGCCAGCCCCCAATAATGACAAGTGAGCAAAGTAACAGTAACGTTAATGGCTCCCTCTACCCAAGCCGACCAGGTATCGTGATAGTTGCCATACCCCATGTTGAACAGATCCACCGCTCCACGAGACAGCATGATGAAGGTATTGACCAACAGAAGCACCAGAATCACCGGGCTCAACAAATACTCCTCCCCCAGCCACAAACAGATAAAGGGCTCGATGCCGTGATAGATGGCAAAGACCACAATGCCCGCTATCAGGTAGCGCACGAAGACCATCTCCCAAAACACTTGATAGATGTGTCGTTTGTTACCCTCCGCTATTAAATTGCCGATTCCCGCACCGATACTGTCCAAGGTGGTGTTGAATAAATCGGTCAGTTTCCCGATTACCAACACATAATTGCCGTAATAGGCCACCATCTTCAACGAGACAAAGGCGAAAATCAGAATCTGGTCGCTCTGTTTCAACAGGAAATCCTTCATCTTATGCACGAAAATCTGCTTTGTCTTTCGAAGGATCTCCGGATAATGGGGTAATTCCTGTTTACCCAATGCAACCTGTGCATGCAGCCACGGATAGGTCTTGTCGATGCGACTATTCAGAATCACTGCATACACCAAGCCATAGGCCCACTCAATCGCCACCCACACATAAAGATTCGCCAACGTATAGGCCAACGTGATTTGAATAATCGTCTTCAGGATGCTTGCCGTTTGGGAATAGACCGTCACCACATACCTTCGCTGGTCCGCCACCAAGAGGATCTGTCGGTAATTGACAAAGTAGCTCAACAAGGAGGAACATAGAAATGCCCAGAAAGCGAAGTAGATAATCCCCAACTCAAACACCGTTTGCTTGAAAATAAGCGGGAAGAAAAGACTAAGCAGTAGGGCGGCCGCCAGAATCACACAACCAATCCGACGATAGAGGAAACCGAAAAGGGAAATAATCTTCGTAATCGACTCTCTATCTCCACGGGCAATGGGGCTATACAACGCATAGCTGACGGATGAGCCGATGCCCAACTCCACTAAATTCAAGAAGCCCAAGATGTTTTGGAGCGTACCAGTCAATCCCACAAAGTCGGCTCCCAATTGATCCAAGAAGGCCTTTCTGGAGAAGAAAGAGACAAACAGCATCAATACATAGAACAAAAGATTGACTTTTGCGTTCAGTATCGACTTCTTAACCCTTGATTCCTGTTTCATGACACATGCGGATTTACACGCCCATCAATGAGCCACATACGTACCCTGCTTCGGGTTTTGGTACCATATCCAATAATACATGTCTGTCGCATCTTTGGCCCATTCCGCAAATTCCTTATAGACCGAATAGATAGGTACACCCTCCTTGGGCCATTGCCATTTCCCTGCCACCAATAAGGCCTGCGGCATCTCGCCTGGATCATCGGCGAGCATAATGCAATCGGAGCAATCATCACACGTTCCCCGTTGCACCTCGATGTAAAAACGTTTGGCGTCTTCCGCCACCGTATAGTGTTTCAGCCATTTCACGTCATCCAAGGGCACAAAAGGGGTCAGGGGGACAGTCGATTCCGTATTGATGTAGCATAGCTCACTTTCGCCCAACAGTTCGTGCATCTCACCCAAGTTTTGATCCCCCTCAGGTCCGTTATAATGCAGATACATGCGGTCATTCGAGCCGGCAGCCATCACGCTGACCGCACATACTTCCTGCTCATAATCTGGTGTCAGCTGAATCACCGCATCGTTGAAATCAAAATCAGCCTCCCGATACAGATCCTCGAAAGCCAACGTCCAAGACTGTTTACGGGAAGAGAAGATCTGCTTATCCACCTCTGGAGTAATGATAGCAGGCATCTCACTCTCCATATCCGCATAAAGGCCAAAGAGAACATCGTTACAATCCAAGTCTCCACCATTTCCTGCATCTTCCATACCCATGATGGTATATCCATTCTCCTGGATCAAGATGCTTCGATGTTTACCATTGGTATGCAAGCGTTTCACTGACCAGTTCATCTCATAAAAGGGAGTAGGCAAGACGGACGCTGGAATGCCCATCTGAATCACTCTATCCCGTTGCACATCGTTCTGTGTCCGCGGGTTTTTCAAGTAGAACCCGACCCGATCTCCGGGTTTGACATTCACCTTATAGGTCAACCCTCGTGCCAGACTCATCCGATCCCCATATTTTTCCATGACCGCATGTATGCCATAGGCATCGTCATTCTGCCTGGCGACAACAGAGGTATAGGGGGGTTCAAACCCATCGTAATGGTCGAAATTGGCGTCATACCATTTCTTCGTATTGCCATCCAGTTGATATTGCAACTTCGCTTCCCCATTGATGTAGTCATAGCTATGGGTATCGACCAAATCCACAAACTCCAAATCCTTATAGGTACCTTGCGAATGGCGATAATAGCCCAAGATTCGAGGCGCATAGGTCCCGGTATAGCCATAATACATCGTCACATAGAACGGGCCATTCGAGATCAACTCATAATTATCAATCAATCCCCTTTCCGTAGGGTCCATTCCCTCTTGCGTATAAAGCTCCACCGTCTCAATGGCCAACCGGTCTATCTCCGTGTAGCCCACATTGGGCTGAATATCTTTTCCGTAAATGGAAGCAGAAGCGTTGTCCGTCGCTTGACGCAAGGCGGTTTTGGCCTGTATATCCAGCGTGACCTCCTCCGTCAAGGCCCCCGTCAGCTGGATGCGCTCTTCCACCGTCTGGCTTCCACTTTCCACCATCACCAAGACCTCTCGATTGGCACATTGTGGAATCGTCAGACGCACAATGCCCTCCCCTGAGAGCACATCCTGGTCATAGAGTGTCGTCTCCTCTTCTCCTATGGGGAAGGCACTGACGAGTGCTTCCTCTGCATTTCGTACATGAACATGCAACGTTACGGCCGTACGCCACCTTTGTGACGAGCCGATCCTGCCCTCTATCGCCTCCAAGAAAGCGGCCTTCGTGCGCGCATACTCCGTCTGATAGGCCTCGTCGTCGCAGGCAGCAATCCCTCCGATAACCAGTGCCCATGCGATGCACCATCCGGCTATCTGTTTACTATATATCCCTTTTTTCATCGTTTCTTGCTTAGTCAATGATAATTTTCCCGGCCTCCATGCGCCAGCTGCCTGTCCCCTCCATCGCACGAATGACCCGACCGACATAGTCAGCCTCTTTCGTAGCACCCGCTTTGCGGAGGTAATAGATGGCATCCGTAAGCCGTTTTACCCGCACACAAGCACAGGCCGCATTGAGATTGGCGGTCTCATCGTCTGGATATTGTTTAGCGGCTATCAACAGCGCATCCAGCCAATCGTCAGACCCCTCCTCATAGCTCTGTGCCACCTGATACATCTCTCGTAGGCTCAACGCTTCCGGATGGGTGTAGATCCATTTCCGACCCTCTTTCACGGGATAAGCTCCTACCACATACTCAATCACATAATCCGTATGGCGAAGCCCGGGATAGACCTGTCGCAACAGCCACTGATAGGGTACACCATCGCCCACGCGCTTCAATTGCGCCTCCTTCTCGTCGGGATCTATCTCCTGGTCAATCACCTGCAGCAGCTCCTCCCGATAGCGAACCGGGAAGTCGGGCACAACCGTTGTCTCGATAAAGGCCCGCAAGTTCTCCCAATCCTCCGGCGTGTAAGCGGTCTGAAAGAGTGTATCTGCCAATGCGTAATGGTCGCTGAGATAGTTTCGGAGCGACTCCATACGGCCCTGCGCTAAGCGGGCATTGTTGGCGTAAGGACTCTCCGGAGAGGCATACCCATGCAGCGAGATGCGCATGACCTGGATATTGGGGTCGAACAGGGCACTGTCGATGCTGGCACAGATGCGTTTCAACTCCTCCGGATTCCGACGATAATCGGGATGTATGACCGTCTCATTCACCGGGAAATCCAAGAAGGCATGTCCCATCAACCGACGTGTTTTCACCTCCTCCTCAGCGGGCAGCAAGAAAGGCAAGGCAGGCACCACCCGCAACCGATGGTCATAACGCACCGGCCCCGCCACGTAAGGCCTCTTGCGAGGCTTCACGGCCTCTAAGAGATAGGTCACACCCACCTTCAAGTGGGTTCTCCCATCCAGCGGGAAACCACTCTTCACGCCATTGAAACGATCCGAAAAGAGGGCATGGCTCAACTCGACGCCCACTCGCCAGCTGTCAGCCACCTGATAGGTAGCCGTCAAGCCTGCCCGCAAGCCCCCATGAAAGGTGCTATCCTTCGCGTAAGCCTCCGTATAGGAGAGAGGGATCTTTTCCGGGAAGCCAAAGGTGTAGGCGCCTCCTACCCCCGCGAATGCCTTCAGGTTGAAACGTCCCGCAGGGCGCATCAGGAGGCCACCCAACGCATCCGTCACGTCGAAGGTCACGTCGGCGAACAGCTCCACATCGTCCCATCCCCACGTCTCCGGCGATTCACAGAAAGGGACATTACGGCCCTTGTTAGAATTATATCCGAACGTGGCACGCCAACCCCACAACGGGTTGAACTCCTTGCCTACCCCCACGAACAGTCCGCCCGACCAAGGGTGACGGCTGAACTCGCTCCAAGGCAAATGCTCGTTGGCCGACTTGTTGATGCCGGCATAGAGCTGCAGGTAATAGGGATCCACCTCTCCGGCCGAAACCCTTCCAAGGCTGTCTGCCCCTGTTTGGGCCCACAAGCCCATGGTGGAAGCACCCATCCACAGCACGAGGGCACATACATGCCACAAACAGCTAAACGTCCATTTCTGAAACAGCATAGTATTGTAATAGCTACTTTTAGTTCAACGATTTATCCAATGCCTCATACTTGGAGTGCTGGCTCTTGTATTCCGGCACCATCCGTTTCATCTGCCGTACCACCGCCATGTCATCATAGCTGAAACTCAGCTCATACAGCTTCTCCTCCTCTCGGACCACCTGCTCGTAGTCATACTCCCGCACGGTGGAGATGCGGATTTTCGGGTGGTGAGTCGGCTTAGAGGTCTCCTCTAAGCTCAACAGCTCCTCATACAGCTTCTCGCCATCGCGCAATCCCGTATATTGAATCTTGACATCCCTCGCCTCACTCAGGAGGATCATGCGCTTGGCCAAGTCGGCGATACGCACCGGCTGCCCCATGTCAAACACGTATATCTCACCCCCTTTGCCATTCGTGCCCGCCTCCAAGACCAACTTACAAGCCTCCGGAATCAGCATGAAATAGCGAATAATATCGGGATGCGTCACGGTGACAGGCCCACCCCGTTTGATTTGCTCACGGAACAGCGGGATGACGGATCCGTTCGACCCTAACACATTGCCGAAACGGGTCGTCACGAATTGCGTCACACCCTTGACCTTCCCCTCCTTGATGGCCTTGTCCAAGCTCTGCACATAAATCTCGCAAATGCGCTTGCAGCAGCCCATCACGTTGGTCGGATTCACCGCCTTGTCCGTCGAGATCATCACGAATTTCTGCGTCTGGTAGCGCACCGCCAAGTCGGCCAAGATCCGTGTGCCATACACGTTATTCTGAATCGCCTCCGAGGGATTATCCTCCATCATCGGCACATGCTTGTAAGCGGCCGCATGAAACACGCAATCCGGCCGATGCTCCTTGAAAAGCTGCTCCATACGGCTGGCATTGCATATCGTCGTCACAATCGTCAGCACCTGTAAATGCGGGAAACACTGCCGCATATAGAGCCGCAAGTCGTGCATCGGGCTCTCCGCTTGGTCTATCAGAATCATCCTCTCCGGCTGAAACCTCGCCACCTGCCGCACCAACTCTGCGCCAATGCTCCCGGCGGCTCCCGTAATCAAGATGCGCTTGCCGCAGAGCTGCTTGTTGATGCGCAACATATCCACCTCAATCTCCTCCCTCGGCAGCAAATCCTCCACCTCAATCTCTTTCAACTGAGAGATTCGGAGGGTCGATTTCCCATCCCATTTCATCGTATCGGCCATCATGTAGATATGGATCCGGGCCGCCACCAACTGGTCAATCAACTTCGTATGCTGGCGGAAAAACTGGCTCTGCTGCGGAGAGACCAACAGCACCTCCGCCCCCATCCGTCGCATCGTACGAGCCAGATGGTCATCGAAATCATAGACGGACACTCCCATCAACCGATGCTTTTGTATGGACTTATCCGGACTGACAAACCCCATTAACTGATACCTCGACGACTCCTGATTATGGATACCTTTGGCCAAACCTATGCCGCCCTCTTTCACACCAAACACAAACGCACCCCTTCTATTCGTAATCCGCTGATGCAGGAACTCGTAAGCATGCTTCACCATCCCTCGCAAGAGGCTCATCCCCACAAACGAGAGCAGGGCCGTGAACACCAAGTCTTGGACGCGGAAATAGTAATACATCTCCGTACGAGGGAAGCATTCACGCAGCACAATCGCACAGAGCGTACTGCATGTCAACGCAAAAGCGATATGCCGCAAATCCACGAAAGAGGAATAGCGAATGATTCCAGCATAGGTATGGAACAGGCGGAACCCTACTAACACGCAAGGGAAATACTGCAGGTAAGCAACCAGCAGCGGCTCCAGATGCGTCTCCGTGTACGTAAAGCCAAAATTCAACAACTGGACATAGATACCCGATATCAACACAATAAGGCAGTCGATAAACAGAATCACCCAATAAGGAGCTGCCGAACGGGAGAAATACCAATTCAACAGCTTCGTAAAACCAGGAAACATAATTAATGTAGAAACTAAAAGAAGTAGAAACAATAAAAATCATCAAGCATCCAGGATGGATGCTTTCAGGCAGCTGGCGATGTAGCGCACATCGTCGGCTGTAAGGCGGGTATGAAGCGGAAGGGTCACCTCATTCTCAAATTGGCGATAAGCATTGGGATAATCCTGGATATCATACCCAAGATTCCGATAAGCCGTCATCATGGGAAGGGGTTTATAATGCACATTGCACGCGATCCCACGCTCCGCCATCTTGCGAATCACCTCATCACGAAACGCAGCTCCCTTGCCCAAAAGACGAACCAAATACAAATGGCCACTCGACTGATGACGCTCGCCATAATGGTTCAACACCTGCACAGGACAGGCTTTGAGCGCCTCGTCATATTGCTCCACAATCTCTCGACGACGCCGCAGCAACACCTCATACCTACGCAATTGCACCAAGCCGAGCGCAGCTTGAATATCCGTCATGTTACACTTATAGTTAGGCGCCACAATATCATACTCCCAAGCCCCTAATTGCGTCTTCGCCAACGCATCTTTGCTCTGCCCATGCAAGGAGAACAACTGATATTGCTTGTAGATCCACTCGTCATCCACCCCCTCTATCGGCCTCCAGGTCACGGCACCACCCTCAGCCGTCGTCAAGTTTTTCACGGCATGAAAAGAGAACGACGTAAAGTCCGCCACACGACCACACGGCTCTCCATGCCGCTTCGCCCCAAACGCATGGGCAGCATCCGCCAACACGACCACACGCCCGAAAGCCCGCTGCAACTCATTAGCCGGACGGAACAGGTCACGCTTGCGCTCCACAGCGGCGAAGATGCGTGTATAGTCGCACATCACACCCCCCAGGTCCACAGGCATCACCACCTTCGTGCGCGCCGTAATAGCCTCAGCAATACAGTCATAATCCAGCTCGAAAGAATCCTTACCCACATCTATCATCACCACCTTAGCGCCCACATGGCACACCACGCTCGCCGTAGCCGTATAGGTATAAGCCGGGACAATCACCTCATCGCCCGGTCCCACGCCCAGCAAACGCAACGTAAGCTCCATACAAGCCGTCGCGGAGTTCAAGGCCACCGCCCTATTCGTCTGACAATAGGTCGCAATCTGCCGCTCAAACTCCTTCGTGCGCGGGCCCGTCGTAATCCACCCCGACAGAATCGCCTCACGCACCTCATTCGCTTCCGCCTCCGTCATATCCGGCGGAGAAAACGGAATATTTCTCATTTTCATATTCATATCTTATTCAGCTACAATCACTTTCAATGTCTTGAACAACAATTTCAAATCATACCCAAACGAAGCCTGCTCCACATACTCCAAATAGAGTTTAATCTTCTCCTGCATAATCACGTTGATGTAATACGCCTCCGGATCCTCCACCTGTTCCAACAAATCGTTCTCATTCCGAAACTTGATGCTCGCCGGATCCGTCAAGCCCGGGCGCACATCCAGCACGTGCATCTGCTCAGGCGTCCAGTAGTTCACATAATGGCGCACCTCCGGCCGAGGCCCCACCAAACTCATGTCTCCCAGCAACACATTCAGCAGCTGAGGCAGCTCATCCAGTTTATACTTGCGGATGAAATATCCCGAACGAGTGACACGGGGGTCACGCCCGCCAATGGTCACCAAGCTCCCCTTATCGCTCCCCATCCGCATAGAGCGAAACTTGAAGATGCGGAAGTCTTTGTTATACCTGCCCACTCGCACCTGCCGATAAAACACCGGCCCCTTCGAGTCTAACTTGATCCATATCGCCACAGCGAGCAACAACGGGCTCAACACAATCAGCCAAATACAACTCGCTACAATGTCAAATAATCGTTTCATCGTTAACTACCTATTTACCTTAACCTCAAAAGGTTGTTTAGAAAACAATTTCCAAATACCAATGATATAGCCTACTCCATAACTCACATGTACAACAAAGGATATATAGGCTTGTAACAATACCCGAACTATATTCCTACTGTCTTTCAGCGAGAAACAAATCGCAAAGAAAAAGTATAATAACACGATTCCAACATAGGGAATAAAAAATATGGAGTTCATGAGTGAAAGGATTAAACCCATGATTAAGCCAAAAACAAAAATCGGAGGGAAAAACTGACGAACAGTTGCAGGAGATCCCAATTTTTTATTGACGAGAGGTTTGAATAATCCATACTGATAAAACATTTTGGAGACTTTGGATATAGTATCTCTTGCATAGTATTTGATTTTTAAATCAGGGAGCAAGAAGATCCTGCCCCCATTTTTAATGGTTCGTCCATTAAACTCATCATCTTGATTTCTTATCAAATCCTCATCAAAGAAACCTATTCTGTCAAATAAATTTCGATGCCAACAGCCAAAAGGAACAGTATCAACTTGTCGTACTTTATCAGTACCCACTCTGAATGAGGAATTTCCCATTCCAAATTTACTGCTTAACACTGCAGCAATGGCTGTAGGAATGTTTCCTTTAGAAACAGGAAGCGTAACACAAACACCCCCCACATTATCCGCATGAAATTCCTCTAATGCCGAAATCAAACGAGAGAAATAGTTCAGAGGGAACTCCGCATGGGCATCCAAACGAATGATTATATCCCCCTTAGCCGCTTTTATTCCAATATTCATGGCATAGGGCACAATCTTGTGTGGATTGTCTATCAATCGGATGAAAGGATACTGAGCCGCATACTTGGCCACAATCTCACGAGTCTTGTCCACACTCATTCCATCCACAAACAATACCTCCAAATCTTCTTTGGGATAATCTTGCGCAAGGATGGATTCGATACAGTTGGCCATGTATCTCTCCTCATTATAAATGGGGCACACTACTGATAACATAACGCAAATCTATTACAACCGTCCATCAACCACATCACGAGGGAGCATACCCTTCACATCGTAAATCACGCCAGCTTCCGTCACGAGGCTCTTCACGTCAAGCGAAAGGAACTCTTTGTGTGCCACACACAAGATGATAGCATCATAACGCACCTCAGCAGGCAACTCTTGCACAGTGGCTATGCCATATTCATGGGCCACCTCTGCGGGATTCGCCCAGGGGTCATATACCGTAATATCCCGCGTGTATTCCTCCAACGTATGGTAGATGTCCACGATCTTGGTGTTGCGAATATCCGGGCAGTTCTCCTTGAACGTAATGCCCAACAACAGAATCTTGGCATCCTTCACCAGCACCCCCTTCTTGTTCATGCACTTAATGGTCTGTTCCGCCACGTATTCCCCCATGCCATCGTTCAGGCGACGGGCAGAGTGCATGATGCGAGGCAGCACGCCATATACTTGTGCCTTCTGAATCAGGTAGTAAGGATCCACCGATATACAATGGCCACCCACCAATCCCGGACTCAGCTTGATGAAGTTCCACTTTGAGGAGGCTGCCTCTATCACGTCATGTGTATCAATACCCATCGCATTGAAAATCTTCGCCAACTCGTTCATGAAGGCGATGTTCACGTCACGCTGGCTGTTCTCGATAATCTTCGATGCCTCCGCCACCTTGATGGAAGGAGCCTTGTGCGTTCCGTTCTCCAACACCGAGTTGTAAACACCGTCCACGATGTCCGCTATCTCCGGTGTAGAGCCGGAAGTCACCTTCTTGATTTTCTCCACCGTATGCAATTTGTCGCCGGGATTGATGCGCTCCGGCGAGTAGCCCGCATAGAAATCCTCGTTGAATTTCAGACCTGAAAAACGCTCCACCACCGGAAGGCACTCCTCCTCCGTCACGCCTGGATAGACGGTCGATTCATAGACAACGATGTCTCCTTTCGAGATCACCTTGCCCACCGTCTCGCTCGCCCCCCAAAGCGGGCGCAAATCCGGACGGTTGTTCTCATCCACCGGCGTGGGGACTGCCACCACATAAAAGTTGCAATTCCTGATCTCATCCAGCTTGGTCGTGCACTTGAACCCATGGTTGTTGATGGCATCCTGAAGCAGCTCATCCGACACCTCCAGTGTCGAATCATGGCCAGCCATCAGGGCATCCACACGACGTTGACTCCTATCAAACCCAACCGTTTGATACTTCGTTGAGAACAGGCGAGCCAATGGCAAGCCCACGTAACCGAGTCCGATTACGGCAATCTTTATCTCGTTCATATATTAAAATGTTAATGCTTAAATTCTTGTAGTTACGGGTTAAAAGGTAATGGGTAGATAAGCCACACCCTAAATCCTCACTTATTGAGCAAAATTACATTCGCAATTTGGTCAGTCAACTTAGGGATGATATTCTTTGCCACATCCCACACAATCAAATAATTCACTCCCATATAGTCATGCACCAACTTATCTCTCATTCCGGCCATCTCACGCCATGAGATACTTTGCCATTGATACTTTACATCCGCAGGTATTTTCTTCGTTGCCTCTCCTATAATAGAAAGGCTTCTCGTAACAGCTCGTTTTAATGTTTCATCCGAAAGGAAAGCATACATAGGCATGTCATCCGTTATCACAGAAGTGATATAATGGCACTCATCCAATATATGCTGTAAATAAGGGATATATGACTTAGACATATTGAGCCTCTTTCAATATAGCTTGACCGATATAGGGGCTTAACCCCTTCTTGGTGATTACATCCAGCTTATTTCGTCGAAATGTCTGTTGAAGCAACTCACAGACAGACAGATAATTCGTATATGTCTCCTTGCCTTCGGCGAAATCTATCAGTATATCAATATCGCTATTCGGCGTATTCTCCTCACGCGCAGTAGAGCCGAAGAGCCCGAGCGAGGACACACCAAACTCCTCCAACCTTGCTTTCACCAAAGACAGTCTATGTAACACAGTTGCCCTCTTCATCGTTATTCTCCTCTGTATTATGTTTGCAATGTTACAACTTTCTTCCCACATCACCAAAAATCAGAAGCATTTTCTGTTGACACCCCAAATTCCCCCTCGTTACGGGGTCTCCCCTAAAACCAAAAAGGCGACCCCTGGCTGGCCAGGGATCGCGGCCGGCCTATCCAATGACGGCGGCGTTGGTGGTGAGCGTGGTGGCAATCGAGGTCAACACCGTGATCAGCACCTGCAGGATTTTCGCCCAAATTGTCTTGTTCTTCTGTTCCATAGCTACTTGATTAAAATTAGTCGGTTAATTACTTGAATGCGGTTTTCTTCGGCAGGCCTCCGCCCAGCGGCCGCATGCAAAGCCGCCAAGGCAGGGGTCCGTTTCTTTTCAGACCACATCCGGGTTCTCAGGCTCCGGCTCGGGCTCGGGTTCCGGCGTATCAGGCAGGACGGTCGTCGCCCGGGCGACACGCTTGAACTCCACGGACTGCTGGAAGCGGGTGTCCCACTTCTTCGGCAGGTCGATCACGATGGCGGCCATGAGGTCGCTCGTCGCCAGGTCGCTGGCCGTGATCTCTCGCTCGGTATCGACCTTCTCGGCCGCCTCGGTGTCGCCAGCGGCCAGGTAATCAGCCTTGCGCTGCTCCAGCTTCGCCTTCAACTGGCTCTGGGTGAGCGAGCCACGCACCGTCGGGCGGAAGGTCAGACCCTCGGGGGAGGCGGTGATCTTGGCGTTGAGCGCCAGGATGAGCGGGATCGTCTTCTCTAACTGCTTCATCACGGCGGAGACATCGGCGGCGGTCACCGTGCTGCCCTGCGCTAAGTAGTCGCAGAAGGCGTCATAGTCGAGCGTCTGCTGGTTCACCAAGCGGGGGACTACCATCTTCTCATTGATCAACTTGTTCTCAGAGAGAACCATCTGTACGTTAAGTGCCATAAGCTTTAAACGGGTTTTAAGGGGTTAAACATCTGTCTTCGCATCGTGCCGCCCACAGCTACCCGTGAGCCGGCTCGATCGGTCAGCTGAGCCCGTTCCATCGGCCGTTTGAGCGGGGTGGGGAGTGAAGAGCAGCCGGCCTCGCTGCCCGTCGCATCCCCGTTGCCTCAGCTTGACAGGTGCAAAGATAGCACCGTTTTCACCCCCTCAGCCACCTGTCCCGCCGCTTGAAGCGCTTCGTTTCCTACGGCTTCCGCCCTTTCGCCAACAGCGAGGGTGAGTAACCCCGGTTACCCGGGTTACCCCCCCTTCCCGCCGCACCGGCTTAAAAAAGAATGATTACAAATGTTAATATAATAATATTATATATTTATATCATATACTATATATCACGCTACACCTGGATGCGAAGGAATCCATGGAGTAACCGGAGTAACCCGGGTTACTCGTCCCTCTCCGTCTGTACCTCAAGCTCAAAGAGGTCGAGGCAGCGTTGGATGAGGGGCAGCGCCGTGTCACGGCATTTGGTGCTTTTCAACTCTCCCAGGTCTTGCCCTTCGGCATTGACGAAATGGGAACGGAGGATCTTCAGATAGCCCTCGCCCTTGGGGTAGGCGATGCGCTCATGCTCGATGAGCTGCCGGAAGAGCTCCTTGAGCACCCCGCCGTTGTCAAGCCAAACGAGGCGCACGCCGCTGGGCACCCCTCTGAAGAGCTTCAAGAAGGTATCTGGCTGTGTCTGTTTCGCCATCCATCCCTCCTTGACCAATTCGCTCAGCATCAGCTCCACATGCACCGCCATACTACCATTACAGAGCAGAAAAGTGTTGCGCGTCGGCTTGAAGGCTGGCTCCTCTTCAGCCTGCGGAGCCGCTTTCCGTTTCGGCCTCAAGGCCTCCTCAATCGCGTCGGAGAGGTAGCTGTCGCTCTCCAGATAGCGATCCATCCACTGCCCCAGCGATGGGCCGTATCGCTCAACGCAGGGAAACAGCTGCGGCTCCAACTCTCGCCAGTCGGCATAGCGGCTGTGCACATCGGCCATCAATTTCCGCACGATGCCATATTTATAGCCCGCATAGCTGCAATAGATCAGTGCGGCTATCGCGGCATAATAGACGCATGCGGCAGCCCGCTCGGCATCAGCTGGCGTGGCGCCGTCGGTCAGGTCGAGATAGTCGCTCAGCAATGTGTCCCAAAGCGCGTGGAGCAGCGTGTCCACCTCCTTCGGACTGGCCACAATCCGGTCAATGACACCCGCGGCCTCGCAAAACACCTCCTCGGGCGACAAGCGCAGCGAGAGCATCTTGACCTCCTGGCGTTTCATGGCCCACTGACACATCTGCATCAGGGGATGCGCCTCGAACTCATTGCCTACGCTTTCTTTCTGGTTTCTTTGGAGTCTGCTTCGCATCGTTATAGTCTTTTATTTCCTTTCTGACAAAATCAAGCCAACTGACCAAGGCATACTCGCCAGCGGCCTCCTGTTCAGAGAACGTTTTGCAGCCTTGAATGAAGTGCTCAATAGCCTCGTCGGCCAACGGGAAGAGTGCCATCACCTCCTGATCACTGCGATACAAGCCCATACGCTCAAACTTCACCGCCAGGTTATAGTAGCTTGAGGAGCAGAGCTGCACGATGTTGGCCCAGTCTTCCTGCGCCTTGCTCTTCTCGGGAATCATCCCTCCATCGGCCTGTAAGGTCATGCTCGCCTTCAAGAGGTTGGAGTGTTCCACAAAGTCTGACACACTTTTCATCAGGCCTCGTGGCTTCACGCCCGACTCCTCCTCGCGCGGGGCGACCCGCTTTTTGTTGAGCACTTCAATGATATAGCCATTGATGCGGTCACCATTGTTATGCACCTGATGATGCACGAACTCCCAAAACTTGGTAGGGTGCATCTTGGCATTGACCAGCATCTCCAGCCCATAGTCGTTCAGGATGCTGCGGCCCAAGCACTCCTGCAACAGGTTGCGCACCGGCTCGCTACGGCTGCCCCAGGTAGCCGATAGCTCGATGGCCATGAGGCAACAGCCTGGACGATTGTCGATGACGACGTAGCTAAAGGGATTTGATTCCGCCTGCACCTCGGCATAGCGCGGCACCCCGCCCAAGGCGTTTTCACACCGTTTCACCAGTTTTTTATACTGCACGTTGTTCACTCTCAGCAGGATGATGTCCCCCTCCTTGCGCAAGATGTCGTTGGGATAGGGCGTCACCTCGCCGCTCTCTTTGGTCTTGTAGAGTGTGAGCTGGCTTCCCCCGAAATAACTGCCAAAATGCGCCTGCGCATTGTCAAGCACGGAAGTGCCGTCTGTCTCTCTCAAAAACAGCTCTTTTTGGGAGGAAATGCCGAAATGAATAGTAAAAATGGCCCATTGATGTTTCATGGCATATGCGTTTAGTTGTTTCCCCCAAAGGTAGAAAATATCTCAGACATTCGCCAATTTTCGGCCATTTATTCTGCCTATCCCGAAAAAAAATATTTTTTCTCACATTTTATTTTCACATTGACTCACAGGTGCTTAACACACATAATCCATTCTTTCAGCTCACTTCCTCCTTCTCGGGGCCACTGCCAAGGCCGAACAATCGGCCGAAAAAAAAGGGGGTCTCGCCGGTAGGGTGAGAGGCCTTCTCTCGAAAAGCGCAAGCCGCCCAACAGCCAGCTTGAACGGATTCGAGATTAGGGTTTTCCAAATTATCTGATTGTTAAATTTTTAAATTTTTCAAGCGTATGAAAAATGTATTGCTTTACCCAGCGACACGCCTGTCGCTACCGAGAAACAACTACCGTGCCCGCGTCAGCGAGCTGCCCAATGGTGACACCCTTATCCAGCGCGTCAAGGTGGGCTCACGAGGGTCGCTCTATACCGAGCCGCTCATCCAGACCGCTCACGGCAAGCTGGTGCAGAGCCTGCATCAATGGCACTTCGACTTTGACATGCTGCGCAGTGAGCCGACGAGCTACGTGGCTGCCTGTTTAGCAGAGGAAACTGAGTTGATCACCCATTATCTGCGTTCGTTATGAAGTTCGATTATTGTCCTTCCTGCACTCAGCATCCGCAGCCCCTCACCCGGGAGCTGTTCGAGTCGCTCATCCGTCAGCCGTGGCTGAAACAGCTGGCCGACGAGATAGCCGGTGGAAAGCTCGACCGTAAGCGCGACCTGCCAGCCGCCTGCTGGCAGGCAGCCTTCGGCGGGGAGAAGCGCAGCAACCTGCATGCCCTCCCCAGCGGACTCTTCGCCTTAGACATCGACCATATCGACGACCCGGAGGCGCTCTATCGCTCCTTCGCTCCTCGCATCGAGGAGTTGGGCATCTACATCTGCCACATGACGCCCTCCACCCGAGGGTTGCGCATCGTGGCCCGTTGCCAGCCGGAGTTCGACACGATCTCTGCCCAGCAGGCTTGGCTGGCCGGACAGTTGCACGTGGTGCATGATGCCGTCACGCGCGACATGGCCCGTCTCTCTTTTCTCGTACCCGAGTCTTATTTTTATTATTACAATGCAAACATTTTCACCGATGAAGCCCCTGTTATCCTTACAAATCCAGCTCTGGAGCGTCACGCTGGCGCTCCATGTGACCAATCGTCAGCTCCTGCTCTACTGGAGCAAGGCGTGACCCCCTCGCCTCAACCGGAGGCGCAGGGTGATCCCCACGAGGAGACGCAACCGGAACCGCCCGCCTACCGGGGTGTGCCCTATGCCGACATCGTCAGGGAGCTGGTCACCCGCACGGGTGGCGAGCCCGTCGAGGGGGAGCGCAACAACCGCCTCTACCTCATCTGCCGCCTGCTCTGCAACATCACTGACCGCCAGCCGGAGCGACTCTTCGAGGTATGCCCTCGCTTTGGCCTCTCCGACGCTGAGGTGAAGGCCTGCTGCGAGAGCGCCTGCAAGAGCGCCCGCACGGAGCGACTCCCTTTCTTGCTCTACAAGGTGTTGCACCACTTCGGCATCGACCCGAATGGCCAAGCTAACGCTTGCCTAACCGATAGCCAAGAGGAGGATGAGACGGATCTCATGCCTTATCGGTTTCCGCCGAGCGACCATCTGCCACCGCTCATCCGTGAGTTCGTGGAGACGGCGCCTGATGACTTCAAGGAGGCCACAGCCCTCTCTTGCCTACCCATCTGCGGCTTCTTAGGCTCCCGCCTGCGTGCCCGCTATGCCGACGGCGAGCTGCAGGCCCCGAGCTTCATCGTCAATGTCATCGCCCCGGCGGCAAGCGGGAAGGGCTCGTTGCTGCGCATCGCAGACCTCTGCTTGGCCAAGGTGCGGGCGGCAGATGACGAGGGGCGCGAGCAGGAGGCGGAATACCAACGGCAGTCGCGGCTCAAGAAGAACGAGAAGAAGCAGCTGGAAGAGCCTACCCCCATCGTGCGTGACATACCGGCCAAGGTCTCTGTGGCCCAGCTCTTGAAGCGCATGAAGCAGGCGCAGGGGCTGCACCTCATCTCCGTCTCACCCGAGGCTGACACGCTGACCACCTCGAACAAAGCAGGTGCCTGGTCGCAGAAGAGCGACATCTATCGCATCGCACAGGATGGAGAGGGCGGTCGCTATGGGCAGGACTACAAGTCAGACGTCTCTTTCTCAGCCACCTGCCAGATGCGCTACAATCTCCTCACCTTGGGCACGCCCGGTGCTTTCGCCCGTGCCTACCCTGACGTGGAGGATGGGTTAATCACCCGTTGCATCATGGCGGAGCTGCCCAGCCAGTTCGGGAAAGCCATGCCGGTTCGCCTCGCGCTATCGCCCCGGCAGGAACGAATCATCCAGACGAAGGTAGATGCCCTGATGGCCATCTGCCAAGACGAAGAGGGGCGTGTGCTGCCTGAGCACCACCTCTCGCTGCCCTGGCTGATAGAGGGCATGGAGCGTTGGCTCAGCGAGCAGCGCTTGCGTGCCGTGCGTGATGAAGACCATGCCCGCGACCAGTTCATGCGGCGTGCCGCCCTCATCGGCTTTCGCACCGGCATGGTAGCCACGTTCCTCTGGGGAGAAAAACTGAGCAAAATGCGCAAGGACTATGTCGTCGAGTTCGCCCTCTGGGTGGCCAGCTACGTCCTCCAGTCGCTCCTCAAGCGTTATGCCGACAAGGTCAACGAGCAATCGCTCTACCTGAACGCACCGAAGGCTCGCCGCTATCCGTCGCTCTTCGATGCCCTGCCCGACATCTTCTCGAAAGAGGAGCTGCGCAGGGTCAGCATCGCCCAAGGGATGCGCTCGCCTACGAAAGCCATCCTCTTCCGCTGGTCCGAAAATGGACTCATCGAGAAGCAGGGAGAGCACTACGTAAAACTCATTAAATAATCAATAAACTCTTTTAAATGTATAACGTTATGCTTATAGAAATCCAAAGAACACGTGTTACTTCCAAAGTGAAAGAGAGCTCCCTTCGCATCAATGGGATGAAGGTATGCGACTGCGCTGAACATGCGCCTACCGCCCTCGCCGAGGGCCTCTACCCGCTATTGATCCATCATTGCAAAGCCTATCAGCGCCTGATGCCACTCATCATCACCGATGACACCCGTGTCAGTGGCTGGAGTATCAAGCTCATGAAACGCTGCGCGCGCTGCCCCATCGGGGAGCCCCTGCGCCCTAACGTGACGTTGCCCTGCTATTGCCCGATGCTGAAAATCGGCAACGGGGTGCACCGCCGTACGGATGGCAGTGTCATCATCGGCGAGCGCGTCGTCACCGGCTGCCTGAAACATCCGGAGCGCCACTTCAATCGTCTCATCGACCGCTTGAAGAAAGCGCAAAAGCGTGGCACGCAGCTGCTCGTCTCCGTGCGGTAAAGGGCGCTTGCCTGGAAGTACCTGCCCCGGTCACCTCGGTCACCGGGGTTACTTCCCCCTACTTTTTTCCTCATCTATCAGATGTCTCACGCTTTAATATCTAAATAATCACGTATGACAGACTTGCAATTATCCCCTCATTTCAAGCTTTCCGAATTTACCCGCTCCCGCACAGCCGAGGCGGCGGGCATCGACAACCGTATTCCCGAGGTCCTCATTCCCAACCTCGTAACGCTCTGCGAAGCGGTGTTGGAGCCTCTGCGCCAGCACGCCGGGAAGCCCATCACGATCAGCTCCGGCTATCGTTGCTCCCGGCTCAACGCCCTGGTGGGCGGTGTCCCCAACAGCCAGCACCTCTCAGGTGAGGCGGCCGACCTGCATCTTCCCTCCCTCGCGGAAGGAAGGGAATGGTTCCACTGGATTGCCACCCACTGCTCCTTCGACCAGTTGCTCTGGGAGCGCCGTGGCTCCACCCGCTGGATCCACGTCTCCTGCCGCTCTGACCCGAGGAGGAACCGGGGGGAGGCGTTAACTGTTAATGCGTAACGGGGGAATTTTCGCTACTATACCTTCAAAGAGTGATAGACATCCCATGTAGCCTTAGCTGCACTCTCCCATGAGTAAAGCGATCTCAAATGCTGCACCCTCTTGCGGACAGCGTCTTCTTCTACATTGCCATCAACATACCGCATAATCAATTTTCGCAAAGACCTCACATCCTCACTCTTGAAAAAAAGAACATCATCAAGAACGTCGCCCTCGTCTCCTTGCATGGTCTCTTTAAAAGAAGGCAGGTCGGAACAGATAATAAGTTTCTCGAAGTAGATAGAAAGCAGCAACACACCACTTTGGGAGATAGCACGATAGGGCAACACAATGAGGTCGGCGGCATTAATCTCTTGATAAAGCTCTTCATCACTCAGGTAATAGGGCTTCCATTGAATGATTCCCGCTTTATCACGCCCCTTCAACTCGCTCAGGAAGGATTCGCCAATACCTCCGATTATATGCGTCTCTATTCTTTTTTTTCTATCATCGTCAAGGCCACATACAGCATCAACCAATAAGTCGGTGCCTTTATAATACGACTGTCCACCAAATTGCAAAATATGCAATTTGCCATTTCTCTTGTATTCGGAACTGATCGTAACAGCTTTCGGCTCAAATACCCCATGACAACAAACATGCACACGCATCGGGTTCAATCCAAACTCCCGCACGACTTCCGCTTTGCTGATTCGGGTATGTACAATGAACGCATCTATCAAATCCGAGGCTTTCCGAAATCGAACATTATAATGTCTCTTACGATCTTCACCCATATTATGTGGGTAGATATTATGCATCGTCAGTACCATCTTCATCTGCGGATGCAACCGTCTCATCCACCGAAGTATCGACACCTCCCATCCATTGACTTCCAGAAAAGGTAACCATTGCAGATGCAACACGTCCGGTCGATAGGTTCGAATTAGAGCAAGCAAGCGGATATAATTCAACAAACATTCCATTGCCTTTAGACTCCGTTTTAACAGTCCATGGGCATGTGCTTTCTGCTCTGGAATGAGACAAAACAAACGCTTCTTCCACTGAGACACATTACTTACCTTACGATAAGGTGTTAGTCCCGTCCATTCATCCTCTTTTGTTACGGCCGCTAACAAGCTTGCAAACAAAGCATTGTCATAGATGGATACTTTCCCTGTTATATCTATTGATAAGACTTTCATGACCTCTCTGTTTTTATGCGGCAATGTACCGCTCAATATCACTCTTATAAGGCTCTGTACAGCCATTGAGCACCAAGATCACCTCAAACTCCTCTTTCGGAAAGGTTTGGGCCACCATCGAATCCAAACACTCCCACAAATAAGCTTGTGGTTTGTAAGTGGGGATGATTACGAAGATTTTCATCTGTGAATAATAGCCTATCTAAACCAGGCTCTATCTCCTAATTCATATTTTAAAGATTCTTCCTTCCTGTATCCTATAACTTTAGCTGGAACACCTCCAACAATTGCTAAAGGAGGAACATCTTTTGTGACAACGGCACCAGAAGCAACAACTGCTCCACGGCCAATATGAACCCCGGGGAGCACTGTGACACGAGAGGCAAGCCATACATGATCCTCTATAATCACCTCCTTGCAAATAGTCTTATATGTCGGATCATTATAGTCATGCTGTTCCGTCCAAATATTGGTTTCTTGTGCTATATCTACATTATCCCCTATTTCAAGTCTACCTCGGCCGTCTAACACACACTTTTTATTGATATTCGTATGCTTACCTATACATATCCTATAGGGACTTCTTAAATCTACATTCCTATAAATTGCACTCGAAGCATCAAAGTGCTTCATCAAAAGCATACAAGCCAGCCTACGAAACGGATGGCATGGCAGCCACATAAAAATCTCGATGATGAAGTGATATAGACCACTAATAAAATTTTTCATTTGACAATACGACTCATAAAACCCAATATTTTCTTTGCCCGTCCTTCAATCGAATACTCCTCATGACGGGAATTAGGGATCTTGACCAAAGGAACTGCCTCTGTCTGGTACTGAAAATAAAATCTCTCTAAATCTTCGTTGCTGTACATAATCTGCTGTCTAAAATTTCAGCCATAAAAATACAAACAACCTTTTTGAACCCTAATTTGAGAACTTATGGCTCCGTGCAGCCATTGAGTACCAGAAATACCTCAAACTCCTCTTTCGGGAAGATCTGGGCAACCATCGAATCTAGACATTCCCACAAATAGGCTTGTGGTTTGTAAGTAGGGATAATAACGGAGATTTTCATGAACAAGCCATTTGATAAGCATTTAGGTAACAAGCAGCCGTATTCTCAATATCATATTTTGAGAATGACTCCCTACACCGAGTGCGCATAGCGATTAGCTCCTCGTCCGAAAACTGTAAGTAAGCTTTCATTATCCGGTAATAATCCTCCTCCGAAGAACTATCGGATAAGCAACCATTCTTACCCTGCTCAACCACATTGGGGATGCCTCCTACAGGCGAACAAATGGGAATGCAGCCCACAGATAGTGCCTCTAAGAGCGTAACAGGAAGCCCCTCCCAAATAGAAGGGAGACACATCGCATCGCATTGCGCCATCAGTTGTGGGATATCACTGCGCTCACCCAAATAGCGGATACGGTCGCAGAAATAGGGTTCCATCTGGTCATAGATGCCTTGCTTCTGCTTAGAGCCAGCTATCAAGAGCACCACATCCTCACCCTCATCAATCAGCCGCTTAAACACCTTACAAAGCACTACTTGATTTTTGGGCATATCGATGCGACCCGCATGGATAAACAGCTTCGTCTTGGCTGAAGGACGAAAAGCGCTCACTAAATCCTCTGCCTCAATTACAGGTTTAGCTATACCATTATAAATCAAATGACTATCACACTGATACAACTGCTTGAATGAGACTTGCGAAGCATGGGAAATCGTTATCGGGTGTACCCAACCTTTCTTGAAACAGAACTTTTTGAATGGAAAGAAACGCCTGTCCCAACTGGTGTTCTCCATCTTAGCATCCGAATGAACCGTATAGAAAAACTTCACCCGATGATGAAGGAGCAAAACCGTCAATGCGTAATAGTAGAAAAAACCATGCAGGTTGACCACTTCATATCGCCCTTTCCCTATTAGTTTCAAAATTTTATACACTACTCCCACTGAGAATCCGGGGGTACGCTTGCCTAACGAGACTCGCTTCACCTTTGGCGAAAGCTTCTTCCAAAAGACATCGCTCTCCTTGGGCTCGAAAATACTACACACCGAAACGTTTTCCCGCTCCGCCATTGTATTGGCTAACCCACAAATCATGGCCTCAATGCCACCACCTGCCAGTGAAGGATGAATGTGAAGGATGTTCATAAATCAACTACAACTTTATCAAATACAATCGGTTTCTCTAATTCACAATTGAGCAATACAGGGTATAAAGTAAGGTATATCCCGTTCCACAGGTAGCTATTAAAATCACCAGTTTCGTTAACTGTCTTTTAAACTGAGACTGATACAAATAGGCCAATACGATCGTATTCGGAATTGGCGCAAAGCGAAGAAATCTGCCATACAGCACACTGGTATTTACTGAAAAATCAAAAGCGAATATAGAGGCAATAAAAACAATGACAATTTGTAATAGCATGAATGCCTTGATATCATTTGGAACAAAAAAAGCCTGTTTAGAACTTAAGCACTTATAACTTAGATAGGCTATTCCATAATAAGGGGATGTCTCGAAGAATGAACGAATTAAAGCACCCATTCCAACCTCAGCACTGCTTTTATCCATATAATTCTGTCCTTGCGCCATATAAGAAGACATCTCCCCCTCTGAAGCATCAATATCCATCACTACAAAAGAGGCTACGAATGCTTTTGCAATGACTATAATTAGAGGGAAAGAGAGCAACATCATCCTAAGCGCTATTTTCGGATACTTCAGTATAGCCGTCGCAATGAAAGCGGTTCCAATAGCAAACAGCGCCGTTTTATGAAAGAAATACGAAGAGCCAATAACCAATAGAGCAAGTAGCTTCATGTACAACTTAGTGGACGTATGAATCAAGGCAAATCCCCAAAACACCATTGCCATCACCAAAGATACACGCGCATAAGCGAACCAAATAATATATATCGTTCCAAAAAAGTAAAGCGTAAGATACTTTGATATAGAAAGTTGGTCTATAGTCTTTAAAAAGAGAAAAAAGGCAGATCCCCAAATAACTAGTCTAAAAACAATATAATTAGGGGATAGATTCTGCGCGATCCACACATAGACCTCTTCCATGTGCCCTTTCCAGCCCAATTGCAGCCCGGGAAACAGTTCCAAATAATGGAACCAATCTGTTCCCCAGAATGAAAATAGGCAGAAAATCAGACATAGCAATGAAGCGAAGTTATACTTGCTGCTCAGTACGGCATAGGGATAATAGCGAACAGACTTCAGCGCATTGTATATCAATACTATAATTAGAATATTGAAAAATACTAATAATGGGGTTTGAGCAGTTGGCATATCACATGAAAGATTTTCATATGAACTATTAACACACAATTATCATTGAGCAGAAACAACCAAGTTAAGCCTTTATGCAATCTTTATGCCTATATCGAATAAGTCTCGAAGGATTTCCTCCCACAACCGCATATTTCGGGAAATCCTTACAGAGGATGCATCCTGCTGCGATTATGGATCCATCTTGAATCGTTCTTCCCGGTGTCATCACCACATCACGCCCAATCCACACATCATCTCCAATAATTGTTTGCATCTTTGGAGACATACCCTGCTTACACATGGGTATATCTAAACGATCGAATTTGTGATTATGAGGAAGAATATAGCAATTGGGCCCCATCATTACATACTTGCCAATTTTTGTATTGCTCGGAATCACACAGTTAATGCCCAAGCCCGATTCATCTCCTAACTCAATATCCAATCCACTTCCAAAGTTCGCCTTACGCTCTATATTCACATTCTTACCACAATAGAGGAAGATATGACGACATAAGAACGCTCTCAAATATTTAAAAAACGTGCCACCAAATAAGCTACAGCTTGCAGGCATCCAATAGGCTATGCCATAGTATAGAACAAGACATACAAATGTAGATATTTTAAAGTCTCTTCCTTTGATTCTCATAACCATTAAGATTTAATGTATTAGCAATGGACAATCGCCTCATACACCCTTTGACAGTTTCTATTATCCCTCAACGCAAAGGTCTGGTCATAATAGGGCATGTATTGCTCCAAACAATTCGGATGGGTCAGAATGGCTTCTATCTGCTCAACAACTTCCGGTAAAGTCCGAACAACAGGACCCACATCCCGATAACGAAGGTAACCTTCTTGATAGTGACGAGCCCTATATTCCTCCTCATCAAACTGATAGAACAGGATAGGCTTATGCATATACATCATGTCGAAGAAGACACTTGAAAAGTCTGTCAGCAAGACCTCTGACTCTTTCAGAAGCGTTTGTACATCATAAGTCATATCCGCAATAACCACACATTCTGGTAAATTCAAATCCTCAAACAGCTGTATTTTGGATTGAAATTCATAGTGCGGATAAAAAACAGCCTTGTAGCCATATTTAGCTAACACAGCATGAAACTCTTTGCTACAAAGTAAGTCTTTATAAGCATGATAATAGGTCGATTCTTCAAAATGATCCCGATTAATATAACTTCGATAAGTAGGCATGATAAGCAGCTGCTTTTTCGTCTGAAATTCATTTAAGTTATCATAGCGACAAAATCCGGTATATTGCACAATGCCCTCCGGATAACCAAAATGAGTCCTGATGTATTCATACTCTATTCGGGAACCGGTGATAAAAAGATCCAAATGCGTTCGGTCAAACATCAGTGCTCTGATATAGTCTTTTGTTACTCCATGTTGTAAGAATATCTTTTTCTTTTTCCTAAAAATATTGCAAGAACGATCTAACTTTGTAAAAAAAGCAGCATGAGGCGTATATCCACAGATATGGGTACTGATTAAATACTTCGCCTGCCAAAGAGAAATCAAATGTTTCATGGAATCGTACTCCACTCGATCTTGGGGCCATTGGTCAAATCTATGGTAATCTTTAGACTCCTTGCTGACAATATATTTAGCCTTAATTTCCGGATGGTGCTCCTTCAGCCACACAAAGAAGAAATAGGCATTGTCTCGGGCCTCCTTTCCTCTCTCTGAGAGAAGCCAAATATCTTTCTCTCGATATAAGAAAGACATTAATTTTGCCAAATATAATTCTATCAATAGGATTATTTCCTTGATTCGTAAAACTATTAGATCCTTTATACTCATACGACTCTAGATTTAATCAATTTAAGCATAGCTATTAGCTCTATTGTCCAATAGGCTAACCTATAGTGATGACCGATCAATAAAACATCTACGATTCTCTTCATTCTCGAGCCAGTTCCATAAGCCAAAACCCATGGTATTCCTAATTCTGAAATAGAATGCAACCAAGAAATGCGTTCACGATATCTTAATTCACTATACGATAATGATTCTATCACACCGCGAAGCTGGTTCCCCCTCTGCATTAATCGAATTGAGCAAACTTCTTTTGGAAGATTATATTTATCCATATATTGAATCGTGGAGTAATATGAATGCTCAAAGGAGTGGTATTCCATTTCAAAATTAGGCGCTCTTCTTTTCTTTGTCAGACTTCCCATATTGTCTCTGCGATAGCAATATCCAATTTCTGGAATAAATGCATAATGTTTAACATTGAGTATATAATCTAACGTAAATGCCATATCCTCCGCAATTCTCATTTCTTCATCGAAGCGAAGCGGAAGACCGTGAGACCATTTGTTGATGTTCTCTAAACGAAAAAGTTTAGAGACCGTGAGGCCTCTAAAGTTGTTAAACAAATATGCAGGATCGTTTCCGACATACAGCTCATATTGTTGCTCCACACCAATAATCTCCCCACCTATGTAATTGCAACAGCCTGCCTGAATAAAATCAAGATCAACATTTTCATTGGTTATTTCAATAAGTCCTTCCAAAAAATGAGAATCTATTATATCATCTGCATCCACAAAAGTCACCCATTCACCTCTCGCATTATCTAACCCAAGATTACGTGCTGAACTAACCCCACCGTTCTCTTTATGAAACACACGGATTCGTGAGTCCTTGATAGCATACTCATCACAAATCGCACCAGATTGATCAGGGCTGCCATCGTCAATAAGCAGAAGCTCAAAGTCAGTGAAAGTTTGAGCAAGTATGCTATCTAAACAACAATGCAGATATGGCTCCACTTTATAAACAGGGACAATTACAGAAATAGCAGGTTGATTAGTCATTTGATATATTAATTTATGTGATTTCACAAGCCTAAAAAGATTATGGTGAAAGGAGTTTAAGTTTACGGGAAATGGATATTACACCTCAATACTCCTTTCTTGTGCCATTCAGCACCAATGTCAGGTCGCTGTATTTTCGCTCCTTGTAAGCTTGCTCCAATTTGGGAAGGCTTCGACGATGGAACTGGCCTGCTCGCAGCACGAAAAGGGTGAGATCGACTACCTTATTGATAAGCAACGTGTCGGCTACTCCTTCTACTGAGGGGGTGTCTAACAGGATATAGTCGTAATGCTGACTTAAGTCTTCGATCATAGACTCGAAGGATTCGGCATAGAGCAACTCGGTCGGGTTAGAGGGGATGGTACCTACCGGCAAAAGGTCGGGCTCTTTCGAGGAAGCTCCTCTGATAATCAGCGGTTCATAATCCGCTACCTGACCACTGAGGTAATCGGCCACACCTTTTCCTCGAAAACCCGCAAAACGACTCAATGCGGCACTTCGCATCTCTAAATCCACCATCAAAACCCGCTTGCCCACCAAAGCTAAGCTCATCGCTAAATTCAGCGTCAAGAAGGTTTTTCCGCTTCCTTTATCCGCAGCCGTCACCATCAAGACATGGGCACCGATATTTGGCTCTACCTGTAGGTCTAAATGCGTACGAAGCAGACGGAAGGCTTCGTTGATGGCATTTTGTAGATTGGCCCGCACCACTACCTCTAACCGCTCCCGTTTCCTACGGAACGGCCGGTTCAACTTATGAGACAGGGGAATCGCTCCCAACAAGGGAATGGAAAGCGACTCAAGGTCTTTACGCCTTCGAACCTTCGGGCTTAGCATCTCCAACCCATAGAGCACCCCTACTGGCAGCATTACTCCTGCCATCAACGCTAAGAGCAGGATATTCCTACGGACAGGCGCGACAGGCTGGTTACTTCCCAAGGGAGGGGTAATCAGTCGGCTATTAGAGGTCGTGAATGCTTTAGAAAGTTCGATTTCCTCTCGTTTCTGCAACAGAAAGAGATAAAGCGACTCCTTGACCTTTTGCTGACGCTCTACCGAAAGCAGGTATCTCGCTTGATCGGGGTTGGCCGCTATCTGGGAAATGGTTTGCAGTTCTTCACGTTCCAACGATTGCAACTCGGTGGATAAGGTGACCTCTAAGTTATCTATGGAGCGAATGATTGCCTTGCGCAACTCCTCCATAGCGCGATCCAGGTCTCTCACTAAGGGGTTCTGCTCACTGCTATTCACCATCAAGCTTCTACGTTGCAAACACATCCGGTTATACTCTTTAATCTGATCCTCAATGGCATCATTATTAATTCCTGAATTGGTGGGTAACAGTTGGCTGTTATCCCCCATCTCCTTCATATAATTGCGGACATAACGAGCCATGGAAAGCCTATTCTGCAAGGAGAGGATCTGTGAATTATTGCGAGAATTCTGATTCATATAGAGATTGGATGCCGCTTTCACATCCGGAACCAAATGCTCGCTCTTATAGGTGGATATGCTTTGATCCACATCTCCTAATTCACTTTCAATCAACCGCAAACGCTTGTTGATAAACTGAGAGGTGCTATTGGCGATTTGGTTTTGGTCTTTGACCCAGTATTCATTATAGACCGTGATCACCATCTCCAACAGCTCTTCCGCCCGTTGCATATTCACGTCTTGAAACGAAATATCGACGATTGTCGTATTCTTATTGGCCAAGGCCACATTCAGACGCCCCGAAAAATTGCGTGCCGTCCCATACAAACCTCCATGTGTTACCTGCATGGGAGAAGTCAAAGGTTCATTTCCTGTCTCACGCAGACGCAAGGAGCCAATGGGTGTAGTGACTAACTCATCCGGCTTCACATGCAAAACCGTTCCTTCGCTCACCACCTCTCCACGTCGCCGAAAGTCACTGAGCCGATAGCCCTTCTCTTTCGCCGGAGCGACTGTCAAGCCGACATGCTCCGATTCCGCCACATCCACAAACTCCACCTTCAGGGGCAATGTCTTTCCATACAGCGTCCAGGTCTGTATTTTTCCTTTCCGCGTATAGTTTACATTCAACTCTAACCGTCTCACCACCTCCTCCATCAAGGCAACGGATTTCAGGGAGACCAGCTCATTCTGCACATTGCTGCTGGCATTGTTGACCCCCAAATCCGACAAGAGCGCATTCATACCCGAGCCTCGCCCCTTCGAATCCTCCTGGATCAAGATGGAGGCCTTGCGCTGATAGACAGGTGGCGTTGACAAGAGATAGAATACAGCGAGACCCAAGGTCACGACTACTGAGAGGACAAACCAATGCCATTTGTCCAAGCACTGGTAAAAAAGCGCCTGAAAATCTACGGTCTCCTCCTCCTGCATTGGAATAATGGGGCGTGTTATTTCTGTCATCGTATGTTCCTTTCTCACAGAATCAGTGCGGCAATGGTGGTCAACAGAGAAACGATCGAAATCCAGACAGAGGGATTGTTAAAGGTATTCCCATATGACTGGGATTCCCGCATCCGTTTATCGTTGGGTGAGACATAAATCAGGTCGTTTTGTTGCAGGTAATAGGCCGGCGACTCCAGCATGCTCTGCATACGGGTCAGATCGATGTAATAGATCTGATTCTCGCCATCTACCTGCCGTCTGACCATCACGTTCTCACGATTGCCATTGATGGTCAAATCTCCCGCATAGGCAATGGCATCCGCAACGGTGAAGTGGTCTTTTGTAATGTCGATATGACCTGCTTTATTGACTTCGCCCAAGACATTGATACCCAAATTCACATACTCCACTGTGACGATTGGATCGCTCACCAACTTGCGGGATATGAGACGCTCTTGGATATAAGAGGCCACCTCCTTACGTGTCTTGCCGGCTACAGAAATCTTTCCTAAAATAGGGAACTCGATTGTCCCCTGCTCATCCACGGTATAAGCGATAAGCTGACTTTGAATGGAATACCTTCCAGCCGTAGTTTGAGGCGTGACCGAACCACCCAACGTATTCGACACTCGGCTACTTGTTGTCAAGGTGAACTGCTGTTCCAAGAGTGGATTGGAACTACTGACCACGATATTTATTTTATCTTCCGGTCGAAGACGGAATTGCTGCTCTGCCTGCAGCCACATGCCGTTCAAAGCTTCCGCATCCTGGAAATAGGCGATATTGGTGGGCGTAGCACAACTGACCAGTTCCAACAGCATGATACCCAATCCTATTATATAGAGTTCCGCTCGTTTTCTTTGCAGGAATCGCATAGTTCAAATGTATTTCCAATGTATGATTACTCCATTACTTCACCAACTGGATAAACTCCGGCTGTACCTCTACCCCAACTGACAAAAGACCTTCCAACTCCACAATCAAGCGCTTCACTCTTGAGCCTCGGGTTGTCATCAGGCGTCCTTCAAAGCCATCCAGATTTCCTCCTACTATTTTTATCCGCCGGCCATACAGAGATGGAGTGACCTCCTCGGGCGTATAAAACTTATAAGGCTCTCGCCCATTGACAATTGCCATGAATTGATTCATATCCCTATCCGGAACGATCATAGGCTCATTCTGTTTACACCCCTTTGAGAAACGATATTGTAATGTGTGTATCTCCTTAATGATCGGATCGAGTATGACCCGAGAGCTTTGCACAAAGAGCAAGTCGCTGATATAGGGGATCTCCTCCAAGACCCTCTTGCCCGATTTGAGCGTGGTGGGTCGAACGACCAAAGGAGTAAACACCACAATCTGTTTATCCGGTATATTTTTAAGCATCTGATAAGCACGCACCTTCGCATTTGGACGTTTTAAATCCCTTAACACAAACCATCTTAGCTCTGTCATACAACACACTTTTTTAATTATGGCAAATAATCTAAGTCCTGCTCCAATCCACAACTATTTCAGATTCAAGCAGTTACAAAATTTACACCACAGGTTATCGTTTTTGCGTACCATCTTGGCCCGAAAAAAAACTCTCTTCTTAAGAGAATCTTTACACGGATGCAAAAATAGCAAATATTTCGTAATCTGCGCAATGATTATAGCTCATTTTAAAGTGTGGACAACCCCCAACCTATTGAGAATTTCTTCTTAAGAGAATCCGATTACATAACAGGGAAAGTAAATTTTTGTGCAAATCAGTCTTAAAAAAGAGTTTTTTCTGCCTCTACACCGAATGGCATTCGTATTTATTTGGCATAAAATAGCTCCAATATCGAAATTAGCCATTTAAAAATCAACTATTTGTTCAAATAGAGATTCTCTTAAGAAGAGAATCTCTACACGTAATCCTTACAAGGAGTCTATAATGAGGCTATTCGCCCGGTCCACTTCAGAAGCGTCCAAGGAAGAGAGATAGATTCTCGTGGTACTTTCGGAATCATGCCCCAATGCCTCGCTAATGACACCTATGGGCACATGACGACTCTTCGCAATACTCGCCCATGTATGACGAGCCACATAAGTGGTCAAGGGAATTGGTAGACCTCTGCTATGATTCTATTCTTTGCCATACTATATTTATATTATACCAGGCAAAGTTCTAACACCTCGCATAAAAAAGGATGTTGAGGGCATTTACCACTCAACATCCGCTATGATGATTGTTGGAATCGTTGGGGGGGAATCAGAATAATTTGCTGGGATACTCACCCGCATCGACCAAGGCTTGGATCTTATCCACTACCCCTTGACGATCAGCTGCATAGGTCACTCCAAACCATTTAGCGGTGGTATCGAGCACCTTCACGGTAGCCGTGCCCTCCGTGATCAGCTTATTGACCATCAACGGAATGAAATACTCAGCCTTCAAGTTGCCGGCGTTCGCCCGCAAGAACTCCTTGAAGTATTCCTCTGAATGCGCGAAATAATCGGGCGTGAAGCCCCACATGTTCATAGAGACAGGCGTGTTCTCCTCCAAGACAACCTTCTGGCCATTCTCGTCGATAAACTGGATATCGCCATCGATGCGCTCAATAGCCGTGCGCTCCACGACACCCGTCAGGTAGCCCTCGGCTGAAGTCTCGCAGACGCCACGTGCCACGGAGCCACTCTCGCTCAGCGTGTTGCCCACACGATAACCCACCATGCAGTATTGGTTGCATGCGCCCTCCTTCAACTCAGCCAGCCACTTGCCAATCACCGCGAAGCTATCCCTGCCATAGAAATCATCCGCATTGATCACGGCAAAGGGCTCACGAATCACATCCTTGCCCATCAAAACCGCATGATTCGTACCCCACGGCTTCTGACGTCCCTCCGGACAGGTAAAGCCTTCGGGCAGGTCGTTCAGATCCTGGAAAACCAGCTCCACAGGGATATGATGCTCATATTTAGAAAGGATCTTCTCACGGAAATCCTGCTCAAACGATTTACGGATCACAAAGACCAACTTACCGAATCCGCCGCGAATGGCGTCGAAAATCGAGTAATCCATGATGGTCTCACCATTGGGACCCAGACCATCTAACTGTTTCAAACCTCCATAGCGGCTACCCATGCCAGCCGCCAAAACAAATAATGTTGGTTTCATTCGCTTTTTTATTTATTGTTACCCTATTTATTGATGCGGACAAAGGTAAAGAATTCTGTCAAACAATCGTACAATCCCTTATCATTTGTCATTAAATCCACAAAAAAAATCGATTTGGAACACTTTATGCGCATTTTTAGCAAACCTTTTGTGGATCCAGCGGAATAGATCTGAATTATTTTCAGTTACTTCGCCCCCGTCAAACGAAAACGAACAAAAGACATGGATTACATATTTAAAGATTAAAAGAGTTAGAACATGGAAAAAGCAATTGTAAAACCGGCTGACGGTAAATTGGGTGTGCTTTGTGTGGGATTGGGTGCGGTAGCCACCACGTTTATAACGGGTGTGCTTATGGCACGTAAAGGCTTGGCCAAACCTGTCGGGTCAATGACACAATACGACAAGATTCGTGTAGGCAGGGGTAAAGACAAACAATACAAGCACTATGGAGAAATTGTGCCGTTGGCCAATCTCAACGACTTAGTGTTTGGCGCATGGGATGTTTACGGCGCAAACGCTTATGAATCAGCTATCAACTGCGAGGTGCTGAAAGAAAAAGATATCAACCCGGTGAAGGATGAACTGGAGCAGATCGTTCCGATGAAGGCTGCTTTCGACCATAACTATGCCAAGCGTCTGGACGGTGACAACGTGAAGGATTGCCGTGATCGCTGGGACATGATGGAGCAGATCCGTGCGGACATCCGTCGCTTCAAGGAGGAGAATGGATGCGCACGTATTGTGGTGATCTGGGCCGCATCTACAGAGATTTATGTACCTGTAGATGAGCAAGTACATGGTTCTTTAGCTGCTTTAGAGAACGCCATGAAGGCTGACGACAAGGCGCACATCGCTCCCTCCATGTGTTATGCGTATGCCGCACTGAAAGAGGGCGCACCGTTCATCATGGGCGCTCCTAATACGACGGTAGATATTCCCGCCATGTGGGAGCTGGCGGAAGAGACCAAGATGCCAATCGCAGGTAAGGACTTCAAGACAGGCCAGACCTTGGTGAAATCAGGCTTCGCCCCGATCATCGGCACACGTTGCTTAGGTCTTTCTGGTTGGTTCTCTACCAATATCTTAGGTAACCGTGATGGTTTAGTGCTCGACGAGCCGGCCAACTTCCATACGAAAGAGGTAAGTAAGCTCTCTACGCTGGAGTCTATCCTCGTGCCGGAGGAGCAACCGGATCTTTACACGGATTACTACCACAAAGTACGTATCAACTATTATCCGCCTCGCAACGATAACAAGGAGGGTTGGGATAATATCGACATCTTCGGCTGGATGGGTTATCCGATGCAGATCAAGATCAACTTCCTCTGCCGCGACTCTATCTTGGCTGCTCCGTTAGTACTCGACTTGGTGTTGCTGAGCGACTTGGCCGCACGTGCGGGTCGTTGGGGCACACAACGTTTCTTGAGCTTCTTCTTGAAGAGCCCGATGCACGACTATACACAGGGTGAGGTTCCCATCAACCACCTCTTCCAGCAGTATGTGATGCTGAAGAATGCGCTCCGCGAGATGGGCGGCTACGAGGCAGACGAGGAGATCGACTAAACCGACTTCCCCCTACGCTGTTATAGGAAAAAACTTCCCCAGTTAGCGCGCTATTTTTGCCTAACTGGGGATATTTTTTGTCGCCCATCATTCCCGAAAACAGATAAAAAAAGAGCTCCAAGGAAAATCCCTGGAGCCCTTATGTCCCAAAGCGACAGAAAGCCTGAAATTACTCAGCGCTCTCAGCGGCCGGAGCCTCAGCCTCAGCGGCTGCTGCAGCTTCCTCAGCCTTCTTAGCGGCCTCAGCGGCTGCCAATTCAGCTTTCTTCTTCGCTACGATCTCTGCCTTTGCCTTGTTAACCTCTTTCTCAGCCTCCAAACGAGCAGCAGCTACGGCCTTAGCCTTCTCGCTGTTCTTCGCCTTAGCAGCCTCGACAGAAGCTTGCTTTTGCTGTTTCCAAGCCTCGAATTTCTCCTCAGCCTTAGCCTCGTCAAAAGCGCCCTTCTTCACGCCTTCCAGCAAGTGCTTCTTCAAGAGCACGCCCTCGCGTGAAAGAATGTTACGAGTGGTGTCAGTAGGTTGCGCACCTACCTGCAGCCAATACAAAGCTCTTTCGAAGTTCAAATCTACTGTAGCAGGATTAGTGTTCGGATTATAAGAACCTACCCTCTCAATAAACTTTCCATCACGTGGAGCCCTGCTGTCTGCGACTACGATCTGATAGAAGGCATAACCCTTACGACCGCGTCTTTGCAATCTAATTTTTGTTGCCATGTTTGAATATAAATTTTAAATTAAGCTATTTGTATTAGCGACCGCGAAGATAGGCATTCTTCTTGATTTGGCAAGCGTTCTCGATTGTTTTTCCTACCTTTGCGCTCAATTTTTAAGGACATAGCAAGATAAAGCATGATTTCAGTAGATGGATTGACAGTAGAATTTGGGGGTAGCGCATTGTTTTCGGACATTTCGTTTGTGATTAATGAGGGAGACCGCATCGCTTTGATGGGCAAGAATGGAGCAGGCAAATCCACCCTGTTGAAGATCTTGGCCGGCGTGAGGGAGGCTACACGGGGAAAGGTGTCGGCACCCAAAGACACGGTGATTGCCTATCTGCCACAGCATTTGATGACGGAAGATGGACGAACCGTGCGTGAAGAGGCCGCACAAGCCTTCGCCCGCCTGCACGCGATGGAGGCCGAGATCAATGCGCTCAACAAGGAATTAGAGGAGCGAACGGACTATGAATCGGACAGCTACATGGAACTGATCGAACGGGTGGCCACGTTGAGCGAGAAATTCTACTCCATCGAGGAGCTGAACTACGAGGCAGACATCGAGAAGACCCTGCTGGGACTGGGCTTTCAACGGGCAGACTTAGAGCGGCCAACCAGTGCCTTCAGTGGTGGCTGGCGCATGCGCATCGAATTGGCGAAGCTTTTGCTCAAGAAGCCTGACGTGCTTCTATTGGACGAGCCGACGAACCACCTCGACATCGAATCGATCCAATGGTTAGAGGACTTCCTGATCGAGCGAGGGCAAACCGTGGTGGTAATCAGTCACGACCGTGCGTTTGTGGATCACATCACGACCCGCACGATAGAGGTCACCATGGGACGCATCTACGATTATAAAGTGAACTACAGTCAATACCTCCAATTGCGGCAGGAGCGTCGGGAGCAACAGCAGAAAGCGTTCGACGAGCAACAGAAGATGATCGCCGAGACAAAGGCTTTCATTGAGCGTTTCAAGGGCACTTACTCGAAGACTTTACAAGTGCAAAGCCGAGTGAAGATGCTGGAGAAACTGACTCTCTTGGAGGTGGATGAGGAGGACACCTCCGCACTGCGCTTGAAATTCCCGCCCTCTCCCCGCTCAGGCAGCTATCCGGTGACCATCGAAGGTGTCAGCAAAGCGTATGGTGAGCATACAGTCTTTCGCAACGCCAACCTGACCATCGAGCGAGGAGACAAGATCGCTTTCGTGGGGAAGAATGGCGAGGGAAAATCGACCTTAGTGAAGTGTATCATGGGCGAGATTCCCTACGAAGGCAACTTGCAATTAGGGCACAACGTGCAAATTGGCTACTTCGCACAGAACCAAGCCTCGCTGTTGGATGAGAACCTAACGGTGTTCCAAACCATCGACGACGTGGCCAAGGGCGATATTCGCAACAAGATCAAAGACCTGTTGGGTGCCTTTATGTTTGGTGGAGAGAACTCCATGAAGAAGGTGAAGGTGCTTTCCGGTGGTGAGCGTACTCGTCTGGCTATGATCAAGCTCTTATTAGAACCCGTGAATCTGCTCATCCTCGACGAGCCTACCAACCATCTTGACCTCAAGACGAAAGACATCCTCAAGCAGGCGCTGCTGGACTTTGACGGCACGCTGATCGTCGTCTCTCACGACCGAGACTTCTTAGATGGCCTCGTGTCCAAAGTCTATGAGTTCGGCCACCAGCGGGTCGTGGAGCACCTCGAAGGCATTTACGACTTCATGCGCCGGAAGAAGCTGGAGAACCTGCGAGAGATTGAGCGGGAGCTAAATGCGCCATCCTAACGAGAGGGTGACATCATAGGTCGAATAGTCTATATCCGGATAGTATTTATAATGCGTACGTCGAGCGAAGTAGCGGTTGCGCAAGACCAACTGCCACCTATGCTTGGAGAGATAAGCCAATGAGGTGGAGAAAACGGTGAGCCGGGCATTCCCGGCATCACCCTGCACGTTGAGATTAGCCAAGTCCGCTGTGGCCCAATCCAAATCAGGGGCATAGCCTTTCCAAGTAAACAAATGATAATTCTCCAAATTGAGCAAGAAAGCCCAACGCTTATCGTAAGCCAATCCAGAGAACGCTTTGAAACTGTATCCACTACCTAAGTTATAATCCCGTTCCTCCAATTTCAGGTAATCGGAGATGCTGGCCCCTAACGCCACGCCTGTGCCATACAGCTCGGCATAGACATCCACTTTATCCCCCGGTGTAGCCTTCTTATAATAGATCAATCCTCCACCCACGGCTGCGGCCTCAGAGATACGATAAGGCGCGATCTCCTGTGCGCTATTCGAGCGCAATTCAGAATCGTAGTAATCGAAATGCTGAAACACACCAGCCGCTAAACTACGAGGCCCTTTGCTCCAAACCCGCTTTCCCCACAAGGCACCTACAGCATTCACTTGGCTGATCAACGGCTGGGCCGAGAAGAAATCCACACCCATGCGAAATTGGAACCATTCATACGGCGCATAAGACTCATCCTCAAACGGATCGCCATAATCAAGCCGTAAACCCACTTGCATACTGGTCGTGCCATGCCGTGATCCCTCCTGCTCCGCCAAGAAGCGAGGGCCTGCACTGACAATAAAGTTGACCGGTACCGACTTATAGGTACGCCCCTTAGAGCGGGAATGTCGCCAGGCCTCGCCCGTCAATAGACGATTGACCGCACGCATCGGCGAGATGACACCCGCCAAAATCTCACGCCCCACACGCTCCGCACCTCGGCTCCGATTGTCGATAAAGAGATCGGAAAGGCGATAGGTGATCTCACCTAACTCGATACCACCCAAGGTGGTTGCCAACATATCGTTGATAGAGGGTGGCTCTGTCTCCATGAAAAACTCCCACATCAAACTACCTCCCGCAGCAAAGGGAATAGATTGCCAAAAATTCAATCCATTGCTACGGGCAGCATTGAAATAGAGCGACCCATGATAGGGATGCGCCACCAGATTGGTAGAGAACTTATCGGTATCCCATACCGGTCCAGTCTTGAAGTTTTGCTTAATGGTATGCCCATTGATCCGTGCGAAGTCCTCATTCATGATAAACCGATCAAATCCCCAGACAAACAGGTTCATGCCGACCGTCTCTCCGGCTGCCAACCAAGGACGCTTAGGAATGAACAAAACGGAATCGCTCACATAATGCCTCGGATCAACCTGCGGAAAATGCTGAGCATGTACACCTATCCCCAAAAATAAACCGAAAAGAACTATACCTATTTTCTTTTTGCTAACCCACATATCACTTTCTTTTTTTAAGCACGCAAACACAGCTTACAGCAGCTTGACATCGCGAACTTATAGAAATAAACAAGTTCGAAATGGTTTGGTTTAAATTATTATTCGCTATTCTCGTTAGAAAAGATGATAATTGCGAACTATTCCGTATTTTCGCGGGAAAAACAAAATGATAGATTTTATCACCTTTTGTGATTATACGGGAACCTTCGCTTTTGCCATTAGTGGTATCCGATTAGCCTCAGCGAAGCAATTTGATTGGTTTGGTGCCTACGTTGTGGGAGTGGTAACGGCTGTTGGAGGCGGCACGCTACGTGATGTGCTGCTGACGGCCACACCGTTTTGGATGACGCAAGCCTCTTACATGATCATATCCGCATTGGCCTTGCTCTTCGTCATCGCCTTCCGTCGTTATGTGATCCGGTTGAATAATACCTTTTTCCTTTTCGATGCGATCGGATTAGGCCTGTTTATGGTAGTCGGCTTTGCGAAGACACTCGACTTCGGGTTCCCGGTATGGACAGCGATTGTCATGGGCACCGTGACCGGCTCGTTCGGAGGTATGCTGCGCGACATATTAATCAATGAGGTGCCGCTGATTTTCCGCAAGGACATCTATGCCTTGGCCTGCGTCTTCGGAGGAGTGGTTTACTACCTCTGCATGCAAACCCCGCTCAGCACCCCCGTGACGCAATTTATCGCCGCATTGAGTGTTTTCCTCATGCGTATCATCTCCGTGAAGTATCACATCAGCGTGCCCGTACTGAAGGGAGATAATCATTATATGGACAAAAAAAGTATCTTATAAATATGAATACACCAGAAGAGAAAGCTTCGATCTTAATGATCTACACAGGTGGAACGATCGGTATGATCGAGAATCCTGAAACAGGTGTGTTGGAGTCGTTCAACTTTGAGCACCTGCAAGAGAACATGCCTGAATTGAAGAAGTTGGGCTACTCCGTCTCTACGATCCAGTTCGATCCCCCCATGGACTCCTCCGAGATGGGGCCGGACTCATGGATGAAAATCGTGAAGATCATCGCCGAGAACTACGCTCGCTATGACGGCTTTGTCGTGCTGCATGGCACCGACACCATGTCGTACACCGCCTCCGCATTGAGCTTCATGCTGGAGAACCTGAGCAAGCCGGTTATCTTGACCGGCTCACAACTCCCCATCGGCATGTTGCGCACGGATGGCAAGGAGAACCTGATCACAGCCATAGAGATCGCTGCCGCCAAAGAGAATGGCTTACCCGTCGTGCCTGAAGTGTGCGTCTTTTTCGAGAATGACCTGTTGAGAGGCAACCGAACCAGTAAAATCAACGCAGATAATTTCAATGCGTTCCGCTCCTATAACTATCCTGCCTTGGCTCATGCGGGCATCTATATCAAATATGACCAGACCCAGGTGTATCACCCTGTCTCTCGTAAGCCATTAAAACCTCACTACCTGCTGGATCGCAACATCGCCATCCTGAAGCTTTTCCCTGGCATCTCTCCGCAAGTGGTGGAGAGCATCCTCAATATTCCCGGGTTGAAGGGTGTCGTGATGGAAACCTTCGGTAGTGGAAATGCGCCGTGCGAGGATTGGTTTCTCAACATGCTGAAAGAGGCGGTCGATCGAGGTATCGTCATCGTCAATGTCACCCAGTGTCGAGCCGGAAGTGTGGAGATGCATCGTTACGAGACAGGACACAAGCTCCTGGAAGCCGGCGTGACCAGCGGATTCGACAGCACGACAGAGAGCGCCGTCACGAAGCTGATGTTCCTCTTCGGCCACGGATTAACCCCGGAGGAGGTGAAAGAGCACATGAATTGCTCCCTTATCGGCGAGGTGACCATTCCAGACACCTTCCGTCCGTGAAACAGACCGACCAGAGAGAGAATGAATAATGTGTGCAAAACAGAAACAGATAGAAACAGGAGAGCATGAAATTATCTTTTTTGAGTTTGGCCAGTGGAAGTAGTGGCAATTGTTACTATTTAGGGACACCCGAGTTCGGCGTATTGATTGACGCCGGCATCGGCATCCGCACCATAAAGAAGGTATTAAAGGATCATGGCTTAGATTTCGATAAGATCGTAGCGGTATTGGTCACGCATGACCATGCCGACCACATTAAGACCGTTGGCTGCTTGGGTGAGAAGATAGGCATCCCCATCTATTCCACCGAGGGCGTGCATCGCGGCATCCAGAAGAGTCGCTACGTGGAGGAATGTATCACCACGTCCAAACGGATTATCGAGAAAGAGACTCCGTTCATGATCCGCGACTTCCAGATCACGGCTTTTGAGGTGCCTCATGACAGCACAGACAGTGTAGGCTACTTCATCGAGTATGGAGCGCATCGATTCACCTTCGCCACCGATGTGGGGCATATCACAGAGACTGTAGGGAAATACATCTGCAAGGCGAACCACCTCATCTTGGAAGCGAACTATGACGAGGAGATGCTACGCTTCGGCACCTATCCTCCCTTTTTGAAAGAACGAGTGGCCAGCCCCACCGGCCATCTGAGCAACCGGGAGGCAGCGGAGTTTATCGCTACCCATTATACACCCGACCTCAAAGACATCTGGCTTTGCCACCTCAGCCGGGATAATAATCACCCTGAGTTAGCCTATAAGACCTTAGACATTCGTTTTTTTGAGGAAGGAATTAGAGTAGGTAAAGATGTGAATATCACCCCATTGAAGCGAACTACACCCTCTGAGCTATATGAGTTTGAATAATTTCTCGAAAAAAAGTTGCTCAAAAGTTTGTCAGGTTAAAAATAAAGCCTACCTTTGCAACCGCAATCGAGAAACAAACGGAGGTTTGAAAGAAAGACTCGATAGCTGAGAAGATGACTTGGTAGCTCAGTTGGTAGAGCAAATGACTCTTAATCATTGGGTCGAGGGTTCGAGCCCCTCCCAGGTCACTCAATCATGATGGAAAAGAAAGAAAGATGACTTGGTAGCTCAGTTGGTAGAGCAAATGACTCTTAATCATTGGGTCGAGGGTTCGAGCCCCTCCCAGGTCACACCAAGGAAAGGTGGTAGAGTGGTCGATTACAGCGGTCTTGAAAACCGCCGTACCGAGAGGTACCGGGGGTTCGAATCCCTCCCTTTCCGCAATAGCAAGGAGGTTCTTCGAAAGAGGAGCCTCCTTTTTTTGTTGTAAAGCTTTGAAAGAAAGCGGGATAAGAGCAGATTCCCAAAAGGCGGTCATTTCCCGTTTGAAGGCTTATGACCCCTTCTGGCGGTCAACTTTCGGTCAAAGTTATGCTACAATTTTGCTACAGAAACGACTGACAAAAAATTGTAGCAAAAACGCTCGGTGAGCATCTTCTAAACTTCTCATCCATAGAAATTTATGTTAAACCTTGCAATGGAAACATTGCAGCAAATTTTTAAATGTATGAGACAGTTCTTCAACGTGACATTCTATGTCAGGACAAACTATCAGAACAAACAAGGGCAATCCTC
>JAFBIR010000013.1 GCA_021531385.1 Parabacteroides distasonis | reverse complement strand
GAACAGTTATTTATAACATATTATTAATCTATTAAATTACTTATTTATGAACAAAAAGTTATTTACACTGGCTGCTGGCCTTTTATTGGGTACAGCGTTTACGGTAAATGCGCAAACGACCGCTTTAAAAAAGGGAGCGGAAGTGGATGGTAATACTTATTATTATTTGGCAAGTGGTGGTAAGTATCTAACGGCGAATGCAGATGCCGTGGTAGTGGCTTCGACAGGCAACAAGTATGCTACCATCAAAACCAGTGGGGTTGCCTCAAATGTAGGTGATTTGGCTTTGTGGAAAGTAATACTTTCTAACGAGGATGGACAGCCGAAGGTGAAATTGTATAACAAGGGTGCTCAGGCCTATTTGGCATTAAACGCTAATGGTACTGCAGTAACAGATGCAGGAGAGCCTGTGGTGAAGGCAATGATCTTGACTAACGGAAGCGATCCTTTGAACGATGCCAATAAAAATGGTGTTTGGGAGTTGGGTACGAGAGCGGAAACAGCCGCTGTGATTACAATAAGGACAAGCGCTGCTTCTGGTGACGCGAAATATTTGAAGTTTAACGATGCGGCATGGAATTTGACTGGAAACGAGGCATCGGAAATCAATATTTACGCTGTAGATCCGGAGGATGGATTAGATTCCGAGTATTTGAATGGATTGATGGGTGGTAGCTTCACCTTTAATTTCCCGGATGCTGATCCGGCGCCTGCAAGCAATATCTTCGGACAGAAGTTGGTTGCAGTGGAAGTTCCAGGTGCTGCTACTGCTGATGTATTGGATAGTCAGGATGCTAAAGCGACCGGTTACAATGGACTGTATTTTGTAACCAGTGCTCCTGATGGTGCTGTTGTGAAGAAAAATAATAAGTATTATTTTGCCGATTTAGCTAATTTCAAGAAATGTAAATTTGTTGCGGTAGATCCGGTAGAACGTTACGATATCAATGGATTTAGTAGGATAGCAGGTGCGGGCTTTAAGTTCCAGACAATTGATGGAGATGAAATGGTTGTGGATCCGAGCAAGAAGGGAGAGACCGCATTGGCAAATGCGAAGTTTAGCGTAAGTATCCCGGATCCGGTAAACGATGGGAATAGTTACTTGATTCAAGTAAGCCCTGAGGTGGCAAAAGTGGATGCAGAGTCAGTGCCTGATGGAGTGGATGACCCTGTGTATGCAATGGCTTACACAACATTGGGTAGTACGTATGTAATGACTTACAATGCAAGAACCTTAAAGAATGCAACGTTTGCCGCTAAGTTGGTAAGCAGCAAGGTAATTGGTGCGGCTGACCTCTTAAAGAAGGATGCTCCTTCTGTATTCAACATCATGTTCACCAGCAACAAGGATAAACTGACCAATGATGCTGGTAACTCTTCTGAGTATGGAAAGTATTTGGCTGTTTCTTCTAACGCTACTAATGAGGCTTACAGATTGTTGGCACAGGGTCCCGCTTACTTAGATCTGGATGCTCCCGAGGCACAATGGGTAGTAACCGGTTTCGAGGGTAACTATTTCACGTTGACAAACCGTGAGCATATGAACGAGACCTTGACCTTGCAGTTGAGCAAGACGGATGACAAGAATGTATATGATGTATTCTCTAAAGAAACTGAAACATTCGGTTATGCTTATGTGGATGCAAAGGGAACCTATAAGATTGAGGAAGGCAAGGATTTGCATAATGCTGGCTTCCAGGTGAAGTTGGTTCCGACTACTATCACGCCGAATGCCGGTTATGCAGATTTGACCGAAGAGGAGATTGCTGATCCGATCGTAATGAAGTTCACAACAAGCAACCCGTTGTTTGTTAAGAATTTGTATGTGAAGGTGACTAAGACTGGTGAGAACTACGGCTTGGCTACTACAGATGACATTGATGAGGCCGATGAGTGGGTAATCACGAAGTTTGCCGCTAAGACAGACTCTATCAGCAGCAAGATCAAATATGCCTATATGAAGGGTAATGATGTGGCTACCAGCGACGAGATTGCGAACACGGGCATCACTACCTACGCGTTGAAGTGGAAGAATGATAATGTGAAGGCCTATTTCAATGGTGCGGGAACTTTGACTTTGACAGATAAGGTTGCCAGAGCAAAGCGTCAGATCATTAAAGTGACGAAGGATGGTGCTTTGTTGGTATTTGGTGCAGGCTTGACTGATAACAAGTATTCAACTGAGATTACTTTTGAGGAGAATGCCTTGTCTATCGATGATCAGGGTGCTGTCGTTGCCGGACAGAATATCTATAAGTATGGTAATATGAAGGCTGTTTTGTCCTTCGAGTCAGTAGCAGCTGTATCTGAGTCTTTGGAGGCAGAGCCGCGTCACGCAAGCTTCAAGTCAGTGAACGGTGGTTTCTTGGGTATGGACGAGAACAACAATGCAATTATTGCCGCAACGCAAGAGGAGGCTAAGACGTTGACTTTCTGGTTGGATACAACAGACGTGAAGGAGACAACGACTAACTTCTATATCTCTCAGGCAATGCCGGAAGGCTTGAAGGCTGCAGAGCCGCGCATGTTCTTGTTCAATCCGACTGACTCTACGAAGTACTATGATGAGGGCACAGCCAGCGAGACTGTTGACTTGAGTTATTATTTGGATAACGAGGCCAATGTGAAGGCTATGTTCAAGCAAGCTACCTTGATCAACAAGGATTCTATCAACACCATCATTAAGGGTGAAGAGGTAGGTTTGAATAAGGATAACGGTTTGAATCGCTTCAAGTTCCAGATTGTCTTGGCAGACGATGAGGAAGAGGTTTATGCAATCAAGAGTGGTAACGCTTACTTATCAAGCATCAATGGTAAGATTGGTTTCGGTACTGCCGCTAACGCTTTGATCGTTTCTCTTGGTGAGGGCGACGCAACCGCTAACGAGGCAATCGAGGCAGCTGGTGTTCAGGTAATCGGTGGCCAGGGCGCTGTGACTGTACAGGGCGCTGCAGGTAAGGTAATTACCGTAGCTAACGTCTTGGGTCAGACAATCGCTAACCAGGTAGCTGCTTCTGACAACGTAACGATCGCTGCTCCGGCAGGTATCGTAGTAGTTGCTGTTGAGGGCGAGGCTACGAAGGTAGTGGTTAAGTAAAAGAACGAAAGAAATAATTCATAATAAATAATCTCCCTGCGCGGCTCATCGAGCCAAGTAACCTGCGAGGGTGAACAGGCAGGGATATAGAAAATTAATAATAAAAAGTTCTTATTGCGGAGTAGCCTCGTGAGGGGCGAAAGGCAGTCACAAAAAAGGAGCCGTCAGGATGAAACAAGCCTGACGGCTTTTTGTTATCTTCGCGCTATGGGAAAGAATAAATTAGCGAAGTTTGACGATATGGCGGGTTATCCGCATGTGTTTCAATATCCTTTTGCTGCGTTGCAGGAGCAGGGTTTTGCCATGAAGGGCCATTGGAACGAACAGTTTTTCCACAACGATCACCCGATTGTCTTGGAGTTGGGCTGTGGAAAAGGAGAATATACCGTGGGATTAGGGCAGCTCTTCCCCGAGAAAAACTTTATCGGTGTGGATATTAAGGGGGCTCGCATGTGGACCGGCGCCAAGGCATCGTTGGAGCAGGGCATGACGAATGTAGCCTTTTTGCGCACCAGCATTGAGTTAATCGCCCATTTCTTCGCGCCCGGTGAGGTGTCGGAGATCTGGATCACTTTCCCGGATCCACAGATGAAGAAGGTGAATAAGCGCTTGACGGGCACCCGCTTCATGCGATTGTATCGGCAGATCTTGGCGGGCGACGGCCTGATTCACTTGAAGACAGACAGCCAGTTTATGTACACCTATACGATGGAGATGATCAAGACCAATCGCTATCCCGTGCTTTTCCAGACGGATGACCTCTATCATTCGGAGGGGGCGGACGAGATTCTTTCCATCAAGACCTATTACGAGCAGCAATGGCTCGACAGAGGGTTGAACATTAAGTACATCCGTTTTGTTTGTGAAGAGCGGGCGGAGCTGATCGAACCGGATGTGGAGATCGAATATGACGCTTACCGCAGCTTCAACCGCAGCAAGCGAAGCGCTTTGGCTTCCGGCAAGTAAGCCGGTTCGAGGCGGCCCTGCGGTCGTGCATGTTGAATGATTTAAACGTAAAGAATAATGCAAATCTATCCAAATCTGATTTTAGACGCATTGAAGACAGTGCGTTATCCCGGCACGGGCAAAGATCTGGTCGAGATGGGGATGGTGGAGGATAATATCCGTATCGACGGATTGAACGTGACCTTCTCCCTGTTGTTTGACAAGCCCAATGATCCCTTCATCCGCTCGGTGGTGAAGGCGGCGGAGACAGCCATCTTGACCTATGTGAGTCCGGAAGTCAATATCAAAGGGAATATCACGGTGAAGGCGAAGCAATTGTCTCGTCCCGAGCCGGATAAGTTGTTGCCCAAGGTGAAGAATATTATCGCCGTCTCTTCCGGCAAAGGAGGCGTGGGAAAGAGTACCGTAGCCGCTAACTTGGCAGTCGCCTTAGCGTTGCAAGGCTATAAGGTGGGTCTGTTGGATGCCGATATCTTTGGCCCTTCGCAACCCAAAATGTTCAACTTGGAGGAGGCTCGCCCCTACATGGTAGAGGCGGAGGGACGTGAGTTGATCGAGCCGGCGGAAAACTATGGTGTGAAGATGCTTTCCATTGGTTTCTTTGTCGATAAAGATTCAGCCGTGCTGTGGCGTGGCGCAATGGCCAGCAATGCGCTGAAGCAATTGATTGGCGATGCGAACTGGGGCGAGTTGGACTATTTCTTGATTGATCTTCCGCCGGGAACGAGCGATATCCATTTGACATTGGTGCAGACGTTGGCCATCACAGGAGCTGTAGTCGTCAGCACACCGCAGGAGGTGGCATTGGCGGATGCGCGCAAGGGAATCAGCATGTTCACAGGTGATAAGGTGAATGTGCCGGTATTGGGTTTGATTGAGAACATGGCTTGGTTCACGCCGGCTGAGTTGCCTGAGAACAAATACTATCTCTTTGGTAAAGAGGGCTGCAAGCGTTTGGCGGAGGAGCTGAACGTACCCCTTTTGGGTCAGATTCCCATCGTGCAGAGCATCTGCGAGGGGGGTGATGCCGGTAAGCCGGTCGCTTTAAATCCCAATACGATTACGGGTCAAGCCTTCCAAGCCTTGGCCGAGAACGTGGTAGCGCAGATCGAGTATCGCAATAGCCATTTAGCTCCTACCCAGCGGGTAGAGGTGACGAAGAAATAACCGTTGCTTTGACGGTAGGTTATAGGGAAGGTGCATCAGAAGGTCTCTTTTCTGATGCGCCTTTTTCATGAATACTCATGTGTCAGCCAATAAGCGAAAAGCGGGTCTTGCAACTGGATGGAGTTGGGCATGACATCAATGAGATCTTTGTCTTGCATCGCTTTTCGTAGGTTCTTGATGTTGGCCGATGTCCCCAATTGATACTTGGAAAGCACTTCCCGTGAGGAGAAGTTGCGTTCTCCCTGTGCAATCGCTTGTAAAAAGCTAATCTGTTTTGCGGTAAGTGTATCAATGATATTGCTGAAAAGCAAGCTGAGTTGACCGACCAATGCCTCGAATGCGGCATCAATTAGCGTATCCTTACACACTGTTTCTGTCCTTAGCCATACTAATTGCGCTAACTGTTGCACATAATAGGGATGGCAGGCTACATATTGAGCTATGCGTGATGCTTGTGTGGTGGAGATTCTCTTTCCCGTTTGTGTAAAGCGATCGGTGATAAAAGATACCCATTCTTGCTCACCAATCTTGTCTAAGAAAAGGATGTCTCCAAATTTGTAGAAAGGCATCTCATAGTTGCTGAAGATGTCGAGTAGCATGTGCCGTTTGCTTCCAAACATGCAATAGCCTACTTGGTTATGTCTTTGCCAATGCGCACGCAGTTTGCGTTGGAATCCCAGAGCATCCTCATAGTTACTGACGTTTTGAAACTCGTCAATGCACACGATAAACTTCTTGCCTCTCTCTAAAGCGATTTGTTGAGGCAGATCCAAAATCTCATCATAGGAGTATTGCTTATCTTTGAAGTCTATGCCAAAGGCTAACTCGTATTGCATATTGCTATCGCTCAGCGTCAGTTTGGGGCCGAATGCGCCTACATACTTTTTAGCGGCAGCAATGAACTCATCCATTTTCGTGTAAGAGGCTTTCAGTAGCGCATTCACGTAGGCCTGGTAAAACTGGGCCTCTGTCCGGCAATTGAAAATATCTATTTGACAAAGTAAATAGTCATTCTCGTTGGACATGCGTTGGAGGGCATGATTCACCAGTGATGTTTTTCCCCATCTTCGTGGCGAGATGATCACTGTGTTTACCAGTCCTTTGAAGTTGTTTACCAATTTCTCGGTATCTTGCGTACGATCCGTGAAATTGGAGCCATCGGCTATCTTTCCATACACAAAAGGTATTTCCATGCTTCGCTCATTTATCTTTCTGCCTGCGAAGTTAGTCATTTGTTATGAAATAAGATGATTTGAAATAGATTTATTTCAAATAGAATGGTTAGCTATGCCTTTCGCCATGGATAAACGAAAAAGGTGCCGCACCTTCGTTGATGCGGCACCTTTCCATTATTAACTAAAATATTGATAGGGAAAAAGAACTATCTCATTAGTTGAATGCGGGATAACCCGGATTCTGCGTCAACTTACCGTTAGACTGCCAAGCCTTGTAAGGAATCGGGAACAACTTACGGTAGTCAGGAGTAGTCTCGGGGTGCAGGTAACCCGGCTCGTTGAACTTACCGAAGCGGATCATATCCTGACGGCTAACTAACTCCCATGCCAACTCGAAGCGACGCTCTTTGTAGATCTTCTCCAAGTCAACAGAAGTGTAGTTGTGATCAGCATTACCATAAGCACGCTCACGGATAGCGTTCACCAAACGAGTTGCCTCGCCGTTGTCCTTACCTAAGCGAACCAATGCCTCAGCCTTCATCAAATAGACATCAGCCAAACGGAAGATATGGAAGTCGTTCTCCATATCGGTGTTGTTCATACCAGTCTCGAATGTCCACTTGTTGCAGCGAGCACCTTCCTCTTGCTGAACCTCACCCCAGATACCGTCGTACTTTTCTGTACTCATCATGTTGTAGTCAACCGTATGGATCAAGTCACGACCGTGGTCTGTAATAATAGGTTTACCCGTAGCCGGATCGATCATCGGACCGATCAAGAATGTACCCTCATAACGAGGATCCTCCGTATCAAACTCCTTCACGTAATCCGGATTTGCGGAGATACCATTCCAAGTACCCTTTGTGAAGCCCAAAGCGATCGGATCCTTGTAGTGCAAGGTACGGTTGTGCAGGTGGTTACCACCGATTGACTTGCTATATGGAACAGCGAAGATTGCCTCAGAAGAGGTCTCGTTGTTTACAGCGAAGTTAGCCTTCCAATCCGCATTCAAAGAATAGGGCAAAGACATTACCTTGTCGCAAGCGTCAGCGGCCTGTTGCCACATCGGCGTGCCTACCCACTCTTGTGCATTCAGATACAGCTTAGCCAACAAAGTGTAAGCCACACCCTGTGTAAACTTACCATAGGTAGCGGCAGTGACATCGGCCAATACATTGTCTTTTACCTCGTTCAACTCCTTAACCGCAAAGTCGAATAGTTGCTGGCGAGAGGAGCAACCCGGAAGCTCATTGGTGTCGAAGCTGGTAGCCAACGGCGCATTACCCCAGTTGTCAATCAGCATATATACCCAATATGCACGGACACCTCGAATCTCGCTCAAGGTTTGAGCTTTCAACTTATCGTCCATCGCCTGGTTCTGCTCAATCATGTAGTACACCATGTTACAAGTGGAGATACCACTCATACAACTGTTCCAACCGTTGTTGTTCAGGTTGTTCATGTAGGTCCAGTTACGACGGGCCATCTCCATGTGATAACCACCGTCCCACCAGTCACCACCGATGCGAGTCGGCGTGATAGCCATATCGGAGGCCTCCTCAATCAAGCAGAAGAAGTCACCCGGCCATACATTCTTCAACTGGCTGTAAACTGGCGCAATAATTGAATTGATCTGTGTCTGGGTCTGTCCGAACTGATCTGACGGGATGCTATCAAACACGTTCTCATCCAAATCCGTGCAGGCGGGGGCGCCACACAGCAACGCTGCCCCTAAAAACCATTTAGCTATATTTTTCATAACCTTTTCTTTGTTTTAAATTAGAACGTAAGATTTACACCAAACGTGAATGTTCTTGCCTTCGGATAGAACTCACGATCCTCAACACCAGGAGCCAAACCATTGTTACGACCTACGTTAGTCTCAGGATCCAAACCATTGTAACCGGTGATGACGAAGAGGTTCTGACCTGTTACATAGATACGAGCCTTATCCAACCAGTCAACCTTCTTTGTGTTGAAGGTGTAACCCAATGTCAAGTTGTCCAAACGTACGAATGAACCATTCTCGATGTACAGTGAGCTATATGCCGGAGCTTTCTTCAACTCATAAGTCAAAGGATCGTCCAATGCGTTACCACCGATCAAATAACCCGGCTGAGCGTAGGCCATGCGAACGTGGTTCAATACGTCGTTACCGATGCTTCCACGGAAGAAGAATGACAAGTCGAAGTTCTTATAGCTGAATGAGTTGTTCCAACCGAATGTCAAGTCGGGCTGAGCGTCGCCAATGTAAGTACGGTCATCCTCAGAGATCTGACCATCACCATTGATATCCTCATACTGAGGCACACCATCATTCATACCCAGATACTTCCAACCGAAGAACTGACCGATAGGATAACCCTCCTCAACTACGTGAGTCGTACCACCTGAACTACCACGGATCCAAGCGTCACCGGCATAGATACGAGTTGTAGAGAACTCACCATTTGACAACTTCGTCACTTTATTCTTGTTGTGAGCCAAGTTCAAAGAGGTATTCCAAGAGAAGTCTTTTGTCTTGATCGCATCGAAGTTTAACAATACCTCGATACCCTTGTTGCTCATATCACCTACGTTAGCCATCATCTCGGTGTAGAGGTAAGGCGGTGAAGGAACGGCATAGGTATAGAGCATATCTTTTGTACGCTTGTCATACCACTCGATTGTACCACCTAAGCGGCCATTGAACAACTGGAAGTCCAAACCGATGTTCAACATAGAGGTCTGCTCCCACTTCAAATTGGGGTTCGCATTCTGGCTGATCTTATAACCAGTTAACCAGCTACCAGCACTATAATACTTATCGCTGGCACCGTAAAGCTCCAATGTCTTGTACGGAGTCAAACCATCCTGATTACCGGTGATACCGTAACCTGCACGCAACTTCAAGTCGCTCAACCAATCCTGTGTGCTCTCCATGAAGCCCTCCTGAGAGATACCCCACGCGGCAGATACAGAGGGGAACCAACCCCACTTGTTGTTTGTACCGAACTTGGATGAACCATCTCGACGGATTGTAGCGGTAATCATGTAACGCTCATCGAAGCTATAGTGTGCACGAGCGAAGAAAGAGATCAAACGATATTGGTTCTTCTCAGACTTTACGTCATCCGGACGCAAGTCCTGACCAGCCTGCAACTTGTTGTCCTGCAACATGTCAGTTGTAAAGTTACGGTTGCCTGCCTCAAACTTAGAATAGGTGTTCTCCTCCCAAGAATAACCGGCCATAGCCTGCAATTTATGCTTGTCTTGGAAAGTTTTATCGTAGTTCAGGGTCCACTCCATCAAATCCTTATCCATTACAGTATTGGACTTGTATGCATAACCACCGTCATCGCGACCAGCGTCAGTCTCAGAGTGGTAGTATTGAGAATACTCATCTGTCATACGGCTCTTGTAAAGCATGGCTTTGATGTCCAAACCATCAATGATCGTGAACTGCAAGTCACCACTACCATACCAACGGTTGATGCGGTTCTCACGCTTGTTCATCTCGATATTGTGCAACGGGTTACCCAAGTCGTAACCTACGTTCTCATACCAGCTACCATCAGACAGCTTCACCGGATAAACCGGAAGCATGTTGTAAGCCAACACGAAGTTGTAACCATAAGTCGGGTTCATGTTCATCACCGTCGAAGCACCTGTCAAACCGATACGCAAGCGGTCGTTGATCGCACGTTGCTGGAACTGGAAGCGGAAGTTGAAACGCTCCATCGAGTTGTCGCGGATCACACCGTCGTTCTTCAAATAGTTGACAGAAGCACGGTAGTTGCTCTTAGAAGAACCGCCAGACAAAGAAAGAGCGTGATTCTGAGAAACACCTGTGCGAGAGATTACGTCAAACCAATCGGTGTCTGCACCCCACTGGTCGAACTGCTTAGCCTGCTCGCTTTGGCCGTGGTCAGCGGCATACTTACGCCACTCGTCAGCTGTCAACATATCCGGCTTGTTAGCCAAGGTTGACATAGCCACATAGCCATCATAGTTCACCTGTGTGCGGTTACCCTGGCCACGCTTAGTCGTGATCAAGATGACACCACCTGCGGAACGAGAACCGTAGATCGCTGCAGAAGAGGCATCCTTCAAGACAGAGATAGACTCAATATCAGAAGGAGAAACGGTTGACATATCACCACCGGGAATACCATCGATGACGATCATCGGACCCTGGTCGTTCTGCAACGTAGAGGTACCACGCAAACGGATCTGAGGTCTCTGAGACACATCACCAGAACCAGAAGAGATGTTCAAACCAGCCACACGACCTTGCAACAAGTCGGTTGCCTCACGAGTGACACCCTGGTTAAAGTCCTTCTCAGAAACGTTAGCCACAGAACCGGTGATCTCTTTACGAGTCTGCGTACCGTAACCGATCGCTACGACCTCACCCAAGTTGATCACAGAGGAGCCTAACTTCACGTCCACTGTGCCACGGCCTTTTACAGCCTCTTCTTGTGTGTTATAACCAATAAATGAAAATTGAAGAACGGCCTTTTTCAGGTCGTTTACCGTAAGAGAGTAGTTACCATCCAAGTCGGTAATCGTACCGTTGGTGGTACCTTTTTCAACAACGTTCGCACCAATAATGGGCTCACCTTGTTCATCCAGCACTTTTCCTTTGACTGCGCCCTGCTGAGCAAAAGCAACGACAGCCATACAGAAACTCAATAACGCTGCAAGGGCCTGGCCTCTCCAGCGTTGGAAGCTTGATCGCTTGTCCATGATACAATTAATTTAGGATAAACACAATAACTTTTTGTGATTATTTTGGGATTTTCCCGCTGCAAAAATAAACAAAAATCAAAAACTAATCGCAGTTTAGATAAAGAATATTTCGGATCACCCGATTTATTTGGAATTTGTTATGTCAAATGCCAAAGCTTCAGTACTTATTGTCAAAGCGTATCCGTTCGTTAGGGTCATTGCTGTATTTGTAAATGTAGACTAAAAGACATAAAAAAAGAGATGCATCGTAGCATGCATCTCTTTTAAATGGTGGGCGTTGAGGGATTCGAACCCCCGACCCTCTGCTTGTAAGGCAGATGCTCTGAACCAGCTGAGCTAAACGCCCGAAATAATTTTCGGGGTGAAGTGTAAAACTTTTAAATGGTGGGCGTTGAGGGATTCGAACCCCCGACCCTCTGCTTGTAAGGCAGATGCTCTGAACCAGCTGAGCTAAACGCCCTTCAAGACTTCTCTCGTTGCTTTGTTTCTCAAAAGCGCTGCAAAGATACGGCTTTTTCTGATACCTCCAAATGTTTTGCCGAAATTTTTGCGATTTTTTCCTCCGAAGTCAGGTCGAGAGTTGCTCCTGGCGGGGGCAAGGGGCAAGTTGAGCCGACTGAAAGCGAGCGTTGAGCGGGCTCGATAGAGGGTTTGAGCCGGCTGCGGAATGGGGTTGGCCGTGCAGGGTCGTAATTTTACTAAAAAATGAGGGCCAAATACGTTGTTTCCAGCGAAAAAGATTACCTTTGCGTCTCTTTATTTAACAGTGTGTATGGATTTATCGACATTGACAGCTATATCCCCCGTTGACGGGCGATATAGGAGTAAGGCTGACAACTTGGCCGCATATTTCTCTGAGTATGCGCTTATTCGCTATCGTGTGCGTGTGGAGGTGGAGTATTTTATTGCCCTTTCTGCGTTTCTCCCGCAGCTGAAAGAGCTGGATACGCCGGAGGTGAAAGCAGGTCTTCGCCAATTATATACGCAGTTCAGTGAGGCTGATGCGCTTCGGGTGAAAGAGATTGAGAAGGTTACGAATCACGACGTGAAGGCCGTGGAGTATTTTATCAAGGAGAAGACAGACCATTTCTTGGCTGAGAAATACCATGAGTTTATTCATTTCGGATTGACCTCGCAAGATATTAACAATACCTCGGTGCCCCTCTCTGTGAAAGAGGCGTTAGAGGAGGTCTATTACCCTGGTTTGCAGGAGGTGATCAATACCTTACGTGGGTATGCGGAGGAGTGGATGCAAATCCCGATGTTGGCACGTACGCATGGTCAACCTGCTTCGCCTACTCGTTTGGGCAAGGAGGTAATGGTGTATGTCTATCGTTTAGAGCAGCAGTTGGCGTTGTTGAAGGCTACGCCGATTAGTGCGAAGTTTGGAGGTGCGACGGGTAATTTCAACGCCCATCACGTGGCTTATCCCGATTATGACTGGCGTGCGTTTGGCAACAACTTTGTCAGCGAGGTCTTAGGTTTGCAACGGGAGCAATGGACGACCCAGATCTCTAACTATGATAACTTGGCGGCTTTGTTTGACGGCTTGAAACGAATCAACACGATCTTGATCGACCTCAACCGCGACTTCTGGCAGTATATCTCGATGGAGTATTTCAAGCAGAAGATCAAGGCGGGTGAGATTGGCTCTTCAGCGATGCCGCACAAGGTGAACCCGATTGATTTCGAGAACGCTGAGGGTAACTTGGGCATGGCGAACGCAATCTTGGGCCATCTGGCGACGAAGTTGCCCATCTCTCGCCTGCAACGCGATTTGACCGATTCTACGGTGTTGCGTAACGTGGGTGTGCCTTTGGCGCATATCGAGATCGCCTTCAAGAGCTTGCTGAAAGGCTTGGGCAAGTTGTTGCTGAACGAGGCGGCTTTGCGTCGTGACTTGGATCATTGTTGGCCGGTTGTCGCAGAGGGTATTCAGACCATCTTGCGTCGCGAGGGCTATCCGAAACCTTATGAGGCATTGAAGGCGTTGACACGTACGAACGAGGCTGTCACGGAGGAGTCTATCCATGCGTTTATTGATACGTTAGCGGTCAGCGATGCGGTGAAGGCTGAGTTGCGTGCCATCACTCCGCATAACTATACGGGAATTTAAACAATACGTATTATACATATATTATAATAACAGAAAATAGAGATTATGAATCGGTAACCGTGAGGTTGCCAAGTTTTAACTATTGAAATTAGAGAGAAAAACATGAGTACTGAAGAAAGAGATGAGATGCAGCCGCGTCCGAGAAAGACGATGCACAACGATCAGGAAGGTGAGAGAAGACCTTACAGTCAGGATTACAACAAACCTGAGGGAGGCTACGAGCGCAGACCCTATCGCTCTTATGGAGAAACTAACCGTCCCGCTTATGGGGATCGTCAGGGCCGCCAAGGTGGCTATGACAATGGTGGGTACGGTAATCGTCAGGGTGGTTATAACCGTCAAGGTGGTTACGGCCGTCCTTCGTACAACAATCCTCGTCAAGGTTATATGCCTTATGAGGGCAATGGAAAGGCTTACTCTGCTTCGCCAAACGGTGAGGGTGCGCAAGCCGGTGCTATTCGCAAGAGACGTGCACGCGTGGGCGAGACCCGCGTAGATTATGGTGAACCACGTCCGGCACAGAATTATGGGGGCCCTCGTCGTCCCTATGACAACGGTGGTGGTTATGGCGACAGCCGCCAGGGTGGTTACGGCAATAGCCGTCAAGGTGGTTATGGCAACAGCCGCCAGGGTGGTTACGGCAACAGTCGTCAAGGTGGTTATGGTAATAATAGCCGCCAAGGTGGTTATGGCAATAACAACCGTCAGGGTGGTTATGGCAATCAGGGAGGCATGCAGCGTCGTCCGAGCAACAACCGTCCGCAACCGAAGCAGCCGCAGCGTCCGCAACGTCCGAAACAAATTAAGTATCAGGAGGTATTGGCTGATCCAATGGAGCCGATCCGCTTGAACAAGTTCTTGTCAAACGCTGGTGTTTGCTCACGTCGTGAGGCCGATGAGTACATCCAGAAGGGTGTTGTGACGGTGAATGGTGAGGTCGTTACCGAGTTGGGTACGAAGATCACCCGTCAAGACAAGGTGATGTTTGGCGGTAAAGAGGTACAGATCGAGAGCAAGGTCTATATCTTGTTGAATAAGCCGAAGAACTGTGTGACGACCTCCGACGATCCGCAGGAGCGCTTGACCGTGATGGATTTGGTGAAGAACGCTTGCAGCGAGCGTATCTATCCGGTAGGTCGTTTGGACCGTAACACGACAGGTGTATTGCTGTTGACGAACGATGGTGACTTGGCTTCCAAGTTGACACATCCTTCGTTCAAGAAAAAGAAGATTTACCACGTATGGTTGGACAAGAACGTAGCGATCGAGGATATGGAGAAGATCGCCAACGGCTTAGAGTTAGAGGATGGTGAGGTACATGCTGATGCGATTAGCTATGCCAGTGAGGATGACAAGTCGCAGGTGGGTATTGAGATCCACTCAGGTCGCAACCGTATCGTGCGTCGTATTTTTGAGTCATTGGGTTATCATGTCATTAAATTGGATCGCGTCTATTTCGCTGGTTTGACCAAGAAGAACTTGGGTCGCGGCAAATGGCGTTATCTGAACGAGAAAGAGGTGAACGCACTGCGTATGGGTGCATTCGAATAACAAATAAATAGCTTAGATGGAAACAATTAAGAGAACAAAGATTGTTGATTTGTTGAAGAGTGAGGCCTTTGGCACCACCGTCAACGTGAAGGGTTGGGTACGTACCCGCCGTGGTAGCAAACAGGTAAACTTTATTGCGTTGAACGATGGATCAACCATCAATAATGTTCAGATTGTTGTGGACGTGGAAAAGCTGGGTGAGGAGTTCTTGAAGCCGATCACGACAGGCGCAAGCTTGAGCGTGAACGGCATCTTGACTGCCTCTCAGGGCAAAGGTCAGCGTGTCGAGATTCAGGCGACTGAGATTGAAATTTACGGTACGGCTGATCCCGCTGTCTATCCCTTGCAGAAGAAGGGTCACACGATGGAGTTCTTGCGTGAGATCGCACATTTGCGTCCCCGTACGAACACGTTTGGTGCTATCTTCCGTATCCGCCACAACATGGCTTATGCGATTCATAAGTTCTTCCACGATAAGGGTTTCTTCTATTTCCATACCCCGATCATCACCGCTTCTGATTGTGAGGGAGCTGGTCAGATGTTCCAAGTAACGACGAAGAACCTCTATAATCTGAAGAAGGATGAGAATGGGTCGATTTTGTATGATGATGATTTCTTTGGTAAACAGACCAGCTTGACGGTTTCCGGACAGTTGGAGGGTGAGTTGGCGGCTACCGCTTTGGGTCAGATCTATACATTTGGTCCGACGTTCCGTGCGGAAAACTCCAACACGCCGCGTCACTTGGCTGAGTTCTGGATGATTGAGCCGGAGGTCGCTTTCAACGACATTACGGATAACATGGAGTTGGCCGAGGAGTTTATCAAGTTCTGCGTGCAGTGGGCTTTGGATAACTGCCGTGAGGATGTACAATTTCTCAACGATATGTTTGACAAGGAGTTGATCGCCCGTTTGGAGGGTGTTTTGAAGGATCGTTTCGTGCGTCTGCCTTATACCGAGGGTATCAAGATCTTGGAGGAGGCTGTGGCAAAGGGTCACCAATTCGAGTTCCCGGTTTACTGGGGTGTTGATTTGGCCTCTGAGCATGAGCGCTACTTGGTGGAGGAGCACTTCAAGTGTCCGGTTATCTTGACGGATTATCCGAAGGAGATCAAGGCCTTCTACATGAAGCAGAACGAGGATGGCAAAACGGTGCGTGCGATGGACGTGCTTTTCCCGAAGATTGGCGAGATCATCGGTGGCTCCGAGCGTGAGGCTGACTACGACAAGTTGCTTAACCGCATCAACGAGTTGCATATCCCGATGAAGGATATGTGGTGGTACTTGGATACCCGCCGTTTCGGTACGGTACCTCATTCTGGTTTCGGCTTAGGTTTCGAGCGTCTGTTGTTGTTCGTGACGGGTATGGCGAACATTCGCGATGTGATTCCTTTCCCGCGTACACCGAAGAACGCAGAGTTCTAATCATAAAAAAGAGAATCCTTTCGGGTTCTCTTTTTTATTTAATAATCATCGTCTTCCTCTAAATCAATGGGAATTTGTCGCTTAAAAGCCTCCTTGAAGGAGATGAGCGATTCGGTACGTGCCAATCCTAACGGTTGCAATTTGTTGTGGATGATGCTCAACAGATGTTGATTGTTCTTTGCGTAAATCTTGATGAAGAGGTCATATTGCCCGGTCGTGTAATGACATTCCACTACCTCCGGTATTTGCTTTAAGGCCTCAGTCACCGTAGGGAATTGCCCTGGTGATTTCAAGAATAGTCCCATATAGGCACAGGTCTCATAACCGACCTTTGTGTTGTCGATGATGAACTCTGACCCTTTAATCACACCCAATGCGGTAAGTTTCTGTATGCGTTGGTGAATGGCTGCACCTGATACGTTGCACTCTCTGGCTACCTCCAAGAACGGGATACGTGCGTTACCCACGATCATCTTAAGAATCTTACCATCTAATTCATCCAATTGATGATGTCCCATATATTTTGTATGTTTGTATCCGTTTTAATTTGTCTCTTTCAATTTGTGGACAAATATACGGATAATCTAATAATCGTACTGCTATGGGACATTATTATTTTTATTTTGTAATAGATAAGGGCTAATTTTTAACGAGGTATGAAGTATGAATGAAAATGTGCTATTAAATAGTAAGCAGGTATTTATGGCAAATGATCCCGTATTGGATCAAGTAGAACAAACGTATAATGAGGCCTTCCCAGAGGCCGAACGGCGAGATTTCGCTTTGGTGAGGCGATTGATTGCGGCGGAGCCGGCTTTCCAATTACGGGTTTTCTATCGGGAGCGTACTTATGTGGGCTTCCTCTCTAACTGGCAATTTGAGGGTTTCCGTTATGTGGAGCATTTTGCGATTGATCCTTCCGCACGTAATGGCGGTATCGGAGGGGAGGCTTTGCGCCTTTTCCTTTCCTTACAGGAGGATGCGGTGGTATTGGAGGTGGAATTGCCTGAGGATGAATTGACTCGTAGGCGAGTGGGCTTCTATGAGCGACAGGGTTTTCATCTCGATTCGCAACGCTATATCCAGCCTCCTTATCGTTCAGGTGGTCTCTCCTTGGAGTTACGCTTGATGAGCTATGGCTCCTTGGATCTTACACAACGGTTTGCGGAGGTACGCGATGCCCTTTACCAAAAGGTCTATGGGGTGAAAACGCTTTAAATGCGGTTGGTGTGGTGTGCTTGCATCCATTGCAGGCATTGTTCTTCATCGAATCCTCTTGCTTGCGCATAAGCTTTGGTTAAGGTAGTCAACATCCGATCTGTGAGGGGCAGACGTTCGAAGTTGCGACATCCCTCTTCCCAGCCAATCTGTTTAAAGCGGATCCGATTGAGGTCAATGATCTCTACATGTACCCCCTCTTCTGTGCATGCGAAGAGGATATTGCCTCGGGAATAGTCTTTATGCAAAAGTCCCTGCTCATGCAATTGAGCGGTGGTACGAGCGATCGCCTGCAGAATCGCCTCCTCCTCGGCAAAGGGTTGCAGCAACAGGTCGGCGAAGGTGTAGGGGCAAATGGAACGACGGCTGATGTAATAGCTGCGATGAAAGAATAGGCCTTTGCGTTCCGTGTAGTAGCCAACGGGTTCAGGTGTACCGATACCCAATTGCAGTAAACGCTCTGCATACTCAAAGGAACGTTGTGCTTTGGAGGAACGAAAGAGGCCGTAGGCAATCCGATTGACCCAGTTGGGTATCTGGAAGGACTTCACCACCAACTCAACACCTTGATAATGCAACAGACGTAATTCATTCCGTCCTTTGTACAGCAGTTGCCCTTCTTGGTGCGTAAAGGCTTCGGGGAGCTGTTTGATAAAGGGGAGGAACGAATGGTAATTGGCTCCTGTATGGATATGTGGTTGGCAGAGAGATTTCATAGTAACACTATCTTAAATCTTATCCAACCCTTTGGTGAATTTCAACCAGTAATACTTCCAGGGATTGGTGTACTTCAATAATTTCCAGGGCCGACTGCTATGCGGACGGTGCCATACGGTTAAGTTGGTGAAGAGGTAATTGGTGAAACCTAACTCCAAGGAGCGGTGGGAGATGGTTACGTCGTGCCAGTTCTTTGCAGGATCGAGCTGGTGGAAGTCGAACGCTTTCAAGAAGTTGAGCGTTAGCAGGGAGCAACAGAAACTGAGGTGTTTCTTCTCTGCGAAGACCCGGTTCTCTTTCCCCTTGGCATAGAGGTAGGGATAGTTGATCCGCTCCTGTTCATCCACTGTCACCGCTGCGGCAATGCCACAGTTGGGTTGTTGCTGCGCACCCTCAAAGAGGGCTTGCAAGGTATGGGGTTTCACGACGACATCCGATTCCACGATCACCAATCCCGCTTCTGCCTCAATCGCCCGTTGTTGAGCCATTTGCAGCACCAATAGGTAGTTAGGTGAGGGATGATCGGTTAGCTCGGATAGGTTGACTAACTCAAATCCCATGCGTGAGGCTGCTTCCGCTAATCGGGTACTGTTCTCCGGTGTGCTGAAATCGTTATAGATGGTATAACGTATCGGTACCTGAACGGTTGAGGCTAATACCGACTCAATCGTCTGCAGTGTCAGTTCGATTGAATCCTTAACGGGGGTGATGATATGGATTTGTTTCATGTCTGTCTCTCTTGTTTCTTAGAAATAGCGAATGTAGGAAAGAGAAAAGGCCCTGTAGAGGTCATCTTTCATACCCTGTTTGAACTGGAAGGCCAATGCATTTTTCTTCAGCTCATATTCCATACGAAGGCGTACGGTCATGGGTCGGTCGCCCTTCTTCTCATAACCTTGTATGCCGTGAAAGAGTCCGGCTAAGGTGAAATTACGCCATTGACCGGTCAACCCCAATCCGTAGCAAAAGGCATCGTTTTGTCGATGGATCATGTCGTTGGTCATCCAGCAATAGAAGCCTACCAATCCCTGCGCCCGGATAGATGCTTCGGTATTGTGCCAAAGGTCACGACCGATGTTGGCGTCAAACCAATAGGTCACGGCATCAGTAAAGCGAGCATCGCATACTCGTCCTCCACTGGCGGTCTTGAGATTGGCGCTAACGGTGATGTCTGCCCATCGTTCACTTTGGAGAACTTGGTAATGGCAGTTGACGATCACGTCTCCATAACAGGGAATGGGGGATTTTACCTCTACAGCACTCCGCTCGTCTCGCACCGCCTCGCTGGTCTCATAGAACTCACGAATCACTCCCTGAATCTTTACGCTGGCTTTGCCTTTGGCGATAGGGATATATAGGCTGGCATAGATATCTTGGGTATCGTCTCCATCATTTTTCATCTGGTGGAAATCCCCTCTGACCTCCACGGCCCAGCGGGTGGGCAGTTTACCTCCATACATCTCAGGAGCAGGGAAGGCATTCGGACCGAAATAGCGCGGGGCATAAATCAATCCCTCCATCTTGTCGCGCCAACTCCCCTCTGCCTGTGCGGAGAGCGTTAGGCAAACCCATAAACAGCCTAATAACCAACCTGCTATGCGCTGTCTCTGAATGCGGTGCTTCGATTGGTTATTCATAGGCGACTGCATCGTAAATCTTGATCTGTTTATAGAGTTTGAGCCGTTTTTTCCCGTTGCGAATGTCGGCTAATAGCTGGTCGAGTGCGGTGGCGAGGTCGTCTTTCTGCATCACTAATTGGGCCTCCATCTTGAGCAGACTCTCCTGCTGCTTGGTATCTTCAGCTTTCAGCAACGCTCTGCGGATGTGATAGATACGGAGGCAGAGTGTGGATAGCCGGTCGAGTGCCCAACCGGGTGTCTCTGTATTTAGGGGCGCATCTTCCCGTACCTTTGTGGAACGATACATTTCTGCGATGATGCTGTCAATCAGCTCTATCATATCCTCTCGGTCGGTGTTGAGCTTCTTGATGCGTTGCCAAAGACGAGCGATCTCTTCCGGAGTTACTTCTTTTCTGCGGATTAAGCTTTCCAGATGCCACTGTACGCCATCAATCCAGTTTTTCATATAGAGATAAAACTCGATACTGTTTACAGGATAGGGGTTGCGGGCGGGCGCATCCACACTGTCAGTCACGTGATAGGCTCGGGTAGCCTGTTCAAAAATCCGAAAGCATTTTTCGCTGAAGTTCATAATCTCACGTTGTATGGTTATATATACACTTTGCGGGGACAAAATTAACGTAAAAATCCGATAATCCACCGCAAAAAAAAAGAGTTCGCCTGTCTGACGAACTCTTTTTTAAGGTAATCTTTATGTCGATTTACTTTTCTGCGGTCTCTGTAGCTGCTTTCTTGTTGATTTTCTTCTTCTGCAACTCGTAAGCGATCGGCGTAGCAACGAACAGAGTTGAATAGGTACCTACGATGATACCCAACAAGATTGCGAACGTAAAGCTACGGATGGTAGCGCCACCGAGGATGAAGATACACAACACAACAACCAATGTCGTCAATGAGGTATTCAACGTACGGCACAAGGTTGAGTTCAAGGCCTCGTTGATTACCTGATAACGATCACGCTTCGGATAGAGGGCGATCGTCTCACGAATACGGTCGAATACCACCACGGTATCATTGATAGAGTAACCGATGATCGTTAAGATAGCGGCGATAAAGGTTTGATCCACCTCCATGGAGAAGGGAAGGATCTTCCACAATAACGTATAGAATGAGATGATACACAAGGTTGTGGTTGCGACAGAAGCGAAAGCTCCGATAGAGAAGGAGATGTCGCTGAATCGCAGCAAGATGTAAGCGGCCATACAGATCATGGCGAAGATGACAGCCAAGATAGCGGCGTTCTTAATATCATCTGCCATGCTCGGACCTACCTTCTGTGAACTTTGGATGTAGCTATCTGTGAACTGGCTAACAGTCGTACCGTCGGGCAGCAAGCTCTTGACACCGTCATACAGCTTCTGCTCGATCTCTTGATCTACGGAAGGATCGTTGCTATCAATCTTATAGTTGGTAGATACACGAACCTGATCCGCTGTACCGATCTGGATAACGCTTACCTTGCCCTCCAACTGCTCAGTCAACAGCTCTCGAACAGCCTCTGTCTGTACCTCCTTGTCGAAGCGGATCACATAGTTGCGACCACCGGTGAAGTCAATACCGTTGTTCAAACCGATGGTTGCCATAGAGATCGCACCTAACACGATGATCGTTGCCGGAATCAGATAACCCTTTTTACGGGCACCCAAGAAGTTCACCTTCGGGTTTTGCAGCAAATCCTTTGTGATAGAGGTGGTAAAGGTCACGTTGTGCAGTTTCTCCTTTGCTAACAATGCCTCATAAACGATACGTGTCAAGAAGACAGCGGTCAAGAAGTTGGCACCCAAACCAATGATCATCGTTGTTGCGAAACCACGGATAGGACCTGTACCGAAGTAGAACAATACGATACCGGTGATGATAGAGGTCAAGTTAGAGTCGAAGATCGCGGAGAAGGCATTGCCATAACCATCGGCGATTGCTTTGCCTAATGACTTACCGGCACGCAACTCCTCTTTCGTACGCTCGTAGATCAACACATTCGCATCGACCGCCATACCTAAGGTCAAGACCATACCGGCGATACCAGGCAATGTCAAGACGGCTTGGAAAGAGGCCAAGACACCCATCGTGAAGAAGATATTCAATACCAATGCGCCGTCCGCTACTAAGCCTGGAACAAGACCGTAGAAGAGACACATGTAAACCATCAACAATACCAATGCGATCACGAAGGAGATCACACCGGCGTTGATCGCCTCTTGACCCAATGACGGACCCACAACATCCTCCTGAACGATATGCACGGAAGCTGCCATCTTACCAGATTTCAACACGTTCGCCAAGTCTTTTGCCTCCTCCGGTGTGAAGTTACCTGTGATTTGTGAACGACCACCCGTGATCTCATCGTTTACGCGCGGCGCGGAGTAAACCATTTCATCCAATACGATTGCGATCTGGTTGCCAATATTCTCTTTTGTCAAACGTGCCCATGCCTTTGCGCCCTCAGCGTTCATGACCATGTTCACCATCTGCTCTGAACGGCCTGCCTGTTGTACGAAGTCGGCGTTCGCATCTGTCACGACATCACCACCCAAAGCCGGGCTACCGTCGCGGTTGCTTACCTTCAACGCATACAACTCAAAGTATTGCTCCTTCTCGTCGATCGCCTTCACGCCCCATTTCAAAGAGAGGTTACGGGGCAACAGCTCCTTCACCTGCTTCATGTTGAGGTATTCGTTGATCTTCTCCATGTCTTTCGCCATAGCTACACCAACCGTTGCGCCCGGTGACAACTGACCGTTGTATTGGCTGATCTGCAAAAGTGCGAACAACGGGTGTTGTTTAGCGAACTCCTCCATGCTCTGAGCGGCAGCAGTGTTTTCGTTGCTCTCTTGGTTCAACTCGGCCAACAGCGAATCGGCGTTGCTGGTGCTATCCGTAGCAGCGGGTTGAGCCTCCGTGGCAGCTGCCTCCTCCTCCGTGGTGGAAGTCTCTGTCTGTGCATCTTTATTTAATAGGGCAGCCAACGCATTGTCGGCAGCGATCAACTGCTGGTAAATCTCCGGTAATTTGTAAGTCTCCCAGAACTCCAAGTTGGCGCTACCCTGTAACAGCTTACGCACACGCTCCGGCTCCTTAACACCCGGCAACTCCACTAAGATACGGCCTGCGGTTTCCAGACGTTGGATGTTGGGCGAAACCACACCGAAACGGTCGATACGTGTACGCAATACGTTGAAAGAGTTGTCGATAGCACTCTGTAACTCCTCCTTTAATACAGCGATTACTTGTGCGTCTGTGCTCTGCGGAGTAATCTTATCCTTCAACTCGAATGTACTGAAAATAGCGGAGAGACGTGCGCTGCTGTCTAATGTCTTGTACTCCTCAGCGAACAGGTCGATGAAGTTCTTGTTGCTACCAGCCTGGTGTGCATACGCCAAATCCAATGCCTTGTTGAAGTTCTCGTCTTGGTTGTTGTTAGACAATGAACGGATTACATCAGCCACGTTCAGCTCCAATACTACGTTCATACCACCCTTCAAGTCAAGACCTAAGGTGATCTCCATTTCACGACACTCTTTCAGTGTGTAGCCTAACCAGACCTTCTGGGTAGATAACGAGTCTAAGTAAGCGCTCTCCTTCGCAGGATCTCCGGCGGCATACTCAACGGCCTTGTTGTTGTAGTGTCGTGTCACAAATGAGAACGACAGATAAAACATACAGACCAGGGTAAGCAATACCGCAAAGACCTTTACAAATCCTTTGTTTTGCATCTGATTCTTTTGTTTATGTTATTTATATATTTTATCTCTGCGTTTTTAACAAGGTGCAAAGATAGAGTTTTTTTCTTGGATAGATAGCAAACGGTATAATTATTTGACACTCGCACAGTTTATTTCGGGGAAGAGGAGTCCTATACTTCTCCTATTCCAGGCGGAAAATACACCAGATGGGATAATGGTCGGAGTAGTCGATCTTATCTACTTCGCATTGCAGTGCTTGCAGATTGGCGGAATGGAGTATGTGGTCGATCTTAAACCAGAAGAAGTTCTGATTATAGGTGATTCCCATACCTTTACCTGCTTCCGAGAAGGCATCTAATAGCTCACCTTGGATGGTGCGGTGGGCATAAGAGATAGGGGTGTCGTTGAAATCGCCGCATACTAATAGGTAATCACTGGTGGTCTCTTGAATTTTTTGAGCGATTGTCTCTGCCTGTTTGGCTCGAATTTGAAAAGCAGGTCCCAATTTTTGCATGAATGCCCCCTTCAACTCATCAAATCCTTCTGAGCTAAAGCTCTTGATAAAGGCAGAGTAGCGGCTACGATCCTCAGAAGTTAGCTTAAATGATTCCAGGTGGTTGTTGATTAGCGTGAGCTTTTTCCCGTTGATCTTAATTTGATGTATAGAGGAACCATTGGCCGCTGAGGCATAATCGATCTTTCGGGATCGTTCAATGGGATATTTGGAGAAAACCGCAATTCCATTGCGGGGTCCCTTGGCCTTCCCTAAGCGGATGATTGCGTGATAGGGATACATTTTTAGCGCTGAGAGGATTTTAGCCTCGGTCAACTGTTTCCCTGATTGAGGAGCCATGTATTCTTGTAGGCAGACAATATCCGCATCGGAATGGGCAATATACTCGATGATGGGATTGGGTTTCTCTTTCGTGTGGTCTAAATAGGCAAATCCCATCACATTGTAAGTTAATACTTTTAATGTGTGCTCTTGGGATACTTGTTGGTTGAAGTGGAAAGGATAGTAATGCTTAATGGGGCTCCAGCAAACGACAACTACTAACAGGTTAAGCAATAGGAATCGCCACTCCGTGAGGAAGATCCAATAGAGCATGAAACAAAGGTTGACCAGTGTTAACACTGGGAAGGCCAATCCTAAATAGGAGAACAATAAGCTGGTGTCCGGAGAGACATGATCAGAATAGGCCGATGCGATCCATAAGGCTGCTGTTACTCCGTTAGCGGCCACAAACGGTAGGTTCAATAACAGGCGCAGGATCTTCATGGTCACTTATTTTTTGCTCGCATCAAACAACTGTTTCTTCTCATCTGCCGAAAGACTGCCATATCCTGACCGTTTCAGTTTGTCCAAAATGGCATCAATGTTGGCGGCTTGCTGTTGCTTACGGGCATTATACTCCCAGTCTTTGTTGCTTCGTCCACCATAAGTTACGCTCATCTTCGGTTTTCGTTTGCCTAAGTTCACAAGTTTATCAATCAGTCGGTTGATGGGTGCGGTCAAGTCTTTCCCTTGCGCATAACGGGAGGCAAACCAGATGCCGAAAAGCGCTCCACCAATATGGGCGATATGACCGCCCGCATTGTCAGAGGTCATGGCCAATAGGTCGATCACGAAGGTGAACAGGGCCAAATAGATCAACTTGATACGCCCAAATAAAAGCAGGTGGATCTCGATCTCTTTTCGATAGAAAGAGATGGCAAAGACAATGGCCATCACAGAAGCCGAGGCTCCCATCAAGAAACTGAAAGAGGCGACCTCTTGGAAATAGGGGAACAGGTTGTAGCTTACCACGAACAGCAACGCTCCTGCCAATCCGCCTAACACATACAGCCCGCCCAGCTGCCGCTCGTTGAATACCTGGAGGAATAGCTCGCCAAACCAGTATAACCAAAGCATATTGAACAGGATGTGCAAAAACTCAAAATGGGTGAACATATAGGTGAACAGCGTCCATGGTCGGCTCAACAGCGCCATTGAGGAGGCTGGCAGCTGCAAGTAGAGCAGGATAGGAAAGTCTTGCAAATTGAATAACAATAGCAAGATACCTAATAGGCGAATCAATATGAAAACAGCTATATTAATGAAAATAAGCTTTTTCAAGATGCTTCCCGCCTGGAAGGAACGTTTGAGATTAGTAATAATACCGTCCATTTTTTGCGTCTTTCTTTTTCCAATAACGAATGAGGAAATATCCAAAAAGCATACCACCTAAGTGGGCAAAGTGTGCTACGTCGTCTCCACCGAAGCTGGCTACTCCCATAAACAACTCGGCCAAGCCGTAGAAAATCACGAAATACTTCGCCTTGATGGGAATGGGTAGGAACATCAGGTAGAGCGGCACGTCGGGGAAGAGCATGGCAAATGCCAACAGGATGCCAAAGACCGCTCCCGAAGCACCGATGGTTACGAAGTAATTTAGGTATTCACTTTTGGTGATTACCCGTACACCATTTAGGTTAATTAGATCTTGGTTGGCCAAGAGCACATCACTCAGGTTGTACATCCATACTAATTCCTGAATCACGCCGGCTCCTACCCCTGTTACTACATAGAAGGTCAAATAGCGTTTGGGACCCCACACATTCTCTAACACACGACCAAACATATACACGGCGAACATGTTAAAAAAGACATGGCCAAACGAGCGTGTATCGTGCATAAACATGTAGGTGATGATTTGATAGGCCTTGAAATCTGTGGCACCGGGGAGATGCAATCCCAGCCAATCGACTAAGTCTATGCCTACCTTGGGCAGTGCTAAACTGGCTACCCAGAAAAGCAAATTGATAATGATAAGATTTTTAGTCACCGGGGGAATGGTGCTCAAGAAACCCTCATTCGTTTGATTCATCTGATCTACGTATAATAAATTAGGAAGGCAAAGGTAGCGATATTTGTGGGTAAGCCCTACCGATTTATGCTAAAACATGCTCATTCCCTCAAAAAAACAACTAATAGGGAATGGGCCGGCTAAGGCCCCGTTTTTTTTAGTACCTTCGCGCCAAAAGAATTAAACATCCTATTAAGAGACATTATGGTCATCGAACAACAGATTACCAAGGCTATCATAGCCGGAATTAAAGAGCTGTATGGCGCTGATGTAACCGCCAATCAGGTACAATTGCAGAAAACGAAGAAGGAGTTTAAAGGACATTTGACGTTGGTCGTATTCCCTTTTCTTCGTCAGTCCAAGAAATCACCGGAGCAGACCGCACAAGAGATCGGTGCCTATCTTGTAGCACATGAGCCAGCTGTCGCTGAGTTTAACGTGATCAAAGGTTTCTTGAACCTTACCGTAGCCTCCGCTTGCTGGATTGACCTGCTCAATAGTATCGCCGCACAGTCCTCCTACGGGTTGACACCGGTCACGGAGGAATCTCCCTTGATCATGATTGAGTATTCTTCTCCCAATACGAACAAACCGTTGCACTTGGGTCATGTGCGTAATAACCTCTTGGGTTATAGCTTGTCTAAAATCTTGTACGCCAACGGCAACCGTATCGTGAAGACCAATATTGTCAACGATCGAGGTATCCATATCTGTAAGTCGATGTTGGCTTGGCAGAAGTGGGGTAATGGCGCTACGCCTGAATCAACCGGTAAGAAGGGCGACCACTTGATCGGTGATTTCTATGTACTTTTCAGCAACAAGCTGAAAGAGGAGACAAAGGCATTGGAGGAGCAAGGCTTGAGCAAAGAGGAGGCCGAGGCTAAGTCTCCGTTGATGGCTGAGGCGCGTGAGATGTTGCGCAAATGGGAGGCCGGCGATCCGGAGGTTCGTGCACTCTGGGAGACGATGAATAGCTGGGTATATGCTGGTTTCGACGAGACCTATAAGATGATGGGTGTCGACTTCGACAAGATCTACTATGAGTCACAGACCTATTTGGAGGGTAAGGCAAAAGTATTGGAAGGTTTGGAGAAGGGTATCTTCTACCGTCGGGAGGATGGCTCGGTATGGGCTGACCTGACGAAAGAGGGTCTGGATGAGAAACTGTTGCTCCGTCAAGATGGTACCTCAGTCTATATGACCCAAGATATAGGTACGGCGAAGCTGCGTTTTGACGACTACCCCATCAACAAGATGATCTATGTGGTGGGCAACGAGCAGAACTATCACTTCCAGGTGCTCTCTATCCTGTTGGATAAGTTGGGCTTTGCCTTTGGAAAGGGCTTGGTGCACTTCTCTTACGGCATGGTGGAGTTGCCGGAGGGTAAGATGAAAAGCCGTGAGGGTACGGTGGTGGATGCCGATGATTTGATGGCAGAGATGATACAGACCGCTCGTGAGACTTCGCAAGAGTTGGGCAAGTTGGATGAGATGACGGCTGAGGAGGCAGAGGAGATCGCACGTATGGTAGGCTTAGGTGCCTTGAAGTATTTTATCCTCAAGGTGGATCCGCGTAAAAATATGACCTTCAATCCGAAGGAGTCTATCGACTTCAATGGCAATACCGGCCCATTCATCCAATATACCTATGCTCGCATTCGTTCTGTGTTGCGTAAGGCGGCTGAGCAGGGCATCGCTTTGCCGGAGCAGTTGCCGCTTGACTTCACGATCTCAGAGAAGGAGGAGAACTTGATTCAAATGATCGCTGACTATGCGGCTACGGTAAAAGAGGCGGGTAAGTTGTATAGTCCGGCTTGTATCGCTAACTATACTTATGATTTGGTGAAGGAGTATAACCAGTTCTATCACGACTTCTCGATCTTGCGCGAGGAGGATGAACGGTTGAAACTGTTCCGTCTGGTACTATCCGCCAATGTAGCGAAGGTGGTGAAGTCTGCGATGTCCTTGCTGGGTATCGAGGTGCCTGAGCGGATGTAATTTGTTTCCCTTCGCGCGCGAACCTAAATATTATATAGCTCCTATATACGTTCCGTATAATGAACAAAGCCGATGCGTCACCCAAGACACATCGGCTTTGTTGTTTGGAAAAATGTATAGTTTACATCAAAATCTGTCGTGCATATTTCACGCAAGTACCTACCTCTTTTACGCTGTTCGACCAAGGCTTGATGTCATACTCCAACTCAATGTCGCAGTAGATGGGCCATTGCTCTTGCTGTACCAAGCGGAGCACGTCAGCGATTGGCATCTCACCTTGTCCCCATACTTGATTGGTGTTGGGGGTATCGCCCGTCTTCGGACCGGTCTTGTCTTTCAAGTGGATGCTATAGATACGCTCGTGGTATTTCTTGATCATCTCGTTCGGATGGATACCGGTAGAGCCAAAGAAGTGGCCAGCATCGAAGTTCAGCATGATAGCTGGTGAGACGGCCAAGATCGGATCGCAGCTGAATCCCTCTTCCGCATATTGCATGTGGTTGTGGAAGGCCATCTTGATGCCATGTTTCTCAGCGAAAGGAGCCACACGTTTAGCGGTTTCCAAACTGATCTCGTCGGTTACGGCTCCCGCACCCATTGCTTTTGCTACCTTGAAGGCATAGTCGATCTCCTCGTCCGACTTCATGCGAGAGGGCTCCATCTTCACGATATGCACACTGATACCTGCGTCAGCCAATTTTTGGCGGGCAGCCTCCACCTTCTTCATGTCCAAGCCTAAACGCCAGTTCTTGACATCTTCGTTGTACTTGTCGATCTCAGCCTGCTGCTCAGGGGTGAACCTCGGCATCTGCATGCGAGGCTGAGCGGCAGGTTTCTCGCCGGGCTTCGGGGCAGGTTGAGCGGCTCTGATTTGTGCGAAAATCTTCATCATTGGGTTCTCAGGCGCACCGAGAGAAACCTCCAAATCGCTACCCATCAGCTCGATAGAACTGAGGTTAGCCTCTTGGCAATACTTAATGATATTGTCTAATCCACCGGGCAAGCCACGGAAACTGTAGGTGATCGCACCAATCTGTACGCCACCAAACTTTGAGTTCACTTTGCTTGTATCAGCAGCCGCTGCTGTTTGAGCCGGTGCTGATTCGCTGCCCCCTGCGCAGGAGAAGGCAGATGGCAGGAAGGTGGCAGCTGCCAAAGCGGCTACCGATTTTCCTATAAAGGTGCGGCGGGATTGTCCCTTTGCTTGTTCTTTCTGGTTCATCTTGTTACTCTCCTTTTGAGTTATTTCATATGCTAACATGCGTTAGTCGGTTCTTACTCATAAATATTTTATCCTAAAAGAAAGGTATTCTTAATTACAATGTCCAGCCTTTACGATACTCGTAGTGGAAGTAGTCGTTTGCCTCCGGACAGTTGGTGATCTTCATGTGCTCGGCATCGTATTCCAACGTGATGTCAAGCTGCTGGGCAGCGACGGCGATGTTGGTCAGCAACATGATCTCATTCAACTTGGAAGAGGTCTCGAAGTCGTTGGCCGCCTTGCGTCCCTCTTTGATTGCCTCTATGAAATCTACATAGATGTTGCTGGGACGTTTCAACGTTTTTGGAGGAGCTACGAAATCCGGACGTTCGGGGATCAACTGCGGCTCCGCACCATGCGTACCGTGCATGATCATACCCTTATCTCCAATATAGAGTGCCTCTCTCAACTGACGACCCGGCTCCAGCTCAGCGGGACGTGCCGGTTTCAATCCTCCGTCGCTCCAGGTTACCTTCACCGGAGGCATATTGCCACGAGCGGGGAACTCGTATGTGACGCATTCTGCAGCAGGCAGATAGTCTTTGTTGAATGGGGTAGAGGTAGCCTGGATCTTTGTCGGCATACCCAAGTTGAGCGCCCAGATGGGAGCGTCGAAGGTATGTGCGCCCATGTCACCCATCGCACCTGTACCGTAATCCCACAAACCACGCCAAGCGAAGTGCAAGATGTCGGGATGGTAAGCCTTCTCAGGAGCCGGGCCCAACCATACATCATAGTTCAGGTTCTTTGGCACCTCTACACCGGCGGGGCGATCGAAATAGCCCTGACGCCACATGGGACGGTTGGTCCACAGGTGCACCTCACGTACGTCACCAATCACACCACCTTGGATCCACTCCACGGTTTGCATGGTTCCCTCGATGTTATGTCCTTGATTACCCATCTGTGTTACGACACCGGTCTCCTTCGCCAAGTCGCGTAAGAAGCGAGTCTCATAAATGGTCTTCGCCATCGGTTTCTCTACGAAGACGTGCTTGCCTGCTCGCATCGCATAGGCTGCGATCACTGCGTGCGTATGATCTGGTGTACCGATCAAGACTGCGTCAATCTCCTTCTCCTTGTCGATCATCTCGCGGAAATCGGTGTATTTCTTTGCTTTTGGATAGCCTGCCAAGATATGGCCGGAATACTCATGATCCACGTCGCAAAGCGCATAGATATTAGCATGTTTGAAAGTTTGCTTGTTGGCATCTCCCATTTGTACAGGATTGTCAGAAGCTCGGCGTTCACGTCTGGGCGGCTGGATACCCATGTATCTTTGCATCAACATACCACCGCCGCCGAAGGCTTTACGTTTGATCGGCACATCTGGTGTAGCGATATTCTGAATATCTCCACCACCTTGGCTACCGACACCGATGCCGGCCAAGTTGACCATATCACTCGGAGCGGTATATCCAGGACCGCCCAGAACGGAACGCGGTACAATTGTAAAAGCTGTTGTCGCTGCCATTGTACCCAAGAACTCACGTCTTGTGAAGTTCATGCTACTTTTGTTTGATGTACTCTTCATGGAACTCAAATTTAAAGTTTCACTTAAAAACATATATAGATTAAAACACAACTTCGTTTTGCCTTTCGTATTTTTTCCTGTGCGGAAATCTGAGTACAAATGTATAGTAGGGCTGTAAACTGGCAGCTAAGTGGCACTTAATGGGGGACAAATAATCGACTAATTTAGGGCTAATAGGTTCTTTGGCCGCATGAAATAGGCTGATAAACAGGGATTCGATTTGTTTTGTTAAATAGCTTAAAAGTGGATTCCAAAACAGATCAAATCGCTTTTAATAAGCTGTTGTTACGATGTTTTTAATTCTTCGGAAGGATGGTTTTTTAATGCGGGGATAGCGTTTTTGAAAAGGCATAGTAGAAAGCTTCCGGATTTTATGTATATTTGTTCCCCGTAATTCGATTTCCTAAGGCAATGGATAGCTTTACAAAAATTGATATCAAGGCTGTATTGGAACAGAAAGCACCTAAAGTGGCCCGCCGGATTCCCGGTTGGTTGATTGCCTATTTAGCTAAGACTATCCATCAAGCGGAGCTGAACGAGATTTTGAGTCGCTATCATGACCAACAAGGGGTAGATTTCATGCGCAGCATGATCGACTATTTCGACTTACATTTCGAGTTGATTCACTTGGAACGGGTTCCCCAAACGGGGCGTTTCATCTTTGCGGCCAACCATCCGTTAGGGGGATTAGATGGTATTTGCCTCTCTACTCTTATCGGTAATCTTTTCCAAGATAAGATCTATTATTTGGTGAATGACCTGTTGCTGCACATTCCAAATCTGCGTTCGATCTTTGTCCCAATCAACAAACATGGGGCACAGAGCCGGGAGGCGGCTTTGCTGATGGAACGAGCTTATGCCTCCGATCATCAGATCATCACCTTCCCCGCTGGGCTCTGCTCTCGCAAGATCCAGGGCAAGGTGCAAGACTTGGAATGGAAGAAATCTTTTATTCAGAAAGCTGTCGCTTATCAACGAGACATCATACCTATCTATTTTGATGGGCAGAACTCTCAGTTCTTCTATAATTTCGCACGTATCCGTAAAGCATTGGGGATACGTATGAATTTTGAGATGATTTACCTTCCCGACGAGATGTTCAAGAGTAGGCATCGAACTTTCCGGGTTTATTTTGGTGAACCCATTCCCTGGCAAACGTTCGACAATAGACGTACGCCAACCGAGTGGGCAAGTTGGGTGAGAGAGGTCGCTTATCAGTTAAAGTAATGCACACGTTATGGACAAACAAGAGATTATCCAACCCGTAGAAAAAGCTTTGTTGAAAGCTGAGTTGACACCAGAGAAACGGCTTCGAAGCACCAACAAGTCGAGCAATGAGATTTACATCATAACCGCTCATGACTCTCCGAATGTGATGCAGGAGATTGGACGCTTGCGGGAGATCGCTTTCAGCTATTATGGCGGAGGTACGGGCAAGGAGGCCGATATTGACGAGTTTGACACGATGGAGAATGCCTATCGGCAATTGATTGTTTGGAGTCCAGAGGAGGAGCAGATCTTGGGTGGCTATCGCTTCTTGTGTGGATCGGATGTGCGTTTTGATGCGCAAGGTAAACCAATCCTCGCTACGGCACATCTCTTTGATTTCTCAGAACGGTTTATCAAGGAGATATTGCCCTATACGGTGGAATTGGGACGCTCTTTCGTCAGCTTGGATTATCAATCCACCCGCTCTCAGGCTAAGGGACTTTTCATCTTGGATAACCTGTGGGATGGCTTGGGGGCACTCTCCGTCATCGATCCTAAATTGCGTTACTATTTTGGTAAAGTGACGATGTATAACACCTATCATAAAGGAGCGCGTGACCTGATTCTCTATTTCCTTACCCATCTTTTCCCTGATCCTGACCAACTTATCCGCCCCATCAAGCCTTTGCGGACACAGATAGATGAGGCTCGAATGCGGACGATTTTCCACTACGACAATTTCAAAGATAACTACAAGGCTCTCAATCAGGAGGTACGTAAATTAGGCTTTAATGTACCTCCTTTGGTCAATGCCTACATGTGCCTCTCGCCAAAGATGCGTGTCTTCGGCACAGCGATCAACCACGAGTTTGGCGAAGTGGAGGAGACGGGTATTCTGATCGCTATCGACGAGATCTTGGAGGAGAAGAAGAAAAGACATGTGGAGAGCTATCTGCAAGAGGAATATAAGTCAGCGGAGTTGATCCATAAAAATGACATAGAGCCTTAAACGTAGGACTTTTCTGCCAAACCTTTTTGAAGGGAAAGTTGTTAAAAGGTTAGGCGATTGCGATATACGCACGTCGTTAATGAGAAAAAGCGACCATGTTTGCTGCGGATCACATTGAATGGATTTTGAGTTCCATACTAATCCTATTATATAGTGTAACAATCATAGGGTTGGTATTAGTCATCATTGCGGAAAACCGGAATCCCTTAAAGACCATTCCTTGGGTGATAGTCCTGCTTTTGGCTCCTGGTGTGGGATTGCTCTTCTATTTCTTCTTTGGACAAGATAACCGCAAGCAGCGCATCATTTCCCGCCGCATCTACAAACGCATCATGAAGAAGACGCAGGAGGGCAAATTACCGCAAGATAGTTGCGAGGTGCCTTTCCCCTATCGTCCTTTGGCTACCTTGCTGACTAACAGTAACCAATCTTCCCTTCTTTACGGTACGGAGATTAAAATCTTTACCAATGGTGCTGATAAGTTCAAGGCCCTTTTAGAGGCATTACGTCAAGCGCAACACCATATTCATCTGCAATATTACATTTTCAATGATGATGAGATTGGCAACCAGGTTAAGGAGATCTTGATCGAGAAAGCGAAAGTAGGTGTGGAGGTGCGTGTCCTCTATGATGATGTGGGCTGTTGGAATGTGAAGAAACGCTTCTTCCAAGAGATGAGGGAGGCGGGTGTGGAGGTCTATGCCTTTTTGCGGGTCGCCTTCCCAGTCTTCACAAGTAAAGTGAACTACCGTAATCACCGTAAAATCGTGGTGGTAGATGGCAAAGTTGGTTTTATGGGAGGCATGAACATTGCTGACCGGTATGAGAAGGGGGTGAAATGGGGCGTATGGCGTGATACACATTTCCGATTCACGGGTAAGGGTGTCCATGGCCTTCAATCGGCTTTTCTGATCGACTGGTATGTCATGAGCAAGAAATATGTGCATGGCAAGGCCTATTATCCGAAAGTGCCCACTTATAGCGACAATATTCTTCAGTTGGCGACAAGCGGTCCGGTTGGTCAATGGCGCATCTTGTTGCAAGCTACGACTTTTGTTATTGCGAATGCCAAGCGTTATCTTTACATTCAAACGCCCTATTTCTTGCCTACCGAAGGCCTCCATCAAGCGCTTCAAACTGCCGCCTTGGGAGGTGTGGATGTACGCTTGATGTTACCCAAACGATCGGATACGCGAACAGCCAATATGGCTAGTCATTCGTTTGTGGACGCTATGGTGAAAGCCGGTGTTAAGGTCTATTTCTACTTGCCTGGGTTCCTCCATGCCAAGTTGATCGTGAGTGATGATGCCATCGCTTGTATCGGTTCTGCCAATATGGATTTCCGCAGTTTTGAACACAATTTCGAGGTCAATGCTTTTGTCTATCAACCTGCTTTTGCCATACAGATGCGCCATATCTTTATGCACGACATGGATCGGTGTGAGAAGCTCATTCCTAACCGTTGGTTGAAACGTCCGCTAAAACAGCGTTTGGCTGAATCATTTATGCGTCTGTTCTCCCCGTTGTTGTAGTTTCTTTCAGGAACAGGCTGAAATTCACAGCGCCATACGTGCGATGTTGATAGAAATAGGGTAAATGAGAGAAATCATTGGCTTTGGAATGCTCCATAATGAACAGGCCTCCCTCTCGCAGCAAATCCTGCTCCAAGACGATTCGAGGCACATCGGGTAACTCCGGTAATGCGTAGGGTGGATCGGCAAAGATGAAATCAAAACCCTGCTTAGGTGCGCTGTGCAAATAACGAAAGACATCTCCTCGGATCAATCGCAACGCATTTGTCTTCAATTCTTTGGCCACTTTGGCTATGAAGTTCGCATGGGCATTTTGCTTCTCAACCGCTGTCACTTGCCGGCAGCCTCTGGAGACTAACTCAAACGCAATACTGCCTGTGCCTGAGAAAAGATCCAACGCATCAGTCTCTTCTAAGTCAATCAAGTTTGTGATGACATTAAAAATATTCTCTTTGGCAAAGTCGGTTGTTGGACGAGCACTGAAAGACGAGGGTACGTCAAAACGCCGACGGCCATATATTCCACTTATGATTCGCATACCAATAAAGCTATTAGATCCAGTGGAGCCTTCACCACCTCCTCACCGAGCAAATAGAGCTCAGCGGGAAGGTTTACTCCCTGCACATTTCGTAGATAGCGGCGAGCTTGCTCAAGTAGATTCATCCGCAAAGAAGGCACGGCCTGTAGGCGTAACGCATCCACCTGCGCATTAAAGCTCATCTGTCGCCAGACATATAATAGGTAATAGAGCATCTCCTCCGGTTGATGTACGGTGAAAGTATTCACTAAAAGTAAACGCTCTTGTTCAAAACAGGCCACGTCCATTCGCTCTCCCTCTATCCATACATACATACAACGATATAACGCCTCTTTACTTTGTGCACGCCAATAGGCCAATAAGGGTGCTAAATAATGGGTGAAGCGGGGATTCTGAAAGGAGCGCAAACAAAACGCCAGCACCGTCTCCTCACAATCATATAGTAAGGTCGCGCGCTTATCCGATAAAGGTTCTGACAAGCAGGCTGATTCCGGCTGTACGAACGCCTTTCGCATCCATGCCTGTTGCCTCTCTGTGTCAGATGGGAATAAAGCCGTAGGCACCACCAGATAATGGGGTGAGGTACAGATGATGCTTAGCTGTTTATAAGGCCAAGACAAACATTCATTCGCAAAGAAACACTCCTTGAGGGAAGAGATATAGGGAACACCCCGATCGAACGGCACTTCTCGATAGAAGAAGCTGCTATCGGTCGAGACAACATGTCCTGAAAAAGAAAGTCCACCCGACCAAAGCCGGATGGACATTGTGTATCTTTCTGAGGAATCAGCAGTTAATGTATCAGGAATACTGATAGTCATTCGCCGATTACTCCCAGTTACCTGCGTTGTTGTTAATCTCTTCCAAAGAACCTACACGCAAGCCAGCGTACTTGTTCTGCTTCGTAGCCTTGTCAATCAAGTTGTAAGTCAACTGGGGATCCATGTCACGCAAATATGAAGCATAAGGTACCTCACAAACGAATACCTTGATGTCATAACCGGAGCCAGACTTCAATGTAGCAGTATCCATCTTAAACGCGATCTTCTCGCCCGGTACACCCGGTACATAGCGCATATTAGCGACATCATAGCTTGCACCCAGCAAAGTATCCTTCGCCAACACCCACATCGTATCACGTCTGATCAAGCCCTGCTTCACGGCTTCTTTCTCCGTCATACCTTTCTCCAATTGCTCATCAGTCAGCACACCTTCCTTGATCAAGAACGGCAACTTCTCGGTGTTCAAGAACTTCTCCAAGTCGTCGAAACTTCCGGCGTGAGTCTTGTGGACGTTCTTGTACTCGATCTGAGCCTTACGGATCTCGATCAAACGCGCAATGATCGCACTGTCGCGAGCACCCTTCTCATTGTCATAGGTGATCGGTCCCATAATACTCTCATAGCACATGTAAGCCAACAGTGCGACTGCGGCTACCAACAAAATCTTCAATGTAACTTTCATGGTTCGTATTGTTTTTTGAATTTATTTCGTACGGCAAAATTAGAAAAGAATATTTAATACGCTACCTTTATCGCCAAAATTATTGCATCCAAAATGATAAATAATCATTTAATCGCCCAAATTGAGCGAAATTTCGGCTACAAACCGACTTCGGAGCAGCATATCGCACTCCAGAAACTGGCCGACTTCCTACTTTATGCGGAGTCAGACAGTCTGCTTTTACTGAAAGGATACGCTGGAACCGGTAAGAGTTCGCTGGTCGGTGCCTTGGTGCGCACCCTCACAGAACTGGGGCAGAAGTGTGTCTTGATGGCTCCGACAGGGCGGGCCGCCAAAGTATTCTCAGGCTATGCCGGACAGAAAGCCTTCACGATTCACAAAAAGATCTACCGACAGAAGCGGTTCTCGAATGAGCCGGTTGGCTTTTTGCCTGCCGACAACCTACACAAGCATACCCTCTTCTTGGTGGATGAGGCCTCAATGATTTCCAATGATGGATGGGATGCTACACGTTTTGGGTCAGGTCGTCTATTGGAGGATTTGATCCATTATGTCTATTCCGGTGAGGATTGCCACCTCATTTTATTGGGTGATGAGGCACAGCTTCCCCCGGTACGTGAAATTTTGAGCCCCGCAATGGATCCCAATTTGCTCGAAAGTTATGGCTTGCAGGTGGAGTCACTTTGTTTGACACAAGTCGTGAGGCAGGCTGAAGATTCAGGCATCCTGTTTAATGCGACTCGACTACGGGAGGCATTGCGAAATGCTTGTGTGGAGATTTTTCCGAAGCTCCGCTTAGAAGGCTTCAAGGATTTCATTCAGATCAGTGGAGCGGACTTGATTGAGGAGATCTCCTCTGCCTATTATCGAGATGGCGAGGAGGAGACAATGGTAATCTGTCGTTCCAACAAACGGGCCACGATCTATAACAATGGTATCCGTAACCGTATCCTTTATCGAGAGGAGGAACTTTCTTCCGGCGATCGACTCATGGTGGCGAGGAATAATTATTATTGGACAGCCAATCAACAGGAGATGGACTTCATCGCCAATGGAGAGATCGTGGAGGTAGTGCGAGTACGACGAACAATCGAGTTGTATGGGTTCCGCTTTGCGGATGTGTTGGTACGTTTTCAAGACTATGATCTCGAACTGGAGCTGAAGATCTTGTTAGATACGCTCCAGACGGACACACCCGCCCTGCCGCAAGCACTGAACGACCAGCTTTTCGCTGCCGTTTGGGAAGATTACGCAGATATACCGACCAAAGCAGAGCGGATGAAAAAGATGAAGGTAGATCCCTACTATAATGTCTTGCAGGTTAAATATGCTTATGCGGTGACTTGCCACAAGGCGCAAGGTGGTCAATGGATGAATGTTTTCCTTGATTTAGGTTACATTACAGAGGAGATGTTAGGCGAGGATTTTTATCGCTGGCTCTATACCGCCTTCACCCGTGCCACACAGCACCTCTATCTGATCAACCTCCCCGAGGTGTTCAGGGAATAAAAAAAGAGCTAAGTGCGTATGCACTTAACTCTTCTTGCTCAAGTCGGGATGACTGGATTCGAACCAGCGACCACACGCCCCCCAGACGCGTACTCTAACCGGGCTGAGCTACATCCCGCTTTGTTTAACGGGTGCAAAGATAGGTATTTTTCGATTCACACCAAACTTTTCTGTCTCTTTTTTGCTTGCGAGCGTAAAGAGGCCTGTCTCCTGTATGGTTTTCCTGTTTTGAGGCCCATAAAAAAGGAGGGCTTTAGACCCTCCTTTATGCTTGCTTGCGTAATAGCTTGCTTATTTAATCTCCCAAACATCGCCCTGCATGATCACTTCACGCAACTTGCGAGTCGGATTCTTCGCCTGAACCTCCTCGATCTGCTGATGAACAGCCGTGTCGTAAGTCGGGCACTCTACGTCGCGGATCACACCTAATGCGATAGGCATCTCTCCACTCATCATCGCCAACATCATGTGCAACGTGTTATCTTTCTCATGTGCATCGTGTACCAAGATGTCGTCGATTGTGTAACCGTCTTGACCGATCGTTACGGATTTCAGTTTCAAGCCTTCCAACACGATACCCTTATCCTTGTTCGCACCGTAGATCATTTTCTCACCATGACGCAAGAAGATCGTACGATCGGCGCGTACATCCTTATCGGTAACAGACTTATGGATACCATTGTTGAAAATCACACAGTTCACCAAGACCTCTGTTACGGAAGCCCCTTTGTGACGAGCGGAAGCCGCTAATATCTCGGTCGTGTTCTTCAAATCCACGTCGATCGCACGTGCGAAGAAGTTTCCACGTGCACCAAAAGCCAACTCAGCGGGGATAAACGGATCCTCAACGGTACCGTAAGGTGAGCTCTTAGAGACGAATCCACGATCGGATGTCGGAGAGTACTGACCCTTCGTCAAACCGTAGATCTTGTTGTTGAACAGCACGATGTTCAGATCGACATTACGACGAACAGCGTGGATAAAGTGGTTACCACCAATCGCCAAGCAGTCACCATCACCGGTGCACAACCATACGCTTAAGTCAGGACGAGCGGTCTTTACGCCGGTTGCGATCGCTGCGCCACGTCCATGGATCGTATGGAAACCGTATGTGTTCATGTAATAGGGCAGGCGCGAAGAGCAGCCAATACCTGAGATGACCGCCATATTATGAGGAGCCACTCCTACCTCGGCCATCGCCTTATGCAAACAATTCAGCACGGCATGGTCGCCACAACCCGGGCACCAACGTACATATTGGTCGCTTTTATAATCTTTCGGTTCGTATTTAATTCCTTCTGTTGTCATCTTTTAAGCCTCCAAAATTTTAGTGAACTCCTCAACTAATCTCGCTACATGGAACGGTCTGCCCTCTACCTGGTCGAAGCGATAAGGATCGAAACCGTGTACCTTACCACGCAGGTAGTTAGCGAACTGTCCGTTGTTCTGCTCCGCAACAACCACCTTCTTGTATTTGCTCAATACCTCAGCGGTGTTCTTCGGCAGCGGGCTGATGAACTTGAAGTGTGCCAAAGCTACCTTCTTGCCCTGCTCTTGCATGGTCTCCATTGCCTCATAGAGGTGTCCATAGGTACCACCCCAACCCACGATCAAGAGATCGGCGTCAGCATCACCGACCACCTGCAACTCAGGAATATAGTCGGCGATCTTGTCGATCTTAGCCTGACGGGTGCTAACCATCTTCTGGTGGTTCTCCGGATCGGTAGAGATCGCACTGGTATCAAAGTCCTTCTCCAAACCTCCCAGACGGTGCATGAAGCCCTCTGTGCCAGGAACAGCCCAATAGCGTACGAAGCTCTCTTTGTCACGACGATACGGCTTCCAAGGCTTATCCTCATGATAGTTGGATACATAATTCGGGATGATCTCCGGATAGTTCTCCAATTCCGGAATGCGCCATGCGGAAGAACCGTTAGCGATAAAGGCGTCGCTCAACAGGATAACCGGTGTCATGTGCTCAACAGCCAATTTACATGCCCAGTAAGCTGCATCGAAACAGTCTGTCGGCGTTGAAGCCGCTACTACGACAGCCGGACACTCACCGTTACGGCCATACAAAGCCTGCATCAGGTCTGTCTGCTCACTCTTCGTGGGAAGTCCGGTAGAGGGGCCACCGCGCTGTACGTCAATCACAACCAATGGCAACTCTGCGATTACCGCCAAACCAATTGCCTCACTCTTCAAGGCCAAACCAGGGCCAGAAGTGGAGGTACATGCCAAGCAGCCGGCGAAGCTGGCACCGATCGCTGTACTGATACCGGCGATCTCATCCTCAGCCTGCACGGTGATGACTCCTAAATCCTTACGTTTTGCTAATTCATGCAAGATATCTGTGGCCGGAGTGATCGGGTAGCTACCCAAGAAGAGTTGCAAACCAGACTTCTCGGCTGCGGCGATCAAACCGTATGCGGTTGCCTTGTTACCATTGACATCTGTATAGAAACCAGGCTCTGCTTTCTTGCTCTCAATGCGGTAGGTAGAGACTGACGCATGGATATTATGTCCATAATTGTAACCATCGGTCAGTGCCTTGATGTTTGCCTGTGCGATAACCGGTTTCTTTGCGAACTTGTTCTGTAACATGTGCATAGCCTCGTCCAACGGGCGCTCGAAGAGCCAGCATACCAAGCCCAGCGCGAACATATTCTTGCAACGCAAGGCCGACTTGTTGTCAAGACCAAACTCCACCAATCCATCTTTCACCATCGTAGAGATGGGAGCGGCAACCACCTGCACACCAGTCAATCCCAACTCTGCGAAGGGATCATCTGTCGTGTACAAGGCCTTGGTCAGATCCGCCTTCGTGAAGGAATCGGTATCAATCAAGACGATCGCATTGGATTTGATGTTTTTCACATTGACCTTCAAGGCGGCGGGGTTCATGGCCACCAATACATCGGCCTTATCGCCCGGTGTGAAGATCTTACGAGATCCCAAATGAACTTGGAATCCAGATACGCCACTGAGTGTTCCTTGTGGAGCACGTACCTCTGCTGGATAGTCAGGGAATGTAGAAATCTCGTTTCCAAAAACCGCTGACAAGTTCGAAAAGATCGTTCCGGTTAACTGCATGCCGTCGCCAGAGTCACCTGAAAAACGAATCACGACCTTCTCCAGTGTTTTAACTTTTGTCTGTTCTGTCATAATATAAATATTTCGCTTTAACGCTTTAATACTTGGTAATTAGATCGCCGCGAAGTAACATAAAAAGTTTAGGAAGATAAAACTTTTTGACGTTAAAAAGCGGAGAGAAATAGATCCAGATTATTGGATGAAAGATTGAACGAATGGGCCACATATTCATTGACCGCTGCGCCGTTATAGAGATAGACGCCTTCGTGGAATCCTCGGTTGCTGCTGATCCATGCCACTAAGGATCCTGCGTCTCCCAACCCGAGCAAAAGGGGCACCAAAATGTTGCTGTAAGCCATTGAAGTGGTGCGTGCAACTCGGTTACTCACATTGGGCCGTGCATAATGCAATACACCATATTGCTCAAACACAGGCGGGTCAGCCGGAGAGAGACAGCAAGTGGTCTCAAAGCAGCCTCCCTGACTGATGCGTAGGTCGATCAATAGGGCCCCTTTTTTCATTGCGTGTATCAATTCTTTGGAGATCACGAAATGACGGCGTGCGTTGATGTAACGCATCGCACCGATCACTACATCAGCGCTGCGGAAAGCATTTTGCAAGACATTGGGATGGAACGTAGAGGTAAACAGTCCCTGTCCCAACGTCTGATGAATCAACCGTAACTTATTGAGATCATCATCAAACACTTTCACAAAAGCACCTAAAGCCATCGCCGCACGTGCGGCTACCGTTCCCGCATTACCTGCACCGATAATCACTACCTCCGTCGGCGACACACCTGGTATGCCACCCAAAAGAATCCCCTTTCCGCCTTGGGCATTGCTAAGCAGCTCAGAAGCGATGGTGATAGAGGCCGCGCCCTCAATCTCGGAGGTGACGTTTAGCATAGGGATACGATTCCACTCATCCGTGATTAACTCGTAGGCGACTGCTGTGATTCGCTTGGCCATCATTCGAAGAAAGACCTCTTTCGAGAGGATGTTGAGTGGTACAAATGAGAGCAGCGTGGTTCGTGGACGCATACAATCTACCTCTGCTAACGTAGGAGGGAGGATTTTCAAGACAATATCGGCTTGGTAAACCTCCTGCGGAGTCGCCTTGATCTCAGCGCCGGCCTCCGCAAAATGGGCGTCTGAGTAATTGATGCCCAGACCTGCGCCTGTCTCTACCCAAATGCGGTGTCCTGCTTGTGTCAGGATCGCGATGGCTTCAGGGGTCAGTGGCAGACGGCGTTCGCTTTTATCCCGTTCACGAGGAATGCCTAAGAGCAAACGGTTATTCACTTTGCCCAATGCTTGTAGCAGTTCTTGCGGAACATATACTTGTTGAAAACGGTTGCCTCTGTCTGACTCCATACCATTTATTTTATCAGTTGTATAAGGTCTCTCGATAATGCTTTCGCATCGACATCGGTCATTAAACTATCTGTGTTAAAGATAATTTCTGCCTGTTCATAGAAGGGGGCGCGAGCGGCTAAGCTTTCTTGTATAAACGCTCTTAGCGCTTCTCCCGATCGGTTCTTCAAGACCGGTCGTGTCTGTTTGCCGAGTTCTAACCGTTTCGCTAATTCCTCCACGGAGACTTGTAAGTAGATCGTCGTACCTTGTTGGCGCATAAAAGCCATGTTATCGAAAAAGCAGGGTGTGCCTCCGCCTGTGGAGATCAAGACATCCTCAAACTCAGCTACTTCATGCAACAGATTATGTTCGATGGTACGAAAACCCTCCTCGCCTCGTTCAGCGAAAAGCTGCGATACGGTTTTACGAAAACGTCCCTCAATATAATAATCTAAGTCGATAAAGGTGAGACCGACCATTTTAGACAGCACCTTTCCGATGGTTGTCTTTCCAGCACCCATATAACCGACTAAAAATATACGCTTCATAAAGAATTCTAATAGTTGCACAAATGTAAAGCTTTTATCTTTTCAAAAGGTACAAATGCGCTAAAATTCCTGTCAGATAGGAGAAGGGTGAGAAATTGCGTGACAAATCGTAGAGAAATTGTACTTTTGTCGGTCAAATCAAAAGCAAATGACGCAGAAAAAGAGTAAATATTACGTTGTCTGGAAAGGTGAGCAACCGGGTATCTATCTCAACTGGGCGGACTGTAAGGCGCAAGTCTTAGGTCATCCGGGTGCTAAATACAAGGCCTTTGACAGTGAGGAGGCGGCGAAAGCTGCATTTGAGGCTGGCTACACCAACTATTTGCAGCAGGTTTCATCTTCCAAAGCGATTGCGAGATGGAAGCCGGTTGAGGAGGTCGGGAATCCTATTCCGGAAAGCATTGCGGTGGATGCGGCATGCAGCGGAAACCCTGGCGATATGGAATATCGGGGCGTTTATACCGCCAATGGACAGGAAATCTTTCATATCGGTCCGTTGATGGAGGGTACGAATAATATTGGAGAGTTCCTGGCTTTGGTGCATGGATTGGCGCTGTTGAAGCAGAAGGGGAGTGATTTGCCGATCTATTCCGATAGCCGTAATGCGATCAGCTGGGTGAAGAAAAAACAGTGCAAAACGCTTCTGACGCAAACAGCTGCCAACAAACCCATCTTTGATTTGATTGAGCGAGCGGAGCATTGGCTGCAAAACAACAGCTATACCACACAGATTCTTAAATGGGAAACCTCCGCATGGGGAGAGATACCCGCTGACTTTGGTCGTAAATAGCTCTTCATTGAACCCATAAAAAAAGCCGTTCCTTGAAAGAAACGGCTTTTTCTGTATGTGAACCTTTCGGTTAGTCAACACGTTGCGCAGCGGAGTAGCTGATCTTCAAGGCGTATGCCTCACGAAGGGCCTGCTTGATATCCGTGATTGTACCCATCTTAGTCTCCTTGTCGGCCTTGATTGATACAGTCATGAACGGCTGATCCTCCTCTTTCATAGAAGACTTCTCCTGAGCGATGTAATCTTGAATCTCAGAAGTCTCAGCGAAAGCATCGTTCAGCTGGATACGAGTTTCAGAACCCATCTTCGCACGCAAATCTCTTGTCGGTTTACCTACATAGATGAACGTCACCAAAGATTTCTTCTCCAACTTCTGCAGCTCAGTAGCCTGTGGAGCATGGAACTCAACCTTCAAAGTTACCTCACGCATAGATGTTACCATCATGATGAAGAACAAGAAAGCGAACACCAAGTCAGGTAATGAAGAGGTATTTAACTCGGGCATTTCGCGACCGCCCGCTTTACTAAATTTTCCCATAATTACTTCTTCGCTCCATAGTTTTTAGGCTCTGCCTCAGAGATCTTCTGCGGATAAATCTGCTGCACTGCCTTTTGTTGTTCGTCATTCAAGTCCGCAAAAGCCTTACCGAATTGCTCCTTAGAAATACCATCTCTCAACTCGTTATAAGCTGCTGCGATCTCGTTCTGTACATTAATATAAGCTTGGTACTCAGTACCACGGTCATTCTGCAAAGAGATGACGTGGTTCTTTGTAACCATCTTCTTGCCGAAGAACGGAACATCTACCTCGACACGCTCGGGCTTATGTTCGTCGTTGTACGGGTTATCAATGAACTCCTTGATCTTTTCTTTCAATTGCTTGATGTCGATAAACTGGTCACCGCAGAGAATCTGGTTGTTACTGTTGATCAATACAACCAACAAGTTTCTCTTCTTGATGTCCACATCGGCATCATTCTTCTGATCTTTAGGTACAGGAGGCGGCAAACGTCTTGCCAAACCCTTATCTGTATCCATTGATGTAGTAATAAGGAAGAAGATAAGCAACATGAAAGCGATATCGGCTGAAGAAGAACCATTGATTCCCGGTGTCTTTCTTTTCTTACCCATTTCTTTCTTGTTTTATCAAATTCAATATTACTTGGATTACTTACCCATGATCTTCTTGATGGAACCCCAAACTACACAAGCGAGGATAGCGCAAACCAAAGTGATAGTAGAAAGAATCCACATATCAGAGATCTTCAACCAACCAGCTGTGTTGTACTGCTGAGAATCTGCGTTCAAACCCTGTAACGGCGTGTCATCACCCACTGTGTAAGTTACGAATAACAAAGCAACGAACAGGACTAACACGGCCAAAGAGGAGATAGCCTCTTTAGGGTTCGTTTTCAGCAATCCTAAGAACTGCCAAATAGCGAATAATACAGTACTAATGATTGTCACAAAGAACAATGCTGAAGTCCAATCGATCAGCAACCCCGTATAAATGGGCTCCTGAAGTTCTGCGGCGGGATCTACGACTCCACCTGCGAAGAACATACCCAGAATAATGATGCTGATTAGTGAGCAGATCAGCAACGTCCAACTGGATATTTTTCTAATTTTAGTAACAGCCATAATTCGTATTATTTTTTGAATTTGAGGTTGTATTTGATAACCAAGTCAAGCAAAGAGATAGAAGCATCCTCCATCTGGTTCAAGATAGCCTCCAACTTGCTCAGCAAATAGTTGTAGAATACCTGCAGGATCAAGGCAACGATCAAACCACCGACAGTAGTGATCAACGCCACTTTCATACCACCTGCAACGACCGTCGGGCTGATATCACCTACCTGCTCGATCTTATCGAACGCCATGATCATACCAACGACTGTACCCAAGAATCCGAGTGACGGAGCCATTGCGATAAACAATGTGATCCAAGAGAGGTTCTTCTCCAACAGACCACCCTGTACACCACCGTAAGATACGATTGATTTCTCAACAACGTCGATACCCTGGTCGATTCTCATCAAACCTTGGTAAGCGATAGAAGCGATCGGACCTCTTGTGTCACGAGCAATAGTTTTAGCGCCCTCAACATCGCCCTTAGCCAAAGCCTCCTCGATGCCTTTCAGCAACTTGCTAGAATTTGTCTCAGCCAAGTTCAAGTAAATGATTCTCTCCAAGCAGAAAGCCAAACCGAAGATCAAAGCGATGGCAACCAAACTCATGAAGTCTGCACCACCCTCGATAAACTTTGTCTTTAATGCTTGATACATACCTCCCTCAACTGCTGGAGCAGCTGCTTCTGCAGCGTCCTGAGCGAATGCTACGGTAGAAGTTCCAAGGGCGCATAAGCCCAAGAATGCTTTTGCGAAAAACTTTTTCATTGTGTGTTTAATTTTTAAGATTAATACTCTTATTTGTTTATTTGTTTTTTTATTGTTGTTATTATCTATTCCATGGTACAACCCACTGCGGAGAGAGCGGGATTCGAACCCGCGAAACCCTTTAGGGGTTTACACGCTTTCCAGGCGTGCCTCTTCAACCACTCGAGCATCTCTCCAGTCATTCGCTTACCCTTGTCTGAAACGACCGTAGAACGGGCATTCACCGCTCCTTCGATCTTTTCAGTGCACAAATCTATACTTTTTGCTTGACATACGCACAATATCGAACCAATAAATTTTGAAATCGGTCAAAAAAAAGTGACTAATGCCCCGTATTTATGCTTTTAAACAATTCTTCGGCGTTCTTTCTTGCGGTTTCTACGGCCTCTTCCAACGGGATCTCAAAGGTGGCGGCTACCTTCTCTACCGTCTTCCAAAGGTAGAGCGGCTCGTTCCTTCGTCCGCGGTAGGGAACCGGGGCCAAATAGGGAGCGTCGGTCTCAAACAGGATCTTCTCCATCGAGGCGCCTTGCCGCAAGGTCTCCGCCAACTTGGCGTTCTTGAAGGTGACGACCCCATTGATGCCTATCTTGAAGTTAGGTAACCGATTGACCTCAGCCAGCTCCTCTGGTGTGCCGGTAAAACTATGGAACACACCCTTCAAGGAGTCAGCGCCGACTTTATAAAGGCTATCCAATACCTCCGGATAGGCCTCGCGGGTATGGATCGCTACGGGCAAATCCCAGGCGATGCTCCACCGCAGCTGCTCTTCGAAAACAATTTTCTGCTCTTTCAAATAGCTTTTGTCCCAATAGAGGTCAATCCCAATCTCGCCAATGGCGCAATAGTTGCGCTTGCCTAAGAAAGACTCAGTCTGGCTGAGCTGGGTGGCGTAATCTGCGCCCACGCTGGTCGGATGAAGCCCCATCATCGGAAAGCAATGCCCGGGATGACGGTCGCAAAAAGCATGCATCCGATCAATGGTGGTCAGATCTACGTTGGGCATTAACAACATGTCAATGCCCGATGCCTCAGCGGCTGCCCAAAGCGTCTCCTGCTCCGGATCGAAATCCTCCAAGTAGAGGTGGCAATGTGTGTCGATTAGCTTTGCCATAACTGATTAAACCTGTCTATGCATCAGCTTATCGCACACCGCTTTCAGGATTGCGGTTTGCTCCACGCCCACGGAAAGCGCACGTAAGTTCGCGTTTGCCTCTTCATACAAAGCCTCGATGCGGGCTTCCGTCAGTGCTTTCAAGCCTAATACATTATATATATGTGTAACGGCCTCGATCTTTTCTTGCGGATCGAAATCCTTGCGTGCGATCCAATCCTTCAATTCCGTGCGCTGTGCGGCGTCGGCCAGACGCAAGGCGTTAATCAGCAGGAAGGTCTTCTTGTTGCAGAGGATGTCGCCTCCGATGTGTTTGCCAAAGGTACGAGGGTCGCCATACACATCCAACAAATCATCCTGCAACTGGAAAGCCAAGCCAATGTGAATACCGAACGCATACAGTTTTTCCGCGTCGGCAGCGGGTGCGCCTCCCAACAGTGCGCCCATCTTCAAGGCACAAGCCAAGAGCACGGCGGTCTTCAGGCGGATCATCTCCATATACTCCTCTTCCGTGACATCTAAGTGTGACTCAAACTCCATGTCGTATTGCTGTCCGCCACAAATCTCCATAGCGGTCTGGTTAAACAGGTCTAAGACGGGTTTCAGCAACTCGGGTGCGGTCTCTCCAATCAATTGATACGCTGCGATCAACATCGCGTCTCCGGAGAGAATCGCTGTGTTGGCATTCCATTTTTTATGCACCGTAGGCTGGTTACGACGCATATCGGCCGCATCCATCAAGTCGTCGTGCAGCAGGGTGAAATTATGGAACACTTCCAAGCCGATTGCCGGACGGATGGCTCGGGTAATATCCTTATTATATAGGTCGCACGCCATCAATGCCAAGGCCGGACGAATCCGTTTCCCTCCTAACGCCAATGTGTAAGTGATTGGATCGAAAAGACTCGCAGGAGGACAATCGAAATGCAGCTGCCGGATCTCCTGCTCGATACATTGAAGTAGCTGTTCAAAAGTTTGCATGTGAAAAAAAGATTTTGGGACTATCCACAAAAAAAGGCTGCGATGAAAAGCAGCCTTTCTTTTGGAAGTGTATTGATAATACTATTGCAATCTAAATGTGATAGGCACCGTATATTTTACACGTACGGGTTTACCTCTCTGCTTACCCGGTTTCCATTTAGGCATGGTACCGATCACGCGGAGGGCCTCCTTATCCAAAGAGGGATCCACACCACGCAATACCTCAGCATCTACCACTGAACCGTCGCGGTTAACCACGAAGGCGCAGATTACACGACCCTGGATACCGTTCTCCTGTGCGATCACCGGATACTTGATTGATTTCGCGATAAACTTCAAGAGCTCGCCTTGGCCACCGGGGAAATCCGGCATCTCCTCAACGACGGTGAAGATCTGCTGTGCAGACTCCTCTTCCTCCTCCTCTACTGCAGGCGGAGTATAGACAGCCGTCTGGGCCTCCTGCTGGTTATCCTCTGATGACAAGATATCCTGTTGCTCCAACTCAACGTCATCCTCGACAACGTTCAAAACTTCTGTTACGACGGGTGCTGGAGGGGGAGGAGGGGGAGGAGGCGTATTCTCCGGTCTCGTAATTTCCACTTCTTCCTCGGCGATGATATCAGCTACACCATCGCTCTCCTGCACGACCATGACATCGCGGGTACTCCATTCGAAGCCCACGAACAAGACTGCCAAGCCCACGACGAATCCCATCAGGACGCTCAGTGTCTTACCTCTCTCAAGGTCCGCTTTCGGTGATTTCTTAATTTCCATACTATTATGTATTATTAAATTTGAAAGTGTTTCTCACTTTGGAAAGTGTTCTTCACTTCGGCAAAAATACAAATTATTTTAGTTCCACCACAAAATTGCCAAGAATAATATACCTTTTTCGCAAAAATTCCGTTTCAGTTGAAGGATAATCCCTATTTTTGGGCCAATTTTAGCAGGAAACGATGAGAGAAAAGCTGATTATACTACTCTTAGGCTGGGCGGCATGGACAGTCTCCGCTCAAACGGGCAACGAGGTTTTCTCCTTTTTGCGACTTCCGAATGCCACACGAGCGAATGCGTTGGGAGGGCATACCGTCGCCTTGATCGAGCGTGATCCTTCGTTGGTCTTCCACAATCCGGGCCTCTTGGGCGCTGAGATGGATGGCATGATCAACTTTAATTATATGAACTACATCGCCGATGTCAATGTGGGAAGTGCGCTTTTCACGAAGGCGATTGGCGAGCGGGCGGCTTGGGGCGTGGGTGCCTCATTCATGGGCTATGGCAACATCCAGGAGTTTTTGCCTGACAATAGTGCGACGGGAGCGACGATCTCGGCCAAAGACATCAGTGTCACGGGCTTTTATGCGCATGACTTGAGTGAGCGATGGCGAGGCGGTCTCTCGCTGAAATTCCTCTATTCGGGTTTGGCGGATTTCACTTCGATCGGTTTAGCCGTGGATGCCGGATTGAGTTATTACAACTCCGAGAAGGGCTTCTCGTTCGGTTTCGCCTTGAAGAACATCGGATTGCAAATCAAACCCTACGAGGATGACCGACAAAAGATGCCGTGGGACATCCAGGCGGGCGTTACGCAAAAGATGGCCCACGCGCCGATCCGGTTCTCTTTGACGGCGCAGTATTTGAACCGGTGGAAATTTGATACGGTGGATAACACGGTCGTGGACTATGAGGGCGACAGCTTTTTCAAATCCTTGGCGAAACACCTTATTATAGGTGTGGATTTCGTTCCTTCGGATAATTTCTGGTTGGGTGTCGGCTTCAATCCAAAGACCAAGATGGATATGAAATTGCAAGGCGGCGGAGGTGGTCTCTCTGGTTTCTCGGCAGGTGCGGGTGTCAAGATTAAGATGTTCGATGTCGGCGCCTCTGTGGCGAAATATCATCCTTCGGCTATGTCGTTGATGATTAGTGTCTCCATGACCTTGGCTGATTTCAAATCGGCCGCTACGGTCACGACAAGGGAAGATAATGAATGAGTTTCAGGTAGGGAAAAAGTTGATGAGAATGGCTTGGTTACGTTGTTTGGTCGCAGGTATTTGTGTGCTTCTGCTATTTCCGGCTGAGGCGTATGCGCAACGTTTGCAGACACAGCGGCAGGAGGCGATTGAGTCGGGGATGCGCTATTTTGAGCTGCCCTATCTCATCGCTAACTATTCCCGGCAGCATGTCACGGCGAAAGAGAGCCTATCGTTAGAGGCGCTGTTGGCCAATCCTATCGAAGGATTCTATTTCTATCTCCGGCAAGACAGCCTCACAGGCAAGACGATGGTGCGCCAACCCGATGGCACATTTGCCCCATTTGCTGATGCGTTATCCCTTATACAAAAGAACTTGGCGCAAAATCCGCAGAAGGTGATGACCCTCTTCTTGGATTATGTGGTCGATCTGGATTTGCGGCCGGATTTGGAGGCGGCTCAGTTGCAGGAGATGTTGTTCACCTGCGAGAGCAGGCATGGATGGCCCTCGTTGGCGGAGATGATCCAAAGCAATCGGCGGTTGGTGCTTTTCGAGGTATGTCCCCATTTGCAATCGCCCGCTTGGCTGCACGCCATGAATGAATATGTGTTGCACACCGATCCGGAATGGAGCAATTTCAGTGAGCGACCCATCGCTTTCGAGGAACGGTTGAAGATGTCTTTTGCCTTGTCTTCCAATCTGAAAAACATTGAGCAATTCATGGCCTCTGACGACGATCTCACCTCGTTGGCGCGTCGCACGCCTTTCCTTATTGAATCGTTCAAACGGGAGTGGGTTCGGGATGGCATGGTGCCTAATTTTCTGTTGATCAACCGGTATGCCTCTTGGATGGAACTGACGTTGATGACGCTTCGTTCCTTCCAGTTGGTGTATGGCATGGTCACGGCTAATGGGGATTTGCTGAACTACGTCAACTGGAAAGGACTTTCTAACCACACTTCAGGGCGTTTTTTCTTCCCGGTGGAAGCCGGTTCGGAACTACTCTTGGAGCCGACGAGTCCCGGTTATCAGATCGAGCCGATTCGCAAAAGGGTAGAAGCGAACAGTGCCAAATCCTTTGTGGGCGAGTTCAAGGCACGGCCGTTGGCCATTCAGGAGGGGTTGGTGCTCCATTTTCCGTTTGATGATGACCGGCCAATCATGCCCGCGCAGGAGGAAAAGGTCACTTATAACGGGGTGGAGTTTATCTTTGATCCGATGCGCGGACGGGTCGCCTCTTTCGAACAGCAATCAACGATCGCTTTGCCTACGGCCGACAAGTTGCAGCTGCGCGATCACGATTTCACCGTGGCGGTATGGCTCAAGATTGACCATTACAAGGAAGGTAAGGAGGACTATTGCGTGTTAGGCTCCATCAAGAATGCCTATCAGCGGTCGCTGCACCTGATGATTCGCAACCAAAAGCCCTATATGGGATTCTTTAACAACGACTTAGTGGGAAATACCTTGATCGAGGAGGGGAAATGGTATTACATCGCTTGGCGCTATAACAAGCAGAATGGTGAGCAGGCTATTTTCGTGAACGGACGGTTGGATGCGCTCTCCGAAGATCGCCCGCCCTATTTGGGAAGCGACAGCCTGCTGGTTGGTACCGGACTGACGGGGCAAGGATCCTATTTCGAGGGCGTGATGGATAACCTTGCGATCTGGTCGCGTACGTTGAGCGACAAGGAGATAGCCGGGTTGAGCAATCAATCCATTGTCATTCCCAAAGCCTCCGGTGCCTCTCCGCTCCGTTATCTGTGGGCGATCGGGATTGCGGTGGGCCTCGCTTTCGTGTTTGGACGCATACGACGTCACCGTGCTGTGCCTCAGGCGGATCGCACTGTACAGCTGGAGCCGGCTGTGCCTGACACGCCGGATTCTTTGCCTGCGGCTAAACCAGAACCGGCTGCTGTCGAGCCTCCATCGGCTGAGGAGCGTCCTTGCAACCGGATCCGGCTATTTGGTGAGTTCAGTGTGTTGGATCGGGAGGGCGAAGAGATTGCCCCGCTGTTCACTCCCAAGATCAAACAGCTGTTCCTCTTGTTGTTAGTCCATTCCACCCGAGGGATGAAAGGCATTTCCAGCAATGCCTTGACCGAACAGATCTGGGGCGGCGAGGCCTCCAGCAAGAACAGCAAAAGTTTGCGTAGTGTCTCCATCTTGAAGTTGCGTAAGATTTTGGAGCGGTTGGATCAGGTGGAGATCCTGTTCACCTCCAATCGTTACCTGCTGCAATTCACGGGCAGCGTCTCCTGCGATTACCTCCGTTGCCTGAAACTTTTGGAGCAATCGATCAACGATCGCACCACCCTGGAGCAGTTTATGGCGATCATCAGCCAAGGCGAGGTCTTTGGCGAGGAGTCGTATGCCTGGTTAGATGATGCGAAGAGTTACATCTGTAATTCCGCCGTCGATCTGTTGACACGCTTCATTCCTGCCTACTCGCTTCAGACCGAGAGCGATCAGCTGATCCGTTTGGCCGATCAAATCTTGCGCAACGATCCCTGCAACGAAGAGGCCCTGGTTTGTAAAGTGCAAGCCTTGGCACAACAGAACCACCTGAAATCAGCGCGTTACACCTATCAGCGCTTCGCCACCCTCTACGAAGAGCTCTACGGTGAGCCTTTTAAACGCTCTTTTGAGTCCCTGCTTGTATAGCCTATTTCGATTCCCAGTTAGCCTGGAGACGCACCAATGGCACGTCTCTACGGTCGATGCGAATGTCTGCCTTTGTCATTAGTAATGACCAACGCTGAAGATTAGTAATGTATAACTCGCCTCCTTGCGCGCGTACGCACGTACATCTATAATTCCAACTTCTAACTTCTAATTCCTAATTTTTTCTCTGTAGAAAAGCTGCCGCAGCTCGCGAGAGCCAATTTCACCCTGTAGAAAAGCTGCCGCGACTCGCGAGAGCCAATTTCAGCCTGTAGAAAAGTCGCCGCAACTCGCGAGAGCCAATTTCACCCTGTAGAAAAGTCGCCGCGGCTCGCGAGAGCTAATTTCACGCTGTAAAAAGGCTCTCGCGGCTCGCGAGAAGAAATATCACACTGTAAAAAGGCTCTCGCGGCTCGCGAGAACAATTTTCACCCATGAAAACGGCTCTCGCGGCTTGCGGGAAGATTTCGCAGAATGAGAATGACGATTCAAAAAGAAAAGATTATCTTTGCGCTTTACCTCTCGATCCTATTCGGATGTGTCCATGCTGTTGCTCCTGCAGAGCGAATACCTTTTTGTGGATCACTTTCGACCCAGGGTGTCGGCTTCGCCTTGCCCTGGGCTGCGGTCTTATTGGGCTTTCAGCCCGTGATTGGGTTTCGATTTTATTTCCGTAGTTATGCGCCTAAAATGGGGTTGTGAAGGGCATTTTGACCCTGAAAGGGTCGCACCTTGTTAACCGCTTGTCGGAGACTGGCGGGTCGCATGAAAGCCGCCTCTTCTCATCCGACCCTGAATGGGTCGAACTCGTTGATGCTTTGTATGGTTCGACCCTGTTAGGGTCGTGGGTTGGGAGGGTAGGTTCGTCCACTCCGCACATCTGGCGATATGCGGTTATCAGAGGTTAGACCCCGTTGGGGTCATCTTCGTAGAGATGTCGCATTGCGGCGTCTCGAAAATACCTGGGTTGGTAAACGAGAGACGCGCCAATGGCACGTCTCTACGGTCAATGCTAATGTCAGGCCTTTGTCATTAGTAATGACCGACGCTGAAGATTAGTAATGTATAACCCTCCTCCTTATGCGCGCGAACATATATTATATATATAACTCCTAACTCCCAATTAAGCTCTAATTCCTCACTCCTCATTTAATTAATTCCTCATTCCTAATTCCTCATTCCTAATTAGATTCTCGTCACTGTTCCACGGACTTTTGTTGAGCAGTCTAAAATCGTTAATGCGCTGATATACATTGTGGAACATCCGTGGAACATTTGGGAAGCACTGCTCCATGAAATGTTGCGAAGTGTGCAATCGGTTTACGTGCGTTTACAATCTGCGTAATTAATTGATAACTAACGATATATGGTGAGCAGTGAAGGACTGCTCAACGAAATGATTGCGCATTCCGTGGAACATTTTGCGTGGAACACTGGTTTTTAGGCCCATTTTAACGCTGAATTTAACAGAAATTAGTGCGTGGAACATTGTGTTCCACGGTGCTCCATTTGATTATAAATCGCTGATATTGTGTGTCTTATTGGGATGGTTTCTTTGTGCAGGACTGCTCAACAAAAAGGTTCACTTTCCTGACGCAAAGGTACGCGTTATTTTGACCCCTACAATAGATGATTCAAAAAAAAGAAGGATCACCCCATTTTATTGAACAAGGAGGTTGGTTTTGCGCAACAAAAACCACTGTTTTTTACATCAATGGAACACCCCGTTTTCTTGCTAAAAACTGCAATATTCCTCGCAAATGGCTCATTCTCTGTGTCATTGCGGGCTTGACCCGCAATCCCATCGGCTGATTGCTCCACGAAATGGTTTTTCCCGATTGCTCCATGAAAGTACCGGATAGGATGGGATGCCGGGTCAAGCCCGGCAGGATACGATTGCTCCAAAAAATGCCCTTTTTGCTCCAAAAAACTACGCAGCGAAAGTGAACCTTTTTGTTGAGCAGTTTTCGCCTGTTTTTTAACGCGATTTTAACAATTGGCTCAAGGAAGGCTCCCTTTGATAAAAGCGAATTAAAGTGTGTATAACACGATTTATTTACTAACTAACAAATTAAATTTTTTATCGTATGAAGAAAAAGTTTTTTACACTGGCGGCTGCGCTTATGCTCAGCTCAGCGTTTGGAACAGTTTCAGCAATTGACGCAACTGGTCCTGCGAACAAGGTAGTGCTGGTGAAGGATGCTGAAGCTACAACGGGCGTGAAGTTTGTTTCCGGCAACTCCTATTTTGTGGTAATGACAGGAACGGATGCCACTATTAATGAAGGTGAGTTCGTAATGGGTGTCAAAAAGGCAACCGGCCGAGTTAGTGCAACCACTAAAAAGGCAAGTGAGCTTCTGTTCAGTGGGGAAGACTATGCACAGTTCGTTTGGACAGTTAAAGAAGTGAAAGAAAGTGTAAGTGGAAAGAAATATTACACTTTCTACAATGCCAAGGCTGAGGTTTATTTGTCGTTCAAAGATAATGGGTCAGGCGCTATGATTTTGCAGGATGATCCTACTAAGACTGAACCCGGTACAAAAGATGTTTACGCATATTTTGATTTGGGAGATGGTGATGATTATAAAGGAGATGGCCAGAGTTTGAAGTTGGCAGGAATAGATAAGTATGTAAATTTGAATGCAGCGAGTGCTATCACGACTGAAACTGATAATACAAATTTGAAGTTTACTTTGTGGCAGGCTGACGAGATCATTAGAACCGCAAAAACCTTGAACACTTGGTTCACTGGTGGACCGGGTGGTTTGTCTTTGAAGTTCGCTACCGAGCCGGACGAGAATATCTTCGGTCAGAAGATGTTGGCTTTCCAGATGGATGGAAAGGATGCCGAGACGGAAGCCGTAGATCATGATGATTATGCGTGGGAGGATGGTTATCCTCAGGGTACTTATTTCGCCGTTTCTTATCCGGCAGCGGGTATTGTGAGCAAGGCTGATTTCTTGGCATCTACTTTCATCTCCATGGACTTGGATACGAAGTATGACTTGAATGGTTTGGACAACACGAAAGGACAGGGTTATGCATATAAGACCGTCAAGGGTAGCGACTTGATCGCCGCTCCGGATATTAAAGAGGGCGAGCTGCCTGCTGCCAACGCTTGTTTCACCGTGGTTGAGAAAGAGCCGACCAGCAAACCGGATAAGTACACCATCTCTTTGAATGCAACCGTAATCAACAAGGATAAAGAGTATGAGGGAGGCAAGGCTGTATATGTATATGTTGCCCCGACCGACGGTAAGAAGTATCTGACTACAGGTTCTGGCGCTACATTGGCAGAGCGTGGCGCTTCTAACAACGTAAAGGCTGAGGCTTTGTTGAAGGCTGACAAACCCGCTATATATAACATCAAGTTCACCAGCGGTGAAGATGCGACTGATTCAGAGAAAGGTAAGTACTTAATGGTAAACTCAGACAATGGTGATTGGAGCTTGTTCGCTGATGGCTCTGCCTTCACGAACATGGAAGGTCCTGCCGCTCAATGGACAATCGCAAGCGTGACAGAGGATGGTAAGTTTGTCTTCCGTAACCGTGAGACCGCTGTTGAGTTAACATTAGGCTTGAATACCACAGTAACAGGCAAAACGGCAATCACAAGTGCAAAGTTGAAGGATGATGAAGATCCTACTTTTGAGTATGGGTACGTAGATGAAGGAGAACATGTTGCTTCTAATAATGCTGATGTTCATTTGAATGCAACCACTATCAAGTTGATTGAGGTAGAAAACATCGACCCGATGGCTGGTTATTTGAACATCACGGATCACGACTTGGCGTACGGTCCTGTGAAGATCGGTTTCCACGCACAGAATGCATTGATCGCTAACGACCTTTATTTGAATGAAGAGGATGGAAACGTTGCAGCTCAGAAGACAATCTCCACTTACTGGAACATCACGAAGTGGGATCGCAGTGCGGCTGCTATGCAGACAGCTAAGTCTGATACGATCATGACCGTAAAGGGTTATGCTTATTGGGATGCAAAGAACAAGAAGGTGAAGACAGCGGCTGCCGGTGATACAGTGGCTATGATCGCTTACTCTTTCAGCCCGGTTAATAGTGATAAGTATCTGAATAACGTTGGTACAGCGTTAGTTGTAGCTGGGAATGCTGGTAAGTTCGTATTCCGTGAGAATGCGGATGGTTCTTTGGCCATGGTTAAGGTGGCTGCAGGCAATGCGAATCCGTTTAACACGAAAGAAACTAAGGCTGCTTCTTTGACGACAGCTGACGGTACTGTGGCATGGGATGCTGCTATTCCATTTAATAATATCAATGGTGCGCCTTACCGTTCAATCTCTTTGACACAGGATGCAATGGTATCGTTGGAGGGTGCGTCTCGCCACGCTGCTTTGCAATCTGTAAATGGTGGTTTCATCGGTATCGGTGAGGAGAACGAGGCTATCTTGGCTGTGAAGGAAGAGGCTGGAAAGGCTTTGACATTCTGGTTGGATACAGCTGATGCAGAGACCTATTTGCCGTCATTCTACATCTCTCGTGCTACTACGTTGAAGGCTGAGGGCGACAGATTGTTCTTGTTCAACCCGGCTGACTCGGCTACCTATTACAACGCCGGTGCTGCCAGCATGATCAAAGATCCGGATTATTTCTTGGGTGGTAATGTGAATGATGATATGGTTAAGGCTATCTTCCGCCCGGCTACTTTGGTAAATGCTGACACGTTGACTACGACGATCAACGGTAAGGAGGCGACAATCGCTACTGTAGCAAATGCGGAGACGAAAGTGTTGGGTGGTTTGAACGCTTACAAGTTCAACATCGTATTGGCTGACGAGGATACAGAGGATGAGTATGTGATCCGTAGTTTGGCAACAGCTGAGTATCTGGTGAACATCAACGGTAAGTTGGCCTTCTCTGACGCTGCTTCTCAGGCATTGGTTATCAAGTTGACTGAGGGTGACGCTACGGCTAACGAGGCAATCGCAGCTGAGGGTGTTCAGGTAATCGGTGGCCAGGGCGCTGTGACTGTACAGGGCGCTGCTGGTAAGGTGATTACCGTAGCTGACATCTTGGGTCGCACAATCGCTAACCAGGTAGCCGCTTCTGACAACGTAACGATCGCTGCTCCGGCAGGTGTAGTAATTGTTGCAGTTGAGGGCGACGCTACGAAGGTAGTGGTTAAGTAATCAAGAACTGAAAAGAAATAATTCATAATAAATAATATATCCCTGCGCGGCTCATCGAGCCAAGTAACCTGCGAGGGTGAACAAGCAGGGAAATAGAATTAGTAATATGTTAATAACAAAAGTTCTTATTGCGGAGTAGCCTCGTGAGAGACGAAAGGCAGTCACAAAAAAGGAGCCGTCAGGATGCAAAAAGCCTGACGGCTTTTTTTGTCGTCAGCCGACGGCAACTAAAAAGGCCGCATTCTTGGGGAATGCAGCCTTCTTTCACTTATGTAGTTAACTGAATTAGTCTCTCTGACGACGCTCGCCACGCTCACCGCGATCGCGACGGGGACGCTCACCACGCTCACCGCGGTCGCCACGCTGCGGACGCTCCGGACGGGCGGGACGCTCCTCGTAACCCTCGGGCTTCGGGATCAGCACACGGTGAGAGAGCTTGAACTTACCGGTCTTCGGGTCGATGTCGAGCAATTTCACAGTGATCTTGTCGCCCTCTTTCAAACCAGCCTGCTCAACCGTCTCTAAACGACGCCAGTCGATCTCAGAGATGTGCAGCAAGCCATCCTTGCCTGGCATGAACTCTACGAACGCACCGTAAGGCATGATGGAGGAGATGGTTCCCTCATAGACCTCGCCAATCTCAGGCACAGCAACGATCGCCTTGATCGCACGGATAGCGGCGTCGATCGTCTCCTTGTTGGTACCGGAGATCTCGATCTTGCCCACGCCGTCGATCTCGTCGATAGAGATCACCGCACCGGTCTTCTCCTGGATGCCCTGGATGATCTTTCCGCCCGGGCCGATTACGGCACCAATAAACTCCTTGGCGATAGTCATCGTCTCGATGCGCGGTGCGTGCGGCTTCAGGTCGGCACGTGTCTCCGGCTGCGCCTCCATGATCTTACCGAGGATATACTCGCGGCCGGCCTTTGCCTGTGCCAACGCGTTCTCCAAGATCTCGTAGGAGAGGCCATCCACCTTGATATCCATCTGAGTAGCCGTGATACCATCTTTCGTACCGGTTACCTTGAAGTCCATATCGCCCAAGTGATCCTCATCGCCCAAGATGTCGGAGAGGATCGCGTAGTTCGTACCCTTGTTCTCAGAGATCAATCCCATCGCGATACCGGAAACCGGCTTCTTCATCGGAACACCCGCGTCGCGCAATGCCAATGTGCCGGCGCAAACGGTGGCCATGGAAGAGGATCCGTTAGATTCCAAAATATCAGAGATGACACGTACGACATAGGGATAATCGGCCGGGATCATACGCTTCAACGCACGGTGTGCCAAGTTGCCGTGACCAATCTCACGACGGCCTACGCCACGCTGTGCCTTCGCCTCACCCGTGGAGAAGGGTGGGAAATTATAGTGGAGCAAGAAACGCTCAACACCATGGTTGAGTACATCATCCACGATCTTCTCGTCGCTCTTCGTACCGAGTGTAACGGTAGAGAGGGATTGGGTCTCACCGCGGGTGAAGATCGCTGAACCGTGAGGACCAGGCAGACAATCTGTCTCGATCCAGATCGGACGGATCTCGGTGGTCTTACGACCATCCAAACGCTTGCCCTCGTCGAGGATCGCACGGCGCATCGCCTCTTTCTCTACATCGTGATAGTAGCGGTTGATCATCTCCACCTTCTCATCAGTCAGCTCCTCCTCGGAGAACTGCGCCTTATACTCCTCGACGATCTGCTCGAACGCCTCGGTGCGCTCCTGCTTGCCGGTGCCAGAGACAGAAACGGCGTAAGCCTTGGCGTAGCACTTGTCGTGTACATCTTTACGGAGCTCCTCGTCGTTCACCTCGTGGCAGTACTCGCGCTTCACGAGTTTGCCGCAAGCCTCTGACAGCTCTAACTGCACTTGGCACTGCTTCTTGATCGCCTCGTGAGCCACCTTGATCGCCTCCAGCATCTCAGACTCTTGCACCTCGTCCATCTCGCCCTCTACCATCATGATGTTGTCGAGCGTAGCGCCTACCATAATATCGATGTCTGCTTTCTCCAATTGAGCGTAGGTCGGGTTGACAATGTATTGACCCTCTACACGCGCTACACGAACCTCAGAGATCGGGCCCTCGAAGGGAATGTCAGAAACCGCTAACGCAGCGGAAGCGGCCAAACCGGCCAATGCGTCCGGCATATCCTCGCCATCCGCGGAGAACAGAATAATGTTTACGTAAACCTCAGCGTGGTAATTGCTCGGGAAAAGCGGACGCAGGGCACGGTCCACCAAACGAGCTGTCAGGATCTCATAGTCAGACGCCTTTCCCTCTCTCTTCGTGAAACCTCCAGGGAAACGTCCGAACGCGGAATATTTCTCTTTGTAATCAACTTGCAGCGGCATAAAATCAACGCCCGGATTTGCGTCTTTGGCGGCACATACGGTGGCAAGCAACACGGTGTTGTTCATACGAACGGTGACCGCTCCATCTGCTTGCTTCGCCAACTTTCCGGTCTCGATGGTGATGGTACGTCCATCACCTAATTCGATCGTCTTGTTAATTGGATTAAGCATAATCTTTCTTTCTTGTTTTCTATCTGTCAAAAAAATCGGCGCAAAGGTAATGAAAGTTTGGCGGTAATGCCATGAAAATGAAAAGAAATAAAGTCGATCGCTTACTTTTTTGAAAAAAAGGCACCAAGAAATGGCGATTATGCATGTCACGAATGTAAAATAATGTATATTTGCAGCGCAAATAAACAAATATACGACCTAAAGAAGAATGAAACACGTATCTATTCATTTAGTGGCTGTACTTTCCCTGTTGCTTGGATCGTTCACGGCTTGTGACAACCAGTCGGAATTTACGGTGAAGGGTATCGTTTCGGATGCCGATGGCCAGGTGATGTACTTGGAGAATGTGGGCGTCTCTAACGTGACGCTGATGGACTCCGTCAAACTGAACGCAGCGGGTAAATTCCAGTTTAAGAAGCCGCGTCCGGCCTATCCGGATTTCTACCGGTTGCGGCTGAATAACCAGTTGATCAACTTCTCGATCGATTCCACGGAGACGGTCTCTTTCGTGGCGGATGCCGAGACCTTCGCGACCTCTTACACGGTGGAGGGCTCGGAGAACGGCAAGGCGATCAAGAATATTACCTTGGCGCAATTGGATGCCAATCAACTGATTCAGCGGTTGCGCAAGGCGTATGAGGCCGGTGAGGTGTCGGATACGCTGTATGCGGAGGAGGTAAAGAAGGCGGCAAAGGCTTATAAGGAGGTCGCTTTGCAATACATCTATTCCGCCCCGATGTCTCCGGCTGCCTATTTCGCCCTGTTCCAGCAGATTGACGGCCTGCTCTTTTTCGACCTGTATGATCCGACCGATTCGAAAGCGTATGCGGCTGTAGCCACCAGCTATGATCATAATTATCCGGATAGTCCTCGCTCGAAGCACCTGTATAACTTGGCGTTGCAGTCTATCAAGGTGATCCGCAGCAAGCGGGAGCAGCCGGCTCCGACCAACTTGGCGGCCATGGCTGATCGGGAGGTGGGCTTCATGGAGATTGAGCTGCCCAACCTGCGTGGCGAGAACGTGAAGCTTTCCGAAGTGGCGGAGGGCAAGCCGACCTTGATCAACTTCACGGCTTACGCGTTGGAGTGGTCGCCCGAGTTGAACATGACCTTGGCGGAGTTGTATGCCACATACCACAGCAAAGGCTTGGAAATCTATCAGGTATCGCTCGACGATGACCTGCATTTCTGGAAGAACGCCGCCTCTAATTTACCTTGGGTCTGCGTGCGTGATCCGCAGTCGGTCTATTCATCGGTAGCCGCGCTCTATAACGTGCGTCAGTTGCCTGCCCTTTTCCTGTTGGATAAAAAGGGCAATTTAGTGAAGCGCATTGAGGACCTGAAAACATTAGTGGCTGATATCAAGTCTGTTCTTTAGCATCAGGTGCGGGCACGCCTATAACCAAATAGCGTGCCAAAGGAGGTAAAATCAAGTATGTTATAAAGCACGCTCGCAAACTTGCCCGTTCCGAAAAGAAGGGCTACATTTGCCACGTCAAATAAGGATAAAGGAGTTCCGACCGGAGGAATCTGGGTCGGGCTCTTTTTTATTGTGCGGTAATAATTAATAACACATAAATAAAAGGAGGATTTACGATGGCTGCTACTTACATGACAAAAGAGGGCTATGACAAGATTTTGGCTGAGATCAACTATCTGGAGACGGTAAAACGTCCGGAGATTTCCGCTGCGATTGCAGAGGCCCGTGATAAGGGCGACCTTTCAGAGAACGCGGAGTATGACGCTGCCAAGGAGGCGCAGGGCTTGATGGAGGCCAAGTTGGCGCAGTTGAAGGGGTTGATCTCTAACGCGAGATTGATTGACGAGACCCGTGTCAAGACCGATGAGGTGCAGATCTTGAATAAGGTGAAGATTCGCAACGTGAAGAATAACGCCGTGATGACCTATACGTTAGTGTCTGACTCTGAGGCAAATTTGCGCGAGGGCAAAATCGCAGTGAGCACCCCGATCGCACAAGGCCTGATGGGTAAGAAGGTAGGCGACGTGGTAGAGATTCGCGTTCCCTCAGGCTTGATGTCATTCGAGATTATGGAGATTTCAATTTAAGGAAAGGAGAATAAGCAATGGCAACAATTTTCAGTAGAATCGTGGCAGGAGAGATTCCTTGCCATAAAGTGGCTGAGAATGAGGAGTTCTTTGCCTTTTTAGATATTAACCCGGTCGCAAAGGGACATACCTTGGTGATCCCCAAAGCGGAGGTGGATTATCTGTTTGACATCGACGATCCGAAGTTGGGTCGGATGATGGCATTCGCGAAGCGGGTGGCACGTGCGCAAGAGGCGGCGATCCCTTGCAAGCGGGTTGGCTTGGCGGTGATGGGCTTAGAGGTGCCTCATGCGCATATCCATCTGATACCGATCACCAAAGAGTCAGACATGAATTTTTTTGGGAAGAAGCTGAGCCTCTCGCAGGAGGAGTTGGCTGAGATTGCGCAATCTATTCGGGAAAGATTTGAATAATATGCTAAAAGCTTCTTTTTTTCCAAAACATCGTCTATATTTGTAGTCTATTTGAGTAATACGGGTATAGCAACAGGAAAATAATTTGATTCATTAGTGGTTTTTACTCATAAATTTGTTAATCTTATAAGAAAGGCCCCTCTGAGAAGAGCGGCCTTTTTGATTGGAATAAATGGTCAACACACAATGAACTACAGATCGTATTCCTTATTATATATATGTATAGAGCGATGATCTCAAGGAACCCACACGGCATGCGAGTGGCCCATACGAAGGCTGTCCCAGAACTCTCTCCATTCTAACAGTGAGCCTGCCTGTTGCACATAGACGGATAAGAGCGCTAAACCAATAAACCAGAGCGCTAACAATACCCACTTCGCCGACGAAGAGAGGGGCTGTACCTTAAACAACTGGCAGCAAATGGAATAGATTAGGGAGAAGACGGGAACGCCGATCAAGAGGATCATGCCGATACATCCCATGATCACCATGCCAGTGGGCACACCTGTCGTTATATCAAACCCGAAGGGTGAGACGTGATAGAGGAAGCCGGCACCACCCACGATGACTCCGAAAAAGACCGCTACCAATACGAAGAGTACCAATACGAAGACCGGCAACAGAATGATGCAGCTCAGGATCAGGAAGAACTTGGCTAAGAAACCTACAAGCATCACGAAGGCATCGCCCATCTTTTGCAACAGCGTACGGGGCTTGCCGGAGTTGAAATACTCATTGGCCTTATCGCTCACCTTCTCAAAACCGTCTGTCACGGTCTTGCCGATATTCTCGATGGTCACGCTCTCGCCACGCATCTCCAATTTCTCGGTCGCTGTACGTGCGATCGGCACAATGATCCAGAAGATGAAATAGAGGGGAAGCGTTACGCCATAGAAAAACATCAACAGGAACACGGCGATACGTACGGCCGTCGGATCCCAATTCATGTAAGCGGCAAAACCACCACAAACACCACCCAGGATGCGATTGTCCGGGTCGCGCATCAAACGTCGGCGCGTGGTGGTCGTGGTCTGCTCAGCTTGCGAGTTGCCCGCTTGTGCCTGCCGTTCGTTGCCGCCCTCTTTATCTTCGTCGAAAATCTCTTCCGGTCGGCCCATTCGTTTGATCACCTCCTCGATGTGCGCAATCGTGATCACCTCGTAACCTAAGCGAATGCGCTCGCTCAACAGCTCGGAGATACGGATCTCGAAATCATTCATGATCTCATCGCTACCCTCCTCCTTCACGAAGTGGATGCGTAAGTTGGATAAATACTTGTCTAATAACTGATAGGCGTCTTCATCAATGTGAAAGACCGTGCCACCCAGATTGACGGTTAATGTCTTTTTCATCGCTCGTTTGATTTAATTGTTATTTCGAATGTGCATAATGGTGTTGGTCAATTCTTCCCACGAGGTTTCTAATTCGCCTAAGAACTCCTCACCTTTCTCAGTCAGTTGGTAGTATTTACGAGGAGGCCCCTGCGTAGATTCCACCCACCGGTAACTCAACAACTCGCTATTCTTTAAGCGGGTCAATAGCGGATACAACGTGCCTTCCACGACGATCAGCTTGGCCTCTTGCAACTTCTGAATAATGTCGGAAGTATAGGCCGGCTCTTTTTTGAGCAAAAGGAGAATACAATATTCTAATATTCCCTTCCTCATTTGTGACTTTACGTTCTCTGCATTCATCTTGTCTCCTTTTTGTTGCCACAAATGTATGCTTAATAATTGTACTATGCAATACAAACTACTTGAAGTTATATCTATTTAACTATATTATTGCACAAAAACGGCGAAAGTGTGTAATTGTAGCCTGATAATAGTGCCCAATCGCATAGAAATGCGTACTTTCGCGGACAGAATAATCAAAATGAACAAGTATGGGTTGTTATTATCATTATGCCGAATTGATCCCTCGTCAGGCAGAGAAATACGGCAATCGTACAGCTTTGAGGTATCGCGATGATGCCAGTGGAAGATGGCTGAAAGTTTCTTGGAATGAATTTGCGGAAAAGGTGCGCTTGACTGCTACCGCCATGGCGGAGTTTGGCATGGAGGTACAAGAGAATATTGGTGTCTATTCGCAGAACATGCCTCAGTGTCTTTATACCTATTTTGGCGCATATGCCAACCGGATCGCGGATGTGCCGATGTATGCCACCAGTTCGCCGGAGCAGATCGCTTTCATTGTGGAGAATGCGAATATCCATACGCTGTTCGTGGGCGAGCAGCAGCAATACAACAACGCTTGGATCGTGATGAAGCAATTGCCGCATATTTTGAAGCGGTTAGTGATTTATGATCCGGCGGTAAAACTGAATCCAGAGGATAAGCAATCCATCTATTTTGATGATTTTATCCGCTTGGGAGACAATGCCCATGCGGCCAGCACGGTGAAGATCCGTACCAGTCAGGCCGTGCCTGAAGACATCGCTACCATTATTTATACATCGGGTACAACGGGTCATTCCAAGGGGGTGGTGCTGACCCATGCCAACTATTTGGAGGCGATGCGTACGCATGATTTGCGTATTCCGCAGGTGACCGACAAGGATCTCTCCATGTGCTTCTTGCCGTTGACCCACGTTTTTGAGCGGGGCTGGACGATGGTGTGTTTGACGAAAGGTACACAGGTGGCGGTCAATCGGGATCCGAAGCGTATCCAGAAATCACTGAAAGAGGTTTGCCCCACGGCGATGTGTAGTGTGCCTCGTTTTTGGGAGAAGGTATATATCGGTGTGCAAGAGAAGATTGAGCATGCTTCCGGCCCCATGCGCTCCCTGTTTGAGAGTGCGATAGCGACGGGTCGTGCCTATCATTTGGACTATAAGCGCAAGGGCATAAAGCCTCCTATGGCGTTGCAAATGAAATATAACCTCTATCAAAAGACGGTGTTCCGTGTCTTGAAGCAGGTGTTGGGCTTGCAGAATGGCCGCTTCTTCCCGGTGGCCGGTGCGCCGTTGGCTGATCATGTGTTGGAGTTTTTGCTCTCCGTGGATTTCCCGATGCGCTATGGCTATGGCTTGAGCGAGACAACGGCTTCTGTCTGCTTCTTCCCGGAGGAGGGTTATCAGATTGGTTCTATTGGAAAGATTATGCCCGACTTGCAGGTGCGTATTGATCCAGCCAACGACGAGATTTTGGTGAAAGGCAAGACGGTCATGAGTGGCTATTATAAGTTGCCGGAAGAAAATGCCAAAGTATTTACGGAGGATGGTTTCTTCCGCACGGGCGATGCCGGTCGTCTGGAGGGCAATACCCTCTATTTCAAGGAGCGCATCAAGGATCTCTACAAGACCTCGAATGGCAAATACATCGCTCCACAAAGCATTGAGTTGAGTGTGACAAGCAATCCCTATATTGAGCAGGTGGCCGTGATTGGCGATGAGCGTAAGTTTGTGAGTGCCTTGATTGTGCCTTCCTATCCGCTGCTGGAGGAGTATGCCGCGGCTAATCAAATCACGTATGCGAATCGGGAGGAGTTGCTGGCGAACCCGAAAATCAATAAGCTGATTGAGTCACACATCGAGGAGGGACAGAAACATTTGGCTGCTTATGAGAAGATTAAGCGGTTTACGTTGCTCCCGAATCCCTTTACGATGGAGACAGGCGAGTTGACGGATACACTCAAATTGCGTCGTCGGGTGATCTTGCAACGTTATGCTGCGCAGATCGAGGCGATGTATGCCGAATAAATTTCGTATCTTCGCAGCCCGTTACATTATAATATTAGAATAGGAATATGATTACATCAGACCAACTACACGACGTGTTGGAGCGCGAGACAGCGCTGAGGAGGTATCTTTGACATTGATGGGAAGACCATTCAATTAGAAGAAGAGGAGTTACGTACACAAGATCCCGGATTCTGGGAGGACGCCAAGAAGGCGGAAATCCAGATGAAGAAGGTGAGGGAGCTGAAGAAATGGATTGAGTTGTATAACGAGGTGAAGTCCGCTGCCGAGGAGTTGCAATTGTCTTACGATTATATGCGTGAAGAGATTGTCAGCGAGGAGGAGGTGGATGAGGCTTACCGCAAAGCGTTGCACTTGGTGGAGGAGTTGGAGTTCCGCAATATGTTGCGTGAAGAGGCAGACCAGATGTGTTGTGTCTTGAAAATCAACTCCGGAGCGGGAGGTACGGAGAGCCAGGATTGGGCCTCTATGTTGATGCGCATGTATCAGCGATGGGCCGAGAGCAATGGCTATAAGGTGACCATCGCCAACTATCAGGAAGGAGATGAGGCCGGTATCAAATCGGTGACCATGAATATCGAGGGCGACTATGCGTATGGCTATTTGAAGAGCGAGAATGGCGTGCATCGTCTGGTGCGTGTCTCTCCCTACAATGCGCAAGGCAAACGTATGACCTCTTTCGCCTCTGTCTTTGTGACACCTTTGGTGGACGATACCATTGAGGTGAAGGTAGATCCGGCGGCGATCTCTTGGGATACCTTCCGAAGTGGTGGAGCCGGTGGCCAGAATGTCAACAAGGTGGAATCCGGCGTCCGCTTGCGTTATCAGTTCAAGGATCCCTATACCGGCGAGGAGGAGGAGATCTTGATCGAGAACACCGAGACGAGAGACCAACCCAAGAACCGTGAGAATGCAATGCGTCAGTTGCGCTCTATCTTGTATGACAAGGAGTTGAAGCATCGTATGGCGGAGCAAGCCAAGGTTGAGGCTGGAAAGAAGAAGATTGAGTGGGGTTCGCAGATCCGTAGCTACGTCTTCGATGACCGCCGTGTGAAGGATCACCGCACCAATTATCAAACATCTGATGTGGCCGGTGTGATGGATGGCAAGATCGACGATTTCATCAAGGCCTATTTGATGGAGTTTGCCGGTGAGGAGAGTGCAGAGAAATAACCGATTGTCTATGTTGATGATGCCTTTTTGGCATCATCACTTGCATATATCGACAAAAAGTCGTAATATTGCACCCGATTTCAACGCCTTGTTGAAAGGGTCCTATAGCTCAGTTGGTTAGAGCACCTGACTCATAATCAGGGAGTCCTTGGTTCAAGCCCAAGTGGGACCACATAAAAAAAGCGTATCCACAGGATACGCTTTTTTTGTATATACCTATTAGTTATTTCTTCAAGTAGGTATCCATCCAGCGAGTGATCTCGTCGAGACGTTTCACGCGATTCTGCGGTTTGCCACTGCGGGAGAGCTCGTGGTTTTCGCCATGGAAGAGGCAGAGGCGAGCGGGCACATTGAAATATTTCAACGCATAGAACATTTGAATACCTTCGCTCATCCAGCAGCGATAATCCTCGTCGCTGTGAATGAAGAGGGTCGGGGTCTTCGCCTTATCCGCATATTTCAAGGGCGATTGCTCCCAGAGCTTGTCATGCTCCGTCCACACATCTCCACCAATCTGTGAATGGATGAAAGTGTAACCAATATCGGTCGTGTTGCTGAAAGAGATCCAAGAGGCGATGCTACGTTGGGAAGCGGCCGCCTTGAAGCGGTCAGTATGACCGATGATCCAGTTGGTCATGAATCCACCGTATGAGCCACCGGTAACACCCATGCGATCAGCATCAATGCAGTCGTAACGTTTGATGGCCTCATCTACAAAACGCATCAAGTCCCGATAGTCGATCGTGCCATATTTCGCCCGGATGTCGGCGAAGGCATTGCCACGGCCATCACCACCTGTCGGATTGGTGAAGATTACCACATAGCCCTGATTGGCCCAATATTGCATCTCATGGAAGAAGTGCGGCCCGTAGGCCGTCTTCGGTCCACCGTGGATGTCGAGGATGGTCGGGTATTTCTTGCCTGCCTCATAGCCAACCGGCTTGATGATCCAACCACCCAGTTCCAAGCCTTTCTCGTTCTTGAAGGTGAACTCCTCGGGAGTAACTACGCTGTAATCGGTCAGCAGTTGGCTATTCATCTGCGTGAGTGGCTTCATGCCGCCCTGTTTATCGAGGAAATAGATCTCGTTGGGAGCGTCACCGATCATAGCCACGGTCAGGAAACCCTCTTTGTAAGGCGTATATTCCATGATCATCTCTTTTCCTTTGGTCACGAAGGAAATGTTCCCTTGGTAGTCAGCACGCAAAAGAGGAGCATGATCGATCACCGTAGAGGTGTAGTAGAAACCCTCTGCGTCTGCCTTGATGCCGGAGTTGGCGGAACCCATCTTGATGTCGGAACCCACGCTATTCCCCAATCCATAGGGATCGCCGCTATAGACCTCCCGGATGCTGCCATCGGTCAGGTTGAGGCGATAGAAAGAGGCGTTGCCGATACGGTCGAACCGCTGGGAAGCGGTCAATACTACCTCGCTGTCAGACAAGAAAGCGAAACCGCCATAACGGGCATCACCTTTCAGGGGCTTCAGCTCCTCGGCCTTCAATGTGCTGACGGCCATGCGCATCAAGTGATTGCCTAACGGTGATTTACCTTGGAAGGTATTGGTGGTGTAGAGCAGCGTCTGCTTATCCGGACTAAGCGTCAGGCCACTCACTGTCTCGTAGGTCTCGCTGAGTGCCGTCACGTTACCTTTATTATAATAGTAGAGGTGCGTACGCTTACCGCTCACATCGCCTCTGCCATTGCTCCAAAAGGGAATCTCTTCGAAGATACGATAGGGCTTGTCTGCGGCTTTCGCCTGCAATGCCTTGGCTGTGTCTCCGTTAGCCGTTCGCAAATAGCCTGCGAATTGATCATCATAGGAGACCGTGAAGAAGAAGTGCTCATCATCTACGAACACCAACTGTCCCACGTTATAAGGCAGACGCAGCCATTCCTGTGCTTCACCCATGCCGGGTGCCAGCCGTTGATAGATTGTGAGTGGTTCACCTTTGGCGATGCGCTCTTTGTCCTTGGCTTGACGTGCACCCCGGAAGATCACGCTACCATCCGAAAGCAGTTGATAGCCGCCTACGTCATGTGAGGCAGTCAATGCCATGGGTTGTCCATCCATTAAGCGATAGAGGTCGCTGCGATAGCGGTTCTCCTCCATGTCTGCTTGCTTCACGATGAAATAGATATTGTCTTGATACACTTGCACGTTGGAGATCATCTTGACCTCCTTGAAGAAGTCGATGCCGATGGCTTTCTTACCGGCTGCGTAAAGCCATGGAGCCAGCAAAAAGAGCCAAACAATGGAAATAAGAAATTTATTCTTCATAATGAATAGTATTGATGTTATTAAATTTGGCCGCAAATGTAGCAATATTTGCAACAAATCAGAAATAAACTATCAAAATGTTTGTCTATTCAGATCAAACGCTATACTTTTGTCGGCGATTAAACAGAATTTATCAATTAGATGCAATGTATATGAAGAACGTATGGAAACGGGGGCTCCTGTTAGGTGCGGCTTGCCTACCACTATGGGTGGGAGACTTGCAGGCAGCTCGTAAGGTGCCTATCTCATTTGAGAAGTATCACGGCTACACCGGAAGTGTGACCTATCTAAAGGCGATTCAGCAGGCTTATCCCGGCTTAACACAGTTGAAAGAGATCGGGAAGAGTGCGCAAGGGCGGCCTATTTATGTGTTGGTAATCACCAATCAGAAGACCGGTACGACGTTGGATCGGGAGAAGAAACTGAGTTATGAGCGGAAGTTGGAGGTGCCTAATCCACCGATTACTGATTTGGATTTAGGGAAGTCCGGCCATTTGCTGACGGGTGCGACGCATGGCAATGAGATGACGGGCACGGAGGTATGCCTCTATTTCATCGACCAATTGCTTTCTGCCTATGGTGAGGATAAAGCCATTACGGAGCTGGTCGATACGAAGGTTTTTTACGTCTGTCCTGCCAACAATCCGGACGGCTTATATAATACGGTAGAGTTAGGCGCTACGCAACGTTCCAACTCCATGTACCAAGATACGGCTCGTGCGCCACAACGAAAAGATCTGAATAAGGATGGCCTGTTCGCGCAGGTACGTTATAAAGATCCGAAGGGTATGTATCGGGTGGACAGCGTGGATCCGCGGGTGATGGTTCGTTTGGACCGGGATAGCGATTACCCTGCTGATCAGCGTTATTCCGTAATCTCAGAGGCAGAGCCGGACAAGGGTATTGACATCAACCGCAACTTCCCGGAGGCTTGGTGGCGCAAGGATCTGATGCCGGGTGGCACGGGTGAGTTCGCTACATCAGCGCCAGAGGTCCATGCGTTGTGTGAGTTTGTGATTACCCATCCCAATATTATTATGGTGAATGAGTATCATACGATGGGTGGTCATGTCTATCGCCCGATGGGTTCGGCAGGTGATGACCAGATGCAGCCGAGAGATGTAGCGGTCTATGACTACATCATGGGTAAGAAATACTTGGAGTTGATGGGTGAGGAGATGCCTGAGGCTTGGAAGAATCCTCAGCAAGGTACAGAGGCCGGGAAGGATGCGTTGGCCGCCTCACGCAACAAATATGCTAAGGCACGTGGTTATGAATTACCCTACGAGTGGAAGGTGCCTTACGATGAGAAGGCAGACAAAGGACCGTACTATGGACTGTTCTTGGATTGGCTCTATAAGCAATGTGGCATGTATTCCATCGTGACGGAGCTTTGGAATCCGGCACACGACGTACCGGAGTTGAAAGGGCTGGAAGGAGATGAGCTGCAGCGGGCTATCCTGGCTTATTTGGACAAGCAACCCGGCCAGAAGCTCTACTTGGATTGGCAATCGGCGAAGCATCCGGAGCATGGCGACGTGGAGGTCGGGGGCTGGTTAGGCAATGTGGGTCGTAACAATGCCTATCCCGGTAAGGTGTTGGAGAGCATCTGTGAGCGGCAATGGCAGTTCGACCTGTTTCGCAGCCAGTTGATGCCGCAGATGGCCATTGGCGAGGTGACGGTGAAGAAGCAGGGCTCTTCCGGTTCTACGACGATCTTGGAGATCACGGCGGAGGTAAGCAATGAGGGCAAGCTCCCGACTGGTTTGCAGAAGACAGAGCAGATGGCCTTCAACCGAGGTGACGTGGTTTGGTTGGCTGGCCCGACGGATAAACTGACCTTTATCTCTGGCTCTGCTTGGGAGAAATTGGGCAACCTTAGCGGAACGATGGCTATCCCCGGCTTCAAGGATCCGAAGGGCAACAAACGGACCGTTCGCTGGGTGGTCGCTGTTGAGGGACATGAGAAATTGAAGGTCGTAGCCTCCTCCTTGAAGGGTGGCACGGTGATGAAAGAGGTGAACTATTAATTAAGGTAAGGAAGATGAGAAAACAGATCATAATCGCTTTGGCTGGCCTACTCTGCCTCGGCAGCGGATGGGCGCAAAGCAAGAAACAGACGAACATGGGCGCACCTCACGGAGAGACCGATTTTGTGGTCAACTGGAAGCGCTATTACAACTACGACGAGTGGACACAGATCATGAAGGATCTGCAGAAGAAATACCCCAATCTCTGCTCTATCGAGAGCATTGGCAAGAGTCGCATGGGACGTGATCAGTATGTCTTGACCATCACAGCCAAGAACACGGGTAAGGACACAGAGAAACCGGCCGTTTGGGTGGATGGTGCGATTCATGGCAACGAGGTGAATGGTATCACTTGCTCCCTCTATTTGGCTTGGTATCTTTTGACACGCTATGATTACGATGAGCGGGTGTATGAGGCGCTGAACCGTTCGACGGTCTATATCCTGCCGGGTCTGAATGTGGATGCCAACGACTCCTATGTGCGCTATCCTAACACAGAGAACAATCCGCGTGAGCCGTTCCGTCCGTTGGATGACGACAAGGATGGCCTCTACGATGACGATATGACTGAAGATGTGGATGGCGATGGCGAGCTCAGCGTGATGTATGCGGAGGATCCCGAAGGTGAGTATCGACTGAGCAAAGATGGCTTGCGCTTCGTCCGCATCGACAAAACCGACTGGTGGGAGGGAACCCGTTTCCGCCGTATCGGTAATGAGGGTTATGACAACGATGGGGATGGTAAGATGGCCGAGGATGACCTGGGCGGTATCGACCCGAATCGTAACTTCCCCTTCGACTTCACCAAGGTGGATGGCAAGAGCTATCCGCTTTCTGAACCGGAGACCCGCAACGTCTGGATGTTCATGAAGGATCATAAGAATATCTTGGTTGATTTCAACTACCACAACATTGGCAAACTGATCATGTATATGATGCCGCCTAAGGCGACCAAGCCGGCGCAACGTCGCTACAACATGAACCGCACGGCGGAGAAGCCTGATAAATATGCTTTTAAGTGGGATACCCCGGTGGATCCGGAGTATGCGCACGATAAAGCGGTGCAGGAGCGTATTGTCAGCGATGGCCTCTTTATCTTGAAGGATTACACTCCGGAGGAGGGTCATGCGTATGGTGAGACTTTGGCCTCTACCTATTATATGTTGGGTGCCTATTCTTACTTGATCGAGTTGTGGAACTCTCCCACTTCTTATGCCGACACCAACAACGACGGCTATGTGGATGACGATGAGTTCGCCCGTTGGGTCGAGTTGGATTTGGGTGGTGATGGCTGGGTGAAGCCGCACCAGGTGGAGCATCCGCAATTAGGTAAGATTTGGATTGGTGGCACCTCGAAGAAGCACATTGGCCGTACTCCGCCGGGACGTTATATCGAGGATGAGGCAGCACGCCAGTGCATGTTCGTGCTCCACTGTATTAACCAGTTGCCGCAAGTGAAGTTCACGACCCACACCGTCCGCCAGGTAGCTCCTAACCTCTATCAGGTGGAGGTGAACGTGACGAACGATAAGATCTATCCGACCGCTTCTGATCGCTCTGTGCTCTTGAATCGCTACACGCCAGACAAGATCACGGCTACCCTCTCTTCGGGTACGTTGGTGGAGCCGGGTAAGAGCGAGAAGCCGGAGGAGGAGACAGGCTGGTTCCGTGCGAACTACATCAAGCCCGCCACGGCCGCTGGTAAGGAGGTCACCTTCCGTATGCAGGGACAGAGCACGGAGACTTTCCGCTATACGATTGCTACTTCCAATCCCAAGGGTACTACTTTGCGACTCTCTCTCAACTCTGCTAACGGAGGAAAGGATGAGGTGACGATTCAGCTTCAATGAGGAATGAGTCGCTTCGCTTAATGAGGAGTAAGGAATGAAATAAGTCCTCATTCCTCATTTCTAAATTCAAATTCTTTTCAGTATGAAGTATTCATTAATTATAGCAGCCTTGTTGCCACTCAGTGTAGTGGCACAAGGTTTTCGTGCGTTACCGGAGAAGCTTTTCCCGGAGCAAGACACGGCGAAGATCTATACCGTGGGCGGCTATCGCCACGGCATCAGCTTCTTCCCCAAGGTGAAGAATCCCCATGTCGAGTATGAGGCGGGTAGCCAGCTGACTTTCGACAAGTTCCATTCGGCTCCTGCCATCTATACCTACATGCAGCGGTTCGCCGAGCAATACCCCAACTTAGTGGACATCTACCAAGTGGCGACCAGTTATGAGGGGCGTCCTATCTATCAGATGACTGTCACCAACAAGCAGATCGGTAAGCCGACGGATAAGCCTGCCGCTTTCTTCGAGGGCAATCGTCACAGCGGCGAGGTGAGCAGTGCCGAATCGGTGATGTGGTTGATGCACTACCTATTGGATAATTATGGGAAGGATGCCGAGGTGACCGCTTTGGTAGATAACAACACCATCTATCTCCGCCCGATCAACAATCCCGATGGGCATAACCTTTATATGTACACCGCTACGATGAATCGTAGCACGGTGCGCCCGGTGGATAACGATGGCGATGGATTGCTCGATGAGGATTCACCGATCGACTTGAATGGCGATGGGGTGATTGTCAAGATGCGCTACAAAGATAAAGAGGGTGATTACGTGATTGATCCTCGTGACAAAAGTGGCCGTATCATGAAGTATGTCGGCAAGGGCAAAGGAGATTATAAGGTGGTGAGTGAAGGCATCGACCACGATGGTGACGGCAAGATCGGCGAGGATGGTATCGGTGGCCTGGATTTGCATCGTAACTACCCGGAGAACTGGCGACCCATGCAGGAGAAGACCGGGCATGGCTGGTCGCAGAGTGGAGCGGGTGAGGCTCCGCTCAGTGAGAATGAGACCAAGGCTGTTGTCTCCTTCCTGTTGGAGAATCCCAACATCTATGTGGTCAATTCAATGGATACCCGTGTGCCGATGCACCTGCGTGCGCCCAGCACCTCAGCTCCAGAAGAGCGTATGTATCCGGAGGACTTGAAGTGGTACACCTATTTCGACGAGGTGGGCAAAAGCATTACCGGCTATGAGAAAGCGGGTGATGTCTATGTGGCCTATAATGATGGTCGTCCCTCTACGCCGCTCTTCGGACATGGCCCCGACTTTGGCTATTTCTATTACGGAGCGATCTGGTATGGTGACGAAATTTGGGACAATGCCAAGCCGAAAGAGGACTTGAACGGCGATGGTGAGAAAGATGAGCTGGATCAGCTGATCTGGGACGAGAAGGAGAATGGCGGTCGTGGCTTCATCGCTTGGCAGAAATACCAGCACCCGCAATTTGGCGAGGTGGAGATCGGCGGCTGGGATCCCAAATTCTTCTCGCAGAATGCGCCTTCTGGCCAGATTGAGCGTTGGGCAAAGAATGAGGCGCTCTTCAATGTAGCGATGTTAAAGCACTTACCCCGGCTGAGCTGGGCCGATTGGGAGGTGAAGAAGCTCAAGAGCTATAAGAATGACTCCACCGATTACCGGGTGCGTCTGGCCTATCGCAATGAGGGTAAGTTGCCTACGGCCCTCCGGCAAGCCGATTTGATCAAGATCGTGAAGCAAGACCGTTTCAACATCCAATTTGTGGGAGAGTTGGCGGAGGGTGAGAAGTCCCGTTACCAAGTGTTGGAGGAGACGTTGAGCCAACCCCGCCCCTGGCGAAAAGAGGATGCGAAACCCTCTCATAAATACTACAAAGAGGTAGGCCATGCTGAGGGTGGTGCCACCAACACGGCAGAGTTCAAGATCCGTGTCTATGGCTCCGGCTCCTTACAGCTCAAAGCATCCGTAGAGACCACCCGTGCAGGTCAATTGCCGGAGAAAGCGATAACGATACAGTGATCTTGATCAGCTTGCTCGCAAACTCATTTGAGCTGACTCATAAAGCGTGTTGAGCTGACTGAAGAATTTTCCTTAACTGGCAAAAATTTTTTCGCCAGTTAGGGAATTTTTTTGGACCCGTTGAGGAAGATAAACGGATTTACCAGTCAGTATGAAGATTGCTTCCTGAAAAAGTCGTATCTTCGCTGCATCAATGCGTTAGAAATTAAATTTCAAAAGTTACCTTATATGAAGAAATTATTTACTTCTGTTTGGCTGTTCTGTGTCTGCCTGACGGTGGCGGCACAGCAGAGCGAGATCCCGGAGCCGACACTCGACCCGGAGAGTTGTACCAGTATTATGGTCGGTAAGAAAGCCTCTACGGATGGCTCAGTGATTACCAGCCATACCTGCGACGGTGGCTACCGCACTTGGATGGACATTGTGCCTGCCGCGACCTATCCGAATGATACGATCCAGACCATTTACACAGGACGTATGCATACGGAGTATGCCGAGGGTACACGGGGCATGATCGCCAAGGGAACGATCCCTGAGGCGAAGGCGACCTACCAGTTTCTCAACACCGCCTATCCCTGCTTGAACGAGAAGCAGCTGGGCATTGGTGAGACCACCATCACTGGGCGTAAGGAGTTGGTCAATAAGAACGGTATGTTCATGATCGAGGAGTTGGAACGGATCGCTTTGCAACGTTGCACGACGGCTCGTGAGGCCATCCAACTGATGGGACAGCTGATCAAGCAGTATGGCTATGGCGACTGGGGCGAGTGCCTGACGATTGCCGATCCGAAAGAGGTGTGGCACTTCGAGGTGTTTGGCGAAGGCCCGGATAAGATCGGAGGTGTATGGGCTGCGATTCGCATCCCCGACGATGAGGTGGGCGTGTCTGCCAATATTCCTCGTATCTCGAAGGTGGATCTGAAAGACAAGGCCAATTGCATGGCTTCCGATAATGTCTTTGAGGCGGCGAAGCGTTTAGGCTATTGGGATGGCAAGGAGCCCTTCTGCTTCTGGAAAGCCTACGGCGGCGGACGCAAGGCGTACAGCGTGCGTGAGCTTTTTATCTTGAATAAGTTAGCGCCCTCCTTGGGTTTGACCGATGAGTTGGAGGAGTTGCCCTTCACGGTGAAACCAGAGAAACCAGTAGCTGCGACCGATGTGATGGCGCTCTTGACGGAGACCTATGAGGGCACGGAGCAGGATATGACTCAAAACCTGAAAGTTACTCGCAAGAATAAGGAGACCAACCAGATGGAGACCGTGGTCAGCCCGGTGGCTAACCCTTGGATGACGACAGACATGGTGGATATGCTGAATGGTGTGAAGCAGGGTACTGTGAACCGGTTGCGCTTGGTGGCCGTTCCGCAATGCTCTTACTCGACGGTGATCCAGTTGCGTGACTGGTTGCCCGATGCGATTGGTGGTGTGGCATGGGTAGCGTTCGACAATCCCGGAGAGAGCCCTCGTGTGCCTATCTTTGCGGGCACGAAGGATCTGCCTGCCTGCTTCAAGATCTGTGGTCAGCATCGTTATCGGGAGGATGCGGCTATCTGGACCTATCGTCGGGCCAATAAGTTAGCTACGGTGCGTTGGGGGGTAACACGCAACGCTATTGAGTCGGCACGTGACTATTTCGTGGAGAAGGGCCAGACGGAACTGCCTTTTGTGGAGAATCGCTACAAAACCTTGGTGGAGCAGAAGGGTGAGGAGGCTGCGAAGGCTTACTTGACCGACTATACATCAGACTTCGCCGGCGCAACGCTCCTGCGTTGGAAAGAGATGGGCGATGATTTCTGGTATCAATTCAGAAGAGGATTCTAAGGATTTCTAATTTCATAAGGATATGCATATTCGATTAACTATTAAACTGTTTGCGCTCTCCTTGTGGTTGACCGCCTGTGGTGGAGGGCAGCAAACCGCGACCGAGGAGGTGGCAGAGAGTGCTCTGCCCGCATGGGCATTGGGCGAGTTCGTACGTCCGGAAGGGAAGAATCCGGTGATTACCCCCAATCCGGAGAGTCGTTTTGATTGCCCGATGCGACAGGCATCGGTTGGCTGGGAGGAGAGTGATACGTTCAATCCCGCTGCTGTGGTGAAAGATGATACGATCTGCGTGCTCTATAGGGCGGAGGATAATTCGGCAACCGGCATTGGTATGCGAACCTCACGCATTGGTTTGGCGCAGACAACGGATGGTGTCACGATGATTCGACGGGCTGCGCCGGTGATGTATCCCGCCGAGGACAATGCCAAGGCCTATGAGTGGGAAGGCGGTTGCGAGGATCCGCGAGTGGCGGTTACGGAGGATGGGCTTTATGTGATGCTCTACACGGCATGGAACCGTGATGTGCCTCGTTTGTCTGTGGCTACTTCGCGAGACCTGTTGACTTGGGAAAAGCATGGCCCCGCTTTCGCTAAAGCCTATGACGGCCGTTTCAAGGACATGGCTTGCAAGTCTGGTTCGATCGTGACGAAGTTGGTGGATGGCCGTCAGGTGATCACGAAGGTCAACGGTAAATACCTCATGTATTGGGGTGAGCACATGGTAGCGGTCGCTACCTCTGACGACTTGATTGAGTGGACACCCGTCTTGAACGATCAGAACGAGCTGTTGGGGCTGATTTATCCGCGTGAGCACTATTTCGATAGCGCATTGACGGAGTGCGGCCCTCCCGCTTTGCTGACGGAGCATGGCATCTTGCTGCTCTATAACGGCAAGAACGAGACGGATGATCGTCGAGATCCCCGTTTCACGGCTGGAACCTACAGTGCCGGTCAGGTGTTGTTCGATGCGCAAGATCCCTATAAGGTGTTAGGGCGTTTGGATATGCCCTTCTTCCGCCCGATGGCTGATTTCGAGAAGAGTGGTCAGTATGTGGATGGTACGGTCTTCTTGGAGGGCTTGACTTTCTACCACGGCAAGTGGTATCTTTATTACGGTTGTGCGGATTCTATGGTCGGTGTGGCGATCTATGATCCCGCTCAGAAAAAACAATGATTATCAATTCTAAAATATGTTAGAAACTATGCGTTCATTCTTATTTTCCTGCCTGTTGGCGGCTTGGGCGATGACCGCCTCCGCCCAGGGTTATCAGTTTACGGATGTGTGTCGTGTGCCGGCTACTCCGGTGAAGAATCAAGCCTCTACGGGTACCTGCTGGTGCTTTGCGACGGTCTCCTTTATGGAGTCGGAGCTGTTGCGTATGGGCAAAGGCACGTATGACCTTTCAGAGATGTTCATCGTGCGCCAGAAGTACATGAACCAGCTGCAAGACAACTACGTGCGTCGGGGACGTGGCAATATCGGCCAGGGTAGTCTCTCCCACACCTTTATGAATGCCTTCAACCAGGTAGGCATCGTGCCGGAGGAGGTCTATACCGGTATCAACTACGACTCTGACCGACATAACCATGCCGAGTTGGTGAAGTATATCAAGGCGATCGCCAGCACGGCCGTTGAGATGAAGCACCGTTCACCGGAGTATTTTGAGTTGGTGAATAGCCTTTTCGACATCTACTTAGGTAAGCTGCCGGAGAAGTTTACCTATCAGGGTAAGGAGTACACTCCGAAGACATTCGCTGCTTCGTTGGGCTTGAATATGAGCGACTATGTGGAGCTGACCAGCTTCACGCACCACCCCTACTACGAGGCGTTCGAGGTAGAGGTGCCTGACAACTGGGAGCATGCCAAGATGTATAATCTGCCGCTCGACGAGCTGATCGAGGTGACGGATCATGCCTTGCAAAATGGCTACACCGTTTGTTGGGATGGCGACGTGAGCGAGAAGGGCTTCTCCTTCAAGAATGGTGTGGCGATCAATCCTGAGGTGAAGAAGGTGGACGACTATTCCACGACCGACCGTGCTCGCTTCGAGAAGATGGACGAGAAGGAGCGTTTGGAGGAGGTCTATAAGTTTGAGAAACCTTTCCCCGAGGTGAAGGTGACGCCTGAGATTCGTCAGGAGGGCTACGAGGCGTTCGTGACGACGGATGACCACTTGATGCACCTGACCGGTATCGCCAAGGATCAGAACGGAACGAAGTATTACATCACGAAGAACTCTTGGGGCACAGAGCGTAACACTTTCGGTGGCTACCTCAACATGTCAGAGAGCTTCGTTCGTGCGAAGACGATCTACATCATGATCCATAAGGATGCGTTGCCCAAAGCTTTGCGTGCGAAGTTAGGGGTGAAGTGATCACTGCGATGACAAATGACAGATGACAGTTTTGTATTTTGCTGTCCCACCCTTGCTATGCTGTACTCTACTATAGAAACTATATAGTATATATTATAATATATATTAATAATATATATAATTATTATATATAATAGATATATAATAACAGATAGAGAGGTAGGAGTAGGGGGGAGTACATGGGGGGAGTGTTAGATTTTCTAACTGTCATTTGTCATTTGTCATTGCTGAAGCATCTTGTCACAAAATAGTAAGGGTAATTAAAAATAGCATAGCGGGTAAACCAATTTTGCCGCTATGCTATTTTGCTTTACAAACTTTTGATTTTCAAATTGCTATACCCATTGCCGTTGAAGCGGATGAGGCCCTGCTTGCCGCCGTTGACGGTGCAACGATGCGTATCATTGCCGATCTCATTCTCTGAGACATTGAAGCCAGAGAGCTTGCAAGAGCCATATTTGAGGCCATCGGCATCCACCTTGAAAGAGGCAGAGGAGGGAATGGCAAGTGTTACGTTGCCGTAGCGTGCGTTGATACGCACCTCCTTGAAGACTTTGTCTAAAGCTTTCACTTTGAGGTTGCTGTAATCGAACTCCTCCATCTTGAGACAGTTCTTTAAGCGGTTGATGCTTCCATCCCCATATTTTGCCTCTATCTCCGCGTCATCCACCTCCTCTATCTGAAAGTTGCTGTATTTGCTCTCTAACTGGAGCCTCTTTACAATCTGTGCCTTCAGGCCTGAATAGCGGGCATCTACCATCAACTTTTCAGCGTTCCCAATCTCGACATCGCCCGCATAGGCGATATCTAAAACGGCATCTTTCAGGTTGCCTAAGGTAGCATTGCTGTATTTGGCCTCCAACTCCAGTTTGGCCACGAAATCGCCTGCCTTCAAGTTGCCATATTTCACCTCGATCTCCATCTCGTGGTTATCCTTGGCGGGTAGATTGATGTTGCCATATTTCTGGCTCAATTCCGCTTTCAGCTGGGCGGGCATCTGCACGAAGTAACGGATCTGGAAGGAGATGTTCTGGTGATTCTGTGGTTGGGATTTGGCGAACTGTGTCTCCGCACTGATCTTATTGCCAATTTGCTGCATCTCGATGGAGATACGGTCTAAGTTTGCTTGTGCGGTTTGGTCGTTGGCTGCCCGACTTTCGATCTCCACTTTGATAGCCACCTCGTCGCGGTTCCAATGGGTGAGGGTGATCTCGCCATAGCGATTCTCGATGGTCAGCTCACTGTTGTTGCTAACACGGAATGTTTTATTGACAGTTTTCGTCTTGGTCGCCTCCAAGGGCTTCCCGTTAGGATTTGCGAAAGCAATTGTTCCGCAGAGCCAAAGCAGAGCCACTGTCCACAGGGCTTTGCCGAATTGCTTGATACCTGTTTTCATCTCATCTATCATTTTAATTTATACGTTCGTTTGTCTCACTCATCTGTTCCATCTTGGATAACATGAACTGCAAGGTCTCCAAGCTGTTGCCATAGTGTTGCGTAAGTGCGCAAAGCGTTTCGCTCTCCGTAGGCAATTGAGGCAGTTCATTTTGCTCGAAGTTGTGGTTGTCTGCCAGGATTTGCTCGCTCTCCCGCCAGATGGCCGTCACGCCGGGCGAGGGTTGGCGCTCCGTGAGCTCTTTCATTTGTTCCCTGACGGTTCGCATCTGCATGTGGTAATAGAATTGCAACTCCTCCATCTCTGTTTGAATTTGCTGCACCTCCGCCAAATAGGGGTCAGTCGCCTCCGTTGTATTTGGGGTGGAGAGCCGTAACAAAAGCAGAAGAGCCACGCTGGCCGCCATAGCCACCTCATAGAGGAGGTACAAACCTTTCGGTCGAGCACCCTTTTGAGGCATGACCACCGTTTTCTCCTCCTCTAATCTGCGCATGAAGCGTGCCTCATGCCCTTGGGGAAGGGAGGGGTAAGTCTCGTCGAAGTCGGCCCGATTGGTCTCTATGAAATTTTTCAGTTTATCCATATCATTCACTATTGTCTCTTGATTCCTTCAATCAGTTTACGTTTCCCTCGGAGATATTGGCTGCGTACGCTGGCTGGTTTCACGTGTAGGATCTGGGCGATCTCCTCCATGTCGTAGCCCTCGAACAGGTAGAGCGAAAGTACCACCCGATAGCCGTTGGGCAATTGCTCCATGGCGTGACGCACCTGATCAACGGTGTATCGAGGCTCCTCCTCTTCCTCCTCCTCGGCGAGGTCGGGCAGGTTATCTGTCAGTAGCTCCAGCTCTTCCGATCGCTGTCGCACGTAGTCGATCGCCGTGTGAATGGCTATCCGTCTCACCCAAGCCTCGAAGTTCATCTCCTCGTGGTATTGTTCCAAATGGGTAAAGATTTTGAGAAAGCTGTCTTGCATCGCCTCCTCAGCCTCCTCCGTATTGGCCAAGATGCGATAGCAGGAGGCAAAAAGCATACGTGCATAGCGCTCATACAGCTTTAGCTGCGCACTTCGCAGGCCTTTGCGGCATCCTTCAATCCAGTTCTTTATTTCCTTCTCCATTTGCTTATTTAGACGAATGGTTTCAGCGGAAGGTTGCATCGGAAGGGAGTTTTTTGTGGATTTTTCTTTGGTATTCAAGGGAAATATTAGGATTTGTGCCATGCGTTGAACAAATTGATTCCCTTGATCAAGCTTTTATCGCTGCGGATGATGCGCATACGGGGTGTGACAAAATCAGCCATGGCGGTCGCTACCTTGGTCTGTGTTTGGCTCCTTCCGCACAGCAGGCAGAGGCAAGCGATGAATGCCACACTTAGAAGCTCTCGGAATGGAGGCTTAACATCACCTCTTTTATGCGGAAAAACAGATCTGTATTGTGCATGATGCCTCCAAAGCGATCAGATCCGTATCCATACGAGAAAATAGGGAGCATGGTTCCTGTATGAATCATTCCCGGCTTGACCCAATCGGCTTCAACAACCTGATTTTGTAGATCACCACCGACCAAAACCATTCCAGAAGCCTCTGGTCCTCCTACAGCTATAACAAGTGTATTTGTTTCTTTTTGGGCGAAATCTAATGCTAATCCTATGGCCTTGTCTAAGTGAATGGTCTCGGATCCGATTAGTTTCGTGTCTTTGGCATGTGATGCACGATCAACGTGCATATCGCCGACTACAAGCAAAAAACTATGCTCGTTTTTACTTAATAAATGGAGGGCGGTTTGCACATAAAAGGGTAGTGAGGCTCCGCTCCCTTGCGAGCTGTTGCATTCCTCTGAGGCTGCGATGAAACCAGCCAGTTTGTTCCCACTCACATTTTGTAGTTCTTGTTTGGAGCGGGTGATTTGATATCCTTTCTGGCTCAATTCAGGCAGGAAATCCTTCCCATCTTTTCGATTCGTAAAATGTTGTATTCCACTTCCGATGAAGACATCCAGCTCTTTTTCCACATAGGCCTTGGCTATCTCTTCCAGTTGCATCCGGTTTTCCACATGGGCGACGAAGGGGGCTAAGCTTCCCTCCATAAGTGAATTGGCGGAGACAATACCCGTTGCCATACGCTGCTCTTTGGCGTAATCAATCAAGGTTTTAAGCGGTTTGCCATCTGCGTCTATACCGACCGCTCCTTTCCGAGTACGAACACCTGTAGCTATTGCTGTTCCGTGCGTTGGACCATCACCATTAAAACCTGTCATGGGATAGGTTTGAACGATACCGATCGTAGGCATACGCTCAATATTGAGAGAATCATCACTCATGATCATTCCTGTTTGCCATTGCGCTAAACTCATTCCATCTCCAATGAAAAGAATGATATTGACACCTTTCTTGTCATTTGCGAGATGAGTAGTGTTTGCAGGCTGACATCCTAATAATATAGCAAAACAGAGCAGACTGAAGATCTGTGATTTGCATTTCTCGATAAAACTGTATATTCGTATTTCATGCTTCATGATTTTCATTCTTTGTAGCGATTCACTTGCAAATGTATAACTAATCTGCTAATATCGCCACACGATCGAATACGAAAGTAGTTATTTTCTTTTGCTCTTAGGAGAAAAACTTGATTTGTTCAGTGCGTTGAACACTTTTGCTCGAAATCCGTTCAATGCGTTGAACAAATTGCTTATACGGAAATGCTGCAGGCAACAAGATTCCGCTATGGGCGTTCGGTTTTCTCTATTGAAAAAGCTGCAGGCCTACTGTCCTCCTGCGGTGACTCTACGGTAGGTCTGCTGTTCCTCTAAACCAAACTCGGTGCTCCTCTAAACCAAATTCGGTGAAGCGCTAATCCCGAATTAGAGGAAGGAGGGCATTTCACCGAATTTGGTACGGTGCTTTTTCTTATTCGATGGGTACCTGGATCTCCGTTAGCCAATCTGCTTCGTGCTCCTTGTTCCAAGGCCCGTCGATGTAGCAGAAACGAGGATCGCCCACGATGCGCATCTGATGCTCCTCGATGTATTGCATCACCTTGATCATGGATTCGGAGAAGGTGGTGTAGGAACCCCGGTGTGGATAGCAAAGCGCTCGTTCAATGGCCGGTGCTTCATAGAAGCGCAGCAACGGCGTGTCTTCGTGCATCTCGCCTATCGCTTCGCAATATTCTACGTCGATGTCCTGCTCCTTGTGCTCCTTGTCGTGCTCAATGGTGTAGCAGTATTGCGGTTCGGGACAGGTGCAACCCACACGCATCATCTCTGGGCCGATCACGTTGACACAGCGTGCGCCCAGGTCGTCATAACTTTTCAGAATCTCTCGATGGCTGGCCACTAAGCGAGCCGGGATAGTCTTGATTGTGAATGTTTCCATCTGTTGATAATTTAGCAGTTGCTCTTCCAAGCTCCGCAGCTCTTTCAAGCGTCCCAGCAGCCGTTCGATCTCTATTTCGCAGGCGTGGATCTTCTGTTGGATCATGTCGAGCGTCGGGCGATTGTTGCCCTGCTCTACGATCTCACTGATCTCGTTGAGCGAAAGCCCCAGCCGCTTGAGGTGAACGATCAGTCCCATGCGTTGGAACTGGCTGACCTCGTAGTAGCGATAGCCTGTCCACTCGTCGATCTCTGCGGGAATCAGCAACCCTAACTCCTCGTAATGGCGAAGGGTCTTGACAGTTACTCGGCAAAGTTTGGAGAAAGCTCCAATTTTAATTTTTCTGTTCATACTCTCACTTTGTCATTCGTTGAATTGCGCAATGTCTGAATCACGAGGGTAAAGGTAGAGGCTGCCGTAGGGGATGGGTCAAGCGATTTACAGAGTTTAACGTTTACGGATCACTTCAAGAGCTGTCTTTTTTATCTCTTGTCGATTGCCAATATCTGGAAACTACTGCTGTAGTTCCATCCCTTCTGTTCCTTCCAATAGCAATATGTCGAACTCACGTAATTATACTTAACCGTATTCAGTTTTTCTATTATAGTTCATGGCTATTTCGAATAATGTTGATACCTTCGCATTGAACTTAAACTTAATTACGATGGAAGATTTGAACCGATTAAAGGTTGTACTGGTAGAACAGAAGAAAACAGGCAAATGGCTTGCAGAGCAACTGGGCGTTAGCGCTACCACCACAAGCCGATGGTGCTCCAACGCTTCACAACCAGACCTCCAAACATTGAACAGAATAGCAAAACTCCTTCATGTCAATATGAAGGACTTGCTGGCAGATTAAGTAATGGAACAACATCGAATATAATAACGGCTGAGAAATGGCGCAAGAGCATAATGATATACAGCCACAGGCTGAACCCTATATCGTGAAGTCGCACGATATCCATATAGACGCAGACTATGCGGATTGGATAGCGGACATCAAGAGCCGCTATCGTTCTGCACAGGTGAAGGCTGCTGTCAAGGTGAATGCCGAGAAACTTCTGTTCAACTGGCAATTGGGTCGTGACTTGGTGCAGAAGAAAGCCGAAGAGCGATGGGGAGCAGGAGTAGTTGAACAGGTAAGCTTAGATTTGAAGCGAGAGTTTCCTGATGCCGATGGATTCTCCACTTCTAATCTGTGGTACATGAAGAAGTGGTATTTGTTTTACATTCAAGGAGGGGAAGAAAAACTCCAACGAACTGTTGGAGAAATGCAAATGCTTGAAAAACATCATGTAGCAAAACTCCACCAAGTTGGTGGAGAATTTAGTTCTGAGAAACTCCACCAAATTGGTGGGGAATTTCCATTGCCTTTTGCGTTGGTACCTTGGCGACATCATGTTGAGATCATAACGAAATGCAAATCAATAGATGAAGCATTATTCTACGTGGGCAAAACCATTGAGCAAGGATTAAGTCGTGATGCGCTCATCAACTGTATCAAAGCAAACCTCTATGAACATCAAGGCAAGATTGTCAACAACTTTACCGACCATCTGCCAGCATTGCAAAGCAAACTTGTTCAGGAGGTTCTGAAAGAGAACTATGACTTTGGCTTTGCCACAGTTGAGCATGAGATTTATGACGAGGCTGAGTTGGAAGAGGCTCTTACTAAGAATGTGACAGACCTTTTGCTGGAGTTAGGAACAGGTTTTGCCTTTCTTGGCAGGCAGAAGGAACTTGTTGTGGGAGGCCGTTCACGCAAGATAGACTTGTTGTTTTATCACATCCGTCTGCGTTGCTACATCGTCTGTGAACTGAAGGCCAAACCATTTGAACCCGAGTTTGCCGGCAAGTTGAACTATTACGTGAATGCCGTTGATGAATTATTAAAGACCGACGATGAGAACCCAACAATCGGTTTGCTTGTTTGCTCCGACATGGATAAGATAGACGTTCAATGGTCGTTCAAAGGCATCTCCACTCCAATGGGTGTAGCCACGTACAACAACATCAGAATCAAGGATGCCTTACCAAGCCAAGAGCAATTGGCTGAGCGTGTGCGCCTCTTGCAAAGGGAGTTGCAGGAGACCAAACGAATGATGGGCAAAAATAAACGATAATCCCTTCCATATATGATTACAAAAGATAACCTTAGAAATTTTCTGGCTCGTATAGGATTTCAGCGATCAGATACAGTTATAGACGAAATGACTTTGCATTTTGATAAGGTCAATTGTACTATAAGTGTTAATTTTTTAAGTGATAAGATTGTTTATCCTGAAGGTATAGAAGCAGACAGAGACACGACAAAGAATTTCTCTGCAAATGAGAATTTTGTTGTTTTGGATTGCGTAGTACGCCTTCTTGCTCAAGGATATAAGCCGGAGAACATAGTGTTAGAGCCAAAGACCCCAGGTGGAAGAGAAGATTCTCATTTCTATTGTGATATCCTGATTCGTGACAACGGCAAACGTCCTTATATGCTCATTGAGTGTAAGACAATGGATGGTAAGGAAGATGATGAGTTCAGTAAGGCATGGAAAAAGACGCTACAGGATGGTGGGCAGTTATTCAATTATTATAACACCTATCGCCAAGCACAATATCTTGTTCTTTATGCATCCGATTTCGTGGATGGTGAACGTCGTTGTAATTATCGTCTGATTACAATGACCGACAACAAAGAATATCTTGAGTCCAACCCGAAGTTGCTCAGTTTCGAAAAAGTAAGTGCAGATAATGGAACAAGGGACGATTTCTTTAGAGTATGGTCTGAAACTTATGGCAAGGATTTTGCTACCAATGGAGCGTTCGAAGTTGATGAAGTTCCAGCTTTTGGCGTAACCAAGAAAAAGATGACCATCGATGATCTTATTGTTGTTGATGGTCAGGATATTCAACGCAAATATCATCAGTTTGCTCAGACACTTCGCCAATACAATGTTGCCAGCCACGAGAATGCTTTTGACAAACTGGTTAATCTATTCTTGGTGAAGGTAGTGGATGAAGTGCGTAATCCGAAGGATTTGCAGTTCTTATGGAAGGGTGCTGCCTATGATGATTATTATAGTTTCCAAGACCGATTGCAGAAACTCTATCAGATAGGCATGAAGGACTATTTGGGAGAGGAAGTAACCTACATTGATAATGCCAGCATCGAGAATGCATTCCGCATGCAGAAGAATGACCCTGATGCCATCAAGGACACCATTTTGGAATATTTCCGTCAGTTGAAGTTCTATAGCAACAGCGACTTTGGTTTCCTTGATGTGCATAACAAGCAGTTGTTTGTGCAGAATGCTTTCATCCTCAAAGCAATGGTAGAGATGCTTCAAGACATGCGCCTTAAAACAGAACAACAGAACCAATTCCTCGGAGACTTGTTTGAGGGTTTCCTCGACCAAGGCGTTAAGCAAAACGAAGGCCAGTTCTTTACTCCCACACCGATTACTCGTTTTATGGTCAGTTCCTTGCCATTGGAGCAGATCATCCGCGACAATACCGATATTCCAAAAGCCATTGACTATGCTTGTGGCGCAGGTCACTTCCTCAATGAGTATGCTTCACAGATAAAGCCATTTGTGGAGCAATACAAGGGTGTCCAATCCCTTCCCGACTATTACAAGCAAATCTATGGCATTGAAAAAGAGTATCGCCTTTCAAAGGTGTCAAAGGTATCATCATTCATGTATGGTCAGGATGGCATACACATTGTATATGGTGATGCCCTTGTACATCATGATGCGATTAAGGATGGCGACTTCAAGGTGCTCATAGCCAACCCTCCATATAGTGTAACTGGCTTCCTTGCTACGCTTAGTAAGGAGCAACGTGATGCCTATGTGCTGAGTGCTGATGTTGACAGCAAGCAATTAGAGACAAACAATAGTATAGAAACTTTCTTTATTGAACGTGCAAAGCAATTGCTGGCTCCAGAAGGAGTGGCTGCAATTATTCTCCCTTCAAGCATCTTGTCAAATAGCAGTAATATCTATGTCAAGACGCGTGAAATCTTATTGCAGTATTTCGATTTTGTGGCTATCGCAGAGTTCGGCAGTGGAACATTTGGCAAGACAGGCACCAACACTGTGGTCTTATTCCTTCGACGTAAGAAAACTGAGCCAGAGTTGGCTACACATTATCGCAATCGTGTGGAAGCATGGTTCTCAAACAACCACGGGCAGGATCATCGTTATGAAGATGCGGATGCCATTGAACGTTATGCCCAGCATATTGGCGTGCCATACGATGAATATCTTACTCTGCTGAATGGCAATCCTTCTGAAGAGTTAATGAAGCATGAGATTTTCGCAGCTTATCAGGCTGAGTTTTCTAATAACACAGTGGCAAAAAATATCAAGAAGAAGAAAGTAACTGCTCGTTATACCCAATCCATGAAGGATGCTGAATTGGCGAAGCATGTTCTTGACTCTATCCGAAACATAGAGAAAGATAAACTTTACTATTTCATGCTTTGTGAGAGCAATCCGCAGTCGGTAATTGTGGTGAAATCTCCAACTAAGACCGCTGAAACAAAGAAGTTCCTTGGCTATGAATGGAGCAACCGCAAGGGTAGTGAGGGTATAAAATACCTTGGTGCTGTTGTGGAAGATGACGACAATGAAATTGCTGCCAACAAAGGAATCCAACAGATCGAGACTCCTCTTTTCGATCCACATAATCTATTCAATGACGAAAAGATAAATACTCTTATCCGCAAGAATTATCTTGGGGAAGATGTGGATGTGCCAGAAGGAATAGGAGAGAATGTTAATTCCTACAATCTGCAAGATATGATAGAGTTTACAAAAGTGGAATTAGATAAAACAATAAAAAACCAATGTGGATTATAAAATTAATATTGATTCCAAGTATCCAATTACAACTATTGATGAGATAGCAAATTTAAATGAATTCACATATAATCCTACGAATACTAATAAGGACTATAAATATGTTGATATTTCTTCCGTTTCTAATGGCAATATAAACTATAGTTCAATCATCAAGGGAACAGAAGCACCTTCTAGAGCCCGTAGAATTGCAACAAAAGATTCTGTATTGATATCTACTGTTCGACCAAACCTTCGAGCATTTGCTTATGTTGAAGACGAAGTTGAAGATTCAATATATTCTACAGGTTTCGCCATTCTTAGGACGAAGGATAAGATGACATTATTGCCCAGGTATCTGTATTATATGTTTATGAACTATGAATTCACAATGATGCAGATAAAAGCAATGATGCCAAAGGGAATGTACCCAAGTATTAATGCAAATAATATTAAATCTATAAGAATTCCTCTTCCTCCTATAGATATTCAAAAAAAGATTGCAGATGAATGTAAAAAGGTGGATGATAAAGTTGTTGTTGCTTTAGATGAGCTTTCTTCTTCTCAAGAGGGACTAACATCTTTGTTAAATAGTATCAGTAGTAATGAGGTTCGCCTTGAATCTATATGCTATGTTAAAGGGGGGGAAAGGATTCCTAAGGGGATGGGATATTCTGCTTCGGAAACAAATCATCCTTATCTTCGGGTAAGTGATTTTAAAGATGGTTCTATCGACACGTCTGATATGCACTATGTTTCAGATTCTGTTTTTGAACATATTAAAAACTATACAATATCTGTTGATGATGTGTATATATCCATTGCCGGTACAATTGGACTTGTCGGAATTATCCCTACGATTCTAGATGGTGCAAATTTGACAGAGAATGCAGCAAAAATGATTATTAAGGATCACAACTTACTCATTAAGGAGTACCTCTACCTTGTCTTCAACTCTTCGAGAGTTCAAATGCAAATAGAAGCAGAAACTAAAAGTATAGGTGTTCCTAAGTTGGCTCTTCATAGAATTGAATCATTATTGATTCCTTATATTGAAAAAAATAAGCAAGAAGAAATAGTGAAAAAAGCTGCACCTTTCATTAAAACTATTGCAAGAGCAAAGTATATCATCCAACAAGCCGCAAGTCACAAACAAGCAATCATCGATAAATATTTAAAGTAAACGATTATAGTCATGAACGACAAATTATATTCGACCGCCCTTTCCAACTACAAGAAATGGGCAGACAACAACAAGGCGGAAGTAGAATCTGATTTCAACGAGCGCCATGCTATGTGCAAGGAGATGCAATCGTACACGAAAGAACGATTGCAGAACTTGTCAGAGGAGGAGTTCTTCAATCTTATAGCACCTCTATGGGCTATGCGCATGTGGGGTAATAAACAATATTACCTCGACAACGTGATTGAAAGCAATGGCATTGAGTTGATTCGTGAGCAACTTGTTAATCTGTTCTACGGGAAAGCATCCATCGAAAACCGATGGGATGAGTTCCGTGAGAAGATTAAGGGTATGGGACCCGCTATCATCAGCGAGTTGCTGAACAAATTCAATCCCAATCAGTTCATTCTTTGGAACAAGAAATCACTTACTGGCTTTATCGCTTTGGGTATTCCTAAAGTCCCCAAATATAATTCTGCTCTTGATGGCAAAAAATACGCTTATCTCTCTAATGTTGGCCGTGAACTGGTGGAGATAGCAAAGAAGCAAGGCGTCGGCGAAATCGAAGACTTGCTTGCCTTGGACTACTTCATTTGGAAAAACCTGCAGATAGAACCTGCTGATACAGTTGTTCCTGTAGAAGAAAAAGCAGAAAAAGAAACAGAAAAACAAAAAGCGTTTGTTCATAATGATGTAAGAGACAGAATCAGAGACATTGGCTCCTTCCTTGGCTTCAAGGCAGAAGTAGAGAAGAAAGTTGCTGATGGTGCGATTGTAGATGCCATCTGGGAGGTGTCAGTTGGTAATATGGGAAGAATCACATACGTTTTTGAGGTTCAAACCAGCGGCAGTATTGACAGCCTATTGCTTAATCTGATGAAGGCGAAGAATAACCCATCGGTACAAGGCATTGTAGCAGTTTCTGATGCCAAACAATTGGAGAAGATCAAGAAGGAAGCATCTTCATTGAAGGCGATACGTGACGAGCTCAAGTTCTGGGACTACAACGATGTGTTGAAGGTATTTGATTCGCTTTCAAATGCCTATGAGTCTATTAACTCATTGGGTCTTGTTCCATCGGGACTTTTCTAACAAAAAAGACTTGTAGATTAAGGGGGAGGCTGTCCGAAAACCCACTAAGTCTTGACTGACATTTGACCTCATGTTATTCTCTCGCATAACCGCTATTTTTATTGCTTT
>JAFBIR010000012.1 GCA_021531385.1 Parabacteroides distasonis | reverse complement strand
AATTGTTCTTTTATATCCTCAGCCCGGATTCCGTCTCTTCATCGTAGCCCAAGGTCATCTAAATTGACGGTACTCTTTATCGATATATACTCGATTCCGATTCTTGTACTACTTGTCGTATTATGTAAATATCCTCAAAGATCGCTTTCGCAACCATCGTCGTTTCTCGATTGCGGGTGCAAAAGTAATGTTATAAAACATATCTACCAAACATATTCGCAACTTTTTTCAAAGAATTTTGGCAGGGATAGCTCTATCTTCCACCTTTCCACCTCTGTTTGAACGAATTGACTTCTTTCTATTCTCTATAATTCCTACAACTATACATCTCGTCCTTCCTTCAAGATTCCTTCGAAGCAGTTTAAGAGTCTTCATTGATCATCTAACAAAAGATTTTTTCAAAATCAAATAACCACACATGGGCAACAACCCTTGGTAATCATATCAAATACCTGCCTAAAATATGTTTTACAGCAGAATATTAAAATTATCTCGAAAAATATTTGCTCAATCCCAAAAAAAGAAAGATATTTGCAATGTAAGACCTTACTATGAAAAACCTTAACTATCAAATGCAACGTATGCAAATATATTTTTTACCAAAATTTTTAACTATGATTAGTAAGATCTTACAAGAGGTTCCTTTTTTAAGGGAGGAACCTCTTTTTATTGCATCACTGTCCTTCAACAACTTACCCTTCAGTTCCGTTGCTCTTCTTTAATATGTACCTTTATGATTGGATATATTACTATTACCCAAAAAGGAAAGTCGCTGTTTACCCTCGATTGCGCAAGCCATCAAAATACTTTTTCTCACAACCTTGAAAGCCATTCCTTACTCCAAGGCACGCAAAAGAGCACGCCCTTCCTGAAGCATCTGCTCCACATTCACCTCTGGTCCTATAACAACAGGAGCAAACTTCTGCAATTCCGAGTTCAAGCGAGTGAGTTTATTCCCCTTCAACTCCTTACGCAGGATGCGAATCTTCTCAAAATCTTGGATACCCTCCACCAAACGCTTCATACGAATGCTACTACCTCCTGGATAAACCAAGGCGCAATCACCTGCCGGCCAAGTGCGGAAGCGGCTGTCTTGCCAAGCATCCTTGACCCAACTGTTGTAGGCCCAACGCAGGTAACCATTGTAACCAGCAGCCATCGCATGCCAGCCCAAAAAGGCACTTTCAGCGGGAGCGGAGAAGGTAAAGGTATTGGGACGCTGAGGGCCGCAGCAGGTATAGAAAGTCACCCGATTGCCTCTGCTTAGGTGGCTGCTCAGCTGCTCCGGAGTAAGTAAAGGTTGCTCGTATGAAAAGCTAATATCATACATACGCTCAGCCACTTCCGGCCCGAAATAGTTGACAGCTCCTTTCACACGCCACTGCTTATCTGCCTTATACAATACGGTATAAGCCGGTTCCAAGAGATGCTTTGGACGCTCATCCATCGCGATACAGGTCTTCCCAAACCAACCTTTTGCCTTCAAGTGAGCCGCAAAATCTTTTAAGAAGGGCAATAGGTAGGCCTCATACTCCTCCGAGCCGGGATTCAGTTTCAACTGGCGAGTGCAATTGGTTCCTTCATCGTAATACTCGAAAATCAAATGCCATGGCACAATCGTATAGCAATCAATCTGTTCCGTGATGCCACAGCTCATCATGAACTCCACCCAACGGTCGAACACGGCATAATCGTAACTCCAAGAGCCATCCACAGCTTTGCGCTTGCCGATCATACTCTCGAAAGGATCCTCCGTCTGTGAGTTCCAAGGGTGTTGAATGATGCTGGTCGTAATCACCTTCTGCCCGGCTGCCGCCAGTTCCTCCATCAACGGACGCATCAAATCGAAATGTGCTTGGCTCCACAGGGGAACTTGATGAAAACGGGCCACCGCATAGGGGTTCTGCCACAAATCCAAATGGAACGCCCAATCTGTGGGTTTCGGCAACTGCCTCTTGCTGACTTGCAGCGTGAATGGAAGACTTAACGATTGTCCATCGTATGTAGCAGTCAGCGTGCCCTTATACTTTCCAGGCAGAGCCGAAACAGGTACCTGAATCTCCATCCACAACGGACGTACCGTTTGCGGCTCAACCGTCATCAGCGACGCAGGATCCAAGCGGTCAGCCACCAAAAAAGAGTCGAAGGCCGCAGTCAGATGTGCCCCATGATTCTCTTTTCCATTTTTATCTAAATAACTATCCGTCAATACATAGCGCACAAAATAGGGACGCACGGCATCTGAGGGTATCACTTCCTTGCCGCAACGCAGGTCACTCACAGCGAAGCTCAACTGCTTAATGACTTGCGGAGCCAGCAGCACTGCTTGCGCATTCACCCGCTCCCCTCTCCAAGCATAGAGTTCCAACTTTCTGGCCAATACGGGTATCTCATTCTTCTGATACCGTAAATCAGTCGTTCCCCAACCTAACTCAACTTGCTTCACCGCCTGCCAAGGTGCGGAAGGAGCCGGATGCGGATCCGCACACTCATGATCCACCTGTTGCGCAAACAGGGGCAGAGCTAACGACAAAAGCCCTGCTAATACTAAATTCTTTTTCATGATATAAACCAATAACTTATTGAACACTCCTCATCAACGAGCAGTCATGCGCTTGATGATGTTATACGCATTATAGATGCCCAACTCTCCGGCCTTGCTCAAATCGGCAATTCCATCTGTTGCCTGCCCCAAAGAGAGTTTCGCCAATCCACGATTGAAATAGGCGGCCGCAAAGTCTGGATCTCGGCGGATCGCCTCGTCATAATCCACAATCGCCGCCCGGAAATCACGCTGCGCACAACGCAGATTAGCGCGATTGAAATAGGCAAACACAAAGCTGGGATTCAACTGGATCACGCGATCATAATCACGGATGATCTGCTCATGCTCCACCGCACGCTTGTTATCCCTCAACTGAGCGGTCTTCACATCGTTCTGTTTCACCGTAGTAGGACGAGCCGATTTACCAATATTCATGTTCATCGAGCCATTCGTGAGATCGTAGCCATCTGTCTCCGTTTGCTGAGATTGATTGTAGATTAGTTGTTTGTAACGCTCTACCGCCCGACAGAAATAGGCCAACGAGAAATCGGGATTTAGCTCGATCACTCGGTTCAGGTCAGCTATCGACTCATTGAAATCTTGCACCAGCATGAAGTCCATCGCACGGCCAAAAAGCGCATAGGCATTGCTGGGGTCTCGATCAATACGGGCGCTATAATCATCAATGGACTGGAAGTGACGAGCAATCTGATCCTCTGTCAAAGCCCCCTCCTCATTCGTCAGACGAAGCTGGTGGCTCAATACCATCAAGCGGTTAAACTCCTCAACAGACTTATCATAATAAACCAATTTCTTCACGGGATCTGGCTTCTCATAATAGGTCAGCACAAACTGTGGCTCCAGATCAACACGCACATTGCGGTCTTGCACACGCCCACGCACCTCACTTTGGTATTTACTCTTTCGTTCTGTTTCCTTATCATACACCACCAAGCGATTGAACTTATTGATGTTTCGATCGGATTCCTCACGGGTGTTGCGCTCCTCAACTGTCTCGTCAGCGTTAGCTGTAGCGTCCTCCTTCTTTGGCAATTGTCCCTTCTTGGCCTGCTCTTCCATACGAATAGCCGCCCAATAATCCCGATCCGCCCCTGCTACATCACCCAACTTCCGTTTCGCTTCTGAGCGACTGATAAATCCCGGCAAAAAGGTAGGATATTGATTCAACACCACGTTATAGTCATCAATCGCACCCCGATAGTCACCCGTCTCAAAACGGAGTAAGGCACGGTTATACAGCGCCATGTAGTTATCTGGTTGTTGCTCGATCACCACATCAAAATCCTCGATCGCCCGGTTGTTATCGCCCACTTGGAATCGCAATAAACCTCGATTAAAACGAGCGATTAGATTATCTGAATCCAAATCAATCACTTGGTCATAGTCGGCCATAGCCCCACGCAAGTCATTCATCTGATAGCGAACCAATCCCCGATTGATATAATAGCCACTCTCACGGGTGTCAAAGCGCAATGCCTCGTTGAGATCATCTAACGCCTCTTGGAAATGTCCCATCTGATAATGCAGAATGGCCCGGTTGCCATAAGCAGGCGGGTAATAGGGATCCATCGAGATCGCCTTGTCGTAATCCGCCAATGCTTTTAAGGTATCTCCCTCTTCAATATACATGGCTCCACGGGAAAGGTAGGTCATGGCATACTTAGGATGAGCCGCTAACAATTCATCAAAAGCCTGCTCGGCACCCTTATAATCTTTTTTCTGGATATAGGCAACTGCCATATTAACCAGCATCTGTCGATCTGCCGGTTTAAACTCCAACCCCTTTTTATAATCCTCGATCGCTCCATCGAAAATATCCTGACTCTGACGAGCGATACCACGGGCATAATAAGCCTGTGTTAAAAAAGGATTCCGCTGAAGACAGAGCGAACAGTCTTCTTCGGCACCCTTATAGTCATCCAAATTAATCTTGGCGACAGCCCGATAAAAATAGGGCTCTGCCAACCAAGGCTTTGCTTTAATAACCTGATTAAAATACTGGATAGAAAGCACATAATCCTCGAAATAGAGAGCATTACGGCCAATTGTCAGCACCCGATCTGTGTTAATTTGCGCATGTAACGCAACAAAGATACACTGTATGACTAAAAAGAGAATTGCCTTCTTCATCCTTGTATAGCTGATTCGGAAGGCAAATGTAAGTAATTTATCTTACCTTCCCTCTATTTTCACCATTATTTACCGACAGCTTTCGCCCGATAAGAACAACGAGCTGCACCCTTAATGATATTGTTAAGCTTGCTCTTGTTCAATTGCCTACGAATAGCAGACACATTGTCAATGAACACATGCCCGGTAAGATGCTCACACTCATGCTGCACAATCCGAGCCGCAAATCCGGAAATCGTCTCCTCGTGCTCCCGCCAATCTGCATCGAAATACTTGATACGAATGGATTTTGAACGAGTCACCTTCTCATGTACGCCAGGGAGACTCAAACAGCCCTCCTCCATAGAATCTGTATCCTCACTCTTCTCCAAAAACACGGGGTTGATCATCGCCCGCTTAAAACCGGCGCACTCAGGGAAATCATCTTTCAACACATCGCCATCAATCACCAACAGTTGCAGAGATAAACCCACCTGCGGAGCGGCCAGACCCACACCATCCGCTTTATACATTGTCTCGAACATATTGGCTATAAGCTGCTTCAACTCTGGATAATCTTTTGCAACCTCCTCAGCCTCTTTCCGAAGGACGGGCTGACCATACAAATAAACTGGTAAAATCATAAATGCTAACGATATTTTTTACTTTCTAAATAAGCTTGCAAGATAATGACCGCACTGATCTCATCCACCAGTGCCTTTTCTTGCCGTTTCTTTTTGCGCAACCCGCCTTCGAGCATTGCTTGATGCGCCATAACGGAAGTAAATCGCTCATCATAATACTCAACTGGGATTTGAGGGAGCGTGCGCTTTAGATGTGTCACAAAGGCTTGCACATATCGCATATTCTCAGAAGGCTCATTGTTCATCTGCTTAGGCTGCCCCACCACAATCAGCTCCACGGGCTCCTTTGCCATATAGTTCTGTATGAACTTAACCAACTCACCACTGGGCACAGTAGTCAAACCATTCGCAATCATTTGTAGAGAATCCGTCACCGCAATGCCAGTACGTTTCCGTCCATAATCTATTGCCATTATTCTTGCCATGCCCGCAAAGGTACAGATAAAAAACGTAAGAATCGCACGACATAAAGAAAACCGTTTGACAAGCGTGCGTTAATAAGCGTTCTTCTCACCCTTAAACATATTCAGAACTGTAACTACAATAATCTTTAAATCAAGGAAGAAGGTCCAATTCTCAATATACCAAACATCACGTTTCACGCGACCTTCCATTTGCTCCAAGGTTTTCGTTTCCCCACGATAACCTGTCACCTGAGCCCAACCAGTTACACCGGGTTTCACCAAATGCCTCACCATATACTTATCGATCAAGGCTGAATACTGCTCCGTATGCTTCAACATATGTGGACGAGGCCCAACAACAGACATATCGCCCAAAAACACATTGACAAACTGAGGAAACTCATCCAAATTACTCTTCCGCAAGAAATTACCTATGCGAGTCTTACGCGGATCATCCTTAACCGCCTGAACAGTGTCCGCATCCGCATTCACCCGCATAGTACGAAACTTAAAACACTCAAAATCACGACCGTACAATCCTGTTCGTTTCTGTTTAAAAAGAATGGGGCCAGGAGAACTCAATTTGATCAATATACCCAAAACCACGTAAAGAATAGGATAGATCGTCAACAACACCATTGTTGAGAACAATAAATCGAAAGACCGCTTCAAAAAGCGATTATACATAGATTGAAGTGGTTCTCTACGGATTGTCAGCAAAGGGATAGATTCTATAACCTCCATCACCATACTCTTCTTCACATTGCGATAAAACTCCGGAACGATATAAAAACGCACCATGTGTTTCTCAGCAAAATTCAATAAACGAACAATCTTCCCATCATTGGTACCGGGTAATGTACAATAGATTTCATCGATGTCATGTTTCAGCACATAATCCTCTACCTCATCCGTATTACCCAAATAATTGGGTAAAGCATCTTTCAAGGCAATGTTATCGTCGAAAAAACCAAGCACATTAAATCCATAACTCAAATCATCTTTCATGACTTGATACAATTCCATTCCATTCTTACCAGCCCCGACAATAACAATCCGCTTGAAATTATATCCTTTCCGTCGATACAACTTCAAAGACAAACGTACAAGGACACGCCAGAGCGCAAATAGCACAAGTGCCACCACATAATAAACCAGCAAAAATGTGGCCATCAAATCGCCTACATTCAAAAAAATCAAGCAGGTCGCAAACAGCAAAGCCAATACAGTCACCAAACTAAACGCCCGTTGTACGATCTTATCAATAAAAACGACTGACAGATGCAGCTGCAGGGGAACAAAGTATAGCGAAAACAGATAGCAAAAATTCAAGAGCAACAGCACCTCCCGCTGGTTATACATAATGGCATGCGTATAAGTTGGGCCTAATGCATGAAGCACAAGAAGAAAGACAGAGTTTAGGACAAACATGTCTCCAACCCCAATCAACCATTGAATTAAATAACCATGTTTCTTATTGAGCACCATCTCACAGAGCTGTTAATCGGGACAAAAGTACATATTTTTTATGGCATAAAAAAGGCCACACTTGAAAGAAGTGCAGCCTTTTATCTTACCTATTTTTAGGATTCTTATTTAGCGGCTCTCATGATAACCACACGATTCCAATTATTCTCATCATACGGCTGCTCGTCTGAACCCTTCCACTCAATTGTAATCTGGTCAGAAGAAACACCATACTTATCGATCAACTCCTTAGCAACGGCTCTTGCACGCTTCTCAGACAGACCCATGTTATAGTTAGATGTACCCGTCTTCTTATCCGCATAACCAATCACCTTGATCGGCGCATTATTCTCCTTCACGAACTGAGCTGTGTTGAAGATATTGATCTGCTGGTTCTTGTCGATCTTAGAGCTGTTCAAGCGGAAGTAAACCACATTATCTACATAGTTGTTAACTACCTCTGTTACAGCAGGAGCACACTCCGGACAAGAAACCGGACGCTTGCTCAACTCATCATTCTCTGCACGCAATTTATTGATCTGGCCATTCAAATCGTTCAACAAGGCGTAATCCATTGGCTCCAATACCTCGAAATCAGTCTTACCCAACTTAAAGGTTAAACCTGCGCTCAACTGCACGATACCATCGCTCAAGTGCTTCATAGATACACGGTTGAATTGCTCGTTCAGCAAAGAACCTTGAACCTCAACGTTCAAGTCAACACGCTTGCTCAAACGGAAAGCAGTCAAGATACCGGCATTCAACGAAGGAGACTCTGTACGTGCACGCTCAACAGCCTCATCCGTCTTGAAACGCTGTGCGTAACCAAAACCGACCCAAGGAATCAAACGGAACACCTTCTTCTCATTGTAAGGAGCCCAGAAATTAGTTACATCCCACAACAAATCTACATGAGCTGCCATGTATTTATTGTGCTGCATGTACTCAGGACCTACGCCCTCAAAACCGTGCAGAACACCGCCGTTCAATTGCGCACGGAAAGCCAGATAAGGATTGAACCACTTACCAAAAGAGAACTGAGGAGCGAAGTTCAAACGGCTGCCAAAACTTGCCTCGCTATTTTGGTCACCCAACAACATGCTGGCACCACCTGCGATAGAGATAAACCAATTGTCACCTGCTTTGTTTTTCTTAAAGTTGGTCTTATAACCAGCTTCTTTGCTGAATCCGACCATCGGCTGAAACTCTTGTGCGCCCAATGAGAACACAAACGCCGATAACAAAGATAAAAGAAATACTTTAGTCTTCATATTTTCAACATTTTAGTTAAACAATCATCTTAATTTATTCCTTAAAACCGCCACAAAATTAACGCTTTTCTTGATTAAAACAAACGATAGCACATTTTTGTTGTCCAATTTCCAAGAATATTCCCTAATGATTAAGCCAACTCGTCTAAATTCATCACGAAATTCTCTCGGCCAATCGCAATAGATATTGTCCGTATGGATTCTTACGCATCGGCTCAGCAACACGCTGCAATCGTTCCGCAGAAATCCATCCCTGCTTGAAAGCGATTTCCTCTAAGCAAGCCACTTTCAAACCCTGCCGCTTCTCTATCACCTCTACGAAAGTAGAAGCCTCTGAAAGCGAATCGTGCGTCCCCGTATCCAGCCAAGCAAAGCCCCGACCTAACAACTGCACCTTCAATTCTCCCTCTTGCAAGAATTGCTGGTTCACGCTGGTAATTTCCAATTCGCCTCGTGCGGAAGGTTTAATTTGCTTAGCCACATTTACCACCTTATTGGGGTAAAAGTACAATCCCACAACCGCATAATTTGATTTTGGATGAGTTGGTTTCTCCTCGATACTCAGCACATTACCCGCTGCGTCAAACTCCGCCACGCCATAACGCTCCGGGTCATTCACATAGTAACCAAAAACCGTTGCCTTTGATTCCACTTCCGCTTGCCTGACCGCCTCCTTTAACATACGAGTAAAACTCTGGCCATAGAAGATATTATCGCCCAAAACCAAACAGACCGCATCATCTCCCACAAACTCCTCCCCGATCAAGAAGGCCTGCGCCAATCCATCTGGCGAAGGTTGCTCCGCATACGAGAAACAGACACCATAATCACTACCGTCTCCCAATAACCTACGGAATCCTGGCAGATCTTGTGGGGTAGAAATAACCAAAATCTCACGTATCCCCGCCAACATCAAAACCGAGATCGGATAATAGATCATGGGTTTATCATAAATCGGAAGTAACTGCTTGGAGACTCCCTTCGTGATGGGATAAAGGCGCGTACCCGAACCTCCAGCTAACACAATACCTTTCATAATATATGCTTTATAGACTATTCAAATTTACTAATCACTTATGGTTTCGCATAGTTATACTCAAACGTATAGACATATCGCTTTGTTCCCTCCAGTGCTCCCGTACCACTATAATTCTTTTGCTCAATGATCATCTGTGTAATGTAATCTCCCGTGAATATATAACTATAGGTATATTCCGCTAAGATTTGAGACACACTAGGAACCGCATACGTATATGCACGAACCGGAAGATATTGACTCGCTTGGCCATATAACAAATTAAGCGGAGAAATCGCCTCAAAACCAACGGGATTATAATCTCCGATCACACGCAAGGGGAAATTGGCAGGACGCACTTGCGTACCATACTCATAGCACATCTCCCGAGCATCTTGCGACTGGGCAAAGCGCACAATATTATTCTTCTCCCATGTATAACGCTCATATTCCGCATACGTACGTGACTCATAGCCTCCTCCAGTCACCGGCCAGGTAGTCACCCAAGAGGTATAGGCAAGTTTGGATCCACTATAATGATAAGAGAACTCATCACTCACATACATCGCATGGCTCACTTGTGGATTCTCTTGACTGATCTTGCGACTAACAATCACTTCTCCCGACAATCCATATTCCATCAACGTGGAAGCTGATTGCACAGAGGTCACCAACAGCTTTCCATCCGCATACATAAACAGCCACTCTCCACTGCTCTCTCCCGTCAACCGAACGCTATTGATCTTGCCATGCGGGTCGTTGTATGCAATGGCAGCTGAAAAAACAGGAATAGCTTCTTCCTGTTCATAACAGGAAACTCTCGTCAACTGATTCAACACCGGAGCAGGCGTATCCTCCTTATCACAGGCCGTAAACCCTAAGAGAACACAAAGACATAAGTAAAAATGTCGTATAGAAACCTTCATCCTTTTCTCTCCATTTTGACGGACAAATGTAGGACTTTTCTTTGGATAAATAAGCGCATTTAATATGCCACAAAACATGTTGGCCTAAAACAAATAAAACCATACCTTTGCGCACAATAGCAAACGTATCGCAAACAGCTATTGGCAAAGAGTTTACAATAAGCATGATCTAAATAAAACAATATCTAAAACTCAACAAAATGAAAATGAAACAGCTTACAGTAGCGGCATTCACTCTGCTACTTACGGTTTCTTGTTCAGAAAAAAAACAAGATTTCCCCTTTCGGAATCCCGATCTGCCGATTGAGGAGCGTATTGAAGACTTGCTTTCTCGGTTAACGCCTGAAGAAAAAGTGGGGCAAATGATGCATGAGACGCCTGCTATCGAACGCTTAGGCATCCCTCCCTACGACTGGTGGAACGAGGCGCTACATGGTGTCGCTCGTGCCGGACAAGCCACGGTCTTTCCTCAAGCCATCGGTATGGCAGCCACATTCGACAATGAGGCAGTATTGCGAACCTTTACAATGGTCAGTGATGAGGCCCGAGCCAAATATCATCACTACCAAGCGAATAAAGAGTATGATCGCTACAAAGGTTTGACCTTCTGGACACCGAACATCAACATCTTCCGCGACCCGCGTTGGGGACGCGGCATGGAGACCTACGGTGAGGATCCCTATTTGACTACCCAAATGGGTGTGGCCGTTACCAAAGGATTGCAGGGTGACGATGAAAACTACTTCAAGACCCATGCCTGCGCCAAGCACTATGCCATCCATAGCGGACCGGAATGGAACCGCCATGAGTATAACGCAGAGGCAACTCCTCGTGATCTGTATGAGACCTACTTGCCTGCTTTCGAGGCATTAGTCAAAACAGGTAATGTGCAAGAGGTGATGTGCGCTTACAACCGTTTCGAGGGAGAACCCTGCTGCGGAAACGATAAGCTCTTGATCGACATCTTGCGCAACAGCTGGGGCTATAAAGGCATCATCCTCTCCGACTGTGGAGCGATTGATGACTTCTGGGTGAAAGATAAGAACACTCCTCGCCATGAGTCACACCCCGATCGCGAGAGCGCTTCAGTGGACGCGGTCTTGAGTGGAACTGACCTGGAGTGTGGCGCCAGCTACCGCATCCTGACAAAAGCGTTGGAGCATGGCACTATTTCTGAGAAAGATTTGGATGTCTCCCTGCGCCGCTTGCTGAGAGGCCGTTTTGAATTAGGCATGTTTGATCCGGATGAGCGTGTTCCCTATGCACAAATTCCTTATAGTGTAGTCGAAAGCCCTGAGCACGTGGCACAAGCCTTGGAGATGGCACGCAAGAGTATCGTCCTGCTGAAGAACCAGAACAATCGACTCCCGTTAGACAAGAACTTGAAGAAGATCGCCGTGGTTGGACCAAATGCCGCTGACTCCACCATGCTGTGGTCTAACTACAACGGCTTCCCTACAAAGACGACCACTATCTTGGAAGGTATCCGTGCCAAGGTGCCCAACGCTGAGGTTGTCTATGAATTAGGCTGCAACCATACGGCCGATTTCGTCATTACCGATTTAGGTAACTACATCACCACCTCTACCGGACAAGGTTTTACGGCTGAATACTTCAACAATACCGACTTCAGCGGTGAGCCCGTCTATAAAGGCACAGCGAAAGAGTTGCATTACACGACAGGAGGCAACACCCAATTTGCACCTAACGTGAACTTGTCAAATTTCACAGCTCGTTTCACAGGTGTCTTCGAGGCACCCATGGATGGTCCCATCGAATTTAAGCTATCAGGTAATGATGCGTTCCGCCTCTTTATCGACACAGCTAAAGTCGCTGAGGTATGGTCGAATGAATATGGTGCAGAACGCATATACACGCTGCAAGCCGAGAAGGGCAAGAAGTATCCGGTAATGATCGAGTACATGCAATTATTAGGCAGTGCTGACTTGAACTTCACGGTAGGCGTACGTACACCTGTGGATTGCCAAGCAACAGCCAACAAAGTGAAAGATGCGGATGTGATTGTCTATGTAGGCGGTATCTCACCCCGTTTGGAGGGAGAGGAGATGCCGGTCGATGCCGAAGGATTCCGCAAGGGAGACCGCACGAACATCGAGATTCCCAAAGTCCAGAAAGAGATGGTCAAGGCATTGGTAGCGACAGGGAAGCCGGTAGTCTATGTGGTTTGTACAGGTAGCGCATTGGCTTTGAACTGGGAGAATGAGCATGTAGATGCTATTCTCAATGCTTGGTATGGTGGCCAAGAGGGTGGTACCGCTGTTGCGGATGTGCTCTTTGGTGATTACAACCCCGCAGGTCGCCTGCCGATTACCTTCTATAAGTCCGTCGATCAGTTGCCCGACTTTGAAGACTATAGTATGAAGGGACGCACCTATCGCTTTATGACGCAGACACCACTCTATCCCTTTGGCTATGGTTTGAGCTATACATCTTTCGCATACAGCAATGGCGCACTCTCCAAGACAAAGATCGCAGCCAATGAAGGCGTTACCTTGACGTTTGACGTGGCGAACACAGGCAAACGAGACGGCGATGAGGTCGCGCAAGTTTATGTCAAGAATCCGAACGATCCGGCAGGTCCAATCAAAGCACTGAAGGCGTTCAAACGCATCAGCACCAAGGCGGGCGAGACTCAGCAAGTCACTCTCCAGCTTGCGCCGGAAGCCTTCCAGTCATTCAACGACAAGACACAAACCATGGAAATCAGACCGGGTAAATACCAGCTGCTTTATGGTTCCTCTTCCGCTGATAAAGATTTGAAGAAAGTCGATTTGGTGATTGAATAACCTTCACCATCACCCTATTTTTTGTTGCCCGTGGTTTTGGAAAATCATGGGCAATCCCTCAAAAAACATTGCCCGTGGAAATTAAAAACCACGAGCAATGTTTTCAAATCCATTCAAGAAGGAGCTAAAGTCCGTTCTTTATCTGCTCATTCAGCTCATCGACCAAATCTGTGTATTGATAGCGATTGCCCATGAAACGCATGTCGGTCAAAGGATCACTATCCAAGATATGCTCCATCAACTCGGAGGGAGCAGGTGTAGCGGGCAAAGCCGCATATTCTTCATAAGTATAAGTCAGGAAAGCCACATAGCGGGAGATACCCCGGTTATCCAACCACCACCCTTTGAGCAGAGCGGTTGGGTAAGTAAACTGTCCGCCTATTTGAATATCACTGATCGCAGGATAAGCCACAAGCCTCTTCCGATCGGCACTCAACGTAACCGGCACATGGCGACTGTAATCTTTGCGCATCTTATAGATGACCACTTTGGGTGTAGCCGCGACAATTTGCCGAGAATTGGAGCCTGGAGTCATTGACAGAGAGGGTTCCGCCTTTTGCCGAGCACTCTCTCGGCTGCTGCTACATCCCACCACTATTCCGACAGACGCTAACATCAAGGTTATAATACTTTGTTTCATCTTTCCAGATTATTTGTTGCGGCAAATGTAACGAAAACAATGTATTTACAGTCTATTACAAACAAAAAAAGACGCCACAAATTCGTGACGTCTTTCTCTGTTCATACGTATTCTCCGTTTATTTCAACTCCTTGATGCGGATATTACGGAATTTCACCGGCGAGCCATGGCCCAAGAAACCGATATGTCCCTTCTTATTGAAAAGACCCGGATGCTCCTTGTGATCGGCCGTGCCGTTCTTCGTGGCCTCACGGATATTTCCCTCCAAGATGACCTGTCCATTGACAGTGACCTTGATGTTATCCCCATTGGCAATGATCTCCTCGGTGTTCCACTCGCCCGCAGGCTTGAAAGCACTGTGGTGATCCGTTTTCGCCGGGATAATGCCATAGACCGAACCATGATGCTGCAAAGGTGTGATATCCTTATAAATAGGATGCTCGCAATCCAAGACCTGGATCTCCATACCTACGTAAGCCGCATCTCCCTCCATCGGTGTACGAATGCCGATACCATTGTTCGCGCCCGGTGTTAACTGGAAGTCAAAGCGATAGATAAAGTTGGCATACTCATCCTTCGTGTAAAGGTTACCACCGAAACTCTTAGTCGGCACACAAGCGATGCAACCATCTTCCAGGATGTAATCCACCGTGTTGCCTGTCCATTCGTGCATGTTGGTGCCATCAAACAAGACCTTGAAGCCCTCCTTCTTCTCCTGCTCAGAAAGCTGGAACGGTTCTTGTTTCGGCAGTTCTTTCACGTAAATATCACGGAAGAAGCAACGGCTGCCATGTGCCTGCAACTCGATCTGCTCAATCGGCAGGATCGGCTGGCTACGATCCCAATAGTTCTCCATGATGACATTATCAACCACCAACTCACCGTTGAGCTTGACAGTCACACGATCGCCCACCATCTTGATGTAGAAACTGTTCCACTCACCCAACTTATTGTCAGCCACCTTCAGCGGATTACGCTCGTTCTTTGCGTTATTGTAGAGTCCACCTGAACCTACCTGTGCGCCCACATTGACACGAGAGGTGTCCCAAATCTGTACTTGCGGTGTCGCACGGAGGTAGATACCAGCATCCGGCTCCTTACCGTTCGGATCGAGCATCCAATCCACATACATCTCGAAGTCGCCATATGGCTTCTCCGTACAGAGGTTATCGTAGCCACTGCCCTCAAAGACAATCAGGCCGTCTTTCACGAACCAGTCTTTGCGCATCCGCTCATCGGCAGCCTTCTGCTCTTTCTCCAGCTGAGCCGGGGTCATCTTATAGCGTTTGTAAGGATTGCCATCGCCATCCTTGCCAACCATTCCCTTCCAACCTGTCAGATCCTTGCCGTTGAAAAGCGATACAAAACCCTCCTCGTCGCCTAACTTCTCTAAGTGCTGCTTCAAGGCGTCAATGTCATAACGCGCATCCTCGCCATCAAACATACCCAGCACACGGGTCAAAATCGCCTTCACGTTCTTTCCTGAATACTCCGGATGACTCCGGGCGATGTTCCAAACCGCATAGGTAGCCGCAGAACGTACCTCCGCATTACTATCATCGAGGAATTGCGAAGCATACATCAAACCAATAAAGGTACCCGTCTGTTGCACCTGCTGCAAGATCTGCACCTTTTGCTTGTTATCCTTTGCGATCTCCATCGCCTGACGCAAACGGATCAATCGGTTCTCACCCGTCATCTTCGGGTTGGAAGCAAGCTGCACATAGCGAGTCAATGCCTTGTCGCGTACCTGTGCATCCGTAGTGTTCTTCGCGATCACATACAACGGATCAGCGGCCTCATCACCCTTCCAAACCAACAAAGCCTCCAAAGCAGCATCCTTTGCGGCACCTTTACCCTCCATGAATCCTGACACGATCATCTTCAACGCATCAGCCTCACCGGTAGCGGAGAGTACCTTATAATACAGATGTTTCTTACTATCGCCCGCTTGCACCATCCGACGGTTTACGTTCTGCACCATCGTCTTGGGAGTCTGCTTCGCAATGGCTGCAATGAGGGCATCTTGCAGCGGAGCAATCGCATCCGCCTCAGCCGTCTCCAACATGCCACACAGCAACGTGAAGTCTTTCTCTGCCACCACATCCTTCAATGCGGTATAAGCAGCCGTCTTCACCGCAGGCGTACCACTCTTGATCTGATCCAAAACCGTATTCAAATTCGCGTCTGCCTTTCGATTGGCCAACAGCTCTAATCCGGCAATCTTACCGGCCTCACCCGCCGCGGGAATCACTTTCGCTACGGCCTGGTCAATATCGCCCGCAAAGGCCAACAAAGCATCCTGTCCCAGTAAGACCACCTGCTTATCATTGCTCTTCAAAAGATCAGCTAACGCCGGAATCACGCTCTTGTCACCAATCTTCACCAATGCCCACACAGCAGCTTGACGAACATCAAAATTGGTATCATTCAGCTGATTCAAGATCACCTGCTTGGCCGGTAAATCGAAACGTACCTCCAAATTCTTGATCACGTCATGCTGGTTCGGACGCTTACTCTCCCTGCCAATCCAGTTGAGCACATCCACCTTCACCTCCGGTTTCGCCTTCATCACGGTCTTCATCAACTCCACATAGAGCGCTTGATCCGCATAGGCGGAAGCGAAGTTCAGCGCTGCGTTGCGATAATCCTTATCGGCATCTTTCAACGCTGTCTGCAATAACTTATGGGTGTTAGCCGGCTGTTGCGCGAAAAGCACCTCCAAGGCAGCCTCACGCGTCTGGGTAGCCCCAGCCTTCGTAGCCTTCTTGAGCAAGTCATTCGCCGCTTTCTCCGCCTCTTTGGCATTGCCATTCGCTGCGATCCGCTTAATTAAAGCGATATAAGCCTCGTTCGCACCCGTAGGCTCCATGGTGTAGTTCACCGCCGCTGCCGCATTCGCCAAATCCTTCAACGAAGCCACTGAACCACACTGGCTCAGCGCATACAACACCTCTTTCTGCATATCCGGATCCTCATTGCCTAACAAGGCCTGCAACAACGGCTCCGCCTCGGCCATGTGCACGTCGGCAATGGCACGGATCGCGTCTTTCTGGGTCTTTGGCGTACCCATCCGACGCTTCAAGGAGGAGAGTAACGCCTGCTTAGCCTTCTCCGAGCCAATAGCGGAAAGTGCCCGTGCGGCAGGACCGCTCAAGCTCTCCTCGCTCAGGTAGCCCGCCAACGCATCCACCGACTCATCGGCCCCCATGATCTGCAACTGACGAATGATAAAGGCCTTTGTTTCACGCTCCGTCACCTGATTCAACGCATTCACATAAGCTTTCGCTACGGTCTGACGTGCCTGCTCGTTGCCTTTGGCCATCACGAAATGGCTCAAACCGCTCAACGCATAATCCACATTGGCATTGCTGCCTTTACCCGGTGCGTTAATCTTGCGGATCAACTGCTCGACACCCGTTTCACCGGTCGTCGCCAAATCATTGATCAATTTATTGTATTCTGCCTGTTGCTGTGCCGGCATCTGTGCCAAGACATCCGCCACCACCGTCTGAGCGGTACGATTGGCCGGACTTTGCGCCAGCATCACATTACCCAAAAACAACAAGCTCGCTATGGAAATATATACCTTCTTCATATGGATAAATTGCGTGTAAGATTAGATATTCCAAGGCGCACGCATCGGCTGGTCAAGCAAACGGTTTGCGGCCTCATCATTGATAAACTCCAGTTTTACCGGATCGAAATGCAACGTCCGGTTCAGACGCAACGCTACGGCTCCCATATTGACAATCGTAGCCGAACGGAATCCATTACGCTCATTCAACGCAAATGGTTGACGGGTCTTCACGCACTGGATAAAGTCAGTGACTTGAGGCTCCGGCTCCGGATACTCAGCCAACTTCTTCTCCCAGTCGGGGATGTCGCAGACAAAGTTCTTATAGACATTGCCCTTCGGACCAGCGATGTAAGGCGTGTTCGGATCGCCATAGTCACCACCCCAAAGCACGATCTGGCAACCATCCTCGTAAGTATAGGTAATGGAACGCCACGTACCGACTGCATCCGGATGCTGCTGGGGTGCGTCCACCTCAACCTTCACTGGGCTGGTCTCATCCTTGCCCAAGAAATACTGCACGGGGTCGATGTAGTGCTGACCCATATCTCCCAAGCCACCGCCATCATAATCCCAATAGCCACGGAAGGTCTGATGCACACGGTGCGCATTATAAGGCTTATAAGGAGCCGGGCCGAGCCACATGTCATAGTCCAACTCCGCAGGAACCGGTTGCGGCTCCAGGTATTCCTTACCTACCCAATAGAACTTCCAGTCAAAGCCGGTATGCTTGCTGATCGTCACCTTCAACGGCCATCCTAATAAACCGCTTTGAACCAACTTTTTCAACGGCTTCACCGGAGTGCCCAAGCCATAGAAGGGATCGGCGAAGCGGAACCAAGTGTTCAGGCGGAACATACGGCCATACTGCTTCACGGCCTCCATCACGCGCTTACCCTCACCAATCGTACGGGTCATCGGCTTCTCACACCAAATGTCCTTCCCCGCTTTCGCAGCCTCCACCGACATGATGCCATGCCAGTGGGGAGGAGTGGCGATATGTACAATATCTACGTTCGGATCCAAGATCAAATCACGAAAATCGTGATAAGCGGCGATCTTCTCCTTCACCAACTGCTTACCTAATTCCAGATGGTTCTTATCCACATCGCAGACAGCGACCAGACGGGTACCGGCATAGTTCACATGGCCACGACCCATACCACCTGTACCAATGATACCCTTCGTCAATTGATCGCTCGGGGCGATAAATCCATTACCCAACACGTGGCGCGGCACGATCGTAAAAGCCGCAATTCCACCCAGGGTCTTCAGGAAGTCTCTTCTGTTTGTCTTCATAGTACAACTATAATAAAATTGAATAGATTAATTACTCCTTATAAAGCGAACGCCGGTTGACGATGGATCCAATGCCCCCGCGTAAAGTCCGGGAAATCAACCAACGCACCTCCACGGGCAATCGACATCTCCGACAGGGCTGAGATCGCACTCCATGCCGCCGCATCATAGCAATCCATCGGAGCGGGACGCTTATCATGGATCGCCTGAATAAAGTCATACATCATGATATAATCCATGCCACCATGTCCAGCCTCCGCAGCCGCATCACCATGCGCAGCCCACAGTTTATGGTCATACTGCTTGAACCATGGCTCGGAATCATCCCAACGGTGCGGTTTCGACTTACCCTGCACATAGACATGATCGCCATCATTCATCCACAGTCCCTCCGTTCCCTGGATGCGGAAACCTAATGAATAGGGACGTGGCGAGTTGGTATCGTGTGTCACGATCACCGTCTGCCCATTGGCACATTTGATCATGGTCGTCACGATGTCGCCCAAGTTGAAACGCACATTCGCTAACGGATGGTGCTCACCTCCATTATCTACGATGAACTTGTGCAATCCTCGGCTCTGTGTCGCCATGGAAGAAAGCGCCACAAAACGATTGCCCCGGTTGATGTCCAAACAGTTCGCCACCGGTCCGATGCCATGCGTCGGGTAGATGTCGCCATTGCGATGCACGGAATGGTTCGTACGCCACTGTGCCTCCGCATAGGCGGTCGGTCCCATGCGCAACTCGCCACCCGGTTGATAAGTATAGTGCGTACCATCGTTGAATTTCACATCGCGCAAGTCATGCTCATAGCCACAAGTGGCATGAAGCAACTCGCCGAACAACCCCTGGCGCACCATGTTGAGGGCGGCCATGCAATCCCGACGATAGCAAACATTCTCCATGATGTTCAAGTGACTGCCTGTCGCCTCCGATACATTCACCAGATCCCAGCACTCCTCCAACGAGTTAGCTGCCGACACCTCCACGCCCACATAAGGCACACCGGCCTTCATCGCCGCTATTGACATCGGCACGTGCCACTCCCACGGGCTGGCAATGATCACACAATCAAACTCCTCATTGTTCAACATGTGCTCAAACTCACGCTCACCACCCTTATAAACCTTTGGAGCGGGAACGTTGAATTTAGCGATATGTTTCAATGTGCTGTCGATCGGCCCCTGCTGAATATCACAGATCGCTACGATCTTATTGCCAGGGATCGCCAACACATTATTAATGTGCTCTTGACAGCGAGAGCCGGTGCCAATGAAGCCAAAACGCAGTTTGCCATCATCTTTACCCGCTGTTTTCTTCTTCTGTGGCGCTTCAGCCACCGGTGTTGCTGCACTGGCTGAGCCAGCCATAGCTAACCCTGCCGCTCCCAATCCAGCAGCAGATACCTTTTTCAGGAAAGAACGACGCGTGTTTTCCATATATGCTTTTTAATTAGTTTATGATATTTACCGCCACAAATTTAAATCTATTTTCTAACATTCGGAAATAATCGCGTACTTTTGCTCCGTCTAAGTGAAGAAATAGAACTATGCGTATAGATATTCTGACCGTTTTGCCCGAGATGATCGAGGGCATGATCAATTGTTCGATCGTAGGGCGAGCACAAGATAAAGGATTGGCCGAAATCCATTTACACAACCTCCGTGATTACACTACCAACAAGTGGCGCCGGGTGGACGATTACCCATTCGGCGGCGAAGCAGGCATGGTGATGCAAATCGAGCCGATTGATCGGGCGATCAGCGCACTCAAAAGCGAGCGGGAATATGACGAGGTGATCTATACCTCCCCCGACGGCGAGACCTTCAACCAGCCCATGGCCAACCAAATGTCGCTCCTCAATAACCTGATCATCCTCTGCGGGCATTACAAAGGAATCGATTATCGCATCCGCGAACACCTGATCACCAAGGAGATCTCCGTGGGTGATTATGTACTGACCGGCGGCGAGCTGGCAGCAGCTATCATTACCGATGCCGTAGTCCGGATTATCCCCGGGGTCATTGGCGACGAGCAAAGTGCCCTCTCCGACTCTTTTCAAGACAACCTATTGGCTCCCCCCGTCTATACCCGCCCGGCGGAATACAAGGGATGGCGGGTGCCCGACGTGCTCCTATCTGGCCACCAGCGAAAAATCGAGGAATGGAGACTGCAACAAGCCCAAGAGCGCACCGCACGTCTTCGGCCAGATCTATTGAAATAGATTGCCTCCACATAAATAAAATCGCTCCGCGAGTTGCGCGCCTCTTACTACACCATGTAGTAAACCCGTCGCGGCTTGCGCGGACCTTACTACACCATGTAGTAAAGCTGTCGCGGACTGCGCGGCCTCTACTACACCGTGTAGTAAATTCCTTATAAATTAGGGAATGATTACTTCAATCATCACCGGGAAATGATCAGAAGGGACACGGGCTTCGTATTTCTCCATTGACACCTCTTTGGGGAAATTGGCATCCTGCTCTTTCTCGGTCTTCTCCTGTTTTTTTGTCCGATAGGTATCGGTCAAGATGCCATAACGCTTAACCTTGAACTCCTTGGTCAGGAAGAGGTGGTCGATACGGCTCTCGGTGAAACGATCCGGATGAAAGCTATTGAAGGTACCATTCGGCGCATAACGGAACTCAGCGATCTGGTAGGAATCACGCATGATGCCGGATTGATCCAGCAGCGTGTAGGACTCATTGTTCTGATCCACGTTGAAATCGCCGGTCAAGATAGCGGGAAGATGCTCGGGGAACTCCTTCACCTTCTTCAAGATCAGCTTCGCACTCTCCGCACGTGCCTGCACGCCGATATGATCCATGTGGAGGTTGAAGAACAGGAAGGTGAAACCGGTCTCCTTATCACGGAACTTACCCCAGCTACAGATACGCGGCAAAGCGGCATCCCACCCCTTATTGGGATGATCTGTCTCCGTGGAGAGCCAGAAATCGCCATGATCGAGCACCTCGAACTTCTCCGTACGGTAGAAGATGGCGGAATACTCACCACCCTGCTTGCCATCGTCACGCCCTACGCCGATGTAGTCATAGCCCGGCATCATACGTTTCAAGTCTTGCAATTGATGGTATTTACCCTCTTGCGTACCAAAAATATCAAAGCCATGGAATTGGACCAATTGGGCGATGTAGGGGCTACGCTGTCCCCAGCCATTGCCATTGATGGAGTCACCCTTATTCGCATTGCGAATGTTATACGTACCGATGATCATCTGCTCCGCCGCACTCAAACTTAGCGCACAAAGCAAGCATAAAAAGGAATAAATAATTTTCTTCATTGAGCAGTTGATTTTATAGGTTATGGCCTACGGCGCACCATGCAGCCGCAAGCCATAACACAGATTTGATCTATTTAAAATTCAGTAATTTACCAGCCTGGATTCTGCTTCAAGTTCGGATTGAACTGGATCACCACCTCAGGCACCGGATAGAGATACTGACGTGCCGGCCATTGACGACCTGCATAGTTATACTTCATCAAGTAACCACCGTTCACCTTCTCTACGTTCAGCACGTTGTTCTTACCCGTTCCGACATAGACACCGATTGAGGCGTAAGTCTCGTCAGCAATCTTGTCCGTATCATAGAAGTAAGCGTCATACGTACCGTCGCCATTCATATCCAACGGCGCATTCAACGCAGGAATCAAGACACCCTGCCAGGGATCGTTCACCCAAAGGTCGCAAGCGTTCCAACGCTTCAAGTCGTTCAGACGCAGGCCCTCCAAGGCCAACTCGATCTCACGCTCACGACGTACCTCCAGCACAACCGGATTGGAGACACCAGGATAGTAAGCGGCGATGTAAGGCTCCGCGGAGGTCGGCTTCGTGGTCAACGTACCTGTTTGCGCCGTACCACCCGTGATGCCTGCACGAGCACGCAAGGCACCGATCGTCTCAGCCCACTCGGCATCCGTCAGCTTACCCAACTCAGCCTGTGCCTCGGCATAGTTCAACAGTACCTCAGCATAGCGCATCAGTGGTTGGTCGTTGTCGTTGTTCTCACCATCGTCGTAAGCCACGTCATCCATCACCCACTTCGTGAACTGGTAACCTGTCAAGGAGTGTCCTTGGAAGTTAGCAGGTGTAGCCACATACGCACCGGAAGCATCCTTACGGGTGTAGTCCGCACCACGCACCGTCTGGTTGAAACGGAGGTCACGGCCCGTGCAATCCTCTACGAAAGTTTTGTAACTACCATCCGCATGCTTGTCGCTATAGGGCGTACCGTCGATATTCAAGTAGGTATTCATGAACTTACGACTCATACAGAGGTGAGGACCGTAAGTTGAGGAGTTGTACCACCAGTTGGCCTGACCCATACCGAGTGTCTTGTCCGTAGCGATGGCGAACATCACCTCGGTGGTCACCGTGTTGTCGGAAATAAAAAGATCACGATAAGCGCCACGTCCCTCGCTGTAGGGTGTGCCGGTATGCAACTTATACGGACCCTTGTCCATCACCTCACGAGCAGCAGCGGCAGCCAACTGATAGAGTTGCTCCGCAGAGTACTGTGAGCAACCTGTGCGAGCCACGTCTAACTCGTCGTTCGCATGATACTTACGCCAAGCGGCCTCGAACAGGCAAACACGTGACTTGAAAGCCGCAGCCGTCCACTTGTTGACGATCGTGGAGTTCAGTGTTGCATCACTCTGGGTGATATGCTGGTAAGCATAGTCCAAGTCATCGATGATATGACCGATGATCACGTCGCGACTGTCCTGCGAGTTATAGAGGTCGGGATCCTCCGCATCGTTGAACACCTTGTCGATCCAGGGCACAGGACCATACGTCACCAACTTATCGAAATAGAAACGGGCACGGAAAAGGCGTGCGATACCGTTGTAATTATTGCGGATACCCTCGCTCACCTGCTCATTATTGTTGTTCTCCAAGAAGAAGTTGATGTTACGCAGGTCACTCCAGCTCCAGCTGGTAGCTGAGTTAACCGTGTAGGCACCTACCTCCATGCCACTCAAAGAGTTCTTCACACCATAATCGAGCGTTTCGCTACGATGACTTGCAGAGGCACGCGAAGGCAATACATTATAGAAGGAGTACGCATAGGTTTGCAAACCCTTCTCGGCGCTGAACACCATATCTACGGAAGCCGACGACTGCGGTTCCTCGTCCATGTCACAAGCGGTAAAGCCTGCACCCAAGGCGAATAATGCGCCTAAAATGATATATTTCTTTTTCATATCTGAATTAGCTTTGAATGATTAGAATGTTACGTTAAGACCTAAGCTGATAGACTTCATCATCGGATAGTTGTAACCATCACCACTACCGGTCGTCAGGTCGGGATCAGATACACCAATGTTGGACACGTTGATGTCCTTTGTGCGCTTGTAAAGCGGAGACCAGGTGAAGAGGTTCTCGCAAGAGAGATAGACTCCCACCTTGCTCAAGTGCGCCTTCTTGGTCCATTCCGTCGGCAAGTTGTAACCAATCTGCAAGTTCTTCAAACGCAGGTAGGCCACATTCTGCAAATAACGTGTGTTGGCATTCTGATGACCGCTGTAGAACGGACGATAATAACCGGCGTAACGCGGCATGTAGGCATCCGGGTTCTCCGGTGTCCAGTAATTATCCACATGCCAAGTCGGCATCTGGTTGTACGGACGGTTGTACTGGCCCCAGAATACGGAAGCCTCGTTAGAAGGATACCAATCCTGTTTACCCACACCCTGGAAGAAAGCGTTGAACCAGATGTTATTCCAGTCACCGGAGAGCGTGAAGCTGTAGATGTAGCGCGGCTCCTCGTTACCGATGATCTTGCGGTCACCCGGATCATCCACCGTATTCTTGCCACGATCAATATAGCCATTGCCATTCAAGTCCTCAAACTTCACGTCACCCGGATAGAGCTTGTAGGTCTTTGAGGTCTGCATCAACGGGTTATAATACTTCTGACCGGCTGCAACGGCACCTGCCTCAGCCGCATCGATGCTGGCCTGATCCTGCCACAAACCATTGGAAACATAGCCCCACAACTCACCGATGCGCATGCCCTCGTAGTAGTTGCCCGCCAAAGACTGGTTAGCATTCGTCGAAAGCGTCTTATTCGCATTGTTGAACTTGTCGATCACAGAGTAGTAGTCAGACAAAGTGGCCTTAATACTATAATTAAATGGCTTTCCGGCCAAATCGAAACGATCATGCCACTCCAAAGAGATCTCGAAACCACGGGTGGTCATGTCAGCATAGTTACCCTTCGGTGAATCGGCTCCAAATACATCGGGAACCGTCGGACCCTTCACGATCATATCCGTCGTCTTACGGATGTAGTAGTCGCCACTGGCCGTCAAGCGGTTGTCGAAGAAGCCTAAGTCAGCACCTACGTCCCAAGTCGTAGCCGTCTCCCAAGTCAAGCTACCAGGCAGAGCGGCGGGTGAGGACATGTAGTTCTGGCGCAAACCGTTCAAGATAAAGCTGGAGGTCGAGATACCCAAAGTTTGCTTATATTGATAGTTGCTCAAACCTGCGGCGTTACCCAGTGAACCCCAAGAGAAGCGCAACTTCGCATTAGAGACGTATTTGGACTCCACGTTGAACCAAGGCTCCTCAGAGATACGCCAACCGGCTGAGGCAGAGGGGAAGAACGCCCAACGCTCATTCTCAGGGAAACGAGAAGAACCATCGTAACGACCATTCACCTCCAAGAGGTAACGATTGTCGAAATCATAATTCAAACGGAAGAAAGCACCACCAAACTGGTAAGCGTTCCAAGAAGAGGTGATCTTACGGTTGTCCGTACCCAAAGCCAAGTTGATGTTCTCCACATCCTCCGTAAGCAAATCATCGTTGTAACCGTAGATCTCTTTCGCTTGTGATTTCTCGTAGTTCCAACCACCCATCACCTTGAAGTTGTGTACCTCATTTAAGGTATCCTCAAACTCCGCATAGAGGTTCGTAGCGATATAGCTGGTGCTTCGTTTGCTCTCTGCCAGGTTAGAGCGTGTACCGGAGATATACTCAATGATGCTCTCGCCGTTGGCATCTACCGAGCGAGCGTACGGGGAACGCACCTGTTTCTTCGTGCGGTCGTAGGTGGTCTTCTTGTAGGTGAAGTCACCGTTCACCCGCAAGCGGTCGTTCAAGAACTTCGCATTGAAAGAGGCCGTATTCTTGAATACCTCATTCGTGGTCGTCATACCACTCTTACCGTAAAGCAAATCACCTACTGTATAAACGGCGCAATAGGTCAACGTGCCATCCGGGTTGAACATCGGTGAAGAGGGGTGTCCCTCATCGGCGATGTTACGCCAGATCACACCAGAACCCTCTGAATAGGTGATCGGGTTATAGTATTTATTCTGAGAGAACTCAAAGTTGTTGCTGATCTTCAACCAAGGCGTAGCTTGATAACCACCCTTGAAACGCATGTTGTAGGTCTTATACTTATCGGTCTGCGTATCGTTATCAAAGAGACCGTTGTATTTGTAGAAACGACCGGAGAGGTAATAGTCGAACTTACCATCAGAACCGGAGATGGAGAGATTCTGGTTGTGGCTGAAGGTATGATCCTTATACAGCAGGTCATACCAGTCAGTGCCTTCCGGATAATAGACATAGCGTCCCTTCGTACCAATAGAACCGTCGGAGATCACCGTACCAAAGTCACCCGTCTCGTGGCGACGCTTGTACTCCTCCAACCAAGCGACAGAGAACTGCTGCGTCTTGTTGATACCGGAAGGGTTGGATTGGTTAAAACCATAATAAGCATCGTAGAAGTGCTGTGCCCATACATAACCATCGGAAACCACGTCAGGCACATTCTGCGGAGACTGGAAGTTGTAGCTGGATGAATAAACCACCTGCGGCTTGCCCTCCTTTGCGTTCTTCGTCGTGATCAAAACGACGCCGAACGGCGCACGCGCACCATAAATAGCGGAAGCAGCGGCATCCTTCAAGACAGAAACGCTCTCGATATCATCCGGATTCAACATGGAGGGATCACCCTCTACACCATCGATCAACACCAAAGCGCTACCACCATTGATAGATCCGGCACCACGCACATTGAAATCAGCCGTACGGCCCGGCTTACCATCGGCCAGAGAGATGTTCAAGTTCGGAACGACACCCTCCAACATCTGGGTAGCATTCGCCGTCGGACGACCCTCGAATACATCACTCGTCACCTGCTCCACAGCTCCGGTCAAGTTCACCTTCTTTTGCGAACCATAACCTACGACAACGACCTCTTCGAGATTCTGTGTATCCTCTTTAATCGTGATTTGCAAAGAGGTACGATTATTGACGGGTACCTCCTGCTGCACATAACCGATGTAAGAAACTAACAACACCGCATTGGCGGGAGCCTCTATCGAGAAGTTACCATCAAAGTCGGTAATCGTACCATTTGTAGTACCTTTCACGACCACATTCGCACCAATAATTGGCTCTCCTTTCGTATCTACCACCTTACCGGTCACCTTACTTATTTGCTGCCGTGCGTTCAAGAACGCAGCAACATCTTTTTTCACGAGGGGTAACTTATTCGTCAAAGCGTCATTACCCGATCCTGCGGCAAAAGCGACTCCTGAAATTCCCATGAGCGGAACTATGAGCAGAATCCTTGAAAATGAGTGTTTACATTGACTCATAACATTGAATTTTAAAATAGTTAAACTAACTGTTCTGTCTATTATTAAATTTTGGGAGCAAAGGTAGATCAGCGGCATGACGTATCCATTTCAATGGTATTACATTTCTAAAACTGGTTTTTCATAGCAATAATCCTGTTTAAGACGAAAACGACACTATAACCCAATCAGCTGCTTTCCCGAAGTTAATAATAGATGATTCACATCTACGGTGCAAATATATAATATTTTTAATATATACCGGCTCAGAAAGCAACAAAAAAACGGGGTTGAGATCTCCCGATCCTTACCCCCGTTCAAAGCAATATAAAAAAAAGAGACGCCGCAATGCGACGTCTCTACACCTTATTATTTATACATCAACGGATCACTTTCTGCACCTTCGCTACGCCATTCAGCTGGTAGTGGAGGAAATAGATGCCTGTCGGCAGGGCGCTGAGATCTACGGTCTTGACTTCGCCCTTCAGACAAAGCCGTCCTTGCACATCATAGAGCTGCACAGCCTTCACCTCGCCTGCTGCTTGAATCAAGAGCAGATTGCCTTGGCGCACCACCTCAGCCTCCGTAGCGATTGCCTCGTTAGCGGTAGCTTGTGCCAACGTGAAGTCGATACGGGCATTCTCCTCGCTATCTGCCACCTTAATCGGCTCATCCTCATCCGTATAGAGCAATGCATAATAATCGCCAGCCGCCAAGCCTGCGGGCAAGGAGATCGTCAGCTCACCGATGCCTTTCGTATAGGAAACCTCCAAGGAAGGCCTACCATATGACTCTGGAAGCTCAATCTTCCCTTCGGCAGTAGCTACCGCCTGCTGCGCTCCCTTGGGGAACAGTTTGGCCACAACCTGCACTTGCCTCGGCTCTGATGCCACATTATGCAACTTCACCCGTAACGCTGCCGGCCCGTCCGTATCCAATTTACCTTCCACGAATTGCAAAAGTCGCTCAGATAAGAGCACGATGGGCTGGGGCTCTATCTCTTCAAATTTAGACGTATAGGTCAGATACTCATTTTCTGGCTCAAAAGTAAACACGCGACCTATCCGTTTGGTTTCTCCCGGCTGGAACAATGTATCGTCAAACCAGATGGATTCATGCGCTATTTCTTGCTCCTCTTCATCCCCAAAACCCGAATTGTCTCTATAGGAGAAAGTCAAGCCCGTCTTCAGTGAAACAGGCTGATTGCCCGTATTGGTCCAGTCGGCAGAAACGAGATAACTCGGTATTTCATATTCACTACTAATCAATTCGAACGTTACATGCGACACCGACATGGGATACATGTTCTGAAAACTCATCGCTCCCCCGGCAATTGTCACATACGGAACAAACATGTTTAGTACCTCGGGATTCGCAAGAGGGAGACGAACGCCATTCTTATCCTCCGACTCAAAGCGGAAACGATAACTGCCATCAGGCAAGCCTGCCACCGAGAATGAAGCTGACGAAGGTGGAATGGTTTGATATTCTGTATTTTCCAATTTGTCTATCGTCCATAGTAGTTGTGCCTCGCCACAATCCTTGCCCGTCTCATAATCATAGGGAATGGCATACACCGTACCCGAAAAGGCATCGTACCCACTATTATCTACAGTCATCGAAATCTGAATATGCGAATCATCAATGGCCCCAAGTTGATACGCAGTAGACTTGATCTCTAAATGTCGATGATCATAAGTTAGTTCATAAGGAATCACTACCGGGGCCCCACTTTGCGGACGCTGAATGCCTGTCATCACAACCCGAGCGGCATTGAAATTTGCCCCATCCTCACCGCCTCCTACTCCGTGTCTTTTCGGAGCCAAGTTGGTCAGCAGGAAATAGCCGTCTGATTCGCCATTCCATCCCCAGTTGATGTGGAAATAGCCCTCTTTGTTGTAGCCGTCACAGACGAATGCATGTCCCATTCCTGTGGGTAAATTACCCATGTGCAGCATGGGGCGCTTTGCATCCAGCTCCTCTTTCAGCAGATAGACCCAGGCTGAATCGCTCATCGTATAAGCATGGCGTGTCCGTATGCCCTTGTCATAGTTGAAATAGTTGACCAATGCGTAGGGCGCTGAATTATTCGACGCTCCACTGCCATATATGCCATATTGCATCTGGACCGCAATGCCACAATCCTGCATCAGTTTGGCCACTGCCTTCCGAGCGGCTTCCGTGCTGTTGGCATCGTAGGTATCGGTCATCTGATCCCACTGATAAACCGACTGACTGAAATCGGCTGACAAATCAATGTTAACCGATTGGGAAGCAATCAGACTGCTGTGACTGGTGTAGGAGACCGAGCCGGTGCCACGCTCCGGCCACTGGTGATAATACATGACCTGCGCCATTGCCGTAGCCACACAGCCGGAAGGGGTCTGTTGCCCCTCGATCGCAGGGGTGTACAGATTATAAGGATCTTGCTGCCCCCACTTGCTCTTCAATAGCGGCTCGACAGCCGTGTCGAAGGTCATGATCGGTTTCGCCTCTTCCTCTTCCTCATCTGCCCGCAAGGAGGCAATCTCTTGCGCATACTGCTCGAAGAAGGCCTTCGCATTGATCGGCAGGTTGGCGTAATCAAACGTGCACTGATCGCTATAACCTAAGATCGGGGCTACCCGGTCGTCGCCCGCCACAAGCACAAAGCTCTCTTGTGCCTCGTTGTTATACACATAGATAGCGTTCGTCCCCTCCTGCTGGAAGGTATAGGCCAAAGCGGAAGCCCCGGCACTGCGCAATCCCTGCTGAGCGGCACGCTGACTGTAGAAGCGATCAGCCAACTGGGCAGCATGACGTTGGCTGATCTCCGTGGCTTGCACACCTGCCCAAGCAAGCATCCCCAAGCCGAAAGTTAGTACTAAATGTTTCATGTTATTTGTATAATTGGTTATTTGCTGCAAAGCTACACATTTTTAATAATACCCATTACAAAAAAAGAACATTCAAATTGCCCTCTCCAATCTCTGCCAAACGGCTATCCAAGTGAATAACTTACACGTGAGTTCGATATAAGCACAAGCTTGTTAAACATGTGAAACCTTGACTATGTTATAAAAGATATACATTACCACAGTCTTGACTATGAGATGTATGATCTTTGAGGGGGATTCCTGCACGGGATCCCCTTTTTTATGGCCGCTGAGTCAAGGAAGATGGATTCCGTCCCACCGTCACACGTTTTCCCGATGACATGGATTTATTTGAGAAAACAGTCGTGAAAAATTGTGGAAATGAGAATTAATCCGTATCTTTATAGCTGAAAATCAAAATAATATAAATAAAACTCACTCCCTATGACATCCACAGATTTTTTCCATACCCGCCGTTTCCGTGACCTGAAGTCATTTTACCTGAACTATGTCTGCAAGCATATGCGTGCGGAGTTCCCCCACACCGTCTCCTACAACCGCTTCGTGGAGCGCCAGGCGCAGGTGGGGATGCACCTGCTGCTGTTCCTTGAGACATGCGCTCTGGGCAAGTGCACTGGCATCTCCATCATAGACTCCACGCCATTGGCCGTCTGCCATATCAAACGTAGGCGAACGCACAGGACGATGAGGGGATTGGCGGCCTTGGGCAAGTGCACGATGGGCTGGTTCTACGGATTCAAGCTGCACCTGGTCATCAACGACAAGGGCGAGATCATGCAATGGCAGCTGACCCCGGGCAATATCGACGACCGCACTCCGTTGAAAGACAAAAGCTTCACGGAAAAGCTGTTTGGCAAGCTGTTCGCCGATAGGGGATACATCAGCCAGGATCTCTTCGAGCGACTCTTCGTGGACGGCATACACCTGGTCACCAGGCTCAAGAGGAACATGAAGAACTCGCTGATGAGTCTGCATGACAAGCTGCTGCTCAGGAAGCGGTCGGCCATCGAGACCGTCAATGAGGAGCTGAAGAACGTTTGCCAGATCGAGCATACCAGACATCGCTCGGTGGACAATTTCGTCACCAATCTGCTCGCCGGACTCATCGCATACAACCTGCTGCCCAAGAAACCCGCTTTGAATCTGGAGATCATTGATAAAAGTAGACTACTCCCTGCGTAAGGCTTATATCGAACTCGCGTTTTTTTACTTATAAACCCTCAAATCTGAATGTGTTCCTAATGGATGTTGGCTGGTGCAATGAGGAGGAATACACACAAAAAGAGGGGATGAGATCTCCCGATCCCATCCCCCTGTCTAATCTACCCTTGTAGGGTCAATCAATAAGAGTGTGTGTTTAATAGTTCTTTACCATCAACGGGTTGAAATCCGTCTCGTTCTTCGGAATCTCAAACATCCAGCCATCCGCATCCGGCTCCTTATCCAAGAAACCACAGAAAGCGATGTCGAAGTTTGAGCCTGTACGGTGGATCGGCAGACCCAGACGCTTCAGGTCGAACCAACGGAAGCCCTCGCCCCATAACTCGATACGACGGCTGTTCATGATCTCCTCGGCCAATGCATCACCCGTCTTGCCCGAATCCTTGTACTCCGGATCACGCTCTACCATCAAAGCGCTGAAATACTCCTTTGCCTTCGCATCCTGACCCGAGCGTGCGTAACCCTCAGCCGCGATCAAATACAACTCACTGATACGCATGAAGGCGTAGTCACCCACGGCGTTAGCCGTAGAGCGAGCGGTGAACTTACGGTTCTGATAAACACGTTTGTTGTATGACTTACCCGGCACGGCAGCCTCACCCGTCGGATCCCACCACTGACGACGTAGGTCAGTCGGCGACATCAAGTCATAAGTGGATTGACTGATACACTTGATACCCGTACGGATAGAGCTGGAGTTGAAGTTCCAAGACATATAAGCATAGAACGAGTAGAAATAGACCGTCTGGTCATCCTGCGTCATTGCGGCGTAGATCGCCTCCTTGGTCTTCGTGGTGATGTCCGCAAAACCGTTCATCAAGTCGCCCTGCTTCATGATCTCACAACCCATCGCCTTGGCTGCGTCGATGGCTTTCGCTGCCATGTCCGCCGCCTCGGCATACTTCTGCTGGGTCAGCAAGACACGTGCCTTAATGCCTCGTGCCGAAGCCTCTGTATAGTGGTTGATGTCGTTGGCCTCGTAGCCTGTTAACAGCTGGATCGCCTCGTCCAGATCGGCATTGATCTGGCTATACACCTCCTCCACTGTGTTGCGGGCCATAGGATCCGTGTTCGCCTTCAAGCGATAAGGTACACCCAACTGGGTATTACCCTGTCCGTTGCGGTAGGGCTTTGCGTACATCTGCACCAACTGGAAGTGCGACCAAGCACGGATCACCAATGCCTCACCTTTGATGTGTTTAGCCAAAGGTTCTGCGGAATCAGCAAACTTCTCGTCCAACTGATCCAAGATCATGTTGGCATTCAAGATGAACTTATAGTAGGTCTCCCAGAAGTTGTAGTTGTAGGAGGTAGTCGCATTCGTCGGGTAGCTCCAGTTCAGGAAGCCCTTGTGCCAGCTTTGCGTGTCCCAGGTCATATCATCACCTAACGCCTCGCGGCAGATGTTATGGCCTGGCTCGCCACCCATACCTTGATTACCTTGGTCTTGAGAGACCATCTTACGGTGAATACCGTTCAAAGCTACATAAAGGTTATCCAAAGAGGATGTTACAGTCTCCAAAGCTGCACTTTCCGTCGGAACCGTATCCATGTAGTCGCTGGAGCAACCGCTCTGTGTCAATGCACAGGCAGCCAAAAGCCCCATCGCCAAGTATTTATAGGATTTTATCGTCTTCATAATCTTCTTATACTGTTTGAATTGGTGAAATTAGAATGATACATTCAAGCCCAACGTGATCGTGCGTGCGGGCAAGTACTCGTTGTAAGTGATACCTTTGTAGTTACCTTGCGGGTTCAAACCTTGGCGAGCCTTCAACATGAAGAGGTTCTCCGCACTGAGGTTCACACGTGCGCTCTTGATGTGCGCCGGTGTCAAGATAGACTTCGGCAACGTATAAGAGAAGGTGACCGTACGCAGGTTCAAGTAATCAGACTTTGTCAACCAACGGGTGGAGTAGCTCTGACCCACGTTCGTTGCGTGTGTGGAGCTGTTGTCCAAACGAGGCACATCGGTAATGTCACCCGGCTTCTGCCATGCGCGCATGATGTCCGGAGAGATAGCGTAACCTAAGTTGCCCATACCCATCATCGTCGTGTAGTTAGAATCCAATGTCTTACCACCTACCGCATAAGAGAAGACAGCCTGTAAGTCGAACGCCTTGTAGCCTACCTTCACGTTGAAACCACCATACACCTTAGGCACGGCTGAACCGCTGTAATCATATTTCGCATACGAATAGGAGTTGGTCAATGTCTGACCATCACGCTCCACCAAGGTCTTCTTGGCAGAAGCGGAGATGTTACCCTTATCATCCGTATTATTCTCTGCGTCGAAAATCCAAAGGCCATCACCCGTCTCGGGATCCACGCCCCACCACTGGCGCAACCAGAAGTCATAGATGGAGTGACCCTCCATGTACTTCTTCGAACCGGAGATGATACCGTTCTCCTTGTTGATGTCTGGCAGCTTCGTCAACTTGTTGTTGATGAAGGTAGCGTTCGCACCGACGGAGAGCTTCCAATCCTTACGATCCAAGATCTGATAGTTCAAGTCGATCTCCACACCTTGGTTACGCACCTTACCGATGTTCTGCACGATAGACTCCACTCCCGAAGAGGAGGGCTGGCTCACGTCGAACAACAGGTCGCGAGAAGCCTTGCGGAAATACTCAATCGTACCGTTCAACTTGCCGAACAAGCCAAACTCCAACGCCAAGTCAGAAGAGACCTGTGTCTCCCACTTCAGGTTGGTGTTGGCAATCGACGAAAAGTAAACACCTGGCTCTCCCGCATTATTGATACCCAAGTCGTAGAGCGGCAATGAAGGATAGTAGTTCTGAGAACCATCATACAAGATGGCATCATTACCCGTCTCACCGTAGGAACCACGCAGCTTCAAGTTATCCACCCAAGTGATGTCTTTCATGAAATCCTCTTGGCTGATACGCCAGGAGAGACCGAAGGAATAGAAATTACCCCAGCGATTGTCTTTGTTGAAGCGAGAGGAACCATCCCGGCGATAAGAACCGGAGAAGTAGTACTTATCATCGTAGTTATAGTTCAAGCGGGCGAAGTAACCCTCTTTCTTATACTCACGGGTGAATGAAGACATAGAGCTGATGTTCACGTAGTTGTCGAACTCATAGATACCATCCAGAATCTGTTTGGTCTTCATGCCATAGGTGTATTCATATTTGAAACTATAGTTCTCATGACCTAACAACGCCTCGATGTTGTGCTTGCCGAAGCTCTTGTTGTAGTTGATCAACTGGTTGAAGGTCTGTGTCAAGAAACGTTGCGTCATGATGTTCAAACGACCGGGACCGGCTGTACCGTCACCTACCAACGGGTTCTCATACACATTACGCTTGCGGTCAGAGTTGTCTAACGCATAGTTGGCGGTCACGCTCAAGCCCTCCAGCGGGGTGATCGTCAGATACGTACGGGCAGAGGTGTTCGTGGTCGTCATCAAACGGTTGTTCCACAAGGTCTCAGCCACGGCATCACGACCGTTGTTGGAGATACGTGCGCCATCATAGTCGTAGGTATATTGTGAGGGATCCGTTGTCGGGTTACCATCCTTGTCCAAGTAAGCACCTGTTTCGATGTCATGACGATGCACCGGATAGATCGGAGCCATCGTGCGGATGAAACGAGCCAAGTTGTTATAAGAACTGGAGCTGGACTCCGTAGAGGTGGAGTAGTTGGAGTTCGTACGGCTCAAGCCTAAGTTCAAACCACTCTTGAACCATTTTACTGGATAAACATTATAGTTCATGCGGGCATTATAACGCTCGAAGTCGGTCTTGATCATGTAGCCCTTGTCGTTCAAGTAGCCGATAGAGGCATAGGTGTCGCTCTTCTCGGTCTTGGTGTTGTAGCTCATGCTATACTCCTGACGGTAACCCGTGCGATAAGCCTCATCTTCCCAATCCAAGTCCTCGCCCCATTTCAAGGCATTGGCACTCGGGTTCAACTGACCATCCGTGCCCACGATCTGGTCGTTAGCCACACCAGTGAACGGATTATACTTCAATTGCTTATAAATATTAGCGGATGCTAATTGTGCGGCCTCTGTCGCATCCTTACCACTGGAGATGTAGGAGTTCTTCAACATCTGCCACTGCAAGGGATAGTAGTCGTAGATACCCACCGAAGCGTAGTCCTTATAGGCCCGGTTTGACCAACCCTGTGAGATGTTCAAGGTCACACCCGCACCGCTGTTGGAAGAACCCTTCTTGGTCGTGATCAAAACGACACCGTTACCGGCACTCGATCCATACAAGGAGGTAGAGGCCGCATCCTTCAAGATAGACATCGACTCAATATCGGACGGGCTGATAGAGGCAATATCGCCGGTGAAGATCGCACCATCCACTACATACAACGGCTCGTTGTCAGCATTCAATGAACCGAAACCACGGATACGCACCTTAGCGGACTCACCCGGCTGACCCAAGGCTGAGGTCATCTGCACACCAGAGGTATTACCTTCTAAGGCTGTCAATGCGTTGCTCAACGGACGCTTGTCCATCAAGGCGGCACCTACCGTTGAGGCAGATCCGGTGAATGAGCTCTTCTTCGCCGTACCATACGCCACGACAACCACCTCGTCGATGGATTGGGAGTCAGAAGATAAAACGATACGCATGTTTGGCTGAGCCGCTGTCTCTTGCGTTCTCATACCCACGTAGGAGATAATCAGATGGGCATTCTTATCCACATCCAACGTAAACCGGCCATCCAAGTCTGTGATCGTTCCCTGTGTAGTTCCTTTCACAACGATGGAGGCACCAATCACGGGAGAATCATCTTCGGCGGAGATGACCGTACCCGTCACTTTCACTGTCTGTGCTGTCACGGCGGTAACACTCACCGCAGACAGGCATAGAAATAGATTCGTCAACCTTTTCATAGACACACTTTTTTATTAATAATATAGTTATTAGATTATTATTCTGTTCCTTTGAGACTATGCAACTGACACACCTTTCCTCTCAAACAGCGCAAATTTATAGCTTTTTTGGATTTTGTCGCAATAATACGGTAATAAAGTGCCTAATTTCTATATAAAAATAGCCTTTTCTGGTAACAAAATGGTTTTCCCTTATGAATAATAGGAAGACAACTTCAACAATCGTTCATTCTTCCTAATGGATGTTGGCGGGTGCAATGAGGAGGAATGCACACAAAAAAAGGGGTATGTCCTTTTACTGACATACCCCTTTCACTATAAACCTTAACTATTTCCTGGCTATTACTCAGAAACAACCTCGAACGGGATCTCTACGGAAACCTCCTTGTGGAGCTTCAAGGTAGCCTTATACTGACCAACCTCCTTCACGCTCTCCTTGATAGAGATGATCTTGCGATCGATTTCGAAACCAATCTTAGCCAAAGCCTCAGCTACCTGGATGTTCGTTACAGAACCGAAGATTGTACCTGTTGAGCTTGTCTTTGCACCGATTGTCAATGATACACCCTGCAACTTAGCAGCCAACTCCTCAGCGTCAGCCTTGATCTTAGCCAACTTGTGCGCACGCTGCTTCAAGTTCTCTGCCAATACTTTCTTAGCAGACTCAGAAGCGATCACTGCCTTACCCATGGGGATTAGAAAGTTACGTCCGTAACCGTCCTTTACTGTTACGATATCGTCTTTGTAGCCTAAATTAACTACATCCTCTTTCAAAATAACTTGCATATTCTGTCTCCTCTCAATTTATTATTTCATCAAATCGGTTACAAAAGGAAGCAATGCCAAGTGACGAGCACGCTTAACGGCCTGAGCAACACGGCGCTGGAACTTCAAAGAAGTACCCGTGATGCGGCGGGGAAGGATCTTACCCTGCTCGTTCAAGAACTTCTTCAAGAACTCAGGATCCTTGTAATCGATATACTTGATACCGTTCTTCTTGAAACGGCAATATTTCTTTCTCTTAACGTCAACTGAGGGCGGAGTTAAATATCTGATTTCTGATTGAGTTGCTGCCATGATTAATCCTCCTTTACTGTTTCTTTAGATGCTTTCAGATTTCTTCTCTTCGCTGCATATTCTGCGGCATACTTGTCTTGACGGAAGGTCAAGAAGCGGATCACGCGCTCGTCACGACGGAAGTTCACCTCCAATGTAGCGATCACGCTCGGATCAGCCTTAAACTCTACTAACTGATAGAAGCCCGTAGTCTTCTTATCGATAGGATAAGCCAGCTTACGCAAGCCCCAGTTCTCCTCATTCACGATCTCTGCGCCCTGAGCCTTCAGGAGGTTCGTGAATTTCTCGACCGCTTCCTTCATCTGTGCGTCAGACAAAACGGGAGTCAAAATGAAAACGGTTTCGTAATTGTTCATAATAACGCTTATAAATTATATTAGTAATTTGAATTTCGGCGCGAAGGTAGTCATTTTTTCTTACCCTGCAAGCTACCCATCACTTTTTTCTCAGAATCTTTGCCTTACGAGCGAGGAATAGGCTTCATGGCCTGTATTTTGCTGCCGTGAGGATGGCTTGCGCATCCGTTGTCTGCCAAAGTTGCTGCAAAGAGGCCCCACTCTCTTCCATGTATCGCTTTACGATGCGATAACCTATCCAGCTACCGACATTCGCAGGCGCTTCACTGCTGGGGAAAGGACTGACATTAGCGTCAAAAAAACTATCCGTGGTCAATTGATCAGGGGTATAGAGTTGCTTACGCTCGACGATCAGCTGCCACATCTCGGCCTCATTGGCCTCGCACCATTTTTCCATCTCTGGGGTATAAGCCAGCAGCGATGACGCATCCGGCAATCGCAACGCCAAGCTGACGGTATAACGCAGTTTGCCCTCATACACCATCCGATCGAGCAGCACCCGCTCATTCCCACTGAAGGGATACTCAGCCATGAGCCACCCCATCAAATAGTCGGGCAGTACCTGCGCCGGGGTCATGTGTATTCGTTGAGAAACGTAGAAGAAATCCTGATACAAAGGATAGTCCGCCCCTAAATACTTGTCGATGGAGAGCGAGAGCAAGCTGTCACCCACCAACACATTTTGGTTCAATCCTGAGACATGCATATAGACCGCCGGGATCTGCAACTCCGGAAGCGCCCCCTTTAAATAGGTAAAAGCAGCATGCAGCCCCTCCTCCAACTCACCTACCTCCTCGTAACGATGTAACGCATCTTGATAGAGCTTATTCAGCGTTGGCTCCCCATAGTAAGCGCGCAATTTCAGGAAGTAGCCATCCGCATCCAAAGTGCGGAGATTAAGTACTCCTTTGCCCAAAATATCCAACATCTGCGGGTACTCCTGGCTGAGTCGCCCCTCCAACGCCGTGTCAGAGGAGGAGATCAACTGATAAAGAGCCTTGTCAAAACGGTGAATTCGTATGGGTTCTATCTGCACAAGCGATTCAGCGGCCTGCTGCCCCAAACAGCTGGTCAACGAGAGGGACAACAGCCCCGTAAGCATCCATCTTGCCATCATCTGATTTTCCATTCTTCTTATTACGCAAACAAACGGATATGCACTTTTTTTATTGTATGATACTGTCTGTTTTACTAACTTTGCAGTCGCTAAGGACGAGCAGCCAGCTATCATCGTATAACCGACTACTCTATTATAAACATAATTTATTATAGGAGATTTTGTTATGGGAGCTGCAGGTAATAAGAAGCCCAAAAAACCGGGCAAGAAGCATGGTCCTTCTTACATGGAAGAGGAGCACGAGGTGCCCTTGAAGAGCAGTAAGAAAAAAGCGAATTAAAAAAAGGAAGGGGTTGCCCTTCCTTTTTTAGTTTTGATCATCGCTTAATCAACACCGTCAGTTGTAGGGAGAGATCAAAAAAGACCATTTTCGCATTGACATTCTGCTCGATGTGCCGAGCTGCCAAATCCAACTGATCCATGATGTCGAACACATTGCGCTCATTGATAAACGGAGAGAACTTCACCGAGAAACTGGTCTCCTCATAATTCATATAGGTCATCTCCGGCGCTTGAAAACGATAGATGAAATTCTCACGGATCAGATGCTGGCAATAGGCCAAGAAACGCTTCTGCCGCTCACGCCCAATACCGGCCAAGAGCTCAGACATGGCTTTCATTCCCTTCACATTCTTCGCCCAGGAGTTACGCATCATGCCCTTGAACTGCTCCAAGTAAAACTGATTCTCCTCACTCAAGCTAATCGCCTCCACAGCCTTCAGGTAATTGCCCGATGCTAAATGGGCTATCTGTAGCGCATCTTCGGTCAGCAGGCTAAAACGGCTCTTCAAGGCTTCTGCCATAGCCACATCGTCGATCGGTGGTAGCGGAATCCGTTGCGCACGCGAAAGGATCGTGCCTAAGATGAGATCCGGCAGCTCCGAAACCATCAGAATGACCGTACGAGCCGGTGGCTCCTCGATTACCTTCAACAATTTATTGGCACAGGTCGGATGCAGCTTCTCTGGTAGCCAAACCATCAAGATGCGATATGCCGCCTCATAGATCTTCAAGCTCAGCTTACGCAGGATTTCATCGCTCTCCTTCGAATAGATCAAAGCCTGCGAGTTGCCTGCATCCATCGCATCCAACCATTGATCCAAACCAAAATAGGGATTGTCTTTCAAAAAGGTACGCCATTCTGGCAGGTAATCATCGCATACCTCCTTTTTCTTTTCCTTCTTCGCGACAATGGGGAAAACAAAATGCAAATCCGGATGCGCCAACTCATTGAACTTGACACAGGAAGGACAATGCCCACAAGCATCCGTCTCCGTGCGATCCGTACAGTTCAGATAACGTGCGTAGGCCAATGCCAAAGGGAAAGCCCCCGCTCCTCCTCGCTCCGTGAATAGTTGCGCATGAGGCACGACACCCTTCTGCGCGGCCTTTCGCAGGTGTACCTTCACCGCCTCTTGTCCGATAATATCCTTGAAAAACATCTCTTGACGTACCTTGAAACCAACCTAAATTGTTCACAAAAATACAGCATTATCGCAAACGACCATGCTTTCTCTTCAAAATAATAGGCAAATTAAACAAACTTGCGCTATTTTCAAATGAAAAGAAAACACTACTTTTGCAGTTGGACAAAATGTAAATTTATTCAATGCTTTTACGTAACTAAAAAGTACAACCATGAAAAGAATGTTGTTTTTTGCCCTCTTGATGGGTACTGCCTTGAGCACAAGCGCTCAGTGGCAGCGTACTCCTACACCGAACGACACGCTCCAAAGTGTACGAGTGCTTGAGAATGGAAATGTTGTTTACAGTATCTATGCACCAAAAGCTCGAACGGTTTCCTTGGCCGGAGATGCCGTGCCTTGGGGAGCGGCCGACAAGATGATCAAGACCGAACATCCGAATGGGGTATGGACTTTTGAGGTCCCGAATGTGGAACCGGGTGTGTACCGTTATCATTTTAACGTCGATGGCATAGATGTCTATGATCCGAAAGCTCCCGCCACCAAGGAGCTGACCGCAGTGGCCACCATCACACCACAGGGTGATGAGTTCTTCGCTTACCGCGACCACATCGACCATGGGGCCATCGCAGTACGTTCCTATTGGTCAAAGACATTAGGCGAGACCCGCACCATGCGTGTATGGACTCCAGCGGGCTACGAAAAGAGCAAACAGAAATTGCCTGTGCTGTATCTGATTCACGGTGGTGGAGATACCGATACCTCTTGGCCGAATGCGGGCGCGGCCGGTATTATTCTGGATAACCTGCTGGCTGATGGCAAGATCAAGCCCATGATCGTAGTGATGCCGAATGGTACCATTACCAACGTACCGAACGAGGTGCCTCCCTTCGCACAAGATATGGTGACTGACATCATTCCTTTCGTAGAGAAGAATTACAATGTACTGACCGATAAGAACAACCGGGCCATTGCCGGTCTTTCAATGGGCGGAATGGAAACGATGGAGACCGCTTTCCAGCACATCGACATGTTCTCCTACGTATGGGTACTGAGCTCCAGCTTCATGCCGGGTGCGGATCCGCAGAAAGAGGCGGAACGATTGCATGTTCCGGCTAATGTGGCCCAGATGAACAAGAGCTTCAAGAAGCTGGTCTTCACGCAGGGCGGTCCTTCAGACATCGCTTATAAGAACTGCGAAAATACCCGTCAGGCACTGAAAGCGTTAGGATTAAACTTCGAATACGAGGAGAATGAGCAGAAGGGGCATAGCTGGGGCACCTGGAGAGCTGACCTGTACAATCTGGCTCAACGAATTTTCAAATAAGGAAATACCTTTACATAAGAAGAGAGCACTCCAGCAGGAATGCTCTCTTTCTATTATTTAGCCTATGAAATGCTTTGTCTGGATTACTTCTTCATAGCCTCCTCGATAGCTACGGCTACAGCTACAGTAGCACCAACCATCGGGTTGTTACCCATACCCAAGAAGCCCATCATCTCTACGTGAGCAGGAACAGAAGAAGAACCTGCGAACTGTGCGTCAGAGTGCATACGGCCCATTGTATCAGTCATACCGTAAGAAGCAGGACCTGCAGCCATGTTATCCGGGTGCAATGTACGGCCCGTACCACCACCAGAAGCTACAGAGAAGTAAGGCTTACCAGCCAATACACGCTCCTTCTTATAGGTACCAGCTACCGGGTGCTGGAAGCGAGTGGGGTTCGTAGAGTTACCCGTGATAGATACATCTACATCCTCTTTCCACATGATCGCTACGCCCTCACGAACATCGTCAGCACCATAGCACTTTACCTTTGAACGCAAACCGTTAGAATAAGGAATCTCCTCGATTACGTTTACATCACCCGTCATGTAGTCGAACTGAGTCTGTACATAAGTAAAGCCATTGATACGAGAGATAATCTTCGCAGCGTCCTTACCCAAACCGTTCAAGATCACACGCAACGGCTCTTTACGAACCTTGTTTGCCATCTCAGCGATCTTGATAGCACCCTCAGCAGCCGCAAAAGACTCGTGACCTGCCAAGAAAGCGAAACACTTCGTATCCTCACGGAGCAAACGAGCAGCCAAGTTACCGTGGCCAATGCCGACCTTACGATCGTCAGCCACAGAACCTGCGATACAGAATGCCTGCAAACCGATACCGATAGCCTCAGCAGCGTCAGCAGCGTTCGTGCAACCCTTCTTGATTGCGATAGCAGCACCTACCACATAAGCCCAGCAAGCGTTCTCGAAACAGATCGGTTGAGTCTCCTTACACATGGTATAAGGATCGATACCCTTAGCATCGCAGATCGCCTTTGCGTCGTCAATGCCGTTGATACCATATTCGTTTAATACCGCGTTGATATGATCAATACGACGGTCATAACTTTCAAATAAAGCCATATTATATTTACTTTTTAAAATTCTTATTTACAAGGAATAAAGATATCAGAAAGTTGAAAACTAATACACCGCCACAACAGCCAACGTAGAAGGCCAGCCAAGGTTTCTCGGGCTTCAGCACGAAGTAGGCGATCAAGGTCGCCACCGCCGTGAAGAGCGCCAAACCTATCAGGACGCGTGTGAAAGTTTTCTTATTCATGACGAGGATCGATGTATTTTGCAGCTTCTTTGAAACGACCGTAAGAGCCCTTAGCCTTCTCCAGCGCCTCGTTAGCGTCCATACCCTTCTTTACCATATCCATGAACTTGCCCAGGTGAACAAACTCATAGCCGATTACTTCGTCATTTGCGTCCAAGGCCATGCGTGTGCAATAACCCTCAGCCATCTCCAAATAACGAGTACCCTTTGCCAACGTACCGAACATTGTACCTACCTGGCTGCGCAGACCCTTGCCCAGATCCTCCAAGCTTGCGCCTACCACCAAGCCACCCTCAGAGAAGGCAGACTGCGTACGACCGTAAACGATCTGCAAGAACAACTCGCGCATAGCCGTATTGATCGCATCGCAAACCAAGTCAGTGTTCAAAGCCTCCAACAAAGTCTTGCCCGGAAGGATCTCTGATGCCATAGCCGCAGAGTGAGTCATACCAGAGCAGCCGATCGTCTCAACCAATGCCTCCTGAATGATACCCTCTTTCACGTTTAATGTCAGCTTACATCCACCTTGCTTCGGCGCACACCAACCGATACCGTGAGTCAAACCAGAGATGTCTGAGATCTGAGTTGCTCTAACCCACTTTCCCTCCTCAGGGATCGGAGCGCACTGGTGGTTAGCTCCTTTTTTTACAACACACATGTGTTGAACTTCTTGTGAATAAATCATAATCGCTAATTTATTTAAAGTGTAATGAAACTTACTATGCCATTCGCCCCTGTTTTTAAGCGCAAGGGCGATTGAACGCACAAAGATAATTTATTTGATTTAACCCTGCAAAAGCGAATCACCATTATTTCAGTAATTCTTTCAGTTTCTCGCCAACCTCTTTCGCATGTAAACCCTTCACCAAAATCGTGCCGTCTTTATCCACCAACACGGTATGGGGGATACTGTTCACACCATAGAGTGCAGCACCGGCATTCTTCCAACCCTGCAAATCAGAAAGCTGCGGCCAGGTAATGTTCAGGTCTTTCACACCCTTTGCCCAAGCATCCGCTTTGCTATCCAAGGAGATACCCACGATCTCGAAACCCTTGTTCTTGTATTGCTTATAGATCTCAACCATGTTTGGCATATCCCGTCGACAGGGAGGACACCAGCTTGCCCAGAAGTCAATCAAGACCACCTTACCCTTGCCTACATACTCAGAGAGCTTATGCATCTTGCCATTGGCATCTGCCATCTCAAAATCGATGAAAGCCTTGCCTACAGCGGAATTCTTCAAGACGTTCAGATGGTCGATCATCTTGCTGATTCCCGGAACGGCCTTGAATGCCTCACTGGCACCTGCCACGATCTCATCTTGATCCGCCTCTGCGATGTCGTAACGCGCATCAGAGAACACCTTAGCGGCGATCTGCTTATCGCTGTTTGCCTTCACATAGGCTGTCACCACCTTACTTGCCTCCGCCTCGATGGCCTCCGCCTTCTCGATAGCCGCATTCTTCACAGCCTCATCCGCTGATTTCAACTGATCCGTCAAAGCCTCCTCGGCAGCCCGAATACCCTTTACCTGATCCTGTAAAGCCTTAAAGCCATCATTCTCGGGTGTACCCGTCACCACTGGAGCCTTATCATCCAGCAGGGCTTGCATCTTCGCATTCTCTAAGGTAAATACCGCCGTGAATGCTTGGTTCTCTCCCGCATCACCTCGTTTCAGCTCCTCACTACCCAGCCGGAGCACACACAATAAAGGCGCAGCTTGCTCTCCCTTCAAAGTGAACTTTCCGTTCGTAATCAAGGCACTGTCTAATGGAGCCTCATCAACACCCCATTTCTGTAAATAGACATACTGTCCCTCAACATCCGCCTTAGCTACCGTTCCAGCAATCTCATAACCCGGTTTCTCAGCGCAAGCTGCCAGCAACAAAGTCGTTGCCACAGCGAAAATAGATACTTTTTTCATTGTCTCAATAATAATAGTTGGTTTTCTACGGGCAAAGATAAGGAATCCTCTTGATTTCTCATGCCCTTTCCTTTTGAATTTCACAGCACTATCCGAATCATCTCGCCATAGTTAGGCAGGTGCTTAAAGGCATCCTCTATGGGGTACTCACCCGCATAGACACGGGCAGCCGTCAACACGCCACCGTGCGCAAAGAGCAACACCTTCTGATATGCGCTTTGTCGCAAATCCTCCAGGAAGGCGGACACTCGCCGATACTGATCGGAAAAAGACTCCCCTCCCGGTGTAGGCTGGTTGAGCCAATCGGCAAACCATGCCACGGAACGAGGATCGCTCGACACGTCATCCCAACTCTTCATCTCCCACTCACCAAAGCTCACCTCCATCAAACGAGGATCTATCATCGGCTCCGGATAGCCACAATAGGTGGCCAAACGACGACAACGAGCGAGCGGACTGCTCCAAACCTGATCAAAAGTATGTCCTTCAAGGGCCTGTTTCACACGAGCCGCCTCTTCCATAAAGGAGGCTTTTAAAGGTACGTCGGTTTGTCCGTAAGCATAACCTGCCGGCACGTCAACAGCTGTATGTCGAATCAAAAATACCTCCATAACCCATTACGATAGATGATAAATCAATAAAACACCCAAATAGAAACTCAGTTCCGTCAGCAAAAAGGTCGCCCCACAGCAATCTCCTGTATAGCCTTGAATCTTCCGCCACATGAAACGAAACAGGCACCCACTCACCCCGAGAGGGAAGAGGATAGCCCATCCATAAATGGGTGAGGGCAACCAACACAAAGGCAACCAGCCGATCACCACGCAGCATACCTTCTCCCCCATCGTCATCCGGCTATAGACCGTCTTGTTTTTCGCCTCCTCTGCTTTACGTGCGTAGGGCAAAAAGTTGATGATCCAAGCCGATACAGATTTACAGAAAGGATCACCCGCCATGATCACACAGCCTATCCACGCAGCAGGTAAAGCAGAAAGCGTCGTATAGAGCAACAGGAAATAGCTGATCAGCCCAATGACTCCATAACTACCAATGTGTGAATCCTTCATGATCGCTAACACGCGCTCCCTATTTGTTCCGCCTCCAAAACCATCGAAGAAGTCGGCCAAGCCATCCTCATGCAGGCAGCCGGTGATCAGCAATCGGGTAAAGATCGCCAGCAACAAGGCTACCTGCGACGGGAAACAGAGCGAAGCGGCATAATAGACCAACGCCATCAAGCCGGCCGTGAGCCATCCCGCCAGAGGCCAAAGGCTCACGATGTTCTTGAAATAAACTGCCGGTACCTCCGCCAAACGCCAGAAAGGGAGGCGAGTAAAAAAGATCAATGCCGCTAATATCCGTAACATATTAAATATATTTCGTGACTGCTGCCTGCGCAAAGGTGTGCATCTCGTTGATCATACGCACCGCAGACTCTACAATCGGGTAAGCACAAACAGAGCCACTCCCCTCACCCAGACGCAGCCCCAAATGCAGTAATGGCTCCGCACCCAAGAAATCGAGTACGCGCTTGTGACCAGACTCATCTCCACAATGGCCAAAGATGCAATAAGGAAGCATTTGCGGATAGAAACGAGAGGCCATCAGCACACAATTTGTCATGATAAACCCATCTACCAAGATAATCATGCCCAACTCCGCAGCTCGAAGCATTCCTCCTACAGCCATCACCATCTCGATACCACCAAAATAACGCAACACATCCGCCGCACTGCCATCTCCCTTGTAATTGTCGATAGCCGCCTTCAATACATTATATTTATGACGTACACCGGCCTCATCCAAGCCGCTGCCTGCACCCACACAATCTACCAATGGAATGTCCGTCAAACAGTGCATCCAGACACTGGAGGTTGCCGTATTACCGATACCCATCTCACCAAAGCTAATCACGTTGCAACCCTCGTTGTAACAATCGGTCACGATGTCAGCCCCATACTGGATTGCTTGATCCACCTCCTCAGCCGTCATCGCTGCCTCATGCAGGTAGTTGCGTGTACCCTTACGCACCTTTCGGTCAATCAGACGGGGATTGGCCGGAAAGTCAAAGTCCACACCTCCATCCACGATCTTCAGCTCAAACCCATGCTGACGAGCCAAGAAACAGACGCCCGAACCACCATTCAAGAAATTGTAGATCACCTGTCGGGTCACCTCTTTCGGGGATTTACTTACTCCCTCATCAGCGATACCATGATCCGCCGCATAAATCACATTGACCGGATGGCTCAATGTAGGTGTAAATGTTTGTTGAATCAATCCGATTTGTAATGCCAATGACTCTAAGCGTCCCAATGATCCTTTCGGTTTGGCCAAGTTCTCGATCTTGTCGCGCAGGGCCTGTTCTATACCCTTATCAGGTTCTTTAATTTCAAATGTCCTCATGTGTATTCCCTAATAAATTCATCGTTATTTCACTTTAAGAGGGATGCCACTCACCATCAGCACCACCTCGTCGGCCCGAGCAGCGATATATTGATTCAGCCAACCCTGCATATCGGTAAATTTCCGCTGCACGGCATCCATCGGCACTCCCCCCATACCGATCTCATTGGTGACGAAGATCAGATAGGCCGCTTGTTCCGTTACCAGGTCAAACTCCTCCTTCAACTGCCTCAACGCCTCCTCCGCATCACTCTGACAATCGAAAAAGAAATTGGTCGCCCAAAGGGTCACACAGTCAATCACCACCACACGTCCCGTAAGGTCGTGACGGCTTAACTCCTTCTCCTCTTCGATGTTGGTCCATTCCGGACCTCTATCCGCCTGATGACGCAACACCCGCTGCCGAAACTCCTCATCCCAGATACGGGAGGTAGCCAAATAGACCGGGTTGACTGTCAAGCTAAGCGCCAAACGTTGGGCATAACCACTCTTTCCTGAGCGCTCCCCACCAGTCACCAAAACAAGATGTTTACCCATTATTTCTCCGTTTATATTGCGCAGCACGCTTCGCCTTGTTGATGGGGTTATTGCGACTGGTCTTACGCAATGCTGCCGATTTTGGATTGGCAGCGATCCGTTGTGCCACCGCTGATTTACGCAAGGATTTCCCAAACTGCGGACGCAATGCCTCTCGCAATAACCGATCCTCCTCTGCTGTTAGACGGAGTTTTTCTTTCTTTTCTTTCCAAGTAGTTCCCTCCTTAGCTGCCTTACGAGCAGCTGCGAACTTATTATACTTGCCAAACTTCTCCTCTTTCCGGAGAGCCTCTTTAGGCTTACGTTCCTCCGCCTTGAATGTATGCAATGAGCGAATCAGCTCCTTCTCCTCCTCTTCTTCTCGGCGTTGCTCCTCTTGCAATTGCAGGTACTTTTCCACGTTGACCTTCTCACCGTCCACAAGCACCTCATCCTCGGCTGTCACCCGTTGTCCCATCTTAGGGAACTTTCCATTGACCGTCACTCGATCTGTCTCCATAAACTGATCAGCCTCTCGGCGTGAGCAGATACCGGCCTCACTGAGTAGTTTGTTTAGTCTGATATCCATATTTTCTTTATCTATTGCTATTCGTTACCATTTATTAAAATATCCCTGCGCAAAGGGCCACTATCAGTCCCATCACCAATTCCACTTGACTATTCACCCGTACGGCGATCCGCATATCCTCGGTCGTAAAGGGACGCTCGTTAGTGCCAATATAGGGTTTCTCCACCGGCTTCCCAAAATAGTCATGCGTTCCACCGAAACGACAGTCGAGAATGGCTGCCAATGCCGCTTCAGGATAACCGGAATTGGGACTTGCATGAGCCGGGCCAAACCGTTGCACAAACTCCCGCTTCGACCAGTTCCCACTGACTATCAACATCAGATAGGCGGTCAAACGTGCGGGAATCAAGTTAGCCAAATCATCGGTCTTGGCCGCTACACGTCCAAACTCCAAGTAGCGTTCATTCTTATAGCCAATCATTGAATCAAGTGTGTTCACCATCTTATAGGCCGCCATACCGGGTAAGCCCAATAAGGCGTACCAAAACATCGGAGCGATCACCCCATCACTCAAGTTCTCTGCCAAGGTCTCCAATGCCGCTGCTCGGATCTCCTGCGGAGAAAGATGAGCCGTGTCACGTCCTACGATGCGGGCTACCTGTTTCCGCCCCTCTTCCGTGCTTCTATCCACTGCCTCAAAGACCGCCTTCACCTCCTTGATTAAAGTCGTGCCAGAAAGACAATAAAAGACACCAACAGATGTCAGTATTCCACTGAAAATCGGGCTAATACCCGCAGACCAAGCCAATAGCTGCTTGCAAATTCCATACACACCTACTACGAAGCAAAGCGCCATCAAAGCCCCTTTATCCGCTCGGTTCTCTCCATGGTTCAATTGTCTCTCACCGACACTGATTGCTCGTCCGAACCACACAATAGGATGAGGCCATCCTTCCGGATCACCTAACAACTTGTCAGCCAACCAGCCACCTAAGAAGGGAAGCATCCGCAGTGTACCCACATAATTGCCAAACATCATTGCAATAATATATCGAAGTTTGCTGCAAAGATAGCCATATTTGCGCACCCGCCCTTGGTGTGACAGCAAAAATTAGAACACCATTTAGGAACAGACTGATACACCCACTAAATTCACAATAAATTCCACATAAAACATCCTTAATTAATTTAGCTTTTGTATTTTTGCTCAACAAACAAGCATGAGCAAAAAGACAATGAGAAGATTTGGTTTAATAGTGATGCTGCTTTCTTGGTTTGGTTTCCTCGGAATGGCACAGAAGGTGGGTTTGGTAATGAGTGGAGGAGGCGCAAAAGGCGCAGCTCATATCGGTGTGATCAAAGCACTGGAGGAAAATAATATACCCATTGACTATGTAGCAGGAACCTCTATCGGCGCCATTATTGGTAGTCTTTATGCGATGGGTTACACGCCCGAAGAAATGCTGGATTTAATGCTCTCGGAGGAGTTCGGCTACTGGCAAACTGGCACAGTGGAGAGTAAATATGCTTTCTTCTTCAAGGAGCCCGATCCTACACCCGAGTTCGCTCATTTTTCCATCGATTTTACCGATTCTCTGCAGGTGAAGGCCAGTTTCTTACCACAGAGTCTGATCAACCCCATACAGATGAATCAAGCTTTCATGGGGCTTTTTGCTCAAGCCACAGCCAAGGCTGGCTGGAATTTTGACAACTTGTTCGTACCCTTTCGCTGCGTGGCATCAGACGTATATGCAAAGAAAGCCGTAGTCTTCAAACATGGTGATTTGGGAGACGCTGTGCGTGCCTCTATGTCATTTCCTTTTGTATTTCAGCCCATTTGGCGGGATAGCATCCCGCTGTTCGATGGAGGCATCTATGATAATTTTCCGGTGAATCCCCTCAAGGAAGCATTTCATCCGGATTTCATTTTCGGCTCCATTGTCTCTTCCGGTAATACCAAGCCCACAGAAAATCTTTACACACAAATGGAAGCGATGGTCATGCAGAAAACAGAATATAACGTTGAGGAAGAAGATGGTATGCTCATCCAATTTAAATTTCCAACAGTCTCACTGCTTGATTTCGACAAAGGAAAGGAGCTGATGGAAATTGGCTATCAGAAAACATTAGCGATGATTGACTCCATCAAGCAGCGTGTTCCTCGTGAGGTAACACTCTCTGAAGTAAACGCCCGTAGAAAAGCATATAAAGAGAGTCTTCCTCCATTGGTATTCAAGAATATTTATGTGAGTGGGGTAACAGAAGCGCAACGCAAGTTTATCGAAGCAGAGCTACATAAAGATATCAACGGAGTCTTCTCTATGCAAGAATTTAAGCGCGCCTACTTCAAGATGTTAACCTACTCTAAGATCAAGGAGATCATGCCTCACGCCGTCTATAACCGCAAAGAGAAAAATTTCGACCTCTACTTAGAAGTCAAGATGAAAGAGGAGGTTAAGATCGCTTTCGGCGGTAATGTTTCCTCCCACCAGGCCAACCAACTTTTCTTGGGCTTCAATTACCAGTCTTTGGGACGTGTAGGAACCGATCTAACGGCAAACTTTCAGGTGGGCAACTCGTTCAGTGGCGTGATGCTCGACGCACGCACCTTTCTGCAAACCACGATTCCCACTTACCTGAGCCTGCAAGGGGTCTTTTCCGACAAGCGCTATTCGGAGAGCCAGTCTCTATTCTACGAGGATGTCGTACCTGCCATCATTAAACAGAAAGAGCTATTCCTGCGAATGAAATTAGGCTTTCCCTTTCTCAACCAAGCGAAAGCCGAGATTGGACTGACTTATGGTCGACTCAACGACAATTACTTACAGAGTTCATCCATCTCGTTCGCTAATGCCTCTTTCGACCATAGTTGGTATGACTATTTCGCAGGCTCGTTGAGTTTGGAGCAAAACAGCCTTGACGACCGTCTTTATGCCACCGAAGGCAAACAGCTTTTCATGACTGCCCAATATGTGACAGGGAAAGAGAACTTCACCCCTTCTCCCACCTCTGGAGATGCATTGTCTCCCGTTTGGAGCAAGACCCATAGCTGGATTCAATTCAAAGGTCGTTGGAAAAGTTTCCATACTTACACAAATCATTTCAACATGGGTTACCTATCAGAGTTAGTACTCTCCAGTAAAAACCTAATGAGCAACTATACGGCAAGTGTTTTGCAAGCACCTGCTTTCACCCCCACTCCTCACAGCACGATCGTCTTCAACGAGGCCTTTCGGGCCAATCAGTATGTTGCGTTAGGGCTAACCCCGATCTGGAGATTCAGCAAATTGTTTCATTTCCAACTTGGCATGTATGGCTTCATGCCGCTTTATGAAATCCAAAAACAGGTTACCGCATCCAATCCGAATGTGGCTACAGCCAGTTATGGTAAGTTTTTGCATTCCTTTAACTATATGGGAGAAGCATCCCTCGTCTTAAAGCTTCCTTTTATTTCTATCAGCCTGTATGCCAATGGATACAACTACCCCAAGCAAAATTTCAACATTGGATTGAATATCGGTTATCTCATTTTTAATCCCAAAATGTTAGATTGAGCCTGAAAAAAAGCAGATAAAAAATTTGGTAGTTCAAAAATAAGCCCTACCTTTGCAGCGTCAATCAAGAGAGATTGATGCTAAAAGAAACAAGTTTGGTTCGCTAGCTCAACTGAATAGAGCATCTGACTACGGATCAGAAGGTTATAGGTTTGAATCCTATGCGAATCACAAATTTTAGAGTATTTTTATTGGTTCGCTAGCTCAACTGAATAGAGCATCTGACTACGGATCAGAAGGTTATAGGTTTGAATCCTATGCGAATCACAAAAAGAGAAATCATCGTATGACGGTTTCTCTTTTTTGCTTTAAAGCGTATAAGCATGAAGAAATGGTTTATTTTAGGGCTATTAGGAATTATCACCCAACTTGCATTCGCTCAAGTTTCACTGAGTGATACGGCTCGTATCAGCCTATTAACCTCTTCGCCTTACGAAGAGGAGGTATTCACCGTCTATGGCCATGCCGCATTGCGAGTACACGACCCTGAACGAAAAGTGGACTATGTATTTAATTATGGTATCTTCGACTTCTCCAAGCCCAATTTTATCTATCGCTTTGCCAAGGGGGAGACCGACTATCGCTTGGGAGTGGTTAATTATACCGACTACGTAATTGAGTACCAACTGCGAGGTAGCACGATCACCGAGCAGGAGCTAAACTTGACCACCGCCGAGCGGCAACGCCTCTGGGAGGCCTTGGTAGAGAACTACCGGCCGGAGAATCGGGTCTATCGCTATAATTTCTTTTTTGACAACTGCGCCACCCGCCCCGCTGCCTTAATCGAAAAGGTAGTCGGCCAAGTGGATTACCACTACCCCTATACCGCCCAGACCTTTCGTTCATTGATCAATCATTGTACCCGCCATCATGCCTGGCTGACGTTCGGGTGCGACTTGGCTTTAGGTAGCCCTACGGATCAAGAGGCTACACTGCATGAAATGCTGTTCCTGCCGGATTATCTGCGAGAGGCTTTCGCAAAGGCAGAGATCATTGACGCACAGGGGCAACATCGTCCTTTGGTGAGTAAGACGCATGTTATTGAAGCTGCCGAACCCGACGAACTGGAGAAAGACCTTTGGGATCTGCTCTCTCCGCTGCGGTTAGGTTGGCTGATTTTCGCAATTACGAATGTCATCACCTTATTAGGCCGATTTCAGAAACGGGCCTATAAGGGACTGGATATCCTGCTGTTCGGATTGGCCGGATTGGCGGGCTGTGTACTCTTTTTCTTGGCCTTTTTCTCCGTCCATCCCTGTACATGGCCCAATTATTCCCTGCTCTGGCTACACCCTTTCCACCTGGTGGGCGTGATTTTGTTTTGCATTAATAAAGCACAAAGGGCGACTTATTGGTATCATTTTATTAACTTTGCGGCGCTTACGCTGCTATTTGCCGGTTGGGCGTTCCTCCCGCAGCAGCTGAATCCCGCCTTTATCCCGCTCGCCGCCTCGCTGTGGTTGCGTTCGGCCAGAGGCATTAATAAAAAGAAATGGACAACCGAATGAGAAAAATATTATCGTCTCTTATCGCCATCCTTGCGGTTGCAAACCTTGAGGCTCAGCCACATGCGCCCAAGTTGGTAGTCTGCATCACGGTGGATCAGTTAAGAGGGGATTACATTGAGTATTTTTACAACACATTTGGCGAAAGAGGTTTCAAGCGGTTAATGAACGAGGGAGTGGTGTATAACAACATCCGCTTCGAGTTCTCCAACATCGACCAAGCCAGCGCATTCGCTACCTTGTTCACCGGAAGCAACCCTTGCTTCAGCGGGATCGGAAGTAATTTCAGTTACGATTTCGACCGGGATCGAGAGGTCTCCATCTTGAATGATCCTGAGTACTTGGGCAATTACACCAAGGAGAACTACTCACCTAAAAACCTCTTCAGTTCCACGATTGGCGATGAGTTGAAAATTGCCTCCGGTGGGCGCAGCGATGTCTATGCCATCGCCCCCGACCCTGAGAGCGCAATCCTGTCAGCCGGTCATGCGGCCAATGGCGCCTTCTGGATGGACAATTTAAACGGCAAATGGGCCACGACCACCTATTATAAAGGAATTCCTTGGTATGTGGATCGCTACAACAACGGCCCAGAGGCGCTCTCTGCTCGCATCGCCTCGATGGTGTGGACGCCCTCACTCTCGATGGACAAACTGAATGCCTTCCCCTACGTGCTCGACGAAATACCCTATCGGTACACCTTCAACGAGAAGGCGATAGATTGCTATCCCCGGCTAAAAACCTCACCCTATATCAACAAGGAGGTGAACCGCCTGGCCATCCAGTTTCTGGAATATGGTGGATTTGGCACTCGCAGCTGCCCCGACATGCTCTCCGTGACCTATTATGCCGGCAATTTCTTAGGCACACAGAATAAAGAATATACACGTGAGATTCAAGACACCTACTTTCAACTCGATCAAGACATTGAGAAGCTGTTAGACACGATCGACAAGAAGGTAGGCCTGTCAAACACCTTAGTGGTCTTCACTGGCTCTGGTTATTACAAGAGCGAGGAGTCTTACCCCGACGGGCTGATGGTGAACGGTGGGGAGTTCCACCCCAAACGGTGCGTGGCATTGCTCAACATGTACCTCATGGCACTCTATGGGCAACAGACGAATTGGGTAAAAGGTTATTACGACTCACAGATCTATCTGAATCGCAAAGCAATAGAAGATGCCAAACTGGATTTGGCTACCGTTCAACGCAAAGCGGCCGACTTCCTGCAGGAGTTCAGTGGCGTGCAGTCAGTCACGACCGACAAGAGCTTGTTAACCGGCGACTGGAATGAAGGAACGATCGAGTTCCGCCAAGGGACCCATCACTTGCGCAGAGGCGATCTGCTGATTGAGCTACAACCCGGTTGGAAGCTGAACTTTGACAACGGGAAAGAGCAGGTCAAAGTCATTCGTAACAATGCCGTGATCACCCCCTTGATCTTCATGGGCAACGGCTTAAAACCGCAACATATCTATCGCGAGGTGAAAGCGACAGAGGTGGCTCCTACCGTCACCCACGTGCTGCGGATCAGACCGCCCAACGCATCCCACAGCCTACCTCTATATGAGATAAAGGCCAGCAAGTGAGTCTATAAAGGTGTATGAAACATCTATTTTATTAACCAGCAAAAAAAGAATACATATATGTTAGGAATAAATGAGTTATTGACGAAGCTGTTCGGTAACAAATCACAACGAGACCTGAAAGAGATTACCCCTTGGGTAGATAAGGTGAAAGCCGTATATCCGTCTATTCAAGCGCTCTCCAATGATGAGTTGCGTGCGAGGGTGGATGTGATCAAGCAGCGCATCCAAGACGCAGTGGCCGATGAAAAGGCGAAAGTTAAGGAACTGCGTGATAGTATCGAGTCAAAGGAGTTGGAGGAGCGTGAAGCGATCTGGGCCGAGGTGGACAAAATCGAGAAGACGATTACCGATAAGATGGAGGTGGTTTTGGACCAATCTCTGCCCGAGGTATTCGCCATCATGAAAGACACTGCCCGCCGATTCGCTGAAAACGAAGAGGTAGTGGTAACAGCCACCCCGTTCGACCGTGAACTGGCTCCCCGCCATGATTTTGTCCGTATCGAGGGAGACAAAGCGATCTACCAGAACCACTGGAAAGCGGGTGGTAACGAGATCACTTGGGATATGGTCCACTATGATGTTCAACTGTTTGGTGGTGTCGTTTTGCACAAAGGCAAGATCGCCGAGATGGCTACCGGTGAGGGTAAGACATTAGTGGCAACCCTACCCGTCTTCCTCAACGCATTGACCCGCAACGGTGTGCATGTCGTAACCGTGAATGACTACCTCTCTAAGCGTGACTCTGAATGGATGGGGCCACTCTATATGTTCCACGGTCTTTCTGTGGATTGCATTGACAAGCATCGTCCCAACTCTGAGGCTCGCAGAAAGGCGTATGAGGCAGACATCACCTTCGGTACGAACAACGAGTTCGGTTTTGACTATCTACGTGATAACATGGCAACCAGCCCAAGAGACCTGGTGCAACGCAAGCATAACTTCGCCATTGTCGATGAGGTGGATTCCGTGTTGATCGACGATGCCCGTACACCGTTGATCATTTCCGGTCCCGTACCCCGTGGCGAGGAGCAACTGTTTGAACAGTTCCGACCGAACGTTGAGGTGGTGGTCAATGCCCAGAAGAACCTCTGTTCCCAGTTGCTGATCGAGGCCAAGAAGAAGATGGCCAGCAACGATCAAGCGGAGATCGATGAGGGTGCCATTCAGCTTTTCCGTTCCCACAAGGGTTTCCCGCGCAACAAGGCATTAATCAAATACCTCAGCGAGCAAGGTGTCAAGGCACAGATGTTGAAGGCCGAGGAATACTACATGTCTGAGAACAACAAGCACATGCACGAGGCTACCGATGTGCTCTATTTTGTGATCGACGAGAAGAACAACAGCGTTGAGTTGACCGATAAGGGTATCGACTTGCTGACGGGTAAGACGGATGATCCAACCTTCTTTGTATTGCCCGACATCACCTCCGAGTTGTCGCAGTTGGAGAACATGCAAGGCACCGAAGAGGAGAAGCAGGCCCGTAAGGACGAGATCCTCTCCAACTACTCCGTGAAGAGCGAGCGTGTACATACCATCAACCAGCTGCTGAAGGCCTACACCCTCTTCGAGAAAGACGATGAGTATGTGGTGATCGACAACAAAGTATTGATCGTTGATGAGCAGACAGGCCGTATTATGGATGGCCGTCGTTATTCCGACGGTTTGCACCAGGCAATCGAGGCGAAAGAGCGTGTGAAAGTGGAGGCCGCTACACAAACGTTTGCAACCATCACGTTGCAAAACTATTTCCGTATGTATCATAAGTTGGCTGGTATGACCGGTACAGCGGAGACAGAGGCAGGAGAGTTCTGGGACATTTATAAGTTGGATGTGGTCGTTATCCCGACCAACCGTCCGATCGCTCGTATCGACATGAACGACCGCATCTATAAGACCAAGCGTGAAAAATACAATGCAGTCATCGAGGAGATTGTCCAATTGACCCAGGCTGGTCGTCCCGTATTGGTGGGTACCACCTCTGTTGAGATCTCTGAGTTACTGAGCCGTATGTTGAAGATCCGCAACATCAAACACAATGTTTTGAATGCAAAGTTGCACCAGAAAGAGGCTGAGATTGTAGCATTAGCAGGTCAAAGCAGTACGGTGACAATTGCCACCAACATGGCCGGTCGTGGTACGGATATTAAACTGTCCAAAGAGGTGAAAGAGGCTGGTGGTTTGGCTATCATCGGTACGGAACGCCACGAGAGCCGTCGTGTCGATCGTCAGTTGCGTGGTCGTTCAGGCCGTCAAGGAGACCCGGGATCCTCTGTGTTCTTCGTCTCTTTGGAAGATGATTTGATGCGTCTGTTTGCCTCTGAGAAAATCGCCAGTTTGATGGACAAATTGGGTTTCAAAGAGGGTGAAGTCTTAGAGCATAGTATGTTGAGTAGATCCGTGGAGCGTGCACAGAAGAAGGTCGAGGAGAATAACTTCGGTATTCGTAAACGCTTGTTGGAATATGACGACGTAATGAACTCGCAGCGTACCGTGATCTATACCCGTCGTCGCCATGCCTTGATGGGAGAGCGCATTGGTTTGGATGTATTGAATACCCTCTACGACACTGCAGTAGCGATTACCGATCAGTGTGAGAATGACTTCGAGAGCTTCAAGATGGAAATCTTTAAGACATTCGCTATGGAAAGCCCCCTCACCTTGGATGAATTTAAGGAGTTAAAGCATAACCAACTGACAGATAAACTCTTTGAGGAGGCCTTGAAAACCTTCAAACGACGCATGGAGCGCATCGCACAGGTTGCTCACCCTGTAATTCAGCAAGTTTACGAGAATCAGGGTGCCATGTATGAGAACATCATGATCCCCATCACAGACGGTAAACGCATGTACAACATCTCCTGCAACCTGAAGGAGGCCTACGAGACCGAGAGCAAGGTGATCACAAAAGCCTTCCAAAAGTCCATCATCCTCCACATGATTGATGAGGCCTGGAAAGAACACTTGCGTGAGATGGATGAGTTGCGTCACTCCGTGCAGAACGCAAGTTACGAGAACAAAGATCCGTTGTTGATCTACAAGTTAGAGTCCTATAACCTCTTTAAGAACATGGTTGATGCTATGAACCGAAAGACTGTAGCCGTCTTGATGCGTGGACAGATTCCTGTACGTCGAGAACCGACAGAGGAGGAGCTTCAAGCCATGGCTGCCCGACAAGAGGCGCTGGCTAAACAGGCCGCTGAAGCCATTGCCCAAGAGCGTGCTCGTATCCAAGAGCAAGCGCAGAAGAAGGCGCAACAGGCACAGCAAGCCCAACAGGCTATTGAAGTAAAAGAGGCTGAGACGGAGCAGCGTGAGCTTACAAATGAGGAGAATGCAGACGAGACGGCTCACCCCGATGCCGTAAGAGCGGAGAAGCGTGTGGGACGCAATGATCTTTGTCCCTGTGGCAGTGGCAAGAAGTACAAAAATTGCCACGGACAAGGGCTCTGATTTTTCAGTATAATTAACGTGTTAAAAGGAGGGATAGACGGAATAGTCTGTTCCTCTTTTTTTGTACATTCGCCCCATAAACCTTTTAATACCATTAGTTATGATAATTGGAGTCCCAAAAGAGATTAAGAACAATGAAAACCGCGTCGCATTGACACCAGCTGGCGCAAAAGAGTTAGTGAGAAAAGGGCACAGTGTGTATGTTCAGCACACGGCAGGAATCAACAGTGGATTCCCTGATGAAGATTATGTAGCGGCAGGAGCCCAAATCCTGCCTACCATTGAAGCGGTATATGACATCGCCGAGATGATCATCAAAGTGAAAGAACCCATCGAAAGTGAGTATGCCTTAGTGAAAAAGGGCCAGTTGCTCTTCACCTATTTCCATTTTGCTTCTGATCGGGAACTGACCGAAGCTATGCTTCATAGCGGAGCCACCTGCTTGGCTTACGAGACAGTAGAAGGTCCCAATCATTCCTTACCCCTATTGATTCCCATGAGTGAGGTAGCTGGACGTATGTCCATCCAAGAGGGCGCACGCTTTTTGGAGAAACCACAAGGAGGCAAAGGCATGTTGTTAGGCGGTGTGCCAGGTGTGAAACCGGCCAAGGTGTTGGTCATTGGTGGAGGTATCGTAGGCCATAACGCCGCTTTGATGGCAGCTGGCTTAGGTGCCGATGTCACATTGGCCGACATCTCGCTACCTCGTCTGCGTGCGTTGGCAGAGACACTCCCCAAGAATGTCAAGACACTCTATTCTTCCACCCACAACATCGAACAGGAATTGCCAACGACCGATCTCGTGATTGGCGCAGTCTTGATTCCCGGTGCGAAGACACCGCACCTCATTACCCGTGAGATGCTCAAACTGATGAAACCAGGTAGCGTATTAGTGGATGTCGCCATCGATCAAGGAGGCTGTTTTGAAACCTCTCACCCGACCACTCATGCAGAGCCGATCTTCGAAGTGGATGGGGTAATCCACTATTGTGTAGCCAATATCCCAGGAGCGGTTCCACAAACCTCTACGCTCGCATTGACCAACGCCACACTGCCCTACGCTATCAAATTGGCTGATCAAGGCTGGGAAAAGGCTTGCGCTGCTGATCCAGGCTTACAGCTTGGCCTTAATATCGTAGATGGAAAGATTGTCTATCCAGCCGTAGCCGCTCTATATAAAGATTTATAAAAACGAACAATAAGGTTCGGCTGCTTGCCAATCAATAGAAAAGAGGCCGAACCTTATTCTTTTATTTCTTCAAATCGAAACCTAACATCAAACCGTCATACTGATTCGCTAACTGGCTAAGCGATTGCAACGTATTATTACTGCTCAGCGATGCGACCTTCGTCAAGAACGTAAGCAATTTGTCTGCATTAAACAGCAATGTAAGGTTATCGCCTGCCAAGACCGTAGTGGCGGTCAAGGTATAAATCGCGCGGTTGGACGTGCCGGCCGTATAAGTAAAGGCGATGCTCTTATCCGCCTCATTCACGCTGTAGGTTCCCTTCAAGGAACCCTTCTTCAACGCACTGGTAAAGGTGCTGTCCGCATTGAAAGTATAGTTAAACACGCCCTCTACAATGCCCACCTTGGTGCATTGCTCCTTCAATTTCTTCTCTAACTCCGTGGTTGCAGCAGCTCCCGCAATTTGCTTCAAAGTGTTATCGCTTCCCAACTGCACAGCCGGATCCACATAGGTCCACGTTCCCTGCAAGCTGGTAGCTGTCACCGATTGTCCTCCGGTAACGGTTGAAACGACCTTCTGAACGGTCTCTGAACTCAAAATATCTTTCCAGGATTGCGCTTGTGCCGATACGGCACAAAGCCAAAGCCCCATAAAGGCCAGGGCTACATTCATTAGTTTTCTCATTGTCTCTTGTTGATTTTTCCCTACAATCTTTTATATGTCTTCCTAACAAAAAAGAGAGTGCCGAATAGCACCGACACTCTCTCCTTTCCTATGTTTTGTCAACCAAATGCGTTGATTACAACTTGTCGTTAGAGCCAAGTACGTTGATGATCTTGTGCTTGTACAGCTTCTCCATGTTGTCACGAGCCGGACCCAGATACTTACGCGGGTCGAACTCAGCCGGCTTCTCAGCGAAGACCTTACGGATAGCAGCTGTCATAGCCAAACGAGAGTCAGAGTCGATGTTGATCTTGCAAACAGCAGACTTAGCAGCCTCACGTAACCACTCCTCGGGGATACCGATAGCAGCCTTCAATGCGCCACCATATTTGTTGATTGTCTCAACCTCATCCTGGGGAACAGAAGAAGAACCGTGGAGCACGATGGGGAAGCCCGGCAACTTCTCCTCAACAGCCTTCAATACATCGAATGCCAAAGGAGGAGGAACCATGCGACCTGTCTCAGGATCAATTGTACACTGCTCCGGAGTGAACTTGTAAGCACCGTGAGAAGTACCAATAGAGATAGCCAAAGAATCGCAACCTGTACGTGTAGCGAAATCGATTACCTCCTCAGGATCAGTATAAGTGTGATGGTCTGCGGAAACCTCATCCTCAACACCTGCCAATACACCCAGCTCACCCTCTACGGTAACGTCATACTGATGTGCGTACTCAACAACCTTCTTTGTCAACGCAACGTTCTCCTCATAAGGCAAATGAGAGCCATCGATCATTACAGAAGAGAAGCCCATATCTACACAAGACTTACACAACTCGAAGCTATCACCGTGATCCAAGTGCAAAACGATCTGCGGATGCTCGCAGCCCAACTCCTTAGCGTACTCAACTGCGCCCTCAGCCATATAACGAAGCAATGTCTGGTTCGCATAGTTACGCGCACCCTTAGACACCTGCAAGATCACCGGAGACTTCGTCTCTACAGAAGCCTTGATAATTGCTTGCAACTGCTCCATGTTGTTGAAGTTGAACGCAGGGATTGCATAGCCACCCTTGATTGCCTTAGCGAACATCTCTTTTGTGTTCACCAAACCTAATTGTTTGTAACTTACCATAATGTTTAATACGTTATTACGTTAGTAATTTAAAACTTCCGCAAATATACACAAGTTTCATCACACAACGCTTTTTTACGGCCATAATTTATATCAAATTCTAACTGGGCGAAAAAAAGAATGCGTTTTTCTTTGTTTATTGACCGTAAAGCTATACCTTTGCCGCTCGAAAATACCGGTTACCAATATAAAGTAGTATAAATTAAAAACAGAAATAAAGCAATGAAAAAAGGAATTCATCCTGAGAACTATCGTCCTGTGGTATTCAAGGACATGTCAAACGATGATACATTCATCACTCGTTCAACGATTAACGCAAAAGAGACGATCGAGATCGATGGCGTTACTTATCCGTTGGTAAAGGTCGAGATCTCTAACACTTCTCACCCGTTCTACACTGGTAAGTCTAAGTTGGTGGATACTGCTGGTCGTGTCGATAAGTTCATGAGCCGCTACGGTAACCGTAAGAAGAAATAATTCTTTCGTCCGCAACGATACAAGAAACAATCAGGAGGGAAAAGTTAACTCAAAATGAGTAGCTTTTCTCTCCTATTTTTTTGCAGGCCTCGCACTCAATGGCTACGCTCCCTAAACTCAGAGGGCGTCACATTCTCTCTCCTACGGAAAAAGGTAGAGAACTGGCCGGCATTCTCAAATTGAAGCGCATAAGCGATCTCAGAAATAGAAAGCTGCGAGGTGGTCAGCAATTCCTTCGCACGCAACAAGCGCTGCTGTGCCTGGTATTGGGCAGGCGAAGAGCCCGTATATTCCTTGAACATACGGCGAAACCAGGAGTAACTTAACCCCAAACGCATCGCAATGTCCTCCGCACGCAGCGGATTCTCCACATGCTCCTTCATCAAGAGCCGCGCTTGATTGATCTTCTCCACCACATAGGTGTCGGAGAAAGCGTTGTTCTTTTCCTTATAATAAATCACACCCAAGATGTGAAGCACAATGCTGGAGATCATCTGCTGATAACCGCTTCGCTCCTCACCCGCAAACCGAAGAATATCCTCATAGAGATTGAGAATCGTCGAGCTGACTCCAATATGATGAATCGGCTCCTCCCTGCTAAAGAAACGCTTCTCCACACGCCGATCAATGTGAGGTCCCCTAAAACCTACCCAATGTTCCTCCCAACCGGTCTGCACATCGGGATAATAGCTATGCCACTCACCGGGAAACAACAAGATAATAGTCCCTGCGGTAATCGCCTTACGTCTGCAAGATTGAGAGGAGAAATAGCCTTGCCCTCGTGTGATATAGACCAACTGATACTCATTGAGTACCCGACCCTCTTGTGGATGGAACGCATATCTATCGGGATGACGAGAAGGAGGATAAACGCCGCCGGCCTGTATGGTTTGATGCCCTACGGTAGTCACCACGATACCCCAGTCCTCATCGGTAGGACTGATAGTCAGATAGCATTGAACATCCTCTTTTATGCAATTCATGTCAGAAATCAAAGGTTTAAAATCATTTTATGAAGCAAAGATAGCAAGAAAGGTCATACTTTTGCTCCCATTAATACGAATAAGTTTAGCAAATATCATGAAAGCCTTTCATTTTTTAGCGTTCGACATAGGAGCCACCAGTGGCCGGGCCGTGTTGGGCAGCCTACAAGAGGGATCGTTCACGATGCGTGAGATCCACCGTTTTCCCACTCCAATGGTCGCCTTGCATGGGCATTACTATTGGGATGTATTCAACCTATACAGTGCTCTTTTAGAGGGGCTCTCCAAATGTGCAGCAGAGCACATACCCCTTTGTTCCATCGGTATCGACACCTGGGGCGTTGACTTTGGTTATTTGGCGAACGACGGTACGCTGCTGGGTATGCCCAGAGCCTATCGCGATCCCTATACGGAGGGCGCACCGGAAGATTTCTTTAAGCACCTTCCCAAGCGAGAAGTCTATGCCCGTACCGGCATACAGGTATTACCGTTCAACAGTCTGTTTCAGCTTTTCCGTACCTATGAGGATATGTACGTGCCTCAAGAGATCGCTGAGCGGATCTTGTTCATACCAGATCTGTTGACCTATATGCTCACAGAGCAGCAGGTGTGCGAGTACACCATCGCCTCCACTTCCCAGTTGTTGAATCCCTATACGCACAAGTTTGACTACGATCTGTTGGAACAGGTAGGCGTTTCTCCCTCGCAATTTTGTTCGATAGTCATGCCGGGCACGACTGTCGGTCCGTTGTGCGAGACTGTCTGCCAGCAAACCGGTATAGAGCCTGTACCTGTCATTGCGGTAGCCGGACATGATACTGCCTCTGCGGTAGCGGCAGTGCCAGCTCGCTCGCCCCATTTCGCCTACCTGAGTAGTGGCACTTGGAGCTTGATGGGTATCGAGACGGAGCAGCCAATCATCACGGATGAATCGTTTGCCCACAACTTCACCAACGAAGGTGGCATCGAGGGAACTACCCGTTTCTTGAAGAACATCACCGGTATGTGGTTGTTAGAGCGCTGCCGGGCCACTTGGAAGAAACAAGGGAAAACGTACAGCTACGCTGACCTAACCCGCATGGCCACAGAGAGCACATTTGAGGGGTTGATCAATCCGGACGATCCCGCTTTCGCCAATCCAGAGGAGATGATGGCCGCAATTGCTACCTATTGCGATGCAAAAGGGGAAGCTGCCCCGCAAAGTGATGCTGACTATGTGCGCTGCATCTTCCGCAGCTTGGCACACCGCTATGGAGAGGTGTTGGCCATGTTGAAGGCCATGTCGCCCTTCCCCATCGAATGTCTGCATGTGATTGGAGGCGGTTCGCAAAACGAACTGCTGAATCAATGGACAGCCGATGCGATCGGAATACCGGTCATCGCCGGTCCCTCTGAGGCCACAGCTATTGGCAACTGCTTCATCCAAGCGAAAGCCGCAGGTTTAGTAGGCGATCGTTGGGAAATGCGTCGCTTGATTGCGGAGACTTTCACACCTAATATCTATTATCCATGCAAATAAGAATTGATTTATTTATATAATAAAAGAAATTATCATGACAAAAGAAACTGTTATAAAACAAGCATTTGAGATTGCGGCTGAGCGTTACGCCGCTATTGGAGTTGATGTAAACAAAGCCATCGAGCAATTAAGGAAACTCTCTCTCTCCCTCCACTGCTGGCAAGCCGATGACGTGACCGGCTTCGAGAACCAAGGCGGTTCACTGACTGGTGGTATTCAAGTGACAGGTAACTATCCCGGTCGTGCCCGCACAATCGAGGAGTTGCGTCAAGACATCTTGAAAGCAAAGAGTTTCATTCCCGGCACACACCGCCTGAGCCTGCACGAGACCTATGGGGATTTCCAAGGAGAGCGTGTGGATCGGAACGAGGTCGAGCCGCGTCATTTTGCCTCTTGGATGGAATGGGGCAAGGAGAACAACATGAAGTTGGACTTCAACAGCACCTCCTTCTCCCACCCGAAGAGTGGCAACCTGACCCTCGCAAACCCCGACAAGGCGATTCGTGACTTCTGGATCGAGCACACCAAGCGTTGCCGTTGGATCAGCAACGAGATGGGTAAGGCGCAGGGTGACCCTGCCATGATGAATCTGTGGATTCACGATGGCAGCAAAGAGGTTCCGGCCAGCCGCCTGCGCTATCGCCAGATCTTGGAGCAATCCTTGGATGAGATCTTCGCTACGAAGTATGACTGGATGAAAGATTGCATCGAGGCGAAACTGTTTGGTATCGGCTTGGAGAGCTACACCGTAGGCTCATACGACTTCTATTTAGGTTACGGAGCGAAGAAGCAGAAAATTGTCACCCTCGATACCGGTCACTTCCACTTGACGGAGAGCATTGCGGACAAGGTATCTGCCCTCTTGCTCTTCACGCCGGAGATCATGCTGCACGTCAGCCGTCCGATCCGTTGGGATAGCGACCATGTGGTGATCCTCAACGACGACGTGATGGACTTGGCTCGTGAGATCATCCGCTGCGATGCCCTCGACCGGGTACATGTCGGTTTGGATTATTTTGATGCGACCATCAACCGTATCGGAGCCTATGTAGTAGGTAGCCGGGCTACACAGAAAGCTTTCTTATTGGCCTTGTTGGAGCCGATCCAGTTGCTGCGCCAATACGAGGACGAGGATAAGGGCTTCGAGCGTTTAGCCCTGCAAGAGGAGGCCAAGAGCCTGCCTTGGGGAGCGGTTTGGGATATGTTCTGCTTGCAACAGGGCGTACCTGTCGGCGAATCCTTCATCGCAGAGATTGAGAAGTATGAGGCGGACGTAACATCGAAACGGAAATGATTACCATCCTCATCGGTCTATTCATCATCGCAGTCGGCAGCTTTGGACAAAGTAGCTCCTACGTGCCGATCAACAAAGTGAAGGGATGGAGTTGGGAGAGCTTCTGGCTGGTCCAGGGGCTCTTCGCTTGGCTCATCTTCCCCTATTTGGGTGCGCTATTAGCTGTTCCTGAGGGAAGCAGCCTGATGGCATTGTGGCAGACACCCGGCAGCTTGGGTGCAGTCATCTATGGCGTGCTCTGGGGCATCGGCGGCTTGACCTTCGGACTCAGTATGCGCTATTTAGGTGTCGCTTTAGGACAGAGCATTGCGTTGGGTACCTGCTCCGGTTTCGGAACGTTGATCCCGGCATTGTTGGCGGGTACGAACCTATTCGCAGGAGAGGGGTTGGTGCTTTTGATCGGTGTCTGCATCACGTTGGCGGGTATCGCTGTGATTGGTTATGCCGGCAGCTTGCGGGCCAAGAACATGAGCGAAGAGGAGAAGCGGGCAGCCGTGAAAGACTTCGCACTGACCAAGGGATTGGCTGTTGCCCTGTTAGCGGGTGTGATGAGCGCCTGCTTCAATTTAGGATTGGAAAGCGGACAGGCTATCGTGGATAAGGTAAAGGCGGAGGGAGCCAACGAACTCTTTGCCACCAACCCAGTCATCCTGTTGGTGACCATCGGTGGCTTCTGCACCAATGCTGTATATTGCATCTATCAGAACATCAAGAACAAGACGGGCAAGGATTACCTCTCTGTGCCAGGCGCAACCTTGACAAACAACGTGCTCTTCTGTGCGTTGGCAGGACTGCTCTGGTATTCGCAATTCTTCGGCTTGGGCATGGGCAAGAGCTTCTTTGCCGACGCACCTGTGATGCTTGCCTTTTCATGGAGCATCTTGATGTCGTTGAACATTCTATTCAGTAACTTCTGGGGTATTGTCTTAAAGGAGTGGAAAGGATCGAACAGCCGTACCATTACCGTGCTGGTAACAGGTCTGTTGCTGTTGGTCTTCTCCATGATCTACCCTAATTTGTAATATACGTTTTCACAAATGAGTACGCATACTTTTCATTGGATCATCGGCTGCTTAGGTCTGTTGGCTGCTACGCTTCACGCACAGCAACGAGACACCCGAAGCCGTACATACATTCCTCCTACCCGCATTGTCTGGCAACAAGACAGCGCTTGTATCGAGGGAGAGGAGAACCTGTTGAAACCCGGTATTGGCCAAGCGGACTTGGCGAATCGCAACCCTTGTGTGTTGCGTAGCAGTGCCACAGCTCACCCTGCGCTTTTACTCGATTTCGGGAAGGAGCTGCAGGGAGGCTTGCAGTTCGTGACCGGTATGCCGGCTTCGCAAAAGCCGGTGAGAATTCGGGTACGTTTAGGCGAATCAGTCAGTGAGGCGATGTGTGAGATAGATGGAAAAAACGGAGCGACCAACGATCATGCCATCCGGGATTTCACCCTTTCACTTCCTTGGTTAGGCGTGCAGGAGGTGGGTAACTCTGGTTTCCGCTTCGCCCGTATCGAACTGCTGGATGACTCCGTAGAGTTACAATTGAAAGAGGTGCGTGCCATATCCACCCTGCGGGATATTCCTTATCGAGGCAGTTTCCGTTCGAACGACGAGCGGCTAAACCGCATCTGGCAGACAGGTGCCTACACCGTGCACCTGAACATGCAGGAATACCTGTGGGATGGTGTGAAGCGAGACCGCCTCGTTTGGATCGGTGACATGCATCCCGAGGTGATGACGATAAACAGTGTATTTGGTTATAATGAGGTGGTGCCCAAGAGTCTCTCCCTGATTCGTAACATCACCCCTCTGCCCGGCTGGATGAATGGCATCAGCTCCTACTCGATCTGGTGGCTACTCATTCAACGGGATTGGTATTACTACCAAGGCGATTGGCAATTCCTGAAAGCGCAACAACCCTACGTCACGGAACTGCTGCGTCACCTCATCAGCAAAGTGGATGCCCAAGGCAAGGAGCAATTGGATGGCAACCGTTTCCTCGATTGGCCCTCCAGCGAGAATCTTCCTGCCATCAATGCCGGCTTGCAAGCGATGATGATCCAAGCCCTCAGGGCAGGTATCGAGCTGAGCCATCTCTATGAGGATGAGGCATTGGCAAAAGCGTGTCAAGCCGCACTCGATCGCTCCATCCGTTACGCTCAAAAGCATCCGCAACGCTTTCCGGCCAAGGCCGGCGAGATAAAAGCCGGTGACAAACAGGCGGCTGCCTTACTGACCATTGCCGGCGTATTAGATCCCCAAACGGCGAACTCCCAATGTTTGGCAGTGGATGGGGCCAAAGGGTTCTCCACCTTCTATGGCTATTACATGTTGCGGGCGATGGCAATGGCCGGGAATTACCAAGGGGCTCTCGACGTGATCCGTACCTATTGGGGAGCCATGCTCGATTTGGGAGCCACCACCTTCTGGGAGGATTTCAATATGGAATGGCTACCCAGTGCGGCACGTATCGACGAGTTGGTACCTGCCGGTAAGAAAGACATTCATGGCGACTATGGAGCCTATTGCTACCAAGGCTTCCGTCACAGTCTTTGTCACGGATGGGCCTCGGGACCGACCTCTTGGCTGAGCGAGTTTGTCCTGGGCGTACAGGTAGTAGAGCCCGGTTGTCGTACGATCCGTATCACCCCGCACTTGGGAGACCTGCAATGGGTGGAAGGCTCCTTCCCTACCCCTTACGGAGACATCCAAATCCGTCATGAGAAGGAGGCCAATGGGGACATCAAGAGCCAGATAGAGGCTCCGAAAGAGATCCGAATCATTCAATAATTAGCATTTGTAAAACATGAATAAATCTTTGTATCTATGTGCGCTGGCCGGTCTGTTACTGACGGCATGCACATCGCATAACGACCAGACCACACCGGTCAACCTGCGCACTGAATTTCTGTCTGAGCCCATTGGCTTAGACACGCAAAGTCCCCGCTTCACTTGGGAATATGACGGGGCACAACCAGGCTTCACGGTCTCTAAGCAGGAGATCCAAGTGGGCACTGCTCCTAATCAATTAAAGCCCTACACAGAGGGTACCCCCCTTCAACCGCATACCCGCTACTACTGGACTGTCAAGGTATGGGATGAAGAGGGACGATTGTGTGCCCCTTCCGCCGTAGCCAGTTTCGAGACGGCCAAGTTCTCCGAAGCCGATTGGAACGCCCAATGGATCACCGATGGCGAGGACAAGGAGTTCGAGCCGGCTCCCCTTTTCCGTAAACCCTTCCAGTTGACAAAGGCACTTCAAGAGGCACGTCTCTATGTCGCCTCCGCGGGTTATCACGAGCTGTTCATCAATGGGCAGCGAGTGGGCGAGAACTATCTCGATCCGGGCTATACCGATTTTCGCAAACGCATCCTTTACGTCACCCACGACGTGACGGATCTGCTGAAGGAGGGCGACAACGCTTTGGCCGCCGTGTTGGGTAATGGCTGGTACAACGAGCAGTCGGTCGCTGTCTGGAACTTCCATGAGGCAGCCTGGCGAGGTCGTCCCTCCCTGCGCTGCGAGCTGCGTTTGACCTATACGGATGGAACGACGGAAACCGTAGGTACGGACGAGACTTGGAAATGCGCTACCGGTGGCTATACCTATAATAATATATACAGTGGCGACCGTTTCGACGCACAGTTGGAGGAACAGGGCTGGAAAACCGCTGCCTTCAACGACGCACACTGGAAAACGGCGAAGTGCATCGAGCAACCCGCCGCACAATTGACTGCACAAGCCATGCCCGGTATCCACATCACCGAGGAGCTGAAGCCCACGGCCATGAAGCGGTTCAGTGACAAACTCTATGTCTTTTCCTATCCGAAGAACATCGCCGGATTCTGCCGCCTGAGGATCAAGGGCGAGAAGGGCACTCACATCAAGATCCGTCACGGCGAGCTGCTAAAAGCGGATGGCCGTCTGGAGCAGGGCAACATCAATGTCTATTACCACCCCGTGAAACCAGGGGAAGTCTTCCAGATGGATGAGTACATCCTGCGTGGTGAGGGCGAAGAGACCTTTATGCCCGCCTTTACCTACCACGGCTTCCAGTACGCAGAGGTTGAAAGCGATCGGCCGATCGAGTTGACCGAAGAGAGCCTCACTGCTCTCTTTGTGCATACCGATCTGCAACCCGTCGGTGACTTCAGCTGCTCCCTGCCCCTCTTCAACAAGATATGGAACGCTACGATGCAGGCCTATCTCAACAACATCCACAGCATCCCCACCGACTGTCCGCAACGGGAGAAAAACGGTTGGACAGCCGATGCCCATGTAGCTATCGACCTCGGTCTGTTGGGATTCGATGGCATTACCTTCTACGAGAAATGGATGAACGATTTCATCGACAACCAACAGGAGAAAGGTGACATCTCCGGTATCATACCCTCAGCCAACTGGGGATTCGGGGGCAACTGGCCTGGTCCGGTATGGGATGCCGCACTCTTTATCATCCCCAACACGCTCTATCAGTATTACGGCACGACCCGCAGCATCGAACGGTTATACCCGACAATGGAGCGCTACTTGGCCTTCGAACAGACGTTTGAGAGCGAGGAGGGCACCTTGACACAAGGCATTGGCGACTGGGTATTTTGGAAGACACAGACCAACACGGAGTTTACCTCTACCGCCTACTATTACCTGGATAACCGCTTGATGGCCCACTTCGCTAAGCTGTTGGGCAAGGATGGCACACGCTATCAGCAAAAGGCTGAGCAGTTAAAAGCCTTGATCAACAAAAAGTTCTTTGACGCAGAGAAGGGGCTCTATGCGGGAGGCACACAGGCTTCGCAAGCGGTTGCCCTCTACTTAGGTTTAGTGCCCGAAGGCAAAGAGCAACTCGTGGCTGATCAACTGCACCGCATCGTAGCAGAAAACAACTATTTCCTTGATTTCGGTCTGTTAGGTAGCAAGACCGTCCCGGCGATGCTGACTAAATATGGCTATTTGGAAGATGTGATGAAAATGGCTACGAAGAGGGAGGCACCCTCTTGGGGCTACTGGGTAGAGACCATGGGCTATACAACCTTGCCGGAGACTTGGACACTCAGTCCGCAATTCAATGATGCGTCGCTCAACCATGTCTTCATGGGTGACATCTCCGCTTGGATGATGAATCAGTTGGCTGGTATCAACCACGACCCGGCTGACCCCGGTTTCCACCACATCCTGCTCACCCCCCATTTCCCCGAAGGGATGGACTGGGCGAAAGGTCGCTATCACTCCGTCAAGGGAGAGATCGTTAGTGAATGGAAACGAGAGGCGGATGGCATCCACTTGACCATCACTATCCCTGCTGATTGTGCTGCCGAACTGCGTCTGCCGCAGGAAACGCAAACAATAAGTGCCGGTACGCATCAGCTCGTTGTTCAACCCTAAAAACGCAATCTATCAAACCAAAAAGAGACGCCGCAACACGACGTCTCTTTTTTATTCTTACACCACATGGAATTACACCTTCGGGAAGGTCCACGGCGCACGATAGACAGGTTGGATCAACCGATCAGCCTCCGGATGATGGAAAGTCTTCTGTACCTCATCGTATGTTAAGGAGGTTTTCACACGTGCGGAGATATTGCCCAAGTGCGCAAACTTCGCACAGAGCGCACCATTGTCAATCGGACAAGCCAACGAGAGATCTCGCTGCTTCATCGCCTCCAAAAAGTTCGTCACATGCTTGGGATGATCCTTCGTATCAGGGTCTTTCTTGAACGCCTCGATGCGATCGCCCTCTGGATAGACCTCCCAACTCTCCCGGTTAATCACCAACGTGCCATTTGTTCCCTTAAAAGCCACACCGTAATTGCGTCCGTAAGGCCCCGTCTCCGTACCCGCCACATTACTCCACTGCAGCACGAAATCATCAAACTCATAGAGCACGGTCAACGTATCAAACGTCTCGGCATAGTTCTGCGGATAGGCAAAGTTACCGCCAGAGGCCATCACACGCTTCGGCATACCCTTCACGTTCATACCCCATAACGCCATATCCAACAGGTGAACACCCCAATCGGTCAACAAGCCACCGCCGTAATCCCAAAACATGCGCCAAAGCCCGTGGAAACGCTTCTCATTAAAGCTACGTTTGGGAGCCGGCCCCAACCATGTCTCAAAATCCACACCAGCAGGTACGGCACCATCCGGCACCCGATCCAGAATCGCCGCATAGTTAAAATTAGCCCAAACCTCCACCTTGGCGATCTTACCCAACTTACCACTGTCGAGATACTGCTTCATCTCATGCCAATGCGTACCGCTACGCTGTTGCTGACCAACCTGCACCACCCGGTTATACCGTTTGGCGGCTGCTACCATTGCGTCACACTCCGCAATGGAGTTGGCGATCGGCTTCTCCACATAAACATCCTTGCCCGCAGAGCAAGCATCCACCATCTGCAAGCAGTGCCAATGATCGGGCGTGCCAATCATCACGGCATCAATATCTTTCCGTTCCAATAATTTCCGATAGTCACCATAGCAGGCAGGTTTGCTCCCTGATTGCTTCGTCAGTTCTGCAGCTCGGTCGTTGAGAATTGTCTGGTCTATGTCGCAGAGCGCCACGCATTTCACCTCCGGGTGTGAGATCGCTTCCATCAAATCGCCCCATCCCATGCTGCGACAACCAATCAACCCAATACGAATCTGGTCATTCGCCCCTACTTCTGTGTGCTTTGTTGTGCCCCATGCCGTTGGCATGATCCATCCGGCAGCCAATGCCGATGCGGATTGACGTATAAAATTTCTTCTTGTTATCATGATATTCTGTTTAACGTTTACAAGCACAAAGTTAAACAGATTAGTTATATGACGCATATTTCTCGTCAAAAAATAACCCGTACACAGTGGCTATTCATCTATCCCCAATCAAACCTTCCGATTATTCCACCAATCAAGCCACTAACTTCCTTCTACCAGTCAAATATAAAACCGATAAGAACCGATTTACTTCTTAAAACATTGGCGGTGTTTTCAAAAATAGTACTGATGTTTCCAAAAACACCGCCGCTATTTATACAAACAGCATCCATGATTAAAGTTGTTCATACAGTCTTTTACGTTTTAGGATGCTTTCTTATGGATTATTCACCCATCTGAATAGCGGTTGGTTTGCCATACTTGCTGATCTGGATCAGTTCTTGACGATCCACTTGGACAGGCCCTTTCACCAACTCGGGGATGTTGAACGAGCGAAGCGTCAGATCATAATAATCGGCTGAAGCCTGGGGAAGCAGGAAGGGTTTGCCCGTCTGCCCATCAGGCGAGAGATAGGCGATGTAGGGCGCCGTATAGAGACCGTTTTCCCGGCGACTGCTGAACACGAACCAACAACTGTTGCTGCTCCAGGAGTGGTAACTCTCCACGTTCGCACTATTCACGGCCTCCATCAGCTGATAACGGCCCGTGCGCAGATCCATCAAATAGAGATCGGCATCCCTATGCCAGATGGAGAAATTGCCGTAGGCTGACACGGTGAACATCAGCTGTTTGCCATCGGGCGAGATGCGAGGGAAACGAGCACTCTTGCCTTCTGCCTGCGCATGGAAAAGCGTATCGACTTGCGTGCCAAAGGTACCTCGCTCCGGATCGAAGGAGAGACGAAGCAGGTTGTAACGCACCTCACGATAATGCTCCGGCATCGTCACACTGTCTGCTGAGCAGAAATAGAGTTCCTTACCATCCGGCGAGAAGCAGGGGAAGGTCTCCCAATGCGCCTCCGCCGAAAGGAGCGGCGAGGTGAGTAATTGGTGACGCACCACGTCATACACCACCACGTCAGAACGCAGGTCGAACACCTCCACCCGATTTGGATCCGCATAATGGAAATCCTGCTTTGTCTCGTTGGTGGAGAAGGCCACGTAGCGACCTGACGGATGCCAATAAGGATAGACCAAGGCGGAGATCGTTCGTTCAGTCTTTGTGTCTAACTTCTCGATCTGCCCTTGACGAATCACATAGGTGCCGGCATGGGTCATACGCTGGTGGAAGAGCATCCGATCGGGATCTTGCTGACAGAAGGAGTGGCAGTTCATGCAGTTGTTGTTGGTATGCTTGTTATCGAGAAGGGCCTCCTCCTCGAAATTGGTCAAGTCACGCTGATAGATACCCATGCGGTTCCACATGCGGTAGCCGGGAGCGATCTTGCGATAGACCAAACAGGGGTCGATTGGCTCCGCTGCCACCTGCCAAGTGAAGGGGGCATAACGCAACCAGCCCTCAGGCTTTTCCACATAGACCCCTACGGTAATCGCCTCTCCTTTAGCCGCCGCTAACAACCGCCTCCAACCGCGCAAAGGAATGGAGAAGGAGCCATCGGATGCCGCTACTCGCAGCTGCTCCTCGCCCACGGAGAGAGAGAGGATAGCGGGTGCCGCCTCCTGCAAGCGGAAATTGAGTGGAGCGATGTTGCAAGGAATGGTCACATCCGTATAATCCGGAAAGATAGACGGCTGTTCGTCCACCGCCTGCGCCTCCGGCAAAGCGGGTTGGCAAGCGACAGCAAGCAGGGCGATCAACAGCCCCAGAAAGCCCATTCGGATCAAGCGTATCTTAGTGTGCATACAACTGTTCTTCATTTTTTCGTGTACTTTTTCGTTGTTCGCTTTGTTGATAGAAATAGAACCAGAAGGTGTGACCATAATCTCGATAGAGGCGTGCCACGCCGTTCGTGTCTCGCCGGGCGTTCTGCACCGCCTGACGGAATTGGTCGAAACGCTCAGCCACCTCGTTCTGCACCTGCCAACCCGCCGGCAGTTCATGCCCTTGTACCATCCAGAGCAGAGCGGCCTCTTGGAAAGCACGTGGCAAGGTGACTCCCGCCGTCGTAGCCGCTGGAGCCGTCTGCCGCAGGAAATCGCCGAAAGCATCCAACTCACGCGCCAACAGGTAAGAGCACCCCAAGTAGGTCCATGCCAATCGGTCGGACGAAAGCGCCGCTTCATGCGTCAGCCAAAGCCGCTCGATGCTATACTGCCCCAGCAAACTGTCTGCCTCCACGACAGGAATCCGCTTCCCCGCTAACTCCTGATCGGTGTCGATCCGTTCCGGATGCGCCACATAGGTCAGGTATCGCTCCGCCCAAGCCCGATACATCGGCATGAGCCGCAGCCGCTCCAAGTATTTTTGGGCTAACGCAACGTCTCGGCGGATGAGGCTGATCTGTGCCAAACGTTGCAACATACGGGGACTTCCGCCTCGGCGTGCCAAGGTCAAGCCCTCCATGGCATAGCTTTCGGAGGTGGAGTAATCACCGATCGCATAATGCACGTCGCTCAGCACGACACTCATCGCATAGGTACGATCCCATCCGGCCAAGAGGCTCTGCGGCCCCTGTTGCGTATAGAGAAAGAGGTTATCGCCCAGCAAGCCCTGATGCGCCAACGCCAGATTCAATTGGTTCAAGCTCATCGCCCCGATCACCTGCTTTCCGGCAAAGACATCGATCACCTCCGGCCAACGCGCCGCACGAGTCAGTGTAGCTAACCGATCTACCCAATAGGTCTGGCGCTCACCCTCACCGGGCCAAGCGAAACGCAACGCACCGGCTACTGCCACACCTGATAGCACCCAAAGTCCCCAACGGATAGGCTTACGGGTAATTGACACCCGACTCAAGAGGAACGCAAGCAGCAGCAACACCAACCAGCCAAAGGTGAAACGAATCGCCACAAAGTGTAGCAATGAATCGGGCTGCAAATGCGACTCTTGGTAACGCAGGGAGTAGATGCCCTCGGTCAAGGGCAATGCCAACGCTCGATCCATCACATAATAGGTCAACCCGGCACCCACCACCAGTGGCAAAACCGCCGAAATGTAGAGACGTAGCGTGCTATGTCTCTGATTAGGATCAGGATTCGATTCTGGGGCCACTCGACGTGCCCAACTCATGCCCAACCAGAGCAAGCCATAAAGCAAGGCCCATTGCCCGGTGAGCAGGTAAATCATCAGCACGCTGCCGAGGCCGTAAAACATACGCTGTCGCTCAGTCGTGCAAAGCTGTCCAAGGGTTAAAGCGAATAAGAGCAGAAAAAGACCGATGCTTCCATCGGCCACATAATCGAGACGAAGGTGCGCCTTCAACAAAAAAAGCACGGGTAAAAAGGCAAGCAAAAGGTGATAGCCTCGATCGGCCACCTGTTGCAGCAGGCGATAGGTCAGACAGCCGATGCCTGCCAATAAAAGGGCATTGAAAAGGAAAGGGAAAAGGGAGATCCGATAGTATTGCGTCACCCATTGACCCGCCACGGCCAGGAAGCCGCCCGGCTCACGCAACAGTTCACGGATATAGGTCCACGAGGGGACAAAGGCCTGCACCTCCTCCTGTTGCCCATACAGGAAGGTGTTGAAGGTATAGAGATAGGCCAAGAGCCCTCCAAAAAGCAGACATCCATACAGCCCTACTTTGTTTTTATTCATACGACTCATTCTTTCAGTTGCGCAAAAGTAACATAAATCCGGCACATGATGCAGGAATCCGCTACAAGAGAGAGGGAACCGACCCTTTCCTTTCGGAAAGAAGCAGTTCCCTCCACCTATATGTACAAAGTAAAATGACGAGGCTAATTACTTGCCACCATAACCCGGATTCTGCTCCAACAGGTTGTTAGCACCAATGATACTATAGTGAATCGGGAAACGGTTCAAGTTCTTGTTATTGGTTGCCTTGTGATCCCACCAATCCTCGGTTACATACGCATCCCAGCGAACCAAGTCGGTACGACGACGACCCTCGCCCAAGAACTCAACCTGCCACTCATCCAACATACGATACTTATCCAAGTTAGCGGCGGTCACTGGATCGGGATCGCCATTGGGGAAGTAACGCTTACGAACGGTGTTGATCAAGTTAGCGGCGCCCTGCTTGTCACCCGCACGCATCTTACACTCAGCCAAGGTGTAGTAAACCTCTGCCAGACGGATTACAGGCACATCAGGATTACCCTTCATCTTATACTCATCCTGGTTCGGACGGGGACAACGCTTCATCAAGCGGACGCAAGAGTTCTCCTCAGCTGTCGCTACTGTAGAGGGCAGGTCAGCCACGGAAGCATACTCCTTGCCCGGACCTACCTTCGCAAAGTAAGCCACCTGGTCAACCACAGTGATCACCTCACCGGCATATTCACGGCTACCCGTACATACCCACTCCGGATGATCCGGGTTCTGCTGCAAACCTACGATGAACATACCCCGATACTTGCCATTACCCTCATAGACGTAGGGCTGCTTACGAATATCCTGATCGTTGAACTTGCTGTAGGCACCACCTAACTTATAGGGGTACTTCTTGCCGGTCGGATCCAAGCTCGGGATCAAGCCGATACCGTTGTTGGAGCCTGAACCCTCCAAGCCACCTAAATAGTTCTTGTAGTTGTAGGGCACCTGCCATGTCCAATAACCACCCTCTGTCTCTGTCTTGGAGTTCTCAGAAGGGATAGACCAGATGATCTCGTGGCTGAACTCATTGTTGAAGCCGAAGGTCGTCGTCCAGTCAGCATCCAGCTCGTAAGCACCATACTTGCCATCCAAGATATCCTGACAGATCTGCGCAGCCTCGGTGTACATCGGCTTACCAATGTAGGCCTCAGCATTGAAGTAGAGGCGTGCACGAATCATCGCACCTGCCGCACGGTTGATCGCACCGGTCTCCATCGCACCCATCTCGCTCTTAATCGGCAAGTTCGGGATAGAGACGTTCAGCAAAGAGTCGATGAAGTTGAAGGTCTCCACGTCAGTCGAACGACCCTTCACCTCGCTTTGTGTCGTGGTGTAGAGTGCTACGCCACCAAAGAAATCCAAACCATCCAAATAGAAGGAGGCAGCCAAAGCGGTCTGCTGTGCCAACATAGACTCACGCGTACCTGCGGGGAAGCCCAGCTTATCGAAATCAACCTGCTCCAAGTCCTCCAAGGCATCCCATGCCAAAGCGACACCCATCGCGAAGTTGGTCCAACCATCGCTGATGCGGGTCATATCCTCAGAGTACTCATGGTGATGGAACTTCTGATAGTTCGCACCATCAAACCAGTCACTACCACGGGTCGGACAAACATACTCATCCGTACCCAACTCCTGCAACGCCCAGCGTGAATCTGACTGACCCAAATACCAGCGCCAGTGAGTGAAGGAGCGGTTAAAACGCTGCCATACGGCATCCTGTGAATTATAGAATGTTTCCGGCACCACCTGCGAGTAGAACTCCGGCTCCACGCTACATGATGTAGCTGCGGCAAGGCAGGCTGCGCCCATTACCAATGTACCAAATATATTTTTCATTTTCATTTCCGTCTGCTGAATTAGAAGTTAAACTGCATTCCTAACGTATAGGTACGAGCCATGGGGTAGAATGAACCGGTATCCCAGAATTTCTCCGTACCTTGATCCCAACCGGTGATGTTCACCTCGGGGTTCATACCGCTATACCCGGTGATTGTGCACACGTTACCCACGGTTGCGTAAACACGAATACGATCCACCAAGTTATTGGTATATTTCTTCATGTTCAACGTGTAACCCAATGTGATCGCATCAATCTTCAAGAAGGTACCATCCTCCAAGTAGTAGTCGCAAATCTGCTTCTCACCCTTGATGTGGTTGAACTTGCCGTAAGCCTCTTTCAAGACGTTGGTATTACCACGGCCCTGGATACCATAATACATGTTGATGGTGTTATACACATCAAAGTCAATCCAGCTACGCATATTGATACCCAAGTCGAAGTTCTTATAGGAGAAGGTATTGTTCCAACCCAAGATCAACTTCGGCGTGTAGTTGCCAATGAACTGCTTGTCGTTCTCGGTCTTCTTCTCGGCCGGGATCACCTCACCATCCTTGTTGTAGAGCAAGAAGTTGCCATCGTCATCGAAGCCAGCAAACTTCCAGATGTAGAACGAACCAATCGTTGAGCCCTCCTCGATGCGGGCAGCGTCACCCGGTGTACCCGGAGCCACGAAGCCGTTACCGTTGTAGTAGGTGTTGTTGCCCCACAAGGTAAGGATCTTACCCGTCGTGTGGCTCATGTTCAAGTTAGATGTCCAAGTGAACTCCTTGTTCTGGATGATGTCGCCACCAATCTCAAACTCCCAACCCTTGCTCTCCATTGAACCGATGTTCTGATACTGAGTACCTTGTGTATAGGGCGGCTGCGGCACCTTCACACTATAAAGCAAGTTATCAATCTTACGACGATAGTAGTCGAACTTACCGTAGAGACGGCCGTCGAACAACGAGTAATCCAAACCGAGGTCCCACTCTTTCTTCTCCTCCCAACCGAGATTCGGGTTGACATTCTGTGTCTTACCGTAAGAGTAAGCCCATGTACCGTTCGGCAACATCCAGTTGGTATCTGAACCGAGCAGGTTTGCCATGTAAGAGGCGCTAAAGTCGTTGTTACCCGTCACACCATAACCGAAACGTACCTTCAAGTCGTTCACCCAGCTTACATCCTTCATGAAGTCCTCGTTGGAGATACGCCAACCGGCCGTTACTGACCAGAAGTTTGCCCAACGGTTATCCGCCGCGAACTTAGAGGAACCCTCATGACGGATAGAGGCAGAAGCCATGTACTTGTCGTTGTAAGAATAGTTCACACGAGCGAAGACAGAGAAGAGCTTCTCCGTGATGTTCTTGCTGGAGCTCATGGCTGCCTTACCGTCGCTCAGGTAAGAACCTTGGTTCATATCCCAATACTTGATACCATCGACAGAGAAGTTGTAGTTGGTCATGTTGAAGCCCTCACCGTTGGTCTCGAAGTAAGAATAACCGGCCGTAGCGTTGATGTTATGGCCACCGTTAAACTCCTTCAAATAGGTGAAGTAACCCTCAGAGGTCAAATTCTCGGTTTTGCTGAAGCCCAAATAGGCCGTACCCTTACGAGAGTTCTCGATCTCATCACGCGCTGTGCTGGGGTTATAGGTGTGGTTCTCCCACTGGCGGTTCTCGTAGCCCAATACCTGTTGGTAGGTCAAGCCCGGAATCGGCTTGATGTTCAACTTAAAGGTTACCTCCGGCTTGAACCACTTATCCAAACCATAGTAGTCCTTCATCCAAGAGTCTGCCACGACGTTGTAATCCAATGACTCATTCGTCCAGACGTTGTAACCGGTCTCGCTATTCTCATCGTACGGTGAACGAGAGGGGTTATTACGCAATGCCTGCTGGAAATCAGGGAAGTTGTTGTTACGCGCTGCCTGGCGATAATCCACGGCCGGACGTACCTCCAACCAACCGTCGAACAACTTGAAGTTCGCATTGAGACGGCCTCCATAATCCTGACGATCATCGTTCACGGCGATACCCTCGTTTTTCTCATAGAAGAAAGAGGTGTAGAGCTGTGCCTTCTCCGTACCTAACTCGATCGCGATGTGGTGCTTCTGCGAGAAATTGCCATGATTGATCAACTCATCCCACCAATCCACGTCAGATCCGTAATCCGTACCGATGCCGTGCGCTACATATTCTTTTGCGTTCAACATCTCCGGTGCACCATAGTTCTGCTTCTTGGTCAACTCGTTGCTGTAGGTCAGTTTCACCTTGCCATCCGTGTTAGAACCACTCTTCGTCGTGATCAAGATCACACCCGAAGCGGCACGTGTACCATAGATCGCACCGGCTGAACCATCCTTCAAGATGTCGATGCTCTTGATATCCTCCTGCGTCAACGAACGAATATCACCACCGGGGAAACCATCGATGACGATCAACGGCGAACGACCGGAGTTGATAGAGGTCATACCACGCAACTGGAAGGTCGTAGCGGCATTGGCACTACCGAGGTTGTTCATGATCAAACCACTGACCTTACCTTGCAAGGCGGTAGAGATATCCGAACCACTCACACCGACCATCAAGTCCTTGGCCGATACGCTGGTTACCGCACTGGTCACCTGCTTCTTCTCCATCGTACCGTAACCTACGACCACCACCTCGTCCAAGGCTTGTGAATCGTCTTTCAAGGTCACGCTGATCACGGATTGATTGCCTACCGTAATCTCTTGGGTCTGATAGCCAATATACGTGATCTGGAGAACGGCACCCGCAGAGACGCTCAATGTGAAATTACCGTCCAAATCCGTGATCGTACCATTGGTCGTACCTTTTTCAACCACATTCGCACCAATCACCGGAATGCCCGCATTATCGAGGACTACACCATGAATGGTTTTCGCTTGTTGTTGTTCTAATCTAATATGCTCATTACCTGAAGGAGTTGACGCAAAGGCCTGACCACCTACCAAGCAAAGGAACATAAGGGGAAGAGCTTTGGGAAGTACTAAATTCGCTCCTCCTGATTTTAACCAATTTTTCATGTCGCTAATTTATTAAATAAATACTATTTCTTTAACACTATCAGTATTTTACCGCAAAACACTGTATATCTATTATCTTTCTGATTTTCTTGTTGTTTTACATAGGTAAAATGCTAACAATTAACTGACTCAATCGTTTTATGCGTGCAAAGTAAAGCAAAATTTTAGATACCGCCAAGAAAATTAAAAAAACGTTGCCCATGATTTTGGAAAACCACGGGCAACAAAATAAAAAACGATCGGCAATGTTTGAAAAAATTACGAGCAACGTTTTCCTAAATCATCGGCAATGTTTTGTAAAACGATGGGCAACGTTTTTTCAATGCGCCAGATCCTTCAAAAGCGCATCCACCGCCGCTTTCAACTGCGTGTCCTCTCCCTTGACTACGGTCTCCGGAGCATTGGCCACCTTTACATCCGGCTCTAACTGCGTATTTTCCAAGTAGTTGCCATCCGCCATGCGATAGCCAATCACCGGGATGCCGAAGATCAAGGTCGGATCCTGCAAAGTCTCCCAGGAGACAGTCGTCATCGTGCCCGGAACAGGCATACCTACCAACTTACCTATGCCTCTGTGTTTATACACCCAAGGCGTACCGTGCGCATTGCTGTAGTTCGCCTCACACTGTACCATAATGGAGGCCTTGTTCCAACGACGGCTGGGCATGTCGCACGACTCTCGTCCACGAATGACCTGCGTCAAATATTTCTCTCCACTGAACAGGATCTCAATATCTTCGTGCAGACGACCTCCACCGTTGAAACGGGTGTCGATCACGATTCCCTCGCAATCGTTGTACTTCCCTAAGATGTCAGAATAAACCGTACGGAAGCTGCCATCGGCCATCGAGCGGATATGGACATAACCTAAGCGGCCGTTCGACCACTTCTCCACGTCAGCCGCACGCTGCTTCACCCAGCGGTCGTAGAGCAGATCGGTCATCGCACTACCGGTGATTGGCATCACAACCTCCTCCCAACGGCTCTTCGTAGCTGGATCGTAGAGCGACACCAACGTTTTCTTCTTCGCCTTCTGGTTCAACAAGGCCGCGTAATCCATCGAGGCGGAAATAGCCTCACCGTCAATTTTCTCCACGATATGACCCGCCTTCACCTTTGAACGGGCATGATCAAACGGGCCTTTCTCTACGACCTCGGCGATGCGCAAGCCCTCCTTGCCCGCATACTGCCAGTCAAAAAGTAAACCTAAGCTTGCCGTAGCGTCGCCCGAAGCAGCCGGACGATAACGACCTCCCGTATGCGAGACGTTCAGCTCACCCAAATACTCAGAAAGCAACTCCTGGAAATCGTAGTTATTGCTGATATGCGGCAAGAACTTCCGGTAAGCGGCAGTCATCGCCTCCCAATCCACCCCGTGCATATTCAGGTTATAGAAGCGAACCTTCTCCTGCTTATAGACATGCTCGAACATGTAGGCCCGCTCTGCCGCCAAATCCATTTGCATCTCGGCCTGATAGGTGATTGGCTTCAACTTCTCGCCAGGCAACTCCATCTTCTGCATCGAGCGTCCGCCCAAAAGGAAGAGCGTCTTTCCCTCCTTGTCGAGCGAAAGATCTGCCCAGCCCGAATTGGTCTTGTGGAGCAGCTTCGTCTCATGCTTCCGGAGATCCATTTTCCAAAGATCATATTTGCTCTCGAAAGCAGAGAGATAATAAAGCGTCTCTCCATCTTTCGTCAAGATGGCGCCACCTAAATCAGACGAGTTCGGAGTGAGACGTACGACACGATCCTCAATGCCTGCCAACTCCACATTGATCCGCTTCGTCTCCTTGCTCTCCTTTTCGGCATCGGCTTTCGATTTCTTCTCTTTATCCTCACTCTCGCCTTTCTTCTTTTGCTCCTTCTCTAACTCCTTCTGCAATTCATAATCCTCCTTGCTAAGGCGGTATTTGTCATAGGCATCCTGATTCATGAAAACCAACATCACGTCGTTGAGCGAACCCCATGAGGCATGCGCACGCATACCGTAGCGCTCAGTAATGAACAGGATCGCATTGCCATCGAGCACCCAACGAGGTGATCCACTGGTGTAACCACTATTGGTCAGGTTCGTAATCTTTCCACCCTCCGCACTGACTAAACCGATGTCTGTATAGGGATCATGCTTGTTTCCAATGAAACAGAGCGTGAACCATTTACCATCAGGCGACCACTGATAGGTGAAACCACCAGAAGTGTTATACCATGTTGAGCCATCCGTCACTTGGCGCACCTTCTTCGTCTCCAGGTTTACGACCATCAGCTTCGTACGCCCCTCGATGAAGGCCAACTCCTTGCCATCAGGCGAGAACTGCGGCACCGTGCGCTCGACGGTAGCGCTGGGCAGCAACACCTCCTCATTGATCACCGTCGCATTGGAGAAGTTAGCCTCCTCCTCGCGGGCAATCTTTGCCAAATAGAGTTGCCAATTACCCGTGCGCTCGCTGGCATACGCTAAGGTTCGTCCATCGGGCGAGAAGGTCAACGAGCTTTCGGCTGCGGCTGTATGAGTAATCTGCTTCGTCGTGGCATAATCCGTAGAGGTTGCAAACACCTCACCTCGCACGATGAAAGCCACCTGCTTACCATCTGACGAGGAGATTGCAGAGGTTGCCCCCTGAGAGAAGCGTAAATCCACTACCTGATCACTATCGTCGTGCACCAGATCGATCTTCACCTTCGCAGGCTTGCCATTTGGCTGCTGGGTATAGATCTCTCCATCATAGGTAAAGCACAAAGTCTGATTCGTAGCCTGCGAGAGGAAACGCACCGGATGCGTCTTGAAACGGGTCACCGCCTTCACCTGTTGCGGAGCGTTCAACGGGAAGCTATACACATTGATTGATTTCGTCTCTCGCTCGCTGAGGAAATAGACCGTCTCCCCATCCGGAGCAAACACCGCATTGCGATCCTCGCCGGGACGATCCGTCAAGTTGGTATGCTTACCCGTAGCCGCATCATAAAGCCAAATATCCCGCGTCACACTGGAGGTGTGGTGCTTACGCCATTCATCCTCGAAACCTTTCCGATCTTGGTAGAGGAAACGCTTGCCGCTCTTATCGAACGAGACCATCTCAGCCGGTGTACCCAATACTTGGCGCACCTGTCCGCCCGCCACAGGAACCGCATAGAGTTCCGTCATAGCAGAAGTAGGGAACAACACACTGGTAGCGGGATCTTGCAGGGCCGCACCGAAAAGCACCTCCTTGCCATCGGGCGTAAAGGCCGAGGGAATCTCGGAGGCTGAATTGTAGGTCAATCGTTTAGCCGTGCCTCCATCGGCAGGCATCACAAACACATCCATGTTGCCATTACGGTCGCTGGCGAAAGCGATCTGCTTGCCATCAGGCGACCAAATGGGTGTACATTCATAACTGGGAGTCGTGGTCAGCTGGCGTGCTTGCCCACCGGCTGCGGCTACCTTATATATATCCCCTTTATAACAAAAGGCGATCTCCTCTCCCGACGGAGAAATCTGCACATCACGCAGCCACAAAGGGGTGGCCGCAGAGCCTGAGGCTGCTAAGCTCAAGGCAATACAGGTCAATAAATGTTTCATTTCAGGTTCAATCTTTTTTAGTTTAGACAGCTGCGAAGATAGATAAATTTTCGATAGCATGCTGCTTAGGGAATCTTGTACTCCATACGGAAAGTGGCTTGTTGTGCTGTCGGGAAATCAGCAGGAACAGGTTGCGTCACCTCACCCGTTGCAGCCCATTCTGCTCCACGCAACAAAGTTACTTGAAACCCAGTGCATTGCATAGCTGGAGAGTGCTCTACGGACTCACCCGCATGGCCTAACATGGTATGGAAAATGCGTGCCTTCCCATAATCAACCGTGAAAATCAGGGGTTCTTCCCGTCCGGATCCACCGGTCTCCTTGGTAGAGAAGGCCGTGAAAAGACAATCTTGAATATTGCCTGGGCCACGCATCCGATCATATAGCTCGTCCTGCCCATGTTTCCATTGAGCGGGCAAGCCCTTCGTCACAGGATGCTCCGCATCACGCAGCTGCAACACATACTCATGCTGCTTGCCATGCGATCCGCCCACACCTAATGAATAATCCTTCACCAGCCGACCATCTTGCCAATAGACATAAGGGCCCGCATTCTCATTGCGATTCTCCCAGCCACCTAACGCACAGAGTTGATTATAAGCAGGCCACCCCGCAAAAGCATTATCCGCTGCATGATAAACCACTACACCACCTCCTTGCGCCACATACTCCAAAAAACGGCGGTTGGTCTCCTCTGGCCAAGCGTCGCCGTTGTAATCCAACACGACCAATGCATAAGGCTTGAAATCGAGCACAAAGCCAGACATGTCCTCTCCCGCAGCGGGCGAAATAGCAAAATCAACCGTGAAACGTCCGGAATTCTCCAATATACGTTTCAAAACGACATGACTCACTTGCCAATTGTGATTGTTCTGCCCTGTGATCAACAAGGTCTTAATCGGGGCTTGCGCCATCAAGCTAACTACACACAAACAAGCCCATAACACCAACGTCCATTTTCTCATAGTAATTATTCTTAAAGATTATGGCTACGAAAGTACAATAAAAGACTGAGTTCTGGCACATAGTAGGCTACCTATTAGAACAAAAAACAAGCGGGAGACCTCAGCATTACCCGAAGCCTCCCGCTTTATAGACTTATCATTTACCTAACACACTTTCTATTCTCCAAAAAGAGACGCAGAAGAATCAATTCTTCTCCGCATCACTCATCTCCTCGATTGTCGCTAACAACCGACGGATTACCGCATTCAACTGCTGACTCATGGCACCGTTGCCCGCTGCCTGATAGCGATCAGCCTGATAGCGCAACATCGCAAGCTCTCTGAGCTCTTTTTCATTTTCTCTTACCATCATAAATCTACTTTTTTGTGACCCTCCCAATGAGGATCGTTAATAACCTAAACTTTCTATCTCTCTTCTTTTCGCATGCAAATATACAGCCTTTCCCATAAACTATGCTCTATAACATAGAAAATATGCTTGCAATTATACTCTTTTAACTTATATCATCTTTAACAGTATGGCTTTCTGCCTCTTCGACAAGCAATTGCGCTTGTGCAAGCACCTCATCCAACAATTGCAACCAAGTGGAAGATGAAAGGTCCGGATCCTGTTTCTCTAACAAACGAAGGTGCTGCACCAAGGTGTTGGCTCCTAACATCGCAAAAAGAGGAATGAGCTTATGCGCGATACGCCCCGCCTCTACCCGGTCAGCCACAGCACGGGCCTCTGTCAAGCCCGCGATACTTTTTCGCGTCTCCTCCACAAAGGTTCGAAGGATGCCCATGGAGGCTTCACCGTCTTCTCCTGCGAAAGCGGTCAACGAAGAGAAGTCAAAACCCGCACCAGGTTTGAGGCGGAGCTTGAGCAGATTGTTTAGCAACGATATCAATTGGGCTGCCGTAAACGGTTTATTGAGGAATGCCGTGAAACCTGCTTCTTGGTAATGCTCCTGCTCCTTCCCTACATTCGCCGACAAAGCCACCACGGGAATGCGATCCGCTCCCTCAATACCCGACTCTCGAATCAACTGCAGCAACTGATAGCCATCCATTTGGGGCATCTGTATATCGGTAATCACCACCGCAAAGGAGCGGCTACGTAACCATTCACATACCTTGCGAGGATTGGCGCAGCAAACCACCTCCACATTGCTCTGCTTCAACAGCTCCTCCGTCAATGCTAACTGCAAAGGATCGTCATCTACTAAAAGACATGCGATCTCTTGACCTGCCAATGCGGGATCTAACGTGGGTATCTCATCTTCCTCTTTCTCCTCCGCAATCGGCGCATCCTCTGACAAAAACTGATTGCCCGCCAATGGCAACGGAACACGCACCTTGAAGCTGCTACCTTGACCAACAACGCTATCAAGCGTCAACTCGCCATGCATCAACTGCACCAACTTTCGGGCGATAGAGAGCCCCAAGCCAAAGCCTTCTACCCGCTCTGTTCCATAAACCCGTGCGAACTCACCGAAGATGCGTTCCCGATCCTCATACGGAATGCCAGGGCCCGAATCGCGCACCACGACCATCAAGATATACTGATAAGACTCAACCGGCTCGATCGAAACCACCAACGAGACGTTGCCCTCATCCGTAAATTTTATGGCATTGGAAAGCAGGTTGCTCACCACCTGACGCAGACGGATCGTATCGCCTAAATAGACCTGCTCCATCTCCTCCGGCAACAATACCCACTTCAACTGTAACCCCTTAGCTTCAGCCAAAGGGCGGAAACTCAGTCCAATCTCTTGAAACAGCACAGGCACACGGAAAGGCAAACGATGCAGTTCGATCTCGCCTGACTCTAACCGTTGATAATCCAACAGATCATTCACCAACGACAAGACATGATTAGACGAGGAGCGCATGCTCTCCAAGTAGTATTGCTGACGGGCATCGGGACGACGGCGTTGCAGCAGCTCGATATAGCCCATGATCGAAGAGAGTGGCGCACGAATGTCATGGCTAATCGTCAGGATCAACTTCTCTCGGCTAAGCAAAAGCGACTCAGCCATCTGCTTGGCCTTCTCTAACTGCTTCCGATAGAACTGTCCCCGTGAAATATCATGCGAGATCAAGGCCAAAAACAGAAGCGCCACTAAAACCGATGAGACGGCAATGAGACCAATCTTACGAGAGGCCGCATGCACCAGCGTCTGCTTCTTATAGAGCCGAGCCAACGACGCATTGACCTCCTCCTCCTCGATGTCACGCAGCATCTGGTTGATCTCTTGCGTGATGACACTGTTGCTGTAACGTAAATTGGCCGCACGTTCCACCAACAGCTCCATGAGCCGCCTGCGTTGCCACGTCACACTGTCTTGTATGCTTCGGAGTACGCTGACAATCGTATCCGTTGGATTATAGGCATTCACCAACGTATCCTTGATCACTTGGAAGGTAGAGTTCACCACGATCGACGTATCCTCCTTGGCCGGCACGAAGGCCTCTGCCAACCGACGGAAAAACCCTCGCTTACGTCGAGGGACGACCACCGTATCTTGCTTCACCTCGATCCGCTCTTGCACTTGCAACTCATTGATCACCGTGTCAGGCACTGCCATGATACGCTCGAAATTAACAATATAAAGGCTATCGGTATTCGCCTCCCGCCAAGTATCGAGCAGGCGACGGGCATTCCAGCGTTTCCGTTCCAAGAGGAGCTCGATGGTGTCGATTTTATGCAGCTGCACCGAGTCAGTAATGTAGGTACGCAAAGAGTCCAGATTATGACGGGCCTTGTTCAACGTGCGATTGAAATGGGTAATCTCTCCCTGCTGCATGACGATGAGCTGTCCCAACGCTTCACTCTCATAAAGCAAGGAGAGAGTATTGGTCACCAAATAGATCTTGGTACGATTTTGATTATCGGAAAAATCCTCAACAGCGACCTGCTCTACTATATTATATATGTAAGAGACAGCATAGACCGCTATAGCGATCAGTAAAAGATAGCCCACTACCACCTTACCTGTAATAAACCGATTTCGCTCTTTCATGGTCTCAACCGGATTACTTACGATACGTAATTCCCCAACGATCCAGCATCTCAAAATCCTGTTTCTTCAAATCTAACTCCCAGAAAGGAATGGGATCGTCATGATCACCGAGATACATCCGATCGCACACTTGATAGGCCTCGTTCGTCACAGCCTTGGTAGAATCGCTCATATTCGTGCGCACAGAAGCGATGTCGAGCATCGTATGAAACACCGTATTCGTACTGATCGGAGTCTTCGCATGTGCCTGCGCCTCCGCATATTTTTTCGGAAAGACTTGCCGATAGGACTCAGAAAACCAAATCAAATAGGGAATGTGCAACTGATAATAGGTAGGAATCGGCGAGGCATGGAGGTAACGATCCCGTGCATCATCGAAAATATCCTCACCATGATCACTCAAATAGAGCATCGCCGAACAGGCCGCTTGCTGACGCAACAGCTCCACCACCTCGCTCAACACCTGATCCGTGTAAGCGATGGAATTGTCATACGCATTGCGAAGCTGCTCCCGATAGGCCGGTCGTATGCCCTCCACCTTGTCTGGCGCATAGTGGCGGAACGTCTCCGGGTAGCGCTCCCGATAATTGAAATGGGAGCCATAGGTATGCAGCACTACAAAAAGATTGCCAGAGGTTTGCGCCAACTGCTCCCGCAAAAAGGGAACGATCTCACCGTCATGGTGAGAGGTTAGCAACGACCCAGTAGGAATCGCACTCAGATCAATGAACTGATCCGCCTCCCGGTAATAGGATCTGATCATGGAGGTGGTCAGCTTCTGGTTTGCGATCACTAAGGTATGAAAGCCGGCCTCCTTGAATGCAGTGATGATACTCTTCGTACGATAGAGCACATCATACTCCTCCGCACAGGCAGGCGAAAGAATGATCGGCACACTCTTATGGGTATTGTTCGACTGTGTAATGGCATCCCGAAAATAGACCAAGCCTTCCGTAGCCTCCATGCAAGGTGTAGTCGGACGCTCATAGCCATAGAGGCTCCACTCCATCGCCCGTGAGGTCTCTCCCACTACCAACACATAAATCTCTCGCTTATCCGCTGCCTCCATCGTCTTTGTCGCCTCATAACGGAAATCGGCTGAAGTTTGGGCATAGGTGCTGTTACGTTCCGCCTTGCGTAAGGCAAAACCAATATTATAAACCGCATTGAGCGGATAGACATCATAACGCCAAGAAAGACGATCATACGGATTAACGGGTACCTTACCTAATCCCCATCCGATCACGAAGATCACCACACCAATCCAGGCCCAGCGTTTCCGAAAGGAGTTACTCAATTGATCCCTTCCTCGCACTGAGCGATAGGCCAACCACAGTGTTGGTACCGTATAGAAAAAGAAGACACAGGACAACACCATAAGGATGTTAGCCAGCAGCTCACTGGCCTCTGAAGCATTGGAACTGGTTAAGTTCAAAAGCATATCGACCGCAATGACCGACTCGCCAAAGACAGACAACGCCACCAACTGACCGCCATCTATAATAAGCTTTGGCAGCAAACACCAAGCGACCTTACCTGGCTTTCGTGCTGCGGCTAACAAGATGAGCCAAACACCCAATGGCATCAAGAATGCGGCTATGCGGACCGGAAGTGCCAGAGGCTCCGTAACGAAAAAGACTGCATTGGGCACCATGAACAACAAGGCGAACAAGAAATAGATTCGCACTTGTGCATGGGTCCAAACGATCAACCGATGTAAGGCTTCTTGTATTTTCACTTCACGTTATCTTTATCTATTTGCGGGTTACATTTCCATGAAATGGAAGTGACAAAGATAAGACATTAAGTGCTTGCTGACCATTTTTCTCGTAAAAAACGTTACATTTTAACTAAAAGAGTTCCTTCATCTTCTGACAATAGGCCGATATGGACTCCTTCACCTCCTTATGCAACAACAATATACCAATCAAGTTCGGCAGGGTCATCATGGCCACCGTAATGCCCGAAAGCGTCCAGACAATGGTGGTATCCGTGAAAGAGGCCAAGAAAAAGCCAATGAGATAGACCACATGAAAGAGCCGAACAAACTTGGTTCCCCACAAATAGGTTACGGCCCGATCGCCATAATAAGACCATGCGATGGTCGTGCTAAACGCAAAAAGCAGTAGGGAGAAAGGGATTATATATTTCCCTATATCGCCTAAAAAGCCCATCTTGAAGGCTTCCGTGGAAAGTGGCGCAGAATGGAGCAACGACTTCCCTTGCAAACAGACCACCCGATCTTCTACCGGAGGCAACTCTATCTTTCCTTGATGTACGGGGAGCACACCCGTAAAAGGCTTATCATTCTCATACACTTTCACCTCCTCCGCAAAAGAGCGAGCGTGAATCATCGTCAAATCCTCATTCACTATGCGACCATCCTCCACACGTAAATCCCCGGTATAAAGCGGCAATGCGGCCTCTCCTAACAGATGGCGAGACACCGCCTCACGATCCGCTTCCTGCCGCTCATCATACTGACCAGCTAACAAGAAAATATCCGTCTGCTGAAAACGATTCTCAAACTTCTGGTTCCAAGCACCTGAAGAGAGTAACACCAGTCCCGTCAACGAACAGATCACGATGGTATCAATAAAGGGTTCTAACAGCGCCACCATACCCTCAGAGACCGGCTCTTCGGTACGGGCAGCCGCATGAGCAATCGATGCTGAGCCTTGACCCGCCTCATTGGAAAAGAGGCCACGGTTAACTCCTCTATTAAAGGCCCACACAAAGGTAGCTCCCAAGAAACCGCCAGATGCAGCTGAACCTGTAAACACATCGGTAAAGACAGCCATGATGGAAGGAATGATTCGCTCATAATTGAAAAGCAGGACACTCAACGCACCCAACAGATAGATGACCGCCATGAAAGGCACCAGTTTCTCTGTCACCTGAGCAATGCGTTTGATTCCCCCCAAAATGATCAGTCCTAACACGATGGCCAAGACAGCACCTGTAATATAATGCTGTATGCCAAAGGCCGAAAACATAGCATTGGAAATACTGTTGATCTGCGGCAAACAGCCGGTGCCAAAGGCTGAGAGAATAGTGGCCACCGCAAAGATAGCTGCCAACCACGGGCAATGCAACCGATTGCGCATGTAATACATTGGTCCACCCGATATATCGCCCGTCTCTGTTTGTTCACGATACTTATGCGAGAGCGTCACCTCCACCATCTTGGTAGTCATACCGAAAAAGGCTGTCACTAACATCCAAAAAAGTGCCGCTGGACCACCTAAATGAATCGCCAAAGCCACTCCGGCTATATTGCCTGTACCCACAGTTCCAGAAAGGGCTGTCGCTAAGGCTTGGAAATGAGAGGTATCACCCATCCCCTGCTGATGGTCATAACGTCCAGAGACTACCTTTAAAGCATGTTTAAAAAATCTCACCTGCGGAAAACGCAGATAAATAGTGAAGAAAAGTCCCGTACCCAACAAAAGGAACACAAACCATTGCGCACCACCAAAGTGGGCATCGATCAGGACCAAGAAATCGTTTACTGTTTGCATCATTATTGTTTCGTTTGCTATTTGGCGGCGCAAGGTAGGCATAAATAAGCAAAAAGCAACTATCCAACCAAAATAATTTCACTTTTTGCTTTGGATAGTTGCTTTTAAATAGCTTTTGGATCACTTCACTGCGCTATTTTTCGCAAAATAGCCAGAAAAGCATCATTTGTTATATCAAAGGTTCGTTCCCGATAGGCCACGAAATCCTCCAAATAGTCACTGGTGATGTCAGCCACAGTCTCCTTTCCTGGCAGTCCGAAAGCATCCACCAATCGCTCAATCTTCTCTTTCACCTGACGAATCACCTGCAGCCGATCCTGATACCGATCCGGCTTGTCCATCTCTGTCAGATGCTCATTACGCGCCACGAGATAGACCACAGTATAAAAGCGCTCCACACTACCAAACAAGGGGCCAAAAAGCGCCTTTTTCTCTTCCGGTAAAGCGGCCAATCGTTGCGCTACACTGCTTTGCTCACTCATTGTCCGATAAATGTCTCCATGAACTTCGCACCCGGTGCCGGAGAGATAGTAACGACCTCCGTATCAGCAGCAATCAGCACAGTCTGGCCCTGCTGTACAAACAGTTCATTGCCTTTGTTATCACGCAACGATGCCTTGCCCTCCATACAGATATACACCACAAAGGAATCCAGGTTAGAGAAGTCTCGCACCATAATCGTATCGAGATCTAATAAGTTGGTCGTGAAATATTTGCAATCAGCCAGGGCTACCGTAGAGTTGGTACGAGCCTTGTAGTGCGTACGATAATCGGGATAGAGCGTGTAGTCAATCGCATCCTTGGCCAACTCCGTATGCAGCTCACGTCCATTCCCTTGCGCATCCTTACGATTATAGTCATAGATACGATAGGTGATGTTGCTGGTCTGCTGAATCTCTGCGATGAAGCATCCCGCACCGATCGCATGCACACGACCAGCCGGCAAGAAGAACACATCTCCCTCATGCACGTCATACCGCTGCAGCACGTCCATGATCGTATTGTTCTCTACACGCTTCACATACTCCTCCGCATCAATCTGCTGTGAGAAACCAGAATACAAACCGGCACCCTTCGCAGCCTTAATCACATACCACATCTCTGTCTTGCCAAAAGAGTTATGACGTTTTTTTGCCAACTCATCATCCGGATGTACCTGGATAGAGAGATTATCCTGTGCATCAATGAACTTAATCAACAGCGGGAAAGTCGTGCCGAAACGTTCAACCACCTTCTCACCCAACAGCTGCTTGCCATAGGTCTGGATCAAGTCATCCAAAGACTTACCTTCCAACTCACCGTTTGCTACGACAGAATAATTACCCTCCACGTGAGAAAGCTCCCAGCTCTCGCCAACACCATCCTCCACCGGAGTAATCCCTTTAAAGGGACAGATCGCCGAGCCACCCCAAATTACCTTCTTGAGAATCGGCTTAAATGTAAATGGATACAACATTGTGTTTAAATGAAATTATAGCTTTGTTACTTTTTGATTTTGCGTAAAACCATAGCTGAACGAGCAGGCACGTAAAGCTTCAGCCACTCCTTCTTCTCTTTCTTATACAAAGGATCGAACTGGGTTAAATGATGCACGCTATCGTCGTTCAAGCCGAAACCACCAAACTGCTTCGCATCGGTATTGAGCGCCACCTCATACTCACCGGCCGGCACCAAGAAACCATAGTCTGTGTACGACTTCGTCGGGCTGAAGTTAAAGACGAAGACCAAATCCTTACGACGGTAGGCCAAGATCTGATCGCCATCGTTATCCCACACCTTCAAGAGCGGCGTTGCCTGGAAGTTGCGCACGCTACGGATCAACTTGACCATCGCCTCATCAAAATCACCCAAGAAATGGTACTTCAAATCCATGTTATCAACCAGATCCCATTGACGACGTGCATACTTATAAGACCAACCATTGCCCTCACGGGGGAAATCAATCCATTCCGGATGACCAAACTCATTCCCCATAAAGTTCAGATAACCACCATTGATCGTTGTAGCAGTCACCAAACGGATCATCTTATGTAAAGCGATACCACGCTCCACCATAAAGTTGTGGTCATCCTTCTGCATGTGCCAGTACATCTCTGCGTCAATCAAACGGAAAATGATGGTCTTATCACCTACCAACGCTTGATCATGGCTCTCCGCATAAGAGATGGTCTTCTCGTCCGCACGACGGTTAGTCGTCTCCCACCAAATAGAAGAGGGATGCCACTCTTCGTCTTTCTTCTCTTTGATCGTCTTGATCCAATAGTCGGGAATGTTCATCGCCATACGATAGTCGAAGCCATAGCCACCATCCTCAATCTTAGCCGCCAAACCCGGCATACCACTCACCTCCTCAGCGATGGTGATCGCCAACGGATTCACTTGGTGGATCAACTTATTGGCCAAGGTCAAGTAAGCGATCGCATCGCCATCCTGATGACCATTGAAATAGTCGCCATAATTACAGAAAGCCTCGCCCAAGCCATGACTGAAATAGAGCATCGAGGTCACACCGTCGAAACGGAAACCATCAAACTTGTACTCCTCTAACCAGAACTTACAGTTAGACAACAAGAAGTGAAGCACCTCGTTTTTGCCATAATCGAAACACAACGAATCCCAAGCGGGATGCTCACGGCGTTCATTGTTATGGAAATATTGATAGTATGAGCCATCAAAACGACCCAAGCCCTCCAGCTCATTCTTCACGGCATGACTATGCACGATGTCCATGATCACGGCTATACCCAACTTGTGCGCCTCATCAATCAGCTGTTTCAACTCTTCAGGCGTACCGAAACGGGAAGAGGCCGCAAAGAAGCTACTTACATGATAGCCAAAGGAGCCATAATAGGGATGCTCCTGGATAGCCATAATCTGGATCGCATTGTAACCATCCTTCGCCACACGAGGCAACACGTTCTCGCGGAACTCGTTGTAGGTGCCCACCTTCTCCTCATTAGAGCCCATACCGATATGGCACTCATAGATCAACAACGGACTGGTATTGGGTTTGAATTTCTTCACCTTAAATTTATACGGCTCCTCCGGCTCCCATACTTGCGCACTGAAAATCTTCGTCTCCTCGTCCTGCACCACTCTGCGAATCCATGCGGGAATACGCTCTCCGGCGCCTCCATCCCACTCTACCAGCAGTTTGAATAAATCACCATGGTGCAAACGATCCTCGGGGAAAGAGCCCTCCCATACTCCATTCGCCTTCTTTTTCAGCTTATATTTCGCATTTTTCTGCCAATCATTGAAGGTGCCAATCAGATAGATCGCCGTTGCATTAGGTGCCCACTCACGAAAGACCCAGCCTTTTTCTGTCTTGTGCAAGCCAAAATAGAGATAGCCAGAAGCCATATCCGCCAAGGAGATCTTCCCATTGTTAGTCAAGCTTTTTTCTTTCGCAACTGCATAATCATACCGTCCTTGTATAGCGGCCTCATAGGGGGCCAGCCAAGGGTCATTCTTAATCAGATTCAGAGACTCCATATATATTTAAATGATGTTTGTGCGCAAAGGTAAATAAAATTATTGACAATTAGCTTTTCCGCTTCGCTTTTTGCCATATCCTTTCGCCATGATTTCTTCGGCGATAAACAGTCGAAAACTACTGCTCCGTTCGGAAAAAAGCCCTTTCACGCACCAGATAACGCACTGTTTTTGTATTTTCGCGCCGCAATAACAAAAAACGATAAGGTTATCCGTATATGGAATGGTTAGCGAATGTGTTTCGTGAGCCGTCGCTCACACAGGCAGTCATGGTGCTCAGCTTGATCTCAGCTATAGGTGTGTATCTGGGTAGATTAAAGATATGTGGCATATCATTAGGCATCACGTTTGTTTTCTTCACCGGCATTATCGCTGGCCATTTAGGCATCACCATCAACAAGGATATGCTGCTGTTTGCAGAGAACTTCGGTCTGATCGTTTTTGTATATACGCTTGGACTCCAAGTAGGCCCAGGCTTCTTCGGCTCGTTAAAAAAAGGCGGTGTTGCCTTAAATATGATGGGGTTAGCCGTAGTGGCTTTAGGCATAGGCTGCACCCTGCTACTTCATTGGGCCACAGGTCTATCCATTCCTGTCCTAAGTGGACTGCTATGCGGTGCCGTCACCAATACACCTGCATTAGGAGCCGCTCAACAAGCACTGTTGCAAGTGCATCCCGATGACTATGACACCTTCACCCAGATGGCATTAGGCACCGCTGTCACCTATCCGTTAGGTGTAGTAGGTGTGATTCTTGCCATCATCCTTTTGCGCCACTGCTTTGCTCCCCAAAATAGACAGACTCAAAAAGAGCTAGACAAGGGTACGAACGTAGCGGAGTTTCAAGTGCTCAACCCCTCTATCTATGGTCGTAGCATCCAAGAGGTGATGCGACTAACCGACAAGCATTTCGTCATTTCCCGATTGTGGCACAACGGGAAGGTCACCATCCCTACCTCCGACACCATCTTACGGGAAAAAGACCATCTGCTCATTATCTCTGAGAAGGGTGACGTGGAGAGCATCGAGGTACTATTCGGCCAGCAGGAGCAAAAAGATTGGAATAAACCGGATATTGACTGGAACGCCATCGACAGCCAACTGATCTCCCGACGCATCGTGATCACACGTAACCGAGTAAATGGCGTAAAATTAGGGTCATTACGCCTACGTAACCTTTACGGCATCAATATTACCCGTGTGAACCGTGCCGGTATCGACCTGCTTGCCTCACCAGATCTTCGGTTGCAGATAGGAGACCGACTGACCATCGTAGGTGAAAACAATGCGGTCAACAATGTCGGCTTAATCTTGGGTAACGAGATGAAGCGGTTAGACAATCCCAACCTACTGGCTATTTTCGTAGGTTTGACCCTGGGTGTATTGTTAGGTTCTATCCCCTTTTCCCTCCCCGGAATGACTACACCTATTAAATTAGGCATAGCCGGTGGCCCCATCATCGTAGGCATCCTTATGGGCGCATTCGGCCCCCGCTTTCATTTGACTACCTATACCACCTCCAGCGCCAACTTGATGATGCGTCAATTTGGTATTGTCATTTACTTGGCTGGATTAGGATTGGACTCCGGAGCCCATTTCTTCGAGACTGTCTTCCGAGCAGAAGGCGTACTTTGGATTGGCTTGGGCTTCTTACTGACGATCGTGCCCGTCTTGATCATAGGTTTCGTCACCTCTCATTTCATCAAACTGGATTATGCACACAATGTCGGTATGCTTTGTGGCAGCATGGCCAATCCTATGGCGCTCAACTATGCGAACACCACGGTTGAAGGAGATGAGCCATCTGTAGCCTATGCGACGGTCTATCCACTCTCCATGTTTATCCGAGTCATTTCTACACAGCTACTAATCCTTCTTTTTGCTTAATTGCATCAGTTTTTTAAATTCTGAGCATGAGGGAATAGGACAAAACTCCTATCTTTGCAGTCAAACGTGCAAAGGAAAAACGACCATGAACGAAACGATACTAAACGGATTGATCAATCTGTTCGCTATTTTTGCCTCATTGGCAAAAATCCAACGTGAGAAAGCAAGGGCTGCATTGATCTCTTATCTAACCAGTCATTTCAGCATCCACTCTAACCAAGAATACATGGGTCTTTTCGATGAGATACAAACCATCTACAATGATCCGGATTTTGAAATTGATAAACAGATGGTTATATTGAATGTATGCCGACAACTCAAACCCAAGCTCATCGCAGAGGAGCAACTACTTCTGTTGCTCCGTTTCATGGAATTTGCCCACGGCAGCAATGAGGGATTAGAGCAGAACCTCTCCATCTTCCATGCCATTGCAGACATCTTCGCCATCAGCGCACAGCAATTCGATCAACTCTATGCCTTCGTGACCGGACGCAACGCCGATCATTTGATGGTGATTGACAATCAGGAGATCGACCAGCCGAATCACCTCTACTGCAAAGGATTGGAAGGCGTGATCCGTGTCTTGCAATTCCCGCAATATGACCGTATCGTATTCGCCTATCAGGGCAACAGTCAGATCTACATGAACAACCTCCCGTTGACAGCCGGGATCTTTTATAGTTGGCAACGGAGTGGCGTGATCAAGAGTCCCCGCATCCAACCGATCTATTACAGCGACGTGATCGACACCTTCAATAGGAACGAGCATAAAGCATGTATCTACTTGACAGGTAGAGATATTAACTTCCGCTTCAAGAACAGCGAGAATGGCATGCACAACTTCTCCTTCAACTTAGAGTCAGGGCAATTAGTGGCCATCATGGGTGGTAGTGGAGTGGGTAAGTCCACCCTGCTCAGCCTCTTGAATGGCAACCTAATCCCCCAGCAGGGAACCATTTGCATCAACGGGCATCCCATCCAAGAGGAGGAAAGCAAACAATTGATCGGCTTCGTACCGCAAGACGATCTGCTGATCGAGGAGCTGACCGTCTTCCAGAATCTGTGGTACACCGCCCGACTCTGTTTTGCTAATCTTACCGATGAAGAGATCAAGCAACGGGTAGAGCAGGTATTGGAAGAATTGGATTTACAAAAAATCAGCCATTTAGCGGTAGGTTCTCCGCTCCGCAAGACCATCAGTGGCGGACAGCGTAAACGGTTGAACATTGCCTTGGAGTTAATCCGTGAACCGGCTATCCTCTATTTGGATGAGCCCACCTCCGGACTCTCCTCGTCCGACTCGGAGAAGGTGATCATGCTACTGAAAGAGCAGACACACAAAGGAAAATTAGTGGTCGTGAATATCCACCAACCCTCGTCAGAGATCTACAAACTGTTCGATCGGCTTTGGCTGCTCGACACAGGAGGTTACCCCATCTACGACGGCAATCCCATTGAGGCGATCACCTATTTCAAGCAGATAGCCAACTATACGGATCAAGACATCAGCGTCTGCAATGCTTGTGGCAGCATCAATACGGAATTAGTGCTTAACATCATCGACTCCAAGCAAATTGACGATAGTGGCAACCAAACCAACATCCGCAAGTTCACGCCCCAAGAGTGGCACGAGCTCTACTTGAAGCGACGCCCCGAGTTTAAGCAGCCGGAGTCATTGCCATTACCTCCTAACCAGCAAAAGAAGCCATCTTTGTGGAAACAATGCTGGATCTTCTTGGAGCGAAACGTGCAAACCAAACTCAGCAACAAGCAATACCTCTGCATCGCATTGCTGGAGGCACCGCTCTTGGCCTTGATTGTCGCCATGCTGACCCGCTATGTGCCCGATGAGGGATATAGCCTGCTGCAAAACAAGAACCTTGTGTCCTATATCTTTATGGCGATCATCGTAGCCACCTTTATCGGATTAAGTATCAGTGCCGAAGAGTTGATCAAAGACCGAACGCTCTTGAAGCGAGAACGCTTCTTGCAACTGAGTCGGGGAAGTTACCTCACGTCGAAGATTTTCTACCTTATGTGCATCTCAGCCATACAGACCCTACTCTTTATCTTGGTGGGCAACACCTTGATGGGCATAGGGAGTGAGCTGTTCGGCACTTGGTGGCTGACACTCTGGATCACGGCTTTCTTAGCAAACTTGACAGGATTAGTACTTTCACAGACGTTGAACTCTGTCGTGGCCATTTACATCGCAATCCCAATCCTCCTCATCCCACAAATCCTGCTCTGCGGCGTAGTGGTGAAATTCGACGACCTCAGCCGAGCCGCCGCTAACCGGAATGTCGTGCCCTTGGTAGGCGAAGTGATCCCCTCTCGATGGGCATTCGAAGCCTTAGTGACGGAGCAATTCGCCCACAATAGCTACAACGAAGCGTTCTTCCCAGTGGAACGGGAGAAATTCTTGGCGCAGTATTATCGCAACATCCACCTGAAAGAGGTGAGAGACCTGATCAACAGCTTGGAACTCTTCCCAGAGCAACAAGCTGATAATGAGCAGATCATACGCAATGAATTAGCCGTGTTGGCACAAGCAGCCAGAATCCAACCCTATACCGGAAAGGATTATAAACAATTCACCGATCAGTTAGATACCGCTTTGAAAGAGCGAGAAGACAATTTCACCGCCCTTTTAGACAAGCGTAACCGAGATTTGATTGCCCTGCATGGATCTGAATGGTTAAATGAGCTGAAAAGGGAACATCATAACTTAGCCCTGGAGGAACTGGTGCTAAACAGCGGAGAGAGCCACTTCGTCAGGAGAGCCAATCATCGTATCTATCCCCGAATCGGGCAGATCTACTTCACGCCGGATAGCAATTGGGGACGTGCTCCCTTCTACAGCCAAACAAAGAAATGGGCCGGATACAAGGTTTCTTCTTTTAGTTTTAATTTATTCGTGTTAGGATTCTTTGCTATTTTAGTAATTATATCTATCTTCGCACAGTTTCCCGGTAAGTATATCAACAAAGGGAACTAAACCAGAATTTAATAACATCAAATAATAACTTGAAATGAAAAAGAGTTTTGTAAGCCTGCTTACTTTAGCAGCAATTTCATTCGGAATGGTATCTTGCGGTGGCAATAAGTCACAGGATGCCGCACAAAATGTGGAGGAAGAGGCCGTCATCGCTGGTGAGGTGTCAAAGAGTTTGCTCACGGCTGAGTTGAAAGACGAGGTTACACGCTTCTTGAAAGACATGCCCTCTTCTGACCTTCCCTATAAACTTTCTACTGGTGAAGTTAGCATCTCTGTAGCTAACACAGATTTCATGTTGCCTATCGCTAAATTGGCAGAGTTGAACACGAAGACACAGAAGGCTCGTGCATGCGGTATCTACTTTGCTGATTTGAACATCTTGAAAGCGATGAAGAAGCCGACGGCTGATGTAGAGAAGACTTTGGCTAAATTAGCGCAAGACTTAGACATACCGTTTGCCATCGAGATCATGAAGGAGGAGGCTCCCGCTAACGCTACACAAGAGCAGTTGAACGCTTTCTTGGATGAGCAAGAGAACAAGTTGATCGATGCCATGATGGAGAACGACAAGGCTGACATCGAATTGGAGTTGTTAAGCGGTATGGCTGTTGAGTACGCTACCATCTATGCGAATCCGGGATTGGTCGTAAAGGGTGACGCTGTTTCTGCCGGCTTGAGCGAGAACATGGAGAAGCGTTTAGACATCATGTTGGATATCACCAAGGATTTGGCTAAGTATTATCCTGATTTGAAGCAGACCGGCGAGATCATCGCTCCGCTGAAAGACATGGTTGTTTCGGTTGCTACAGCGAGAGAGTCTCGTAGCCAAATCGAGGCAATGCGTACAGAGCTGTTGAAATAAGCTTATACATTAATATATAGGAAAGCGATGTGGGTTGACCGCATCGCTTTTTTTGTTCCTTGCCGAATCTAATACCTTTATATAAAAGAATCGGGGACTACCCAGATGCCTCAAGCATCCATAGGTAATCCCCGATAAAGGTGTTATTGATTATCTACTTATTTAGCCTGCTCAAGCTGCAAAGTCTTCGTCGGCTGGTCACAAACCTCCGTCGGACCGAAGTACTGGATCGGACCCGGATAAACATAGCTGGTCGTCAACGCCCACTCCTCGCGGTGTGCAGCGAATGCCTTGAAAGGCGCACCATCCAACTTCACCAAAGCCTTCTGGATAACCGGCTTCATCTCGCCATGACGACGCTCCATGTTCATCATCATTGTAACAGGGATACCACCTGCGATCCACTGATCAGCCGGAGCTGTCGTGTTGCGAACAGAAGACATATAACCAGTCTTACCCGCAGCGATCAAGCAAGAAGCGGTGTAACCCAATGAGTAGCAATAATCCGCATCGTAGTTAGACGGAGCGGCGCAACGGCCCTCATAACCGAAGAAATGGTGCTGTGCGGCAAACTTACCTGTGTACTTGCCAGCAGCCTTCCACTCAGCCAACTTCTTACCTACCATCTCAGAAAGCAACTTCTCTGTCTCGATCAACGATACCTGAACGTTTCCGTGCGGGTCACGATCCAAAGACAACTGACGAGCTACGCCCTCGGGAAGAGAAGCATACAACTCAGAGTTCTCCTTCGTCAACTTGCTGATGATGTAAGCACGCTGCTCGCTCTTCTTGATCATCTTGAACTCTGCGTCATGCTTAGCCAAGAAGTCGTTCAACTCAGCGATCAAACGCTTCATGGCCGGAACGAACTCGATCAAACCTTCGGGGATCAAAACCGTACCGAAGTTATGACCCTCAGCGGCACGCTTAGCCACGATGTCTGCGATATAAGTGACGATGTCATCCAAAGACATATTCTTTGCCTCAACCTCCTCAGAAACGATGCAGATGTTCGGTTGTGTCTGCAAAGCGCACTCCAAAGCGATGTGAGAAGCGGAACGACCCATTAACTTGATGAAGTGCCAGTATTTCTGTGCAGAGTTACAATCGCGCTGGATGTTACCGATTACCTCTGAGTAAACCTTACAAGCCGTATCAAAACCGAAAGAGGTCTCGATCTGCTCGTTCTTCAAGTCACCATCAATGGTCTTCGGGCAACCAATTACCTGTACACCTGCGCCAATAGCCTTGTAATACTCAGCCAACACACAAGCGTTCGTGTTAGAGTCATCACCACCAATGATCACCAATGCCTTGATATTTAACTCCTTCAAAATCTCCAGACCTTTATCGAACTGCTCCTTAGTCTCCAACTTCGTACGACCAGAACCAATCATATCGAAACCACCGGTGTTACGATACTCGTCGATGATGTCTGCTGTCAACTCCATATATTTATGGTCGATTAAGCCACCAGGGCCCAAGATGAAACCATACAAACGAGAATCGGCATTGTGTGCCTTGATACCGTCGAACAAACCGGCAATCACATTGTGTCCACCGGGAGCCTGACCACCAGACAGGATTACACCCACATTCATAGCGGGCTGTGCCTTGCTTTCGTTGCTCTTCTCGAAAGTAATCACCGGCATACCATAGGTGTTCGGGAACAATTTCTTGATCTCTTCCTGATCGGCTACTGATTGTGTGTACTCGCCATCAACGGCTTTCACAGCGCCTTTCAGCGCAGCGGGTACCTTCGGTTGGTAGGCTGCTCTTGCGATTTGTAATGCACTTTTTGTCATTTCTGATTGATTTTATATAGAAATTAGCTTGTTCGCTTTTTTAGCGACGCAAATATACTTCTTTTTTCGGAAAAGAGGGAGTGATACTGGCAAAAGATATGCGATCTTTGCCTATATTCGCGGATACAATGTGTTTTCTAATACCAATTATAACATGTCATTCGTCGTCATTATTGCCAGTATTATCGGACTGATCCTTTTGATCTCCTATCTCAAGATGGATGCTTTCATCTCTTTCATCATTATCTCGCTCATCGCAGGTATTGCGTTAGGCATTCCCATTGCCGAAGTGCCGGCCACGATCAACCGCGGTGTGGGCAACATCATGGAGAGCTTGACCTTGATCATCATCTTCGGAGCGATGTTAGGAAAGTTAGTCGCAGAGAGCGGAGCGGCCGGCCGGATCGCCTCCGTGATGGTCGGTGCTTTTGGCATCAAACACATCCAATGGGGCTTGATGTTGACCGGCTTTGCCGTGGGTATCCCCCTTTTCTACAACATTGGTTTCGTACTGTTGGTGCCGATTATCTTCTCCGTAGCGTTCCAATATAAATTCCCGCCCGTCTATATCGGCTTACCCATGTTGGCCTCGCTCAGTGTGGCACACGGCTTCTTACCGCCCCACCCCTCTCCCGTGGCGTTGGTGGCTCAATTCGGTGCCAATATGGGGTTGACGCTCATCTATGGCCTGCTCATCGCCATCCCGGCTATCATCATCGCAGGGCCTATCTTCAGCCAAACCCTCAAGCAGATACAGAGTGGACCTATCACACTCTTCTCGGCTGAACAGACCCCACAAGCGGGAAGGAAGACTCCTAACACCTGGAACAGCTTCCTTAGCGCCACATTACCGGTCTTCCTGCTGATTCTCTTCACGCTGCCGGAGTATGTGAGTGATTCACTTTCGGCGGAATGGCGTAACCGATTAGCCTTCATCGGCTCACCGACCGTCGTCATGCTGATGGCCATCTTGATCGCCACCTATACCTTAGGTATCCGCCAAGGTCGCACAATGAAGGAGGTGATGGGTATTTATGCGGAGGCGGTGAAAGAGATCGCCGGCATCCTGCTGATCATTGCCGGATCGGGTGTCTTCAAACAGGTGATGGAGCAAAGCGGTGTCAGTTTGCAATTGGCGGAATTGCTTCGCCAGCTACCTATCCATCCATTGGTATTAGGCTGGATGATGGCGGCTATTATCCGCGGGTTAATCGGATCGGCTACGGTGGCTGCACTGACCGCTGCCAGTGTGTTGATCCCTCTGGTGAGTGAGACTGGCGTTGACCCCAACCTGATGGTCTTGGCCATTGGTGCCGGCTCGTTGATGTTCTCTCACGTGAACGACTCCGGCTTCTGGATGTTCAAGGAATATTTCAATATCAGCTTGAAAGATACGCTCCGCTCCTGGTCGCTCATGGAGATCATCGTCTCCATCGTGGGTATCTGTGGCGTGATGCTGCTCAACCAATTCGTGAGTGCTTAACAACGACTATTCAGATCAATGTTTCATTTATAAATGTATCAACAATGAGAAATCTTTTCTTCTTGATCCTCTGCTTCCTCTGGGCAGGGATCGCAAACGCACAACAAAACGTAGGTTTCCGCAAAGGAAACATCCATTCCCCGGAGATCAATCCAGACCACAGCGTCACTTTCCGTCTGCAAGCCGACAAGGCCAAGCAGGTGCTCGTAGTGGGCGACTGGGAGGCCAATGGCGGAAAAGGCGAGATGAAAAAGAACAAGGAGGGCGTTTGGGAGTACACATCTCCGGTGCTACCTTCGGAGATGTACACCTATCGCTTCAGCATCGACGGCGTGGTGGATCTCGACCCGGTGAATCCCTTCACCAAACGAGACGTAGGCAACCTGTTCAGCGTCTTCTTCGTGGAGGGTGGTTACGCCAACTATTATCAGGTGCATGATGTGCCTCATGGCGATATGCTGACCACGTGGTATCACTCCAACCGTCTGCAAGCCGATCGCCGATTATCGGTCTATCTGCCACCTTTCTATGGCAAAGAGAACAAATCCTATCCGGTTTTCTATCTGCTTCATGGCAGTGGTGGCGACGAGACCGCTTGGGTAGAGCTGGGCAATGTGGCTCGCATCATGGACAACCTGATTGCTGAAGGGAAAATCGAGCCGATGATTGTGGTGATGCCTAACGGCAACTCCGGCAAGCAAGCAGCCCCGGGTGAGACCGCAGAGAACCATGCCTACAAGCCCGTGATGACCAATCAGCTGCCGGGATATAAGAATGGCGATTATGAGTTGGCCTTCCCGGAGATCGTACAGTTTATCGACACCAAGTTCCGCACCATTCCTGACAAGGCACATCGAGCGATCGCCGGTCTTTCCATGGGCGGTTTCCACACCCTCTATACCTCCATCAACTATCCCGGCTACTTCGACTATATCGGTCTTTTCTCCGCCGGATTAAACATGACCACTGTCGATCAAACACTCCCCGCTTATCGGGATTTAGAGGGCAAACTGAAAGGATTGCAACAAGCAGGCTACAAGCTCTTCTGGTTAGCGATCGGCAACACCGATTTCCTTTATGAGGCCAATCAAGACTTCCGTAAACAAATGGAGGCCATTGACTTCAAGTATATCTACCACGAATCTACTCGCGGACATATCTGGGCCAACTGGCGTCAATACCTGTTGCTCTTCGCGCCGCAATTGTTTAAATAAATGAGCGACCCTTATGTGGGTCCGCTGAGAAGCAATTGGAATGAGGCTCCCAAACGGGGCCTCATTCCATCCGTTGCCATTTCATCTCCTCGCCTTTGGAATCATATTGCTTACGCTTGCCAGAGGGCGGAGCGGTAAGCTTGATGCGGACAACCGCCGTACGCGATAGGCTGCGGGCCATACTTGCCTCAAAAGCATCCATGTGATCGGGAAGGAAACGCTCACAGATTGCCCGCATCCCTTTGATCTTCTCCGCCTCGTCCGTCACCTGTTCAGCCACGCCAAAAGCGATCGCCGATTTAAATTGCAACGTAAACGAATGATCCAGCGGCCCCACCGTCGGTGTACAGCGTGTCACAGCGGACAAGCACACCTCCGGATGTGCCGCGATCGCCTCTAACTTATCCCCCTCCATGGCACTATGAAAATACCACGTCTCCTCATCCGTACAGGCCAACGACAGAGGCACCCCATACGCCGTTCCATCCGGACGGGTAAAACTCACTGTGATATACGGGGCCTTGCGCATCACCTCTAAGGCCCACTCCCTACTCATTTCTCTACTTTTCTTTCGCATAGGCCGCAAAATTACATCTTTCTCCATAATCCCCAAATATTAAAAGTCGTTGTTTGGCTAATCGTCAGGGAATGCGTAGCTTTGCGGCATAAAGAGGAGGAATCATGACACATACAGTTACAATTGATCAAAGATATTATGAAAGTGCAATGAACTATGCCAAATTGCATGATATCAGTATGACCCGTGTAGTGGAACAAAGGCTGTCGCTGCTGTTTAGTCAGCACAAATATCAAAACCCACCCGAATCCTCAGCTAAACCCACCGATTGGGAGGCTGCAATGTCTTATATCAAGACGTTATCAGCCCACGGAGGCGCTCCTGTCCCAGCTGACGAGAAAGGAATTGATGCGCTAATAGATACAAAGTACCCACAATGAATCAGCAGATTGCATGGTCACTCGCAATAAGAAAGATTTTTTGCTCTCCACTATACCAGTCTATACCATTGAAGAACTATGGCAGCAACTCATGGAATAATCCGCAAGCCACCATTTGGCTAATCGTCAGGGAATACGTAGCTTTGCGGCATATAAACACAAGAAAGGAGATGACTATGGGAAAGACAAAGACCAGAGAAGAGGTATTAGCCTCCCTCAAAAAAGCCATTCGACACAAGCAAGAGTGGAAAAAAGAGATTGAGCAAGAATATGCGAAGAAAGGAGAACAAGTAAAAGTTGTCTTTTTATAATCACCAAAGCATCCTGGAAGAATTTGACAATACAGTTTCGCTTCTAACCGATAAACCCACACAGCCTTAAAAGCAGCGTGTCATTGCGGGCATTGACCAGCCAGCGCATACTATCCTGTGATGGTTCTTGCCACCGCTCCGCGGTTCTATTCGATGGGGGGGATGTTTACCGGGGGTTACGCCTCGACCGGCTCCACCCCCGGCTATGTTCTGTCGCTCCTCTGGAGCTATAGGTAGATGCTGTATCAACATGTGCTCGTGTCTTTGCAGGTGCATCTTCCGCCTATAACGGCTTGGATGCACCTTCTTACTTCTAAGTGCTCTTAGGCTATCTCAAGGGAATCAAGGTGAAGCCCCACTGGTAATCGCGGTTGGCCGGCAGCGTATAGGCAGGCTCCGGACGCGCGCCCCAGCTGTCATAACCGGCTACACCCTGCTGCTTCAGATCGACACAGACCTCCACAAAGTCGCGGGCGGTAATGTCGCTGATGTGGTGCTGCCGACGCAGCACGTTCACCGCCTCGGCCTCGTTGTGGTTCGCCACCTGCTCAGGGGTCAGGTTGCCCCATTGGCGTGGCAGCTCCCGTTGCTCCTCTGCGTCAAAATCCTCGATGGCGTTGCGCAGGGCGTTGAACTCGATCAAGCTATCCGCCACGATGCGCAAGCCTCTGCCCTTGGCATCGCTGAGCGTCAACCAACGGGTATCGGTGTGATGGCCATTCTCTTGCGGACGGACATAGGGGAAGTATTGCTGCTCGGCCGTGGATTGATAACGACCAACAGCCGTTCCCGCCTTCCGATCCCAATAGTTCTCCTCCGGGCCTCGACCGAAGTAGGTGAGTCGATCCATCGCCTGCGGCAGGCGGAAACGGACACCGATGCGGGGCACGTTGAGCTTGGAGGCCTCCTTGCGAGCGGCATCGCGTCCCGGCGTGAAGGTGGCGGTACGTGTCGCCTCGGAGATCTCGGTCTCGGCAGCGCTCATCTCCGTAGAGGTGAAACGGGCATCGACCTTGACCACCCCACTCGGATGGATCCGATAGCTGACCAAATAGAGGTTGCCCGCCGGCAGTAGGTAGCTGACACGCAGCAGGGCATCCTCGCCCTCCATCGCCACAGAGGCATCGGTCACGTTGAAGGCCCGGCTGCTCTGCTTCCACACCTGCAGTCGCTTAGGCATGCCGTTGCCATAGTCATTGTCGTTGGGCGCCCGCCAGAAGTTGGGCTGCAAGCCAAAGCCCTCATGGAAGTATTCCACGCCATTCACCCGGTAAGAGGTCACCAAGCCGCTCGGACGGTGGAAGACAAACCGCACTTTCGAGGAGCTGACCGTCAGGTTGTCGCCCTCCGATGTAGCGGTTAGCTTCGGCCCCTTCGTGGAGATAGCTGCCTTCGGTGTCTCGATCGGCAGGCGGAACTGATCAGCGGCCACCTCATAGCCCGCAGGCACCAAGGCTGAAGCCACATTATTAGTCACCCGGAAGTTCACGAAGTATTCCGTGTCTGCCTGCGGCTTCAAGCCCTCCACATTCACCGTATAGGTCTGGCTCTGCTGCGGCTCCACGGTCAAGATGGTCTTGCCGCTGCGGATCACCCGGTCGTTAGCCGTCACCATGTAATGCAGCGTATAGTCCTTCAGGTTGGTGAAGTAGAAACGGTTGGTGACGCGGAAATCGCCCTTCGCCAACTCCACCGCCTCAAAGCCCACATTCTGGTGCGCATATTTCACCTCCGCCATGCCGGGATGCGGTGTACGGTCGGGGCCTACCAATCCGTTGCACAGGAAGTTACCGTCGCTCGGCGCGTTCACGCCAAAGTCTCCGCCATAGGCATAGAAGGGACGGCCATTCTTCTTGTCGGTCTGCAAGAGTCCTTGATCCACCCAATCCCAGATGAATCCACCCTGCAGGTTGGGATATTTATAGATGGCTTGCCACTGATCCCAGAGGTTACCCGTGGAGTTACCCATCGCATGGGCATACTCCGAGGGAGCGATGGGGCGGTCGCTGCCTTTCCGGCCGATCTCTTCCAACCACTCCGCACTGGGGTATTGGGGCACGTACATATCGGTGTTCCACTCCCACAAGGCCCGCTCGTAGTTGACGGGGCGATTCATGCCGTTCTTCTCCCTGTTCTTTATATAAAGGTAGGTCTGATAGAAGTTATAGCCATTGCCGGCCTCGTTGCCGAGCGACCAGAAGGTGACCGAAGGATGATTCTTGTTGCGCTCATACATATTGATCGTACGATCCATGTGCGGCAAGAGCCATTCCGGGTTGTTGCCTAACGTACCCCCACGGCTCAGGTTGTAATACATACCGTGCGACTCGATGTTCGCCTCGTCATAGACATAGAGGCCATACTCGTCGCAGAGCTCATAGAACTTCCGATCCTGCGGATAGTGGCAGAGGCGCACCGCGTTGAGGTTATTGCGTTTCATCAGCTCGAAGTCTTTGCGCATCAGCTCCTCGGTGACGTAGTGACCCGTCTCCGGGTTATGCTCATGGATGTTCACGCCTTTGAACTTGACCGGCTGTCCGTTGAACAACAGCACGGTGTAGGGTTTGCCGTTCCCTGCGATCTGGTCAATCGGTTTGATCTCCAACCGACGGAAACCCACCCGGAAGGGTACGATCTCCAAGGTCTTCTCCCCCTCTTCCACACGCATCAACAGCTGATACAGGTTCGGATGCTCAGCACTCCATTTCGCCACATCGGGCAGGTCAGCCTCGAAGGAGGCTGTCTGCGGAGCGGTGGGGCTCACCCATACCGCTTTCTCCTCCGAAGCCACACATTGTCCCGCAGCATCTAACAGTTCATACCCTACACGTAAATTCCGGCTCTCCGCCGTATGATTCTTCAGGTCGATCGCCAAGCGGAACTGACCGTTTTGATAGCTGTCATCCAAGGTCGAGACAACCCGGAAGTCTTGGATGCCCGCCTTGGGTTGCGCCCACAGAAAGACATCCCGCTCGATGCCACTGATGCGCCAAAAGTCTTGACACTCTAAGTAAGAGCCCGTGCTCCAACGGAAGATCTTCAAGGTTAATACATTCTTACCCGGCTTCAGATAGCGATTGAGCAAGAACTCCGCCGGGTTCTTGGAATCCTCGCTATAACCCACCTCTTGACCGTTCAGATAGACATAGAGTCCGCTCTTCGCTCCGGCGATGTGGAGATAGATGTCTCTTCCCTCCCAATCAGCCGGCACCTCGATCTCCCGCCGATAGACACCTACGGGATTCGCTTCCGGCAGCTGCGGGGGCTTCGGATTGCGAGGTTGGAACTCATAGCCATGATTCGTATAGATCGCTACACCGTGCCCCTGCATCTCCCAGTTGCCCGGTACCTGAATCTCGCCCCAATCCGACAGATCCGCATCCGCTGCCGTGCAATCGGCAGGCAACTCCTTGTAGGCCTCCACAAAACGGAAACGCCAGGTGCCATTCAGCAACTGGTAATAGGGACTCCGTTCGTAGCGATTCGTGCGTGCCGTCGCCCGATCGGCATAGGTCATGAAGGAGCTACGGGGTTGCTCCTTGTTGACGGCTACCACCTGCACATCCTGCCAATAAGGCAACGAAGTGGGCACATTCGGTGTCTGCGCCATCATTCCTCCCGCACAGAGCCCTGATAAGGCTCCGGCAAGGATCATCCGCTTGATTCGATTCATCTTCATCTGATCTAATTTTAGTGCTAAATTGTGCTGCGAAGGTAATATTATTCTTCAATTTTTCCTATTTAGCGAAGAAACAACACCATTTCCTTAAATATTTCATCTCAATTTATTTGTTTTCTAAAAAATAGCCGTACCTTTGTCGCACTACAAAAAGGGGCAAGTTATTTTTAAATTGAGTTAGATTGTTGGAAAGGGAGAGGTCGAGAGGATTTCTCCTTTTTTTTATTGTACCTTTGCGGCCGGTTAAAAGCAAAAAGTAGCGTATGATTTCAGTAGAAGGATTGACTGTCGAGTTTGGAGGGTTTACCCTGTTTGATGACATTTCATTTGTAGTAAACAAGAAAGACCGCATCGCATTGGTCGGCAAGAATGGTGCCGGCAAATCGACGATGTTGAAGATCTTTGCCGGACAGCAATCACCCACAAGCGGTAGCATCAGCATCCCTAAGGAGGTAACCATCGGCTACTTGCCCCAGCAAATGCAACTTGTGGATCATCACACCGTACGGGAAGAGGCAGAGTTAGCTTTTGCCCATATCCATGAGATGACCGCAGAAATCGAACGGCTCAACAACCAATTGGCAGAGCGCACCGACTATGAGTCGGAGAGCTATCAAAAGTTGATCGACCGCATGACCTACCTCACCGAGCATTTCCAGATGATGGGTGGCAACAACTACCAAGCCGAGTTGGAACGCACCTTGATCGGATTGGGCTTCCAACGTAGCGACTTCGATCGCCCCACGGCGGAGTTCAGTGGCGGCTGGCGTATGCGTATCGAGTTGGCGAAATTGTTGCTGCAACAGCCGGATGTGCTGCTGCTCGATGAGCCCACCAACCACCTCGACATCGAATCCATCCAATGGTTAGAGAATTTCATCGCTACCCGTGCGAACGCCGTTATCCTTGTCTCACACGACCGGGCTTTCATCAATAATACCACCTTCCGCACGATCGAGATCGAGTTGGGTAAGATCTACGACTACAAAGTCAAATACAATGAATATGTACAGCTGCGCCAAGAGCGGCGTGAGCAACAGCTTCGTGCCTACGAGAATCAACAAAAGAAATTAGCGGACACCGAAGCCTTCATCGAACGCTTCCGCTACAAGGCGACCAAGGCCGTACAGGTGCAATCACGCATCAAGCAGCTGGAAAAGGTGGAGCGCATCGAGGTGGACGAGGTCGATACCGCCATGCTCAACCTGAAGTTTCCTCCTGCTCCCCGCTCCGGCTCCTACCCTGTGATTTGTGAAGAGGTAGCGAAGCGTTACGGTGATCACCTGATCTTCGACCATGTGACCTTCACTATCCATCGGGGTGATAAGGTGGCTTTCGTCGGCAAGAATGGTGAAGGTAAATCTACCCTGGTGAAATGTATCATGGGTGAGATCAACGACTACACCGGTAAATTGCAATTGGGGCATAATGTCAAAATTGGCTACTTCGCCCAGAACCAAGCGCAACTGCTCAATGAGAACCTGACCGTATTCGAGACGATCGACTATGTGGCCCAAGGTGATATGCGATTGAAGATCCGGGATCTCCTCGGTGCCTTCATGTTCGGCGGCGAAGCCTCTGACAAGAAGGTGAAGGTGCTCTCCGGCGGTGAGCGTACCCGCTTAGCGATGATTCGCCTCCTGTTAGAGCCGGTCAATCTGCTGATCCTCGATGAGCCGACCAACCACCTTGATATGCGCTCGAAAGATGTCTTGAAGGATGCGATCAAGGCCTTCGACGGCACCGTGATCCTGGTTTCGCACGACCGCGAGTTCCTCGATGGTTTGGTGGATAAGGTGTATGAGTTCGGCAACCAACGGGTCGTTGAGCACTTAGGTGGTATCTATGATTTCTTGGAACGCAAGAAGATGGAAAGTCTATCGGAATTAGAACGTAGCACCAAACCAGCCACCGCCTCACCCGTAGTAGCGGAGGCACCCGTTTCCCAAAACAAGCTCTCTTACGAGGCACGCAAGGAGCAAAGCAAGGCGATCAAGAAAGCAGAAAAAGCCGTCAGCGATGCCGAAGCACGTATTGCCACTTTGGAAAAAGAGATCGCCGACATCGAGACTCGCTTAGCCACACCGGAGGGTGCCGCCGACACCTCGCTCTATACCGATTATGCGGCCCGCAAGCAAGCCCTCTCTGAGGCTATGGATGAGTGGACAGAGCGACAAATGGAGCTGGAAGAGTTGGTGGCAGCCCAAGGCTAATCCTGGGATCATACGTTCCCAACTTCTCTTTAGAAACCATACTTAAAGTCCATCTCTTGCTCCAAGGAGATACCCGTGCTGAAGTCGTGCAGTGTCAGTTTACGGATCTTGTAGTAACTCAGCCAATAGTTCTGCAACGCCCGGATGTAATTGCGGCGTGCCTCCTGCTGGCGGTTCAGTGAGAGTGTCAAGCTGTTGATATCCGCCTTGCCGATCATGAAGCGTTGCTTGGTCTCCTCATAGGCCATGAGTGCGATATCAAGTGCCTCCTCTGCGCTGGTGATCAACCGTTGCTGCACGTTGAAATCGCTAATCGTCATGGTCACATCCTCCTCCAAGGTTAGCGCCTGCTGCTGGGCACTGGTCTCCGCCACCTTCAAGTTGCTCTTGGCAATGTTGTACTTACCTTTCCGTACACCCCAATCCACCAACGGAATCGCTACGGAGATTGAGACCAGATCTTGCTGCAACGGGTGCCTATATACATCCTTGAACTTAGAGGCCACTTGGTTGAAACCTACACTGGCATTTAACGACGCATTGAACAGCGTCTCCTTGTGCGCCTTATCCACCGACTGCTCCGCCTCCAACACCGACTGCTTCATGCTCAGAAACTCCGGGTTATTATCCCGTGCCAAGGCCAACGCCTCATCCACCTGCACATCCAACTTAGAGGGATGAGAGGGCAGACGAAGTGAAATCTTCACATCTTTATCCAAGTTCAAATAGGAGGCCAAGCTGAACATCGCCCGTTTCAGGTCAATCTCCGCATTCTCTAATGTATTACGGGCATTCACTGCATCCAGACGCAACGTCAGCAGATCGGCCTTGCTGATCGAGGCGATCTTCAAGCGCTCCTCCCCCGTACGATAGAGGGTGTCGGCCGTAGCCAACTGCTCCTTGGCCATGTCATACTCCATCTGTGCCATCGCCAAAGAGAAGAAATAGGTGGTCGCCTGCTCGCTAATCTCCTCCAAGTTATACAGCAGCTCCTTCTTGACCTTCTCATATTTCAGTGGCTCGATCTTCTTTGCCCAACGAAAAGGATTATAGCCAACCAGCTCCTGCGTATAGCCCACCCGAACCGGCACGGTGGTTAACTGGTTGTAGGTGCTTGCCCCGAAATAGCGCATATACTCCAAGTCGGTATCCAAATAGAAGCTACCACCTAACGGATCGAAATTCTGTTTCATTTGTAGTTTACCTCCGGCATAGAATGACTGCTGCTTGCGATACTCGTCAATATCCAACGCTGAGTTGTAACGCTTCGTGATGTCGCGATAATACTGCGCAGGCGTCAGATTCAAGGTCAAGCTGGGCAATCGCTCCGCTTGGTAGTTGCGAAACTCCCAATAACCCGACAAATAGACATTTCTGGCCCGGAAAGCCGCCAAAGAACTGTCTGATGCCAATAAGATGGTCCTGTCCAACGAAAGCACGATCGCATTTTGTGCCACAGCGATGTGCATCACCAAGCATCCCAACAAGATGCCAATGAGCTTACCTAACTGATTTCTTACATGATTATCATTCTGCATACCGTATTCCTCCCACATACACGCCAGGCACTAATCAACTACTGTCACCGGAGCCTCATGCGCCAAGTTGATGTTGCCTGTCGTAATGACCTGATCGCCGGCCTTCAAACCCTCCACAATCGTATAGCTATCCGCATTCTCCAAACCTGTGCGCACGTAGTTCCAATAGGCTTTGCCATTCACCAACGTAAAAACCACCTGCTTGCCTGAACGCAGCACCACGGCCGACTTCGGCACCACTAACTGTTTGCCTAACGACCGCTGCACACTGACCCGCACGTTCATGCCCTCAAAGAGCCGCTTATCCGCGGTGACCGATGCCTTTACACGCACCATGCCCGATTCATCCACCAGCGGATTGATCTCGGCGATACGTCCCTGCGTCACCAAATCAGGAGTCGCAAAAGGACTCACCTCGACCTGATCCCCCACATGAATCAGAGGTAACTCATTCTCTAACACCGTGAAATCAGCCTCCAAACTCTGCGGATCGATCACCGTACAAAAAGCCTCCGTTGTCGAGGAAGGATTGCCTTGATGGGTGAACAAATTAGCAATCACTCCGTCGAACGGAGCCACCAACATACTCATTTCCAACGAGCGTACAGCCAGCTCATAGGCAGCCAACGCCTGGTCATAGCCACTCTTCAACCGAGCCAACTTCCGGGTAGCCGCCGGCACCTTGGCCGAATCCGCCAACATATAGCCCTGACCGATCAGTACATCCTGCATCTCTAACTTCGCCTTCTCCAGAGCATCCAACGCCTGATCTACCTGATTCTTCAACTTAAAAGCATCTTGTTCGGCTAATTTCATTCCCTTCCGTACCCGGTCGCCATTCTTCACATAGATATGCGCAATCAATTCTGACGACTCAAAGCGCAAGTCCACCCTACGCTTTGCCGCCAACTTTCCATTACTTATCAATTCATGCTGAAAATCCACTTCCGCCAAAGGGATGACCGTCACTGCGACCTCCTCGTCCGAAAGGACGGTCTCCACGGTTTCTTGACGATCTTCGCTCGCTCCCCCGCAAGCCATCAAGCCGCTTAGCAGCGACCCGAAAAGGAATGTATAGAAAAATACTCTCATGGCATACCATTTTTAGATGGGCACAAAGATATAAGAGATATTCGAATCCTACACATCTGCAAGGTGGACAAATGCGCCGAAGAGAATGCCATATCTCCTTTTTCATTTCCCTGCTTTTCAATGAAATGCCAGGGATTCCCTCAAAAAACAACTGGACAAATCGGTTTTCACCTCAGTGAAGTCGCCAACGTATCGGCAGATTCCAACCAGAAGATGGGCAATAAAACTTCATAAAGTAGGCACAGAAAATTTCTGATACACGGACAGAAACAATGAGAACTGCCCACCTAAACTTCAATTCATGGTTTGGATTTTGTAATCCAAAGCTTGGATTATACAAACCAAAGCTTGAACTGTACAATCCAAGCCTTGGATTTGAGTTTTCCTCGGCAATTCGACAAGTTTATGTCGGGGATCTACTAAGTTTTGGTGCCGACATCGCCAAGTTTTACTGGGCAATCTTTGGGAGAAATATGAGGGAAAAGCGGTAGATACCTCCGAAATAGTTCGTATCTTCGCCGTTGGAAATTCCTAAACAGGTGAGCGATATGAAATACCCCATTGGCATGCAGAGTTTCGACCGAATCCGGGAAGAAGGATTTGTCTATGTGGATAAGACCGACTTGGTCTATCGGTTGGCAACTGAGGGACAAGTCTATTTCCTCAGCCGCCCCCGGCGGTTTGGCAAGAGCCTCTTGGTATCCACCTTGAAGCACTATTTCTTAGGTCATAAGGAGCTGTTTAAAGGCTTGGCCATCGAGCGGTTGGAGCAGGATTGGTTGGAATATCCCGTGTTCCATATTGATTTTAATGGAGCAAACTTCTTGGAGGCGGGTGCATTGAAATCCAAAATCGAAGGGTATATCTTCGACTGGGAAAGGCAATATGGTATAGAGCCGCAAAGCTCCTTCTTAGGAGAACGCTTCGCTGCCGTTTTAGCTGCCGCACATCGAAAGACCGGCCGGCGAGCTGTTGTGCTGATCGACGAGTATGACAAACCTATCCTCGACGTGTTAGACAGTGAGTTTTACGCCACCGTAGATGGGAATCGAATCCGTTTTGAGGATATGCACCGTGAAATCCTGAAGGGTTTCTATTCCGTTTTCAAAGGAGCGGACGAGCACCTGCGCTTTGTGCTCCTGACGGGTGTTACCAAGTTCTCGCAGATCAGTGTCTTCAGCGGGTTCAACCAGCCCAAGGACATTAGTATGGATAAGCGCTACGAGGCGCTTTGCGGCATCACAGAGGAGGAGCTATACACCGTTTTCGCAGACCCCATCAAAGAATTGGCCGAAAGCCAAAATCTGGATGAGGAGGAGATGAAGCAATTGTTGAAACGGCAGTACGATGGCTACCATTTCAGTACGAGATTGACCGACATCTACAATCCCTTCAGCCTCTTGAATTGCTTCGATAGTATGGCCATCCAAGACTATTGGTTCGCCTCCGGCACACCCACCTACTTGGTGCGCCTGCTAAATCATTTCAAGCAGAACATCAATGAGCTGATCCAAGACTACCATTTCCCCGAGGAGTTCATTGACTACAAAGCAGACGTGGAGCAACCCCTGCCGATGATCTTCCAAAGTGGCTACCTGACCATCAAGGAGGCTGATCCTCTCACCGGAAGCTACCTATTGGATTTCCCCAACAAGGAGGTGCAGCGAGGATTCGTCACGCTGATCGCTTCGAGTTATCTCGATACTCGCACGCATAGCCTCTCCAACTGGATGCTCCGGTCGATCCGTCAGCTGCAGCAGGGCAAGATCCAGGAGTTCGGCGAGGCCTTGACCGCTTTCTTGGCCGACATCCCCTATTCCATGCGCCGTAAGGATTCCGAGCGGGAGCGGGAACGTTATTTCCAATATACTTTCTTCCTGTTGCTTCGGATGCTCAGTTGCTTCACTGTCTATATCGAGAAGGAGCAGAGCCAAGGTCGTGTGGATTGCATCGTCGAGGTGCCCGACTACGTCTATATCTTCGAGTTCAAGCTGGACGGCTCCGCTCAGGAGGCCTTGCGGCAGATCGAAGAGAAGGGCTATGCCCGCCCCTATGCCACCGATTCCCGCAAGCTCTTCCGCATCGGCGTGAACTTCTCCTCCGAGACAGGCACGATCAGTGAGTTTGAAGTGAGCGAGGGATAAATGAGTCCTCCCCCGTACCCCGCAAGGCAAAGAGGGGGAAATAGACGAAAATACCGAGCAACGACAGGATCAGACCACCAATCGTGCCCGCAGCAAGCGGGAACCAAAAGGCCTCCTTTTCTGTCCCCAACAGGAAGGGAACGAAGCCCAGGATAGTGGAGAGTATGGTCAGCAAGATGGGTGTGATCTTGGCATTCCAAGCCTTCAAGTAGGCACGTAATGGAGTAAGCATGGGGAAACGCCGACGCAACTGGTTGTATTCATTCAAGATATAGATACTGGCATTCACCGTGATGCCACAGAGCAACACGAAGGAGGCAAAACCGCCTTGATCGAAGTTCAACCGGAAAAGGTAGAAGGTCAAGAAGACCCCGATGTAGGAAATAGGGATCACGAAGATGACCGCCAACGGCTGTTTCAAGGAGTTGAACAGGATGCTTGTCGTGAAGAAAATGATGACAATGATCAGTCCCAACAGCAGATACTGGCTATTGTCGCTCTCAGTCCAGCTCCAATAGCTGCGCTCCGCCTGGGCGGTATAGCCCATCGGCATCAGTCGATTGAATACTTTGATCTCCCGCTCTTGGATCTTGTTTCCTTGCGAAGTTGCCCCCACATATTCATATTGCAAGCATAGGCGATATTGCTGGTTCACCTTGGCAATCTCTTGCGGTGTCTGCCCCTTCTCCACCTGCGCCAACTCGGAGAGCTTATAGTGCGCCTCCCCGATCGAGAGCGGGATATGGCTTAAGCTCCAACGATCATATTCCCTCGATTGACGAGCCGTCAGACGAACAGGTTCCGTGCCATTTTCTGCCAAGAGCTCCCCGGCAGGCAGATCTTTACCAAATACCGGATGCAAGGCATCAAACAGCTGGTCGGCAGAAAGCCCTACCTGTGCCAACCGTGCTTTATGAAGCTGGAAATAAAACTCCTGATAGTCCTCTTTCCACCAGGAATACTGGGAGCTGATCGTAACCTCCTTGATGCGTCGGTAGGTCAGCAACCGCTCCCGCAGCCGCTCTGCCCAACCATACAGTTCGTCGTAGTTGTAGCCATACATATCTATTCGGTAGGAGCCCGCACTCTCCCGCACATCATTGCTGAATCCCTGATCCGCCAAGCCGCTGACATTCCAACTGCCACCGCCCAACTCCAAGGCTTTCGAGATCACCCGACTCTTCAACGTGTAGGGGAAACCATTGCGTGCGCTCTCCCGGGTGAAATAGACCTGAATACCGGCTTGCCGAGCGTTGTAGATGTGTGTCTGGAATTGGCGGATCTCCTTGAACCCACTGAGAAAAGCCTCCATCCGGCTGATGAGGTGATTCATCTGTTCCAAGGTCGTCCCATTGGGCATGGAGGCGGAGATCTGCAAGACGGTCTCCTCGTTGCGGGTGAAATAGCTGCCCGCATATACCTTCTCCACGAAAAGGCGCAACGTGCCGCCCAGACTCCTGTCCAAGATCGGTTTTACGGTCTCTTTCCACGTATCGGTCGCCACCCACTGATTATAGGTGTTGATCCATAGCGAATCCCTTGCTGTCAACGTCTGCTTCGGATCTTTCGGGGCCAGCTCGATCTTTTCCGGCAACAGGAACACAGGCAGACCGAAAACCAAAAGCAACAACAGGCAAGCCGTCTTCTTCCAACGCCCTAAGAAGCGAATCTGCCCTTGGTAATAGCGCTGAAAAGCCAATGCCCCACACAGCTGCCAAGCCTGTCCATGCTTACCTCGCAAGGAAGGCGTAGCCGATGAGCAGGCCAACCCCATCTTCTCGATCAACGCTGGCACCAAGAAGAGCGCGGTCAGCAACGAGACCGCCAAGTTGATGATCACCACGGCGGCAAAGTCTTGCAGATTCAAGCGAATCTCCTCATCGAGGAAAAAGACAATCACCAAGGCACCCATCGTCGTCAAGGTAGCGGCAAGGATCGAAAGGAAAGCCTCCTTGTTCTGATGTCGGCGGATGTGGTCGGTCATCACGATGGTATTGTCGATCACCAAACTGAGCGAGATCGTGATACCTGCCAACGAGTAGAGCTGCATCTCCAATCCTAACAGGTAGTAGAAGATGACCGCCACACAAAGGTTCACGGCAAGGCTTACGACAATCAAGGCCAAATAACGCTTCTCACGGGTAATCAACCAAACAAAGAGCAACAAGATGAGCAACGTCAAACCGGTACGGACATAGATCTTATGCAATTCCTCTTCAATGTATTCCGTCGCATCATAGCTCCCATGCATTTCGTAGCCGGATGGGAGGAGCGCACGGATCTGCGCCATCTCCTCCTTCACCTGCTTGGCGAGGCGCAACTGATTGGCGGTCTCCTCCGCTTGCAGGGAAAGGTAGATCGAGTTGAGCCCGTTGATGCGGTAGTAGGACTGGGGTGCCTCCTCCTGATGCTTCACCTGCACCAACTGGCTCAGGTGGATCAGCTGCCCCTCCTTGCCGCGCAGCAGGATCGCCTCCGCATCAAAACCTGCCGTTTGTCGGTCATTCCTCAAAGCCAACCGGATCCACCGCTTCTCCCCGGTCGCATCTTGTTGATGAGCCAGCCCCAAGAACTCCTCCCGGTAATGCCGACTGATCGCCTCCTCGATGGCCGTCAAAGTGATGCCTAACTCTGTCAATTGCTGACTGTCGTAGATTAGCTGCCACTCCATAGGGGTTGCCCCGGTCACGTCGATCCGATAAATACCCGCCAAACGACTCAAGCGAGGCTTGATCTGCTCCTCCGCAAAGCGTTGGATCAAGAGAGGCGCAGCAGCGGCATTGAGCGTATAGCTCATGAAAGGTCGCTCCTCCTTGTCGTCCGGCCGACTCATTTGCAAGAGTGGATAGCTCAACGAGGCGGGCAACTCCGGCCACGTTTGTCGGATGATCGTAGAGACCTCAAAACGGGAGGCATCTACCGGCGTATGCTTGTCCAACTCCAAGGTGATGCGCCCCCAACCGTTGCCAGAGGTGGAGGTAATCTCCTTGATTCCCTTCACCCGTGCGAACATCGCCTCCAACCGAGAGGTAACCTCCATCTCGATCACACGGGAGGAATTGCCCGGCATTTGATAGGAGACCGACAGCTTCGGCAGGGTGCGTGAGGGAGAGAGCTTGACCGGCAACAAAGGCACGAGCGCCAAACCGACCAATGCCACGCAAAAGAACGCGACAATCAGGGTGAATGCAGAAATGGAAGATTTAGGAGCCATACTTATAGACTAACGGGATAATAAACAGACTGACCAACGTACCGATCAACATCGCCGAGATCATGGCAATAGCTAACGGCTTCTGCAACTCACTCCCCATATCAAACGAGAAAAGCAGTGGCACCATGCCGAAAATCGTGGTGAGCGAGGTCATGATGATGGGGCGTAGCCGACGCCGACCCGCCTCATGGATCGCTTCCATCATGGGAGTGCCTCCCTGTCGCAAGGTGTTGATCACATCAATCTTCAAGATGGAGTCGTTGATGATGATACCACAAGTCACCACAATACCGATCGCACTCATCAGGTTGAGCGAGTGGCCACATAGCCACAACACCAGCAGGGCCGCCGCCACACCACAGAGGCAACCCTTCGGATGGGCAAAGACCCAATCCACTCCGGCATCGTAGAACCGATCCAACGTATGCGCTTGAATGGGGTTATGGAAACGGTTGGACAACGCCTGCCAACGAAGGTCGGGCAAACTGTAAATCCATTGGTAAAGCACGGGAAGCAGCAGGATACCGGTCAGGTAGGAGGTCAAAAGCCCCACCGTCACGGCAAAGGCTTGGTCGTAGAAGATCGCCCCGGCGATCCCACTCAGGAAGACCAACGGCACGAAGACGGCGATCGTGGTGAAGGTGGAGCTCAGCATAGGGGTGATCACCTCCGACGTACCTCGGTCGCACGCCTCAGCGATGCCCATCCCCCTCGCCCGGTATTGGGCGATATTCTCCGTCACGATGATCGCGCTGTCGATCATCATACCCAACGCCAAGATCAGGCCGGAGAGCGAGATGATGTTGAGCGACAGGTGAAACAGGTAGAAGAAGAGGAAACTGGTCACGAGGCTGACCACCATGCTCAGCCCGATCACCACCGGGCTCTTCACGTCACCCAGGAAAAGCAACGCCACCACACAGATGAACAGGAAGCCCAGCGAGAGGTTTTGCTTCAAGTTCGAGATCGTATAGTTCAACAGCTCCGTCTGGTCACGGGTGATCGTGAAATCAATGTCGGGATTGATCTGTCGGAAATAGGCGACCACCTCCCCCAGTGCCTCCTCCATCCGCTCCATGTTCTCGTCCGCCTGCTTGATGATGGCCAACGTCACCGCCCGCTTTCCCTTCGCCAGGGAGAGCCCCGTCTCCCGTTCAGGCACCACCTCCACCTTCGCCAGGTCCTTGAGCTGCAAGAGTCGATTGCCCTGTCGCAGGTAGATCGCCTCCACATCCTCCGGCGTGCGCAGCAGGGAGGAGAAGCGGATGTGATATTCGTAATAGCCATCTCGTACCACCATACTACCCGGATCCACGTTGTTGGCCACCAAGGCACTCTCCAGATCGGCAACGCTCAGCCCCAGCATCTCCATCTTCCGCTCATCGGGCAGGATGCGCACCTGCCGCCCCACCAAACCGGTCACGTCCACCATCGCCACCTCCGGCAACTGCTCGATCCGTCGCTTGATGACCTGCTCCGCCAGCTGGCAGAGATCCAAGAAGGCCGCCTCGCTCTCTCCCCGCTTCAAGGTCAAGTTCAAGCAAAAAACGGGAATATCCGTTGCGCTGGCCTTCACCACACGAGGGCGATCCAACTCCCTCGGCAGGTAATTCATGGCCGCGTCAATCTTTTCATTCACCTCGATAAAGGCCAAGTCCGTGTCCGTGCCATAGTCGAAACTCAGCCGAACGATCGCTGCCCCATCACGCGTCTCGCTATGGATGTCACGCAAGCCCGCCACCTGCATCAGCTGCTGCCGGATGGTCTTCACCACCGTGTTCTCCAACTCCCGAGCCGAACGGTTCGCCCCCGTCACCTGCACGGTGATCTCCGGGATAGCGATGTCGGGCAAGAGCGAGACAGGCAGCGTGAAATAGGTGGCCAACCCCATGATGAAAAAAGCGGTGAACGCCATCAATACCGCAATAGGCCGCTGAAGCAAAAAACGAATCATCTCGTTGATGAGTTAGTTATTCTCTACTCATTTGAAGTGCATCAGCAAAAGAAGATCGTTTTCCTCCTCGCCCATCTGCTCCACCAGGGTTTTCAAGTTTCCTTTCAGCTTGCCTGTCTCCAATGCCTCTTGCAATTCGTCGAGCGGCAAGACCTGATGTCCCAAGCGAGCATTGCGGGAGCGGAAAATCGTCATCGGGGAAAGATGGAGCTCCTTGCCCGTATAGTCTCCCCATTGAAGCACAGGGCAAATCACGTCGCCGCTCTTGATCTCCTGCGCCAAATAGGTCGTCGGCAATGGCGGACGCTGCACCTTCGCCAGCGAGATCACCTCGAAGAAGCGATAACCGCCCGCCTCCACATAACCGTTCAGGTAACTCTTCGGCTCACCCTGCGTACGGATCGGAGGAGTCGTCACCCATACGGGACGCAACGCATCCCCCTTCGCCAAGCAGAGCGTGTCGCTCTCCGGATTGTTCAACAAAACACCCTCCCGATGCGCCACGATGCGGCTCGTCGTGCCGAGCACTGGCATCTCCTGACCGTTCGGCATCTGCACCTTGCCCATCAAGGGAACCTCGAAATCGGCCGGAGCAGGCAGGTAGCCTTTCAGTGTGCCATCCTGCTTGCTGATGCGCACGAAGGAGCTCTCATACGCCTCGCCCTCCACCGGAGGCATAGCCGGATAGATGCCATGCAGGCGTTGCTGGTTGTCAAAAAGCAGCAGCGTCTCTGCATCATAGTTGATCAGCTGGTCGATCCAGGCATTCTCCGGAAGCCGAAGCAACCGTTTGAACCGTCCCTGCGTATCAAAGACCTTCACCTTGTTCTTCTCCGCCAAGAACAGCTCCTTCGCCGCCTCGTCATACACCACACCAAAAAGATTGAGGTAATCTTCCGGACCGTTCCCCTTGTGGTTGAATGCGGAGATAGGCTTGCCCGCCCCATCGAACACCCAAAAGTCGCCCCGCTGGAAACTATGGAAAACAATCAGCGACTCGCTGACCACCACCGGCACACCATCGAACAGGTATTCCTCACTCGGGGCCTCAAACCGCACCAAGCGCAGGTCGGCCACGGACTCCAAGGCGATCTCTTTCTCCGGATAGTCTTGCGTCACATCCACTAAAGCTAATGTCTCTTGTTGATTCATTTGCGTACAACCCATCAGGGCTATTCCCGCAACCGTTAATAATACGTTCTTCATGACAAAATAAGTATTTAAAATTTGTAAGACATCACTTCAACTTCCCGATAAACAGCACCGGGTTACTCTCCTCGTTGAGGCCGGGGAAGCGGCTGATCAACCCTGTTGCCTCTCGCTCGAACAACAAGTGCGCCGGGATGGGAATCACCACCGTGCCATCCGCTTGCGGATAGAGCTCCGCTGGCTGCCAACAGAAAGAGGGATCAAAAGCGAATTGTTTAAACGAGTGTACCTCGCCGCTTTGCTTGTCGATCCATGCGTAACCCTGCAAGTTATCCGCACCTCCCTCGAACCGCAACCAAATGCGCTCATCCGTCTCCATGAAAGAAGGAATATGGTCAATGTATCCTTCGCGGTTGTAAGCGCCCCACACATCAAAGCCATCCTCATAAGAGGTCCAAAAACCCTCCGGCGAGTTACGTCCGTCCACGTCCACATGATAGCGCACCGAGCTACTATCCGCCGTGAAAGCGTAGATATCCGTCGTGAGGTAGTTGGACAATAGCACTTGCCTACCATACCGGGAGAAATGCGCACTCAAA
>JAFBIR010000011.1 GCA_021531385.1 Parabacteroides distasonis | reverse complement strand
TTCCGACATTTTGGGAAGGATAAGGTCCTCATGGACTTTGCTTTCTTTGCCATTGCCTTCAATATAAAGAAGATGTGTGCAAAAATGGCTAAAGAGGGTATGGATTGGCTGATTAGACTGTTTTATGAGCTTACAACTGCTGTTTTTAGGTGCAGGGAACACATAAATCAAAGAAATCTTCAAAAGATCTCTGCTTAAAGATAATGAACCGATTTGTGTAGTGATGAACAAAAAAAGAGGTGCATCGTACATTTCGACACACCCCCTTCTTTTCCTGCCCCAAATGCGTGAAAGAGGTTTACTGTAAAGTGATGCTATGCTGGCGGGGACTTGGCGCTACCCATATACATCGTCTGTTCACGACTTATATTCTGTATGCAAAGGTAGTGCTTTTTCTCTATCGTCCTCGCTGAAATCGATATTTTTCCGTAAGTTTGCCACTTCGAATGAACGAAATAATACGTATGGCAAAAAAGAGTGGTAAGACGACTAAGAATAAGAAGAAGAAACTTTCGTTTGCGGCGGATCTGATGCGGCGCTTGTTGCTGATGATCTGTGCGGTATTAGCGATAGGGATAGGAGGTTTGTATCTGTATGATCGCTTCTCCCAGCAACCGGCGGAGACCTCTCGTAAAGTGGTGACGGAAAAACCGGTAGCCGAGGCATCTACGAAATCGAACACTACCCAAAAAGCGATACCAAAGCAGCCGGAGAAACAGGCGACTACAACTCCTGCTCAACCCTCCACGAAGGAGACCGCCAAAACAGTGACTACTACCTCGAAGCCTTCTAAAAAGACAACGGCATCCTCCAGCACGAAAGCGGAACGAGCCTCGATCACACCCCTCCCGAAAGGGGCGGAGCTCCCGCAACTCAAGCGTAAACGTGCCGATCAGGTGATCCAGCACGAAGGTTATACCGTCTCTTATAATGCAGACTATCGTATCGCTAATTGGGTGGCTTACGTGCTGACCGACAAGGAGGCCCGTAGTGATAAAGCGGAAAGACAAAATAAGTTTGTGGTGGATCCGTTAGTAAAGGGAGCCTCCGCCACCAACGAGGATTATACCCGTACCGGTTTCGACCGCGGACATTTGGCACCCGCAGGCGATATGAAATGGTCGGAGAAGGCGATGCGTGAGTCCTTCTATCTCAGCAATATCACACCGCAAAAACCGGGCTTGAACCGAGGCATCTGGAAGGAGCTGGAGGAGCAGATCCGTTTGTGGGCGAGAGAGAATGGGGCGGTGCTGATCGCTACTGGGCCGGTGATTCCTGATGAGGAGTTGAGCCGCTTGGGAAAGAATCGGGTTGGTGTGCCCCGCCATTTCTATAAAGTGCTGTGTATGGTAGTGAACAATAGGTTGGAGGGCGTCGGTTTCCTTTTTGAGAATCGAGATTATGGGACAACTCCGCTCCGGCAGTTGATGGTGCCAATCGACAGTGTGGAGCAGGTGACGGGGATTGATTTCTTCCCTGTCTTGCCCGATGCGGAAGAGCGGCAGATGGAGGCTACGGTACACACAGATTTGTGGTCGTTTTGAAAGAAAAGTGCATGTTTGAAGCGTTGATACAGAAAGAGGCCAAGCTGGCCGTAGTGGGATTGGGCTATGTTGGATTGCCTTTGGCAATGGAATTTGCCAAACGGTTTTCGGTGGTTGGCTATGACATCAATGAGGAGCGTTTAGCTGCTATGCGCAGGGGAGAGGATCCCTGTGGAGAGTTGCCTTCGGAGGCTTTTGTCGGGGGAGACATCCTGTTTACTGCTGATAAGGGTCGTTTGGCTGAGGCTCGTTTCTTTGTGATTGCTGTGCCGACACCCATTGACAGCCACAATGAGCCGGATTTAAATCCTTTGTTGGGGGCAACACGCACTGTGGCGGCTTGTTTGAAGCGAGGTGATTACGTGGTGTATGAATCTACGGTTTATCCTGGCTGTACGGAAGAGGATTGTTTGCCTTTATTGGAGGAGATTTCCGGGTTGAAAGTAGGCGTGGATTTCAAGCTTGGCTATTCGCCGGAGCGCATCAATCCCGGAGATAAGGTACACACGCTCACGAATACGGTGAAAATTGTCTCCGGTTGTGATGCGGAGGCGTTGGCGGAGATTGCCCATGTGTATGGCGCTGTGATTATGGCAGGGCTACATCAAGCCCCTTCCATTCGAGTTGCGGAGGCGGCTAAGATCATTGAGAATACACAGCGCGATGTCAATATCGCTTTAATGAACGAACTTTCTATCCTGTTCGACCGAATGGGAATCAATACGTACGATGTGCTGCAAGCGGCAGGAACGAAATGGAATTTCCTCCCTTTCTCGCCAGGTTTGGTCGGCGGGCATTGCATCGGAGTCGATCCTTACTACCTGGTGCACAAGGCTAAGGAGTTGCAATATCACCCGAAGATGATCAACTCCGGACGTTTTGTCAATGATTCCATGGGGCGTTACATTGGCAAGAAAGTCGTGAAGAAGATCATCTCGCAGGGAAAGAACATTGTTGGTTCTCGGGTGCTGGTGATGGGTATGACTTTCAAAGAGAATGTCTCCGATATTCGGAACTCAAAGGTGGCCGACATCGTAGCGGAGTTGAACGACTTTGGTGCCATTGTGGATGTGGTGGATCCGCAAGCCTCTCCGCAGGAGGTACAACGTGCTTATGGTATTCACCTTTTAGAACGACCGTCAGGTAAATATGACGCCATTGTTTTAGCCGTAGCCCATGAGGCGTATCGCCGTTTGGAGGAGGCTGACTTCTTGGTGTGGGCAAATCCCAAAGTGGTTTTTGCTGATCTGAAAGGAATTTTTAGGGGACGTATTCATCAGATGTGTTATTGGAGCCTGTGACACTGCGCTGATTCGGATAAATATGTTAAAAACAGAGAGCCGGAGAGAAATATAGGCTACAAACCTGTGTAAATATGTTGTAGAATATGTTTTTTTATTTGGCTGTTTCTAAATATTGCTGCAACTTTGCAGCCAGATAACCTAAACAATCTTTTTGCCTTAAAGACTAATACCTATTAAAAGCCTTTAAAGAGAGTCTTTGCGAAAAGACTCTCTTTTAGTTTATATATACTGGTTGTTTTTCCTGCAGTGTATCAGACTATTTTCTGTCCAACTTGCAATGTGTGCAGCTCCTTGGGAACCGCTTGGCGGATGCTCTCAACGATGATTTGTGCGATTGCGTGACGGACGAAATCGGTGCGCGTAACCCACATGATCTCTCGGGTTGGTTTTGGAATAGCGAAGGGACGCACTAACTCTTGTTGCTCGTGGCTTAATTGGTAGGTTGCCAATTGGGGAATGAAGGTTACGCCGTTCCCACTTTCTACCATACGCATGAAGGTCTCCATACTACCTAAGCGGTAGGCTGCTTGACGCACTTTCACCTTTTCCATCTGGCAGAAACGCAACAATTGATCGCGGAAACAGTGTCCCTCGTCCAAGAGCCAAAGGTGCTCGTCGCTGATGTCTGCTGTGCGAATCAATGATTTCTTGAACAGTGGATCTCCCTTAGCCACATAACCGAAGAATTGCTCATAGAACAAGGTTTGCGCTTGCAGTTGAGGCTCTTTCGGTTGGCTGGCAATGATCGCAGCGTCGATCTCACCCCGCTGAAGGGCGGCGAGCGAGGGAGCGGTTTTCATCTCCAGGATGCGGATGTCTAAATCTGGATAGCGTTCCGTCAGTTGCGCAAAAAAGCGTGGCAACAGATAAGGAGCGATTGTGGGTAATACCGCCAATCGGAAGGTGCCACTCAGCGATTGCTCCTCCTCCTTCACGATGTCTTTGATCAGTGAGGTTTGATAGAGTACGATGCGTGCTTGCTCGATCACCTTGCTGCCAGCGGAGGTGGGTTTAACCGGTTGTGTCGTTCGATCGAAGAGTTTCACGCCTAACTCGTCCTCCAGTTTCTGGATCATCATGCTTAGGGTAGGCTGTGTGACGTGGCAATGCTCAGCCGCCTTGGCGAAATGACGAAACTGCTCCACAGCTAATATGTACTCTAATTGTTGAATGTTCATTGCATTTCCTCTTTTTCAAAAATCACACAAACATACGAAAAAACTTCGGAATAGTCTGCCCTGTAGGTTGGCTCTTTGCCTATTTTAGGCCTGTTTTGTCCATTTCCCGACCAACTCAATCAGCTGCTGATCGGTTAGGTTGTTGCCGTAGGTGGCATAATCGAGTCGGAAGGTGCAGCCGCTTTTATATTCGGAGCAACCGTATGCGCTCTTGCCACGTAGCAGGGTCCCTTTGCCACAAAGCGGGCAACGGGGCACCGTGTCGTTGGGAGAGGATGAGGCGGCTGCTTCTGCTTTTTTCGTGCGTTTTAGCTTTGCTGGTGATTGTGAGTTTGTCTCAGACGTACGCTTGGTGCGGGTCTTATGTTCCTTCTTGGCCGGTTTGGCAGCAGGTTGTTCTATCGTGATGGTGCGTCCGCTTTGATCGGATAGGACATTGTAAACCACTTGATGCACCATCTGTTTCAACTCGTCGAGGAAGGTCCGAGCCTCGTAAGTGCCTCGCTCTATTTGGCGTAGCTTCTTCTCCCACAGGCCGGTCAATTCTGCACTCTTCAACAACTCATCGTGAATCGTAGCGATCAGCTCCACGCCCGTAGCAGTCGGGTAGAGGTTCTTGCGCTCCTTACGGATGTAGTGCCGCTTAAAGAGTGTCTCGATGATGGCTGCACGGGTAGAGGGGCGACCTATGCCATTCTCTTTCAGGGCATCTCGTAATTCATCGTTATCCACTAACTTGCCTGCGGTCTCCATGGCTCTAAGGAGTGTTGCCTCGGTATAGGGCTTGGGTGGCTGTGTGCTCCCCTCTTTCAAGAGCGGCTGATGCGGGCCACTCTCCCCCTTCTCAAAATGAGGCAGCACGCCGTTGTTCTCGTCAGGCGTGTCGTTATCCGGATCTTTTTGATCCGCACCAAAGACCACACGCCAACCTGGTTTTAGGATCTGTTTGCCCGATACCTTAAACTCCACTTTGCCCACTTTTCCCTGTACGGTCGTCGTGGAGATCTCGCAGTCGGGATAGAAAGCGGCGATAAAGCGACGGGCAACCAGGTCATACACCTTCTGCTCGGCATCGCTTAATCCCCTCGCCGGAACACCTGTCGGGATAATTGCATGGTGATCGGTCACTTTTGAGTTGTCGAACACCCGTTTGCTCTTTGGCAACTTGTTGAGTTGCAAGAGAGGGGCTGTTAGTTCCGTGTAATCTACCAATCCTTTGAGTGCCTGTGGCACTTTGGGGTAAATGTCATCGCTCAAGAAGGTGGTATCTACACGTGGATAGGTCGTGACCTTTTTCTCATACAGCGATTGAATCAGTTTCAAGGTGTCGTCTGCCGAGAAGGAGAATTTTTTGTTGCACTCCACCTGTAACGAGGTCAGGTCGAATAGGCGAGGAGCGAACTCCTTGCCCTTTTTCTCGCCAATCGCTGTCACCTCGAAGTCTGCCTGTCGCACGATGTCTAAGAAAGCCTCGCCCTCCTCTTTGGTTGCGAATTTGCCTTTCGTGGAGGAGAAGGTCACGCCCCGGTAGATCGTCTTCAGTTCCCAGAAAGGTTCCGGCTTGAAATGGTCGATCTCCGCTTGTCTATTGACAATCAATGCTAAAGTAGGGGTTTGAACCCGTCCGATGGAGAGTACTTGGCGGTTGCTACCGTAGCGCAAGGTATAGAGACGGGTAGCGTTCATGCCTAACAACCAGTCGCCGATAGCACGGGAAAGCCCTGCTTCATACAGCTTGGTGTAAGCGCTCTGCTCCTTGAGCTGGTTGAATCCTTCCCGAATGGCCTCTTCCGTCAGCGAGGATACCCATAGGCGATAAACGGGGCATTGGCATCCCGCTTTCTGCATGACCCATCGTTGGATCAGTTCCCCCTCTTGACCCGCATCGCCGCAGTTGATCACCTTCTCCGCTTGGCGCATCAATCCTTCGATAATATGAAATTGCTCCTCGCCACCAGCATCTTCAATCAGCTTGATGCTGAAACGAGGTGGAATCATAGGGAGTGAGCCGAGGCTCCACCGTTTCCAATTATCGGTGTAATCTTGCGGCTCCTTAAGGGTGCATAGATGGCCGAAGGTCCAGGTAACTTGGTACCCATTTCCCTCCATATATCCTTTATGACTGGTGTTGGCACCCAATACTTTGGCTATCTCTCTGGCCACGCTGGGTTTCTCTGCGATACATACGATCATAGACTTGAATCAATACAGAATACGAGGACAAATGTAGGTTTTTATTTCCGAATGCGCAATTCACGGTTTTTTTCTTGCATTTTGCGAGAGAGTTTCTTTCCTTTGTAAACGGTTAAGCCATGAAACATAGATGAACAAAACAGTAACAGTTATGAGTGATACAAAATCATTTTTGAGGAGAGTGGGCATGGCCTGTGTCGGCTTGGTGACGAGCCTAAGTGCTTTTGCGGATTTTCAAATAGTCAGTCTATTAACGGAATATACCTCCTGCCCGATGGGGTTGGATGAGGCACGCCCTCGATTTAGCTGGCAGATGCGTTCGGAGGAAAGGGGTGCAGCGCAGGCGGCTTATCGCTTGACCTTGACGGACGAGCAGGGAAAGACCGTCTGGAATTCCGGTCGGGTAGATGATTCCACTTCATTGGCGGTGCCTTATGCGGGAACGGTGCTTCGCCCGGAGACTCGTTACCAATGGACGGTGGAGGTATGGAATCAGGAGGGTGAGAAGCAAACGGCCTCCTCATGGTTTGAGACTGGCTTGATGGAGACTTCCGATAAGGCTGCCGCTTGGGCAGGCGCACGTTGGATCGGAGGAGACCTATCGGCTATGCCTTTTTATAGTGCCTATCAATCGGTTTTCCGCATCTGCTATAAGGTGGAGATGGAGCAAAGAGCGGCTCTGATCTTCGGAGCGAACGATCCTCGTTTGATGGATGTGAACAAGAACATTCTGGGACAACAGAACAAGAAAGATCAATCCTATATAAAGGTAGAGTTAGCGTATGGAGATAGTGCAGTGTTGCATGTCTATCGGGTGGGTTATACCCAAAAAGATAGGGCTGACCAACCTTTTCAGAGCTTGGGGGTGCCTCGTTCGTTGATCAATGAGGCAAACCGCAAACAGCCACATGCGGTAGAGATTGCGGCAAACTCAGGACGGACAACGCTCTCCGTGGATGGTGAGAAAGTGGGAGATGTATTACTCAATCCGATGGGAAACAGTGGAGATTATATCTGTTTTCCAGTCTTGGGTGATATGGGCTTCGAGGTACCGCAAGGTGAGACGGCTCGTTTCACGGAGGTTAGGGTGGAGAACTATCGTAGTCCTCGACACGCTTTGGCGACAATCGAGGATGCGGCTGTGAGCGGTGAGCGACGAATCTTCACTCCGAAAGAGACCGGTACGGTGGTGCTACGTCGTCAGTTCCAAACGAAAGGGAAACCGACAAAAGCCCGTCTCTATGTGACAGCCAGGGGTATCTATGATATAGCGTTTAACGGTCAGCGTTTGACGGAAGATTACTTGAATCCGGGCATGACCCAATACAATAAAACGTTGCTTTACCAAACCTATGATGTGACCCCTTTGCTGCGTCAAGGCGAGAATCGCTGGATGACGCAGCTTAACGAGGGTTGGTGGAGTGGAAACGCTACTTTTGAACCCTCTAACTGGAACTATTTCGGTGATCGGCAGTCTCTTTTAGCGAAATTGGTATTGACCTATGGCGATGGTTCTACGGAGACAATCGTGACGGAGCCGCAAGGTTGGGAGTTTTCTACGGAGGGGCCGGTGCGCTACGGCAGCCTTTTCCAAGGGGAGGTGTATGATGCGCGCATCGCTGAGCCGACCGATTGGCGACCAGCGGAAGAGGTCGCTTTGTCGGATGTCATTCCACAGGGACGCAATGGCATGTGGCCGGCTACGGATGATTATTCAGCTTTCCAGTTGGTTGGTCAGATGGGTAATCCCGTGCAGGAGAATCGGGTGATCATTGCCCAGCGACTGGAAGAGCCTCGCAAAGGGGTGTATGTCTATGATATGGGCCAGAATATGCCCGGTGTGCCTCGCGTTACTTTCCGAAATTTACAACCCGGTACAAAAGTGGTGATGCGCTTTGCGGAGGTGAAATATCCCAAACTATCGGCTTATGCGGGCAACGAAGAGATGATCATGCTGGAGAATATCCGTTCGGCTATGGCGCAAGACATCTATATCGCTAAGGGAGGTGTGGAGACCTATCAGCCTCGCTCAACCTATCATGGTTATCAATATGTGGAGATTACGGGCATTCCGCAGGCTTTGCCTGTCTCGGATGTCAAGGGTGTGGTGCTTAGTTCCGTGGAAGAGATTACGGCCAATTACGAGACCTCCAATCCCTTGCTGAATCGCTTCTTTGAGAATGTGAAATGGTCCTCCATGGCCAACCTATTCTCCATCCCGACCGATTGCCCGCAGCGCAACGAGCGCATGGGATGGAGTGGCGACCTTTCCGTCTTCTCCCCGACAATCGCTTACATTTGCAACAGTGCACAATTCATGCGTCGCCACTTCCGTGCGTTGCGAGATACCCAAGAGCCAGATTCCGCTTTTGCGGCAATCGCACCGGTGGGCGGAGGTTTTGGTGGTCCGATGTGGCAGAGTGTGGGCATTGTCGCTCCTTACCAAAGCTACGTGCAATACAACGATCTGGAGGCGATACGGGAACATTACCCAGCCATGAAGGCCTACATAGAGATGGTGCTGCGTAAATACATTGATCCGGTACAGGGCCATTTCCGGGGGAATGACAGCCCGGGTGACTTAGGCGATTGGTTAGGTTTTGAGGTGCAGAAGAATGATAACTCGTTGATTTTCGACTCCTACTTGGCATATGAGTTGGCCTTGATGGAGCGCATGGCTAAAGCGTTGGGCGAGACGGCGGATGCGGCTTACTATGCGCAGCAGCGGGCGAAGCGCATCGACTTCATCAATACCTATTATATAGATCCGTCAACGGGTGAAACCGTGGGGACCGGTTTCGGTGAGGAGCATTCCTCTTTCATGGGAGGTAAATATGGTCCTAAGCGGAAAGGGGTGAAGATCGACACGCAAACCTCCTACGCCATTCCATTGGCGTTGGGCATCGTGAAGGAACCTATCAAAGAGCGATTCACGCAGCAATTGGTGAATACGGTAACCCGTGAGAGCGTAGGGGATGACGGCAAACGTTATCCGTCTTATTCCTTGATGACCGGTTTTGTGGGTACGCCGTGGATCACATGGGCGCTGTCGGAGAATGGCCGGGTGGAGGAGGCCTATCGCTTGTTGACCAGTACGGGTTATCCCTCATGGCTCTATCCAGTTACCCAAGGAGCGACCTCTATTTGGGAACGTCTAAACTCCATGACGCGTGAGGATGGCTTTGGGGGTAACAACTCCATGAATTCCTTCAACCACTACGCCTTTGGTTCTGTCACGAACTGGTTGATGCAACGTTCGCTGGGTATCGCACGGGATGAGGAACGTCCTGGTTTCCAACACTTCTATCTCCAGCCGTTGGCCGATCCAACGGGTGCGTTACAGTATGCGAAAGGCCATTATGATTCGCCGTACGGACGTATCGAGAGTGGTTGGGAAGTGACAGCCGATGGTGTGATTTATCGTTTCGTCGTGCCCGCCAACACGCAGGCTACCCTTCGTTTGCCGGCGAAAGACCTCACATCCATTCAATTGGATGGCAAATCGCTACCCAAAGCACTGGCTCGACAGGCTTCCTTCTCTAATGGACAAGTAGAAATGCCGTTGGTAGCGGGTCGTTATGCGTTTAAGGTGAAAAAGTGATTAGAAAGTTTCTTATCTAAATACCCCACGGTTCGTGCTCGTCAACCCCATAGTTCCTGAGCGTGAACCGTGGGGTTGGTGTGTGTGAACTATGGAGTTCATTTTTACCTCAAAGTGTTGCGCTCATTGGGCGCAAAGGTGAGTTTTTTCTTTTTGTCTAATGAATAATTCCTAATAAATGAAATAGAATGGCTATCTTTGCGGCAGAAAATAATTTTGTTACATAACATGAACGATATTCAAGTGATGAACCGAGCAGCGGATAACATCCGTATCCTGGCTGCATCTATGGTGGAGAAAGCGAAATCCGGCCATCCGGGTGGCGCAATGGGTGGCGCGGACTTTGTCAACGTGCTGTTCTCGGAATTTTTAGTATATGATCCTCAGAACCCGAAGTGGGAGGGGCGCGACCGCTTCTTCTTGGATCCGGGTCACATGTCGCCGATGCTTTACAGCGTTTTGGCGTTGTGCGGCAAGTACACGTTGGAGGAGCTGCAGCAGTTCCGTCAATGGGGTAGCGTGACGCCGGGACATCCCGAGGTGGATGTCTGCCGAGGCATCGAGAATACCTCAGGTCCTTTGGGACAAGGACATACCTATGCGGTGGGTGCCGCTATTGCGGCGAAGTTCCTCCAGGCACGCTTGGGTAAGGAGGTTATGAACCAAACTATCTATGCCTATATCTCTGATGGAGGTATTCAGGAGGAGATCTCGCAAGGTGCTGGTCGTGTGGCTGGTACATTAGGTTTGGGCAATTTGATTATGTTCTATGACGCCAACAACGTTCAGCTTTCTACGAAAGTGGACGAGGTGGATACGGAGGACGTACAGAAGAAATATGAGGCATGGGGCTGGAAAGTCTTGCATATCAATGGCAACGACGTTCAGCAGATCCGTGCGGCCTTGACAGAGGCGAAGGCTGAGAGCACCCGTCCGACATTGATCATCGGTGATACGTTGATGGGTAAGGGCGCTATGGGCCCCGACCAGAGTAGCTATGAGAACAAGGTGAGCACACACGGTCAACCGCTCTCTGCGGCAGGTGCTTCTATCTCTGAGACCATCAAGAATTTGGGTGGTGATCCGGAGCATCCCTTCACGATCTTCCCTGAGGTGGAGGCGATCTATGCGAAGCGTCGTGCGGAGTTGGAGACAATCGTTGCAGAGCGTTATGCCGTGAAGAAGGCTTGGAGCGAGGCGCATCCCGACTTGGCCGCCAAGTTGGAGCAGTGGTTCTCGGGTAAGGTGCCTGAAATTGATTGGGCGGCTATCCAGCAGAAGCCGAATCAAGCGACACGTGCGGGTTCAGCTACGGTTTTAGGCGTTTTAGCGGAGCAGGTGGAGAACATGGTGGTGGCTTCGGCAGATCTTTCCAACTCTGACAAGACCGATGGTTTCTTGAAGAAGACTCATGCGTTCGTGAAAGGCGATTTCAGCGGTGCCTTCTTCCAGGCAGGTGTGGCAGAGTTGACAATGGCTTGTATCTGTATCGGTATGAGTTTGCACGGGGGTGTGATCGCTGCTTGTGGTACCTTTTTTGTCTTCTCTGATTACATGAAACCTGCGATGCGTATGGCTGCGTTGATGGAGTTGCCCGTGAAGTTCATCTGGACACACGATGCGTTCCGTGTCGGTGAGGATGGACCGACGCATGAGCCGGTAGAGCAGGAGGCTCAGGTCCGCCTGTTGGAGAAATTGAAGAATCATAAGGGCAAGAGCTCTATGCTCGTGCTTCGCCCGGCCGATGTAGAGGAGGCTACCGTGGCTTGGAAGTTGGCGATGGAGAATACTTCTACACCGACAGCGTTGATCTTCTCTCGTCAGAATATCAACAATTTGCCGGCTGAGACCGATCGTTATCAGGCAGAGAAGGGTGCCTACATTGTCAATGAGGATGCGAATCCTGACGTGATCTTGGTGGCTTCTGGTTCAGAGGTATCTACATTGGTAGAGGGTGCGGCGCTGTTGCGTGCGGATGGCATCAAGTTGCGTATCGTATCCGCTCCGTCGGAAGGTCTGTTCCGTGCGCAATCCAAGGAGTACCAGGAGTCTATCATTCCGACAGGAAGCAAGGTATTTGGCTTGACAGCCGGTTTGCCTGTTACCTTGGAGGGCTTGGTAGGGCCTAACGGTAAGATTTGGGGCTTGGAGTCATTCGGATTCTCTGCCCCTTATAAGGTGCTCGATGAGAAGCTCGGTTTCACGGCGCAGCATGTATATCAACAAGTAAAGGAATTTTTAGCATAAAGCATGGCGATAATAGGATTATGTTGTGACCACGCAGGTTACGAGTTGAAAGAGTTTGTGAAGACTGTGCTCGACGCACGGGGGTTATCGTATAAGGATTATGGTTGCTACTCTACTGAGAGCTGCGACTATCCTGACTTTGCCCATCAGTTGGGTGCTGCAATTGAGACGGCTGAGGTGTCGTCAGGCATTGCGATCTGTGGCACGGGCAACGGCATTGGTATGACACTCAACAAGCATCAAGGCGTGCGTGCTGCACTTTGCTGGAGCGAGGAGATCGCCCGCTTGGCACGTGAGCACAACGATGCGAACGTGTTGGTTATGCCAGGGCGTTTCGTGGCGAATGTAGCCGCAACGAGTATGGTCAATGCCTTCTTGGATACGGCCTTTGAGGGCGGTCGCCATCAACGTCGGGTAAACAAGATCCCTTTGCAGAAATAGTGGTTTTGCCCTTACGGTGTTTGAATTTTTTCCTTGCCCATGATTTTGAAAAACGATGGGCAACGCATTGAAAAAGCATCGGCAATGTTTTGAAAAACGATGGGCAATGTTTTGGAAAAGAATGGGCAACGAAAAGTAAAGCGTTGCCCATATTTTTTTAACAGGGAGCGAGAAGGAGCTGGAAGGGTACATCCCTATTGTTTTTGAGTAAATGGAGAAAAGATGAACGAGAAGCAGAGAAAATTGTCTAAAGCAGAACTGCGCCGAAAAGAGGCTTTTGATGCGGAGAATGAGCGACGGATAGCGGAAGGCTTTGTCCGGCATGACTTGACAGTGAGTGTGTCGAAAGCAAATTGGTTAGGATTGATTCTGTCAATGCCTTTTGTGCTGATACTGATGGGGTTGTTTACCGTGGTCACACCTTCGGATGGTGAGGGTTGGGACATGGCAGAAGCCTCCTTCTTCCCTTTGGTTGTGGTAGCAATCGTATTGCTACTCACGGTGTTGCATGAGTTGATTCACGGGGCTGTGTTTGGCTGGTTTGCGCCGCATCGTTACAAGGCTATTCAGTTTGGTGTGATCTGGTCGATGTTGACACCCTATTGCGCTTGCACGGAACCGCTGACCCGCAACCAATATCTTTTAGGTGCGGCGATGCCCACGATTGTAGTTGGTTTTCTGCCTGCGACTATCGCTATTGCGATGAATGACTTGGGATGGTTTGTGATCGCCTTGATCATGGTAATTGGTGGAGGCGGTGATATGCTGATTATCCTCAAGTTGTTGACATTTCATGCGAAGGGGGAAAAAACCGTTTTCTGCGATCATCCCACGCTTCCTGGATTGGTAGCTTATGTGAAGTGATAGACGTAGTTGATGTAGCATTCACGTTTCAACCACCAACACCGCAGCGCCGAGATGTTGGTGGTTATCGTATAGGTTTTTATAGTCCGAAAATATCCTTCAGCTCTTGGAAATCAGCAAGTACGGCATCGGCTGTCTCATCGCCTCGATAGGGTGCCCAACCGATGCTTTTCAGCCAAATGGTTTGACAGCCGATTTGGGTGGCGGGCACGATGTCTTTGTCATACGAGTCGCCGATCACGACAACCTCTTCCGACTGCATACCTAAACGATCCACACCCATTTGGAAGATGGCGGGATTCGGTTTGCGCACGCCAACCACAGCCGACTCTACGATCGATCCGAACAATCCATCCAAATCAAAGTCGTGAAGTACGCTCTCGATATTGCCATAGAAGTTGGAAACCAACACCAACGGATAGCGTTCCGCCAATTGCCTTAGGATGGGACGTGCTTGGTCGATGGCTTTACGGGCATAGGCATAGCACCATGTGGCGATCTCATCAGCGGGATTTACCTCGGTGGAAAGATGTCCCTCCTGCTGCAACCATTGGATTTGCAGGTCGCATTTCAGGCGCAGCATATCCAAGAAGGTATGGTGAGGCTGCACGATCGTGTTCTTGCCCAAGGTGCGCTCGCCATAGACGTATGCATTGCGGAAACATTCCTTGCTCACAGGTACTTGCAAAGCCTCATAGCCTTGCCAAATCACTTCGGCCCAATGGAGCCCGTTGCTGTCGATCGTTCCTCCGTAATCGAAAAGAAGACCCTTTATCTTGGTTGTGTCAATCATAAACTTTCAATCATTTCTTTGCAAATACGTTCGTGGGTGCGAATCATGTAGAGCAACATGCTGTTGAGCACGGTCATCTCGAACACGAAATAGAGCCAGGGCATGTCGATGAAGAGGCTCACGAAGAGGGCAATCACACGGGTGTTAAACGAGAGCATGTTGGTGTACTTCATCAACGGAAGGCTACGCAGGCGGAAGGCTTGGCAGAAATCCGCTGGTGCTTGCCCGTTGTGCTTCGTGCGGATGCGTTGCATCATCGCTTGGAAACGAGGTGTCCATGCCTCTTGTCCTTGTGTGTAGTTGATGTAGAACATCTCGAAGAGCTTGTAGATAAACTCTTTCTTCCAGCTCATTTTCTTGAAGTTCTCTTTCAACTGCGGAGAGTGAGAGAGCTCGCTGCCCGATTTCCCTTTGAGGAAAAGCAGGTGAATGTTGCGGTAATAGTCGGCCATCGCCGCCTGTTTGCTGTGGAACCAACCGGTCACGGCCGCTAAAAGCCAGATCCAGATGCCCCATTCAGGTGTCAAGCGGAGGCAGATAGCGGCGTAGATGGCGATAAACCAAAAGTCGCCCGCTGTACCGTCGAGAATACGTCCGAGTGCGCTCTTCTGCCCGGTCATGCGCGCTAATTGTCCGTCGGCACTGTCATAGGAGTTTGCCCAGATCAGTAGAAGCATACCAATTACGTTGATGGTTAGATCTTTTGGGTAGAAACAGATACCTGCGGCAATACCGATGAAAATGCTGGCCACGGTAATGGCGTTGGGCGTAACGCCCAACTTATTGAAAAACAAAGCCCACTGATAGCCAATAGGGCGATAGAAATGGATGTCGATAAATTCTTCCGTATCCATCGACTTCAAGGTCGATTCCAAACTGGGCTTTTGTTGTTGTTCTTTCATGCTGTGAAGTTGTTAAATGTAACGTTATGAAAGGTGTTCGCTCATGATGTCGTAGATGCGACGGGCGATGTGCGGAGCGGCTTCTTCCCGGCAAGGGGCGAAGCTGGGCCAGTCGTTGAAGTCAATCAGTCGGATCGTACCCTCCTCATCAACAATACAATCTCCACCATATACCTCTACATGCAGCACCTTGGCAGCCTCGTTGCAAAGCGTTTGCAAAGTCTGCTCATCGAAAGGCAACCCTTTGGCGGTGCCATTGATGGCCTCTAATCCGAACTTGCTGTGGTGCATGTTTGAGGGATAGAACCAATAGAAAAAGTCGGTGCCTGCCACACCGTAGAACTTCACCAAATCACCCACCAAGTGCTCATTGATCACGGCAGAGGGAATGCCACGGATCGCATACTCTTTCAAGATCGTGCGCGCCTCTTCCGGGTTGCGTACATAGGTCACATCCTCTCGGTGAATCGCATGGAAATCACCCCGTTTGATCCAGCAGTTGTAGAAGCCCGCTTCTTCCATTTGGGCAATCGGATCCTCCGTGGTTTGGAGAATCAAGCTTTTGGGGTGAGAGATATGGTTGGAGAGCAGCAGGCGAGTCATCTTCTCTCGCGTGCAGTTCTCAATGCCATAGCCGGAATTGACCACGCAATAGCCGCGATCCTCCAGGGCTTGCAATTTATGGATCGATTTCCAATCTCTTACCATATTAAATATACCTTGCTCGGTTGGGTCGCCCAGGAGCAGATCAGACTCGATGTGCTCATTGACTTTGCATCCCAGTTTGCGAAGGTGTTCCGCCGTCAAGGCGAAAATGGCGGCATCATTTCCTACGTGATTGGGAGAGAATTGGTTACCCCTCCGGATGCCAGCTAATGTTAATTCCTTCATTTTGTTCGTTCGTCCGTCTTTTGTCGTAAGTTTTATGCTTGTACGAAGGCCTCTGCCTTCACGATGTCCTCTGCGTGATCCACGTCAATAATCTTGCTGAATGGATAGGCTTTCAGTTGCAATCCTTCGGCGATCAACTGACGTTGGTAGTTGCGCATACGGGACATGCCTGCTTGGATCGCCTTTTCCAACACGCCTATTGCCGGCTTGCGCAAGCAATAGATGCCACCGGAGATGTAGCGGCACTCTCCGTTCGAGCGATCAAGGAAGCTGACGATGTCCAACTGTTCGTTGGTTTGGACATAGAGCGGCTTCTCGTCATCGATGTAATCGGTGACGGCCATCAAGCCATCCAACGTCTTCTCTTGGCGAAACGTCTGGATATATCCGCTGAACTCCTCCTCCCTGAAAATGGTGTCCACCGTTGTCAAGCAGATCTCCTCGCCCTGCCATATGCGGCTTAACTCATAGAAACTGTGCATGGAGCTGGGCGTTGACTTAATCAATAGGTGGAAGGGAACGGGTAAGCGTAAAGCCTTCAAATGTGCTTGTACCTCAGTCATCTGCTCATTGACTATGATGTTGATGGAACTGGCGTTGTTCCGAAGGAACACGTCGATTAATCGATCAATTAATGCTACCCCATTCAACTTGACCAGAGGCTTCGGCCATTTTACCCCTTCTTGCGCTAAGCGAGATCCTTCGCCTGCGGCAATGATCGCATAATCCATACCTATCTATTTTTCCCAAAAATAACCCCGCGAAGGTAGTCCTTTTTCAGTAATGGTGAAACATATTGAGGCGACTATATTTGTCCGAAAGGAAACAAAATAGGACAAATGCGCTATGACAACATGTAATTCCCGCTTTTTTCGCTAAGTTCGCGAGGCGATGAACAAAGAAATGGAACGATGAAAAGAGCGATTATGCGGGGTGTGTGCTATGGTGCGATCTGGCTGGCTGGTGCCCTATGGCAGAGTGTGGTATGTGCGCAAGGGACGGAAGGGGCCTATATCTCTGATCCTCATGTGGCGGCTGAGCGTGTGCGGCAACTGTCGGTGGAGCTGGATAATCTCAGCTTTTTCAAAGATAATGAATACGCCGGAAAGGTGGTGAAAGGCTATTCGCTACCGGGGTTTTGGTTGCAGCCAAAGTTGGTTTACTATCCGTTGGAACGTGTCAAGTTGGAGTTAGGAGCGCATCTTTTGGTGTATCATGGGGCGAACAAATATCCCAGCATGGCTTACCAAGACATTGCGCAATGGAAAGGGAATCAATATCAAAAGGGAACGCATATCTTGCCCTATTTCCGGGCGCAGATGGCACTCTCAGAGCAGGTCGATGTGGTGTTGGGTAATCTCTATGGCGCAGCTAATCACCGTTTAATCGCACCGTTGTATAATCCGGAGTTGAACTTGACCTGCGATCCCGAGATGGGTTTGCAGGTGCTTTACCGTACACGGCGTTTCGATTTGGATGCCTGGGTGAATTGGCAAAGCTTTATTTTCAAGGAAGATACGCATCAGGAGGCTTTCACGGTTGGTCTTTCCGGGCGGGTGAAGTACAACGATCCTTCGGCCCTGTTCCATTTCTATTCGCCGGTACAGGCATTGGTGCAGCATCGAGGAGGGGAGATCGACACGATCACGACACAATCGGTGCAGACCTTGATGAATGGGGCGGTGGGAGTCGGCGTCAGTTGGCAACCGGGTTATCGCTATCTGCGACGGATGGGTTTCGAGGTGGATCTGTTGGGGTATTACCAGCAAGCCGGATCGCTTTGGCCTTTGGATAACGGTTATGGGGTGTATGCTTGTCTCTCGGCAGAAGTGCGTGATTTCCGCTTGAAGGGAGCTTATTGGCAGGCGAAGGATTTCATCTCGTTGTTCGGTAATCCCTATTTCAGTGCTGCCTCATTGACCGATCCGGGAGCAACCTTCTTGCGTCCTAAGTTGCTCTATTTCGGAGCGGAGTATGGTCGTTCGTTAGGTAAGGGCTTCTATTTCGTGGTGGAGGTAGATTATTTTCAACGTCTTTCGGACCAGTTGCGAGGAGCGGATGGCTTGCCCATTTCAGCGAGCAGCGGCTCCGGCTTCTCCGCTTCCGTCTGTATGCGGATCAATCCCTCTTTCCTCTTGAAACAATTTTGATAATATGAGGGAAAGAAAGAGAGAAAAGTCTTATTTTTGCGAGATATAATAAATAGGCAATCCAATGAACTGGAGGAATAGTTTACATATATGCTGGGCAGTGGCTGCGGCCTTGGTAGGTGGTGGAAACTGGGTTTCTGCGCAAGTAGCAGCCGTACCGGATCGAGAGGCGTTGAGTCGTCCTTTTGTGGAGCAAGATCGTGCTGCTTTCCGGCAACCTGAAAAGATTTATTATCCGGAGACCTGGTTTCATTACATTGGTGGCAATGTGTCCTTGGCGGGGATCACTGCTGATTTGGAGGCGATCGCTTCGGCTGGAATCTCGGGCGTACAGCTTTTTCATGGGCAGTTTGGTGGGCAATGGCCGGGTGTGGATCCACAAATTGCCTGTTTGAGTCCGCTGTGGGAGAATGCCGTGCGTCATACCGCGGAGGAGTGCCGCCGGTTGGGCTTGCGCTTGACGATGCAAAACTGTCCCGGATGGGCTATGTCGGGAGGACCTTGGATCGCTCCAGCTAACTCCATGCGCCATTTGGTGTATAGCCGTACAGATGTGCATGCGACTGGAGATGTCGTGACGGCGCAGTTGCCCCTTCCTGAATCGACTGCGGAAGAGTGGCGTGATTATCGGGATGTAACGGTTTTAGCTTTCCCGACACCCTTGGGCGACACGGGCAAGCCGTTGCAGCCGATCGAGGTAAAGGATAATGACGAAGAAGATTGGCTGGCTTGTTTTACGGATCCCAAGGGTACACGTCTCAAATTGTCGCCCACCACGGCGACGAATCCGCATTGGGTGGAGGTACGTTTCCCTGAGGAAACCGTGGTGCGCACGTTGGAGTTGCCTGCCATTAACAGCATGAATAGCAACTGGGTCTATGAGCCGGGTGTGAAGGTGCGTTTGCTGGCATTGCCTCGTTTAGGCAATCCCGTGGAGGTGGCCTCAACGGATCTTCCGCAGAGCAATTGGCAGGATGGCAGTCCTTTCACAATGGCTTGCCAAGAGGTCTCGGGGGCAGATCGCTATCGATTGGAAATCATAAACGCACACGACCTGAAACTGAGCCGTATCCGTCTTTACAGTGCGGCTCGCAAGAATAGTTGGGAGTCGGAGGCGGGTTGGACGCTTCGTTCCATTGACCGCTCGGCAGATGGCATTTGGCAATCTCCATTATCTTATGTGAAGGCTTCTGAAATACAAGATATAACCAGTTCCATGCAGCCAGACGGATCTTTGCGTTGGACAGCTCCCCAAGAGGGGACGTGGACGATTCTGCGCATCGGTCATGTCAATACGGGCATGAAGAACTCTCCGGCTCCTCCTGAGGGCACCGGTTGGGAGTGCGATAAACTCTCGGAGTCAGGGCCGAATGCCCATTTTGCGGGTTACATCGGGAAGTTGGCTACCGGGGCGTTGCAGGGCGGTTTGCTGAATGGTATGCTGTTAGATAGCTGGGAATGTAAGACGCAGACTTGGACACCGGCGATGGAGCAGGAGTTTCAGCGGGTGTCGGGTTACGCCTTGCGCCGATGGCTGCCCGCCGTGTTCGGCTATGTGGTGGATGACCCGGAAACGACGGATCGTTTCTTACTCGATTGGCGGCAAACCATCGACGATCTGTTTGTCAATAAGTTCTTTGGACGGATGGCTACCTTGGCGAAGGAGCAGGGACTTTCCATCGCCTACGAGACCGCTTCGGGCGATGTATTCCCTACGGATATTATGAAGTTCTTCAAGTATGCCGATGTGCCGATGTGTGAGTTTTGGCAACCGACCATGACCAATTACGTCGGTTCATTGAATTTCAAGCCGATCAAGCCGACCGCCTCAGCGGCCCGTTTGTATGGCAAGCCTCGGGTGGCAGCGGAATCGTTCACCTCGTTCGCCTTGACCTGGGATGAGCATTGGTCGATGTTGAAAGAGATTGCCAATTTTCACTTTGTGGAAGGTGTAACACATAACGTTTTCCATACCTATACACATAATCCACAGGTCGGTTTCCTGCCGCCGGGCACTTCGTTCGGCTCCTTAATTGGAACGCCGTTCTTGCGGGGGCAAACTTGGTGGAAGCACATGCCGGAGCTGACCGGTTACTTGGCTCGTTGCGGCTATCTCTTGGAGCGAGGCGTGCCTGTTTCTGACGTGTTGTGGTATTTGGGTGATGAGATGAACCATAAGCCGGATCAGCAGGCGGCTTTCCCTGCAGGTTATAAATATGATTATTGCAACCCGGATGTGTTGCTCAATCGCCTTTCCGTGCAGGAGGGCCATTTGGTGACACCCGAGGGATTGAGCTATCGCTTGCTTTGGATGCCCGATACGGAGCGGATGTTACCCGCTACGCTGAAAAAGCTGTTGGCTTTGGTCGAGGAGGGAGCGATTGTTGTAGGCAATGCCCCGAAAGGCATAGCCACCTTGAGTGGTGGTGAGGCTGCGGAACAGGAGTTTCAACAACTGGTGCGACAGCTGTGGGGGGATCAGCCAGCGGAAATACGCACGATTGGAAAGGGTAAAGTGCTTGCTAACTGTACATTGGAAGAGGCTTTACGCACCCTGCACATGGGGCCGGACGTGAAAGGTGAAGGTGCTTTGTGGACACATCGACGGACAAACGGAGCAGATTGGTATTTCGTTTGCACACCGATTGGTGAAGCTTTCCAAGGGACATTAGCCTTCCGTGCGGGAGGATCCGTGGAACTGTGGGATCCGGTGACCGGTGAGAGCCGTCTCCTTTCGGCCACACAACAAGGCGATTATACGCAGGTGGAGCTGAACTTGCCTGAGGCGGGTTCCTGTTTCGTGGTGTTCAATGCGCCGGGCAAGGCGGATCAGACGAAGGATGTGCCTGCGTTGACGAAGCAGCAAGTGTTGGAGGGCAAATGGACGTTGGCTTTTCCCGACGGATGGGGAACTCCTCGCCAGCTGAAGGTGAAGCAGTTGCGACCCTGGTGCGACCTGTTGCCTTCGGCGGAGGGAAAAGCCTTCTCAGGGACGGTTACCTATACCACTACCTTCCCGTGGAATCAGCAGGCGACTGATACGCCTTGCTGGTTGGATTTGGGTGAGGTAGATATGATCGCTGCGGTCTCCTTGAATGGAAAGAAGTTACGTACTTTGTGGTGTGCACCCTATGCGGTGGATCTTTCGTCGGCTTTGCGGAAAGGCAAGAATGAGCTGACGATCGAAGTAACCAGCACTTGGTTCAACCGTTTGGTGTATGATGCAGGATTGCCGGAGGCGGAGCGTAAGACGTGGACGATTTCCGGCCCTAAAGCCAATGCCCCCTTGCGGAAAAGCGGCTTGATGGGACCTGTTGTATTGAAATATGGTGAGCATTAACAAACAAATAATAAACAAATGGATATGAAAAAGAATGGAATGAAACGATGGTTGGTGGCTGCGGCCTTGTTGGTGTCCACGGCGGCGATGGCGCAAGAGCGTGAGTATGTGATTGTAGTGCATGGTGGAGCCGGAGCGATGGGGTCTTTAGAGGAAAAGCCGGAGATCGCTCAGCAGTATTACAATGCGTTGGATTCTGCGTTGTTGATTGGCGACAAGATCTTAGCAGCTGGAGGCGAGGGTCACGAGGCGGTGCGTGCGGTGATCAACTATTTTGAGGGAAATCCGCTCTTCAACGCCGGTATCGGTGCGACGGTGGCAGCCGATGGCTCTTTTGAGTTGGATGCTTCGATTATGGAGGGAAAGGATCTGAGTGCCGGTGCGGTAGCCGGTGTAGAGCATGTGAAACACCCGATCAATGCGGCCTACGCAGTGAAGACACAATCGCCCCACGTGATGTTAAGCGGTGTCGGTGCGGAGGAGTTCGCCCGTGAGCAGGGCTTGGAGATGGTGGAAGACAACCTCTATTTCGCTACGCCGAAAACCATGAAATGGGTAGAGCAGTTCAAGGAGGAGAGCAAGAAGAACGGTACGGTCGGTTGTGTGGTGCTGGATAAGCAGGGCAACCTGACGGCTGGAACGAGTACGGGCGGCATGTTGCGCAAGAAATGGGGACGCATTGGCGATTCGCCGGTGATCGGTGCCGGAACCTATGCCGATAACGCCAGCTGTGCGGTGTCTTGTACAGGTCATGGTGAGTATTTCATCCGTCACGCCGTGGCTTTTAACCTTTGCGCACGTTATAAATACTTGAATGAGACAGTTGAGCAGGCTGCCGATTACATCATTCACAAAGAGTTGAACACAGATGCGGGCAATGGTGGTTTGATCGCCGTGGATCGCAAGGGTAATTTTGCGATGCCCTATAACAGCCAAGGCATGTTCCGTGGCTTCCTCTATAAGGAGAAGGGCAGCTCCGAGGTAAAGAAAGGGTGTGCGATTGGGCAGAAAATTGTCATTGTTGGAAAATAAGTGAGTAAACGATTAGCCAATTTTTGAGGTATAAATCAATGTAAATTTATCAGTATGAAAAAGTATCTTTGGAGTGCCGGGTGTGTAGCTTTACTGTTGGCTGCTTGTACGGCGAAGGTGAATGTTGAGACAAGTGATGACGAGGTAAAAGCGCCGAATACCGCACAGGCGGTGGAGGCGAAACCGACTACCTATGTGGAGATTACCGATGCGACAACTGGTGCGACTGGTTTAGGCGTGAAGGCGGTGGAGTTGGCTCCTGCGGAGGCGATGAACAAGACGATGGAGTTCTTGAAAGGAAGTATGCCCTTCTTCGTGGCTACAGTAGAGCAGGGATTGCCCCGTGTCCGTCCGACAGGTGTCGTAACCTTCTTCCAAGATAAGATCTGGTTCCATGTAGGGCAGAGCAAAGGCGTCTATCAGCAGATCTTGCAAGATCCGCATGTCGAGATCGTATCGGTCGGAAAGGATCGGGAGTGGATTCGCATTTCCGGAGAGGCCACTTGTGTCGATGATGAAGCGGTATCCAATCAAGCGTTAGATTCCCGTCCGCACTTGAAGACCATGTATAACGAGCAGACAGGGCAGAAGTTAGGCAACTTCTATTTTGAACATGCTTTAGTGGAGCTGTCGAAAGCGGATGGCTCGGTAGAGCTGTACAAATGGTGATCCTATAGGTGTAATGGCAAAAGCGAAAACAGTTTATATCTGTTCCAATTGTGGGGCTTCCTCGCCGAAATGGGTGGGGAAATGCCCCAATTGTGGCGAATGGAACACTTACGTGGAGGAGATCGTCTCGAAAGAGACGGCCGTCAAACGGCCAGTGCCAGGCATGGTGGAGCGAGGGCATAGCCGTCCCCAATTGTTGCGCGACATCACGACGGAGTCGGAGACACGCATCGATCTCCATGACGCGGAATTGAACCGAGTGTTAGGGGGTGGCTTGGTGAAGGGCTCCTTGGTGCTGATCGGCGGAGAACCGGGCATTGGCAAATCGACGTTGGTGTTGCAAACGGTGCTGGGGTTGACGGAGTGGAAGACGCTCTATGTCTCTGGCGAAGAGAGTAGTAGGCAGTTGAAACTGAGAGCCGATCGGTTGGCGCACGACAACCCGCAATGTTTCATCCTCTGCGAAACCAATTTGGAGCAGATCTTTACGCAAGCGGCCAATATCCAACCCGACCTGCTGATTATCGACTCTATCCAAACCATCTTCACCGAGTTGGTAGAATCCTCTCCCGGTAGCATCTCGCAGGTGCGTGAGTGCAGTGCGATGATCTTGAAATATGCCAAGGAGAGCGGGGTGCCGGTGCTCTTGATCGGCCATATCAACAAGGAGGGCAGTATCGCCGGCCCTAAGGTGTTGGAGCACATCGTGGATACCGTGCTGCAGTTCGAGGGCGATCAACATTACATGTATCGCATTCTGCGTAGTATCAAGAACCGTTTCGGAAGCACGGCGGAGTTGGGCATCTACGAGATGCGACAGAATGGTTTGCGAGAGGTGAGCAATCCTTCCGAGCTGTTGCTGACGCAAAACCATGAGGGGCTGAGCGGCGTTTCTATTGCGGCGGCGATCGAGGGCATCCGTCCCTTCTTGATCGAGACGCAAGCCTTGGTGAGTTCGGCGGTGTATGGCACACCCCAACGCAGTGCCACAGGCTTTGACCTGCGCCGTATGAACATGCTCTTGGCGGTGTTGGAGAAACGGGCAGGCTTTAAGTTGATTCAGAAGGATGTGTTTCTCAACATCGCTGGCGGGTTGAAGGTGAACGATCCGGCCATAGACCTGGCGGTGTTGGCGGCGGTCCTCTCCTCCAGCTTAGACATCAGCATCGAGCCGGGCATCTGCATGGCGGGCGAGGTGGGCCTTTCCGGTGAGATCCGCCCGGTGAATCGCATAGAGCAGCGTATCTTGGAGGCGGAGAAATTGGGTTTCTCTACCATCTTGATCCCCCATAACAATCTGAAGGGTTTCGACACGTCGAAGACGGCGATCGAGATTGTGCAGGTGCGCAAGGTGGAAGAGGCGTTTGCCCGGTTGTTTGGATAAATTAAAAGAACGTATGATCAAAGAAATTCAAGTCAGGATAGTACCGGAGGAGGCAGCCAACGAGCAGTCGTTGAAGCGGGTCGCCTCACGGGAAACCGCTGTGCCCGTCAATCGGATTCAGGCGGTGCGTATGTTGAAACGGTCGATCGATGCCCGTCAGCGCACGATCTTCGTCAATCTCAAATTGCGGCTCTTCATCGACGAGCAGCCGACCGAACCCGAATATCAATCGGTGGAATACCGGGATGTGTCGGGGGCGCAATCAGTCGTGGTGGTAGGCGCAGGGCCGGGTGGCCTTTTCGCCGCTTTGCGCTTGATTGAGTTGGGGTTACGTCCGATCATCCTCGAACGGGGAAAGGACGTGCACGAACGGAAGAAAGACATTGCGCAGATCAGCCGGGCGCACACCGTCAACAGCGAGTCGAACTACAGCTTTGGCGAGGGAGGAGCCGGTGCCTATTCCGACGGTAAGCTCTACACCCGCAGCAAGAAGCGAGGCTCCGTCGATAAAATCTTGAATGTCTTTTGTCAGCATGGGGCAAGCCCTACTATCTTGGTCGATGCCCATCCCCATATCGGTACCGATAAGCTGCCCCGTGTGATTGAGAATATGCGTGAGCAGATCCTGCGTTGTGGCGGAGAGGTGCATTTCCAAACCCGTATGGATCGCTTTATCCTGCGTGAGGGCAAGGTGATCGGCGTGGAGACCAACAGCGGTGAGACCTTTATGGGCCCTGTGATCTTGGCGACTGGCCACTCCGCACGGGATGTCTATCGCTACCTGCACGCCTCGGGCATTCCTATCGAGGCGAAGGGATTAGCGGTTGGTGTCCGTTTAGAGCATCCGCAACAGCTGATCGATCAGATTCAGTACCACCGTAAGGAGGGACGAGGCGATTACCTGCCGGCAGCGGAGTATAGTTTTGTGACGCAAGTGCAGGAGCGAGGCGTCTATTCCTTCTGTATGTGTCCCGGAGGCTTTGTTGTGCCTGCCGCCAGTGGTCCTAATCAGGTAGTGGTTAATGGTATGTCGCCTTCCAACCGTGGCTCTCGGTGGGCCAACTCCGGTATGGTGGTCGAGTTGCACCCTGAGGATTACACCATCTTGACAGGCGGAGAGACCCTCTACGAGCCGGATGGTACGCCAGTGTCGCCCGATTCTCCCTTGGCGTTGATGGCTTTCCAAGAGCGTTTGGAGGCGCTCTGTTGGCAGAATGGGGGTCGTAGGCAGACGGCACCTGCCCAGCGCATGACCGACTTTATCCAGAAGCGCAACTCCTTCGACCTGCCCGTTTCCTCCTATGCCCCCGGGTTGTTGGCCTCTCCGCTCCATTTCTGGATGCCGGAGTTCATCACCACCCGTTTGCGGGAGGGCTTCCGCTATTTCGGCAAGGTCTCCAAAGGCTTCCTTACCAACGAAGCCACGATGATCGGTGTCGAGACACGCACCTCCTCGCCCGTGCGCATCCTGCGTGACAGGGAGAGCTACCAGCACGTCACTGTCGCCGGCCTTTTCCCTTGTGGCGAGGGAGCGGGTTATGCCGGAGGCATCGTCTCCGCCGCCATTGACGGCGAACGCTGTGCGGAGGGAGTGGCTGCCTATTTGGGCGTGGCTGTTGCACCGTGATGTTTCAAAGGGGTAAAAGCGCAAAGCAACTTACCCCTTTCTTTATAACGTCAGCCGGCGATACTCACAATTGGTAAAAAGAGGTACCTCTTTGACGCGCTCCAAGGGTAGTCCTTCAATCTGGGCAATGACACGACGATTGATCATGCCATGCCCAACAGCCAAAACCGTTTGTCCTTCGAAATGCTGTTTGAGGTAGGTGATGAAGCGGGCGGCCCGCTCATAGAGTTGTGCATCACTTTCGGCATCTACCGGACGCATCGCCAAGCTGCGTTCTTGGGTGATAGCCAATCCTGTCCAGCTGCCCCAATCAATCTCCCGAAGCAGAGGAGTTGTGTAATGGGGGAGGTGACGATCGCCAAAAGCAATCTCTACCGTGTCGTAGGCACGTGCTAAATCGCTGCTCAACAGGCTGTCAAACGTAACTGCTTTCAGTTGCTCTCCCAGTTCGGCGGCTTGCTGTCGGCCTAAGGCGGTCAGGTTGCCCGGCATTTGCCCTTGGAAGATGTGCGCCAGGTTTTGCTCGGTTTGTCCGTGTCGTGCCAAATAAAGGGTGATCATTGTTTGATATACTCCTTTCTCAAAACAGGTTATAATTCGTACGTAGCACCTTAAACTCCGTCCGTCGGTTGATCTGATCGGCGATCTCCTGTTGCTCGGGTGTCAGGTTCAAGATAAACTCCTCCGTCAAAACATCCCCTTCGTTCAAAAAGTCATACTGCTTGGCCATTTTCTTGTTGATGGTCTTGGGCACGCTCTCGCCATACCCTTTCGCCTCCAAGCGATCGGCCTTGATACCTCCTGCAATCAAGTAATCCACCACCGATTGAGCTCGGCGACTGGCCAACCGTTCGTTGTACTGATCCGTACCCTTACGGTCAGTATGCGCACCCAGCTCGATCGTGACGTTAGGGTTGTCGTTCAGCATCTTAATCATCTCATCCAACGCCTTTTTCGATTCTGGTCGCAAAGTGGCTTTGTCGAAATCATAGAAGATATTCTCGATGACCACCGGTTTGCTGATGGGAGAGAGGAAGAAATCGACGATATAGGTCTCGTTCTTCTCCTCCGGGCCGGTGTGCAGCTCATAATTCTGATTGAGGTAGCCTCGGGCACTCGCCATCATCACATAACGAATATCCCGCTCCAATTCTACCCGATAGGAGCCATCCTTCTTGACCGGTACCTTCACGTTCAAGCCATCTTTGCCAACGATGCGCACGGTGGCCTCCTCGATCGGGTATTCGTCCACATCGTTGACTATGCCCTCTATGGAAATCGTAATCGTAGGCAACTCAAACGAATAGAGGTGGTCATAACCTCGAGCATCGTTGCGGTTGGAGCTAAAGAAACCTTTTTCAGCCTGTCCAGCGAAGGTGATGCCAAAATCATCGCCCATGGAATTGATGGGAGCTCCCATATTTTCCACTTTCCAATGGCCGGTACTGTCTTGGGTGGCTTTAAATAAATCCAATCCACCCATCCCTGGATGGCCGTTGGAGGCGAAGTAAAGCGTGACAGAATCACGACAATAGGGGAAAAGCTCGTCGCCGGCGGTGTTGATCTCTTGCCCCAGATTCTCCATAGGCCCGAAGCTGTTGTTGCCTAATACCTTAGAACGGAAAATATCTTTTCCCCCTAATCCACCTACCGCATCCGATACATAATAGAGGTATTTCCCGTCGGGTGAGATGGAAGGGTGTCCCAAAGCCGTCACGGAATCTTTTACGATCGTTGCTCGGGTACCTTTTCCCCATTTGGCACTACTCCGGCTGGAGATGTAAATTTCTGCGGTTCGTGGTCCTTCCGGATCTTGGGCACAATAGGTATAATACATGGTGTTCCCGTCAGCGGAGAAAGAGGGTGTACCTTCGTCAAACTCAGTATTCACCTCATCTTCCAATTCTTGGGGCGCTAACCAAGCCCCCTTCTCATCTTGTTTCACCAAGAAAAGATTATTGTTGTTTTGCCCGGTGATCGCACTGATCTTAGCCTCCTTGTCTTTGGTGCGAGAAGAGGCAAAATAGAGTTGGTCATACTTGTCACCCGTCAGCATCGGGCTAAACTCTGCCCGGCGGGAATTGAATTTCTCCATGCGATGCACTTCGTAGCGGGTAGGGTTCTTTCGCCATCCGGGAGCCAGCTCGCAGCCCTGTATGCCATTGATCGCCAATTGGCTGCTTGGTGCGTTCTCGGAATAAATATCGTAATTCTTGATAGCTTCCGCATAGGCTCCAGCCTTGTGCTGCATCTGTGCCAAACGCAGATAGACGATGCTATCCGGATAGTCGTAGCGAATGGCGTTCATATAGCCACTGGTAGCCTTTCCTGTATTGTTAATCAGTCGATTGCATTCAGCCATACGGAAAGCGATATACCCCCGCAAATCCCGTTTCTGGGGTGAGGTCTTCGTATAAACCTTCCGATAGATAGCGGCTGCCTCATAATACTCGCCAATCCGTTGCTTTTCCTCCGCCTCGCTCAACTTGGCTGATCGACAAGCGCAAAGCGAAAGAAGGAGCATCAAAAAATACAGTACTCTATCATTCATAATTCAAAACTCAAAATTGAAGGTAAGAACTGTCTCCGTAACTTAAGAAACGGAAATCATGCGCCAATGCGTAATCATAGATCTTCCGCCAATCACCTTTCACGAAGGCGGAGATGAGCAGCAGCAGTGTGCTCTTGGGTTGATGGAAATTGGTCACAATTCCTTTCACCAACTTGAACATATAGCCCGGAGCGATGATGATCTGTGTGGCAGTCACCAACTTATCCGCTTGATGACGGTCTAAGTAGTCCAAGATATTTTGTAAAGCCTCCTCTGCGGTCAGTTGGTTATTCGCGGCCTCGTAAGGCATCCATTGCTTGACCACCAGCTCCTCGGAGGTTGCCTCCGGCTGAGTGGACAGGATGACACCTATATAATAGAGGCTTTCCAACGTACGCACGGAGGTGGTGCCGACAGCGATGATGTGACCTATTTTACTTTTCAGATGAGCGATTGTCTCTCGACGAACAGAGATAAACTCTGTGTGCATCTCATGTCCCTCGATTGTCTCGCTCTTAACCGGCTTAAACGTACCGGCACCCACATGCAAGGTAACCTCCTCTCTACCAACTCCCTTTTCGTCAATAGCCGCCAAGACTTCCGGCGTGAAATGCAAACCGGCGGTAGGTGCCGCTACCGAACCCTTGATCTTGGAATAAACGGTTTGGTAGGTCTGCAAGTCGCTCTGCTCAGTGGCTCGATGCAAATAGGGAGGAATAGGTAGCACACCTGCCGCGTCCAGGATGTCTGCAAAGGTATAATGTGCATTGTCCCACGAGAAACGAACCTCGTGCGTATCGCCATGCGATGCCAATTTCTCCGCGTGAAGCACCACCTCATCTGCTCCGATCGTGACAGAGCGATGCAAGGCGCCCTCTTTCCACTTCTTCAAGTTACCCACCAAACAGGTCCACACACAGGAAGTTGTCTGTTGGAAAACCAACGCATAATCATGGGGTTGGAAAGGCTCTAAGCAAAAGACCTCGATGCGTGCACCCGTCTCTTTCTGGAAAAGCAGGCGCGCTTGGATAACCCTCGTGTTGTTGAACACCATCAAGGCATCGGTCGGCAAGAAGTCAGGAAGCCGTTTGAATTGACTCTCTTCGATCTCACCCTTACGATATAAAAGTAGCTTGGATTCGTCGCGCTTTGCCAATGGAAATTTTGCAATGCGTTCATCGGGCAGAGGATAGTCATAATCCTCCATACGTATCTGTTTCGTCTCTGTCGTCATCATCATAAAAAGCACGGATCTCACTCTGGCAAGATTCCTGCGCGAAAGTACAAATTATTCTCCTCATTGCAACGATTATCCAGATTGTGTAAACCTGATGTCGCCGCGGCTCGCGAGAGCAAATATCACCCTGTAGAAAAGTCGCCGCGGCTCGCGAGAAGCAATTTCACCCTGAAAAAAGGTCGCCGCGGCTCGCGAGAAGCAATTTCACCCCTGAAAAAAGCTCTCGCGGCTCGCGGGAAGAATTTTCACCCCTGAAAAAAGCTCTCGCGGCTCGCGGGAAGCAATATCACCCCTGAAAAAGGCTCTCGCGGCTCGCGGGGAGATTTCGCAGAATTACAATGACAATTCAAAAAGAAAAAACTATCTTTGCAAACTATATGTAGATCGACCAAAGTATCTTCCTTAGCTGCACGGATAGCCTCATCTAAACGACAAATCCGCTGACCTGTTTTTAGGTGTCGCACTTCTGATTCCATACTTATTTCTGTGCTTCTTCTTCATTTATTGTGGCTGCAAAGGAAAAGTATCGGTTTGCCAAAATGCGTCACATAGATAAAAAATGTTTGGGATTCCAAGTATAGCTACCACCGGTATGCTTACATTTTTGATGCGATTCCCGATCTACCAGTTGCATGATAGGACGGCCATCAGCGGTCAACTCTTCAAAATGATGCCATACCTTACCCGTAATCTGACCTTTTTCCTGTTCAATGTCAGCTAATTGCTGAGCAGAAAACTGAGTACTCAAAGAGGGAGTGCGACACAATACATCTTTCAGAACCTTGGTCGCCTCCCTCATCGTGCCCCCATAAAATGCCTGATCCGTATTGCCCAACTGATGGTAAAGCGTATCCACATCGGCAAGCAATTCCACCTTGATTCCTTGAAACACAGGGAAAACGCCCTCCGCCTCCAAACCATGTATATGGAGCACTTTTCGCTCGAAGGGTACACCATGCAGGCGCATCCCTTCGAACTGTCTATTGATACACTTCAACCTAATCATTTGGAAACACGTAAACATTACCCAATCCGCTGCACATCTAAATAAACGGTGGAGAGGATACCCGCTTTCTTGGCATCAATGCCATAGATGCGATAGAAAGCGTCCGCCACTGCTTGTCCACCATTCGTAGTCAACGGGTTAGACAAAGAGTTCGTAACGACCTCCACACTCATACCTTTCTCTACTCGAATACCATTTGTATTCTTCATCTGCTTTACTGTTACTCTGAATAGTGCCATAAGTAATTAATTTAAGTATTATTTATTCTATTGTTTCTGTTTCAATTTTCACTTCAAATCGTATTTTAATGAGTTAACCTTTCAATATCACGTTTAGAGCCTGTATCTCCATTCTTTACAGCAGCCTCATACCAATTTATAGCTTTTTGAATATCAATATCAACAGCTCTTCCTTTTTCATAAAACATAGCTATCTTACGACAGGCTTTAGCATCCCCTCTCTCAGCAGCTTTCCTATACCAATGATAAGCGACATTGTCACTCCTATCTTTGATTATACCTTTATCAAATATGGAAGCCAATTCATACTGAGCTTGTCTATCTCCGGAAGTTGCTAATTCTAAAATTAGGTCATATTTAGATTGAGGATTTTCAACTTGCTTTAGATCGTCTTGCTCACACACTGTTTGGGAGTCTTTCAAATGATTCTGTTTTCTTACAAGTTTATCGTATGTCATAATGATGAGTATTTAATTGATTTACATTTACTTTTATATGGCTTTCAAAGCCTGAATTGATTGTATTTGATCTTCAATAACTTTCTTCTGTTTCTGAATCTCAACCAACCGGGTATTTGCCTCACGCAAGTTTTTCTCCTTATCTCCTTTCTTATCTCGGATCTCTTGGATCTGCTCTTGCATGGGTTGGATTAATTCCGTGATGAAAGCCTCTTTGACCATGTTGATGATTTCTTCCTTACGTTCAAAAATAGTATTTAAGAACGGCTCTGGGTCAAAATCACACTGGATTGAATTTATATACTCCCTTAATTTTTTCTCTGTACTTCCATGGTCTAAGGCATTAGCTATAGGACCTAATGCTCCTAAATAAAAACCATTTACCACATCGAAGAAAAAATCTCCCCATCCATAATTATCTTCGGTAGAATTGTCAAATGAGAACATATCTTTGTCTTGAACCTCTAAGTCAATCTTGTGATCTACAGCTTTGATAAAATCTCTGATGTCAAAATCACTATCCATATATCGCATTAGAATTCCATCTGTATCTTGGAAAAAGTCTGTGACACTATCCTTGATTTTTTTCTTGGCTTCGTCACCTAAACTTTCCACGTCGCGTTTTAACGTTTTGGTCACCAGTTTCTGTTTAATTTCATCCAATTTGGGGATAATACTATCTACACTGGAAAATCTTCCCCAATCATCAACAACCAACGACATTTTCTTACAAGCAGATTCTACATCATCCTCCAATTGATTCTTGCCTTGTCTAATGAATTGTTTTAATTGTGAGTCAATATCATCACCCAATGAATCAATCTTCCGATTCAGTTTTCGTTCCGCTTTATTTAGATTGGTCTCCCTTTCTTCTAATTCGTCATTCGGTTGATTCAAGCCTTCGATTAAAGACTGACACTCGCGAAGCTCTTTATCCACATGTTCCTTTCTTTGCGCTCCAGCAGCCAGAATGGCATTGGTGGGTTTTGCAAACAGAATCTTTTCTTTTTCATTCTCCACCAAAGACTTGATTGCACCGGTCAAATCGTTCAAATGACTTTTCTCACGCATTTGGGCTTGTGAACTGATCTCGAAATTATCACAAGCACGTTTCCACGCAAACTGATAAGCCTCATGTGAAGTAATCTGACTCATGGGTAATTCGGAAAGGAGTGCCATCTCTGCTGAAAGGGGAATGGGTTCAGCCTCTTTCATAATCTCAACCAAAGTCTCATCGTCGCATGCTCGACAAGCTTTCTTAATTTCTGTTTTCACATACTCTTTGATTTCCGCTTCCGTCTCACCGTTCTCATAGGGAATGTCATATTTGTTGATACCGATAATTACCTTTCCAATACCACACTGACGTACATTTTGGAATAGGATACTTCGGTCTGTTGCATCAAAGGGTCTTCCGGCATACAACATCATCACCACCACATCCGCTTTTTTCAAGAAGGACTTCGTACGTTCTTCACGAGAAACGATAGGGTCATTGAATCCCGGAGTATCCACAATATCGACTCCTTTCAGATACTCTTTAGGATAGTAAATAGTGACTGCTTTGGTGATGGAAACATACTTTCCATCCGCTCCTACATATTCAATCAATTGATCAAAACTATCTTCTTGCGTTTTACCTAAATATCGTTGTAGCTGACTACCTAATTTAGACGACTTCTCAACCAACTCTTTGGCAGCTTTTACTTTAGATTCCTCCAACGTATTTCCTTGCACCTCATCTAATGAACGGGATGCCTGCATTTTTTGCTCTTCCCACTCATCTTGCGTATAAAACTCGGCAACCACCCGTTTTTGGGGACCGTATGTGATAACTGAAAGGGCTGCTGTCATCGGAGTGGTAGCAGCAGGTAATACATCCTCTTCAAACACAAAGGCATTCAAGAATGTGGATTTGCCACACTTCATCTGCCCGATCACACCTATGGTTAACCGATCCTGCTCTAACTTGGTGAGCATCTCTTTTTGCTGTTCTGCAGGAATCCATCCATAGTTTGTTGCCTGCGCAATCATGGCAACCAATTGCTGTTTTCTTTCTTGAAGTTCTTCAAATAAATTTTGTGCCATAACTTATTGTAATTTTTTAATGAGCTTCGATAATTGTTCTTTGCAAGTATTCATTTTTTGCCAATTATATTTCTCATCAATATAATTTGAGTATGCTTGTTGCGCTTCCCGTTGAGCATCCATTTGTTCATCATACAATTGACATAATTCACTAACTCGATCATATCGAATCGTATCTAAAACATGAACCAATTGGTTATATTCTGTTTCACTCATTTCATATTTATCACTACTGAAAATATGGGTTTCATAATGAGGTATATCTGCTGCATATTCACAATTATCCCGCAATCGTCCTATTGCATCAGCATATTTATCTACTAAACTGTTACATTGCTTAAATAATGAAAGATGTTTATTATTTGCCGTATTCTCATCTTCAATTAACCTTTGTTCTAATGCACAAATCCAATTATATACCGATGATAAATAATCTTCTTGTTCTATATTTGAAGGTATGCTTTGAATAGGTTTCATGATCGTCTGTAATGGAGCTTTTGCAGAGAACCGAATAAATTGTTGTACACTAATACCACTATCTCTTAATGTCTTACGAATCAATTGTTCTACCTTATTTACCTCTGTCTCAGCTTTTGTATCCACCTTGTTAATGACCACATACAACGGTTTATGTAAATTCTCTTTGATGAGTTGAATGGATGTACGATTGACCGTTCCTGCATTCACATCGAATACCCAAAACAGGGCATCACATTCGTTGATCACCCCAATCGTACGGGCAGCGTCCTCTTTATCATTTGAATTAAATCCCGGAGTATCTAAAATGCTTAAGTTATCCAAATTAGGATTCTTGTAAGTCATTACAAAATATTGAATCAAGGAAGAAACACCTTTTACTTGATCCAAGACCTCTTTGTTTACTCGTTTGAAGGTCTCTTCGGAGATGTTTTTTTGGATATTATCAGGTGTCACAAAATTATAGCGAGTGCTCACGCCTCCTGAAATATAGGTTGGAATAGCTGTGGTTGCTTTCGTACTGACAGGTAGAAGTGGTACACGAGGATCATCTTGCGATAGAATACGATTGACAATTGATGTTTTTCCGGCAGAGAACTCACCCACAAAAGCTATCGTTGTCTTGCCTTGAATCCAGGCTTTCTTTTTCGTAATAGCCCATTTATGCAGATCGCCTTCAAAAACACTTGTGTTTTCAATTTTAAATATTGAGGTCACACAATCTCGCAACTCACCACTAATATAATTCACCAAGCTATCTACGTGGCTATATAGTTCCTTCGTAGAAACGTCATCTGTCTGCTTGGCGGAAAGCACCTCTTGCACAAAAGCCAAAGACTCGCCCTTTAGATTGAGCGCATTTTGCTTCTCTTCCAGCTCTTCTTGCATACGGGTATTATCAGCTGCTAATTGTTTGTTGGTGCGCTCCTCTTTTGAAAGTTGATCTTGCAAAGAAGCATTCTCTTCCTCTTTCTTTTTCAGTTTCTTCTTATAATCGTCCAAATCATCCTCATAGTCCTCAATATCCTCTTCTAACTTTTTGATTTGCTTCTTGAATTTTTCAACATCTGGCAACAGCTGTTTGCTCTTTTCCAGCTCTTCTTGCAGCAATGCATGTTCCGAAGCACTTTTTTGTATCTGAACTTTTAATTGTTCGATCTCACTTAGTTGTTGCTGTACAACCCCAGCAAGATCTCCGGAAGAAGTGAGTTGAATCTTTTCTTTTAGACCTTTTATTTCTGCATTTGCATCTGCCAATAAGGATTCATACTTTATCTTGAGAGCATCGGAAGATTGTTGACACTCCTGAATCTTTTGCTCATAAGCCTCACTGATGCGTTGTTGTTCCGCTTCGAGTTGGCTGTTTCGAGCATCCGATACATCAGAAACCTGTTTGTCGTTACTCTTTTTCAGCAAAAAATAGCCAACTGCACATCCAATAAGTGCTGCTATCACTATATAAATAATCATCATTGCATCCATAACTACATCAGTTTATCTTTTAGTTTTTCAATTTCAATCTCATAATTCTTGCAGGCAGCTTTATATTCCTGCACTTTTTTACAGAGATCATCATTTTGTGTCCGCAATTTTTTTACCTCTCGCTTCAGATCGTCCAATTCATCCTCCATGTCATCTTTGCTGGCATCATTGGATTTTGCCTGATTGCGAATCTTTTTGTTTTCAGCCAATAAGTCCTCGATCTGATGTTCCATCTCTTTATTGCGTTTACGGAACTTTTCATTCTCCACACAAATTTCATCGATCTCTCGTTGTTTCGACTGCAATTGTTTATCGGAACCGTTACCAAAGAATTTATCTTTAGCCATCATGCCTACTACACCGACACCTACACCAAGCACAAACTCTAAACTATTATTGTCTTTGTTTTCTTTGTTATCTTCCATATCATTTTCTATATTAAAGTGTTACTAATTCATTTTTATAATCTCTCAATTGGCTGATACGCTTTGCAAACGCATCACTCTTATCTTTACGTTCCTGTTTCAACTGATTCAAAGCGGTTTTCTTTTGTTGGATTGAGTCTGCAGCCTCTTGATTCAATGCTGTTTTGATCATTGAAACAATCTGCTGATTTACTTGCTCAATACCTTGCTTGAAACAGGGACAAAGCGTTTCTTCTAAATAGTTGTGAATAGCTCGTTTACGTTGAGGTTTGCCCATCAATTTATCTGTGGCAAGGCCAACAAGCGATTCTACCATTCCTTTAGATGCGCCTGTTTGTTGCCCTATTTGTTGGTTATAATTTTCAATCGTATTGTACTTCGATGCTGCACTCTCTGCTAAACCAACGACCTTTTCGATTCGACCAACAGTTTTTCGATTAGACATGATACTGGCCACATCCGTTGCCGTATCGGCCACATCAGCTACTGTATCAATTGTTAAGGCCGCACTTCCTAATCCAGCAGCGGCACCTCCCGTTGAAACAATAGCGGCAGCCGCTGCAGCGGCTCCTAATACTTTAGTGCCCGTTGCAATCCAACCATCATATTGATGCCCTAAATCATTCAGGTTGATATTATATTCTAATCCGGTAATGGATAACTGGGATAAATCGATCTCTTCTAAAACATGCAGATTGATAGCCTCATCGCTTGATCTTCTTTCCCGGATTTTTTCTTGAAAAACTGCGTGTATGTCTGAACGGAATTGATTCATCAATAACGTAGCTAAACTATTGATCGCAGAAACTGCCTCTGCATCAAAATTGTCACTTTTGTTCGAGACAAGTGTTTCCAGTTTATCAAATGCCATATCATCAAACTTACGCTGGATAGTTCTGGATTTGTCCTCAATATCAGAGTGAGTGGCATCCACCAAATGATCAATATTCCGGATTAATCGATTCAACTCAGATTCTTGTTGACGAATAGCTTGATCCAATTCTTTGTCTGAATTGGAAGCCTTCAAAAGTTCATCAATCCGCTGGAGAAGTGTATGTACAGCTATTTCTATCCGTTGGGCATCTACCTGTTTTAGTATCTCATTTTTTACTTTTTGAATCGTATCCAAAAGCTGATGTAGTTCTGACAGATCGTTGTTATTGGCAGATACACAAGCGATTTGTTCGATGGGCAGTTTACAGTTCTCACTAATGTATTGCTTGGCATCTTTCAAGGCTTGTAGAGATTTGGTGTCTGACTTCGTTATTACCAGATAGATCGGTCGTTTCGACAATTTCATGGTTTCTATGAAATCCGTTAGAGAACGTGTAATCTGCTGATTGACATCAGTTACCAACAAAATCCCATCTGCCTGTGGAAGAAAATCAACCAAGGTTTGTTTATGTTTCGGATCGGGAGAGGAAAGCCCCGGAGTATCCACTAAAACAGTAGTATTAGGCACCTGTTTTGACGTATCGAACACATTTACTATGACTGCATCTTTCAATACATCATTCTTCAGATCTTCAATGTGATCAATCTGTTTGCGTGTGCCATCCTCCATGAGTACAGTCGCATAACAACGATCACACCCAAAATGCACTTCATAGATAGTAGCTGTTGTTGGCTTGGTCGCCGTCTCCAACTTCTTGCTATCCGTTAACACATTAATCAATGTTGTTTTACCTGAACTAAATTCGCCTACCAAGGGAAATATCAGTTCTGCATTGGGTTGTAACGACCGTTCTTTGATATGCAACAAGTCAGATTCAATGTCTTTTGCATTGATTGTATAGGCTATCTCTATCAGCCTGTCAATGTTTTCCATATATGAGTCCGCCTCCTCCTGTCCCCTCCGGAGTTGGCATTATCTTTAAGTTTAACCAAATAAAAAAGCGTGGGAACTGCTGTCCATCATTCTGCTTCAAGGTATCGCCAAACACCCACAACACGAATGAATGAAACAACAGCCCACGCTCTATACCGATATAACCCTTCCTGAAGAAAAAGTACATATACAGCAGAGCGCAAGCATTGTTGTCATTATTCCCGTGTTGTAAAATTTGGCGATTTTAGAAGCAAGGAATAATATCGTAACGCTTTTTCGCTTTTCTTGTACATCGTCCACCGCTGCCTCGCTTGGCTGCGGTTTGCTTGGACAGGTGCAAATATAACGAAAAGCTATGTCTTCACAAATTTTAGAGCCTTTATTTCCAAGTAAACAAAAAGCGCAAACCATTGCTCTTCTTATCTGACTCAGAGGTATCGGCAAACACCTACTCACTAGATAATAGAGCAACAGCTCACGCTTGTATATAGACTTACGTGAGCGTTTGTTGCCTACTATTCCCAGTAAGTAAAATTTGCCGATTTTCTGAGTCGGGAATAATATCGTAAACGCTTTCTCGCTTTCCTTAAAAATATAGGTATGGTTTCCGGCCTCGCTTGGCTTTTCACCATACTACGGCAAAGGTAAGCGAAATTGCGATATGAACCTCGTTGTCTCCTCGTAAATTTGTGAACGCAAGGTAAGAATGTTTATTTAATCTGCCTCTTTTTGCCTCCAAACTTTAGGAAGCCTTAGTTTTTGACGCAATCCTTTGAGGGATCTCCTCCAATTGCCCTGTCAAAATGTTAAATTATTTAAGACTTCCTGTCTCAAACATTCCGGCTCGATGACTTCGACTTGACGACCATAGCCTCGGAGCAGTTGGATCAGTTCATCGGTCAGGTACATCTTATATTGGAAGAGGCGATAAGGGGCGGCGGAATCTGCGGGGAATTGAGCTTGCGTGAAGTGCAAGGGACGAAGTTGTAGCTGCTGCCATAGAGGGGCATATACCCGTAGGCGAATAACGAATAGCTGTGGCGTATCTGCTGTTAGATTGGGATTGATTTTCAAATCATTACGGAGATGCACACCATAAGCGTAGTGATAGGGGAGCAAGCGACTTTCAGGAATACGCTCCTCTTCCGATAGTTCCTCTACGGATTGGATGTGCGCAAGGTAAAGTGACTCGAAAGAGGATTTGCCTTTCGGCTTGCCAATGAGATACCAATCTCCCGCATGTTGCTTGAGCAATAGGGGCAGAAAGAACTGCTCGGAGTAATAAAGGGTTTGAGGATCAGGATAGCTGATGCACACATAGCGATGACGCTGGATAGCTTGTTGCAGCGCTTCATAGAGATATTGATGGGGATCCATGGCCCGATTTACTACGGAGGGTAGGGGATTGGTTTGCCGATGACCGGTGAAAAAGAGGCGAGCAAGCGTCAGCGTATCTGTCATAAACTCAGAGACGGAGACGGCGGGATCGGTCAATGGAGGGGTCTCAATGAATGCGATGCCTTGATGCCGATGCAGGGTCGCGACGCCGCAGGATTCCGAAAGGCCAGTGAGCAAACGCAATTGATCCTGCTCAGCGGACAAGCCGATGGCGCTCTCTACTTGAGGCAAAGTGCCAACGGTCAATACGACATTGGGTTGCAAGGTGATCAGCAGGTGATGAAGTTCTGCGGATGAGGTGTGCGTCAATTGTACGATGGCGCAGCGACGCAGGGATTTATACCATTCTTCTAAGGAGCCACGGCGGTTGATGGAGTCGAAAAAGAGCAACTCGTCTTTGTCATAGCCATAATAATAGAGTTGTTGAATGGCGAAGGATGTGTAAAACATTTTGGTGTAGGTGGTGGTGTGCACCGGGAAATCGCCCCAAGTAGCACATTCTTGCAGCCATAGGGGTAACGGTTTGATTTGCAGAGGCAAATCGCCCGGAAGTACCCATAGGATGCGTATGGCATTCTCTATATAAAGATCGGTGTCCACCAGCTCCGGAGAGACGCTACGCATCGGATTCACCCACTGCTCATAGCGCGTATAGTAGTTTTGCAAAATGGCCGCTTTGCTTAACAGCCGCTCCTTTTGTGACTCGGAGAAATAGGGCGACTGAGCTACGGCTGCTTGCCATTCGGGATCATCCACATAGCGAAAAATCTGCCTCATCGCATGCGGTGTATCGACATAGATACTTCCTGCCATTTTCTGCTCACGCATTTCCAACACTTGCTCTATCTGCTTGATTCGCTCTTGAATATCTTTTTGAAAAAGGTGAAATGACCACGAGCCGGGTTGTTCGATGATCGCTTCCACCCATTGCTGGTAAAAGGCTTTATCCGCTTCTCGCACAAGCAGTTCTGCCTCTTCCTGCAAATCGAATCCTTCAACTCGTTTTCGCTGGAGTTTAAACACCGTCATGGGGTCGGTGATCTCGCCTTTTTTCAATAGTTTATCAATGCGATTCACTAACTCCTTGCGTTTGTTCAGGATCTGTTTTGCCTCTTCGATGGTCATGGTCGATTGGATAGTTACTTGATGTTTGCGGCAGAAACCGTGCGTGCAAATGTATGCAAAAGGGTTGAACCGGCCAATAGATGAGCAAGAATTGAAGGCAATATGGCAATCTCGATTTTTCTCTGTATCTTTGCGCACCTATAAGGGATAAATCATAAATACACATAATTGAGTATGTTTGAAAACTTAAGCGAACGGTTAGAGCGGTCGTTCAAACTATTGAAGGGCGAGGGCAAGATTACGGAGATCAATGTGGCAGAGACATTGAAGGATGTGCGTAAGGCGTTGCTTGATGCCGATGTGAACTATAAGGTGGCGAAAAACTTTACCGATACGGTGAAAGCGAAGGCTTTGGGACAGAATGTGTTGACCTCTGTCAAGCCGAGCCAGTTGATGGTGAAGATTGTTCATGATGAGCTTACCCAGTTAATGGGTGGAGCGGCTACGGAGTTGAACTTGAAAGGGGCTCCGGCGGTTATCTTGATGTCCGGTTTGCAGGGTTCTGGTAAGACCACTTTCTCCGGCAAATTGGCTAACCTGTTGAAGACAAAGAAGAATAAGAAGCCTTTGTTGGTGGCTTGCGACGTCTATCGTCCGGCGGCTATCGAGCAGTTGCGTGTTGTGGGTGAGCAGGTCGGCGTTCCTGTTTATATGGAGTTAGAGAGCAAGAATCCGGTGGAGATTGCGCAACATGCGATTCGTGAGGCGAAGGCAAAGGGAAATGATGTGGTGATTGTTGATACGGCTGGTCGTTTGGCTATCGATGAGCAGATGATGCAGGAGATCGCTGCGATCAAGGCGGCTATCGAGCCGGATGAGACTCTCTTCGTGGTCGATTCAATGACTGGTCAAGATGCGGTCAACACGGCGCGTGAGTTCAATCAACGGTTGAATTTTGATGGCGTGGTATTGACCAAGTTGGATGGTGATACTCGCGGTGGTGCGGCGCTTTCTATTCGTACGGTGGTGGATAAGCCGATCAAGTTTGTGGGTACCGGCGAGAAGATGGATGCCTTGGATGTGTTCCACCCTGAGCGTATGGCCGACCGTATCTTGGGTATGGGTGATATCGTGTCATTGGTTGAGCGCGCGCAGGAGCAGTATGACGAGGAGGAGGCGAAACGCTTGCAGAAGAAGATCGCCAAGAACCAATTCGATTTCAATGACTTTATCTCACAGATCCAGCAGATCAAGAAGATGGGTAACTTGAAGGAGTTGGCATCCATGATCCCCGGTGTGGGTAAAGCGTTGAAGGACGTAGATATTGATGATAACGCATTCAAGAGCATCGAGGCAATTATCTATTCAATGACTCCGGCTGAGCGTAGCAACCCGGCGATCCTGACAGGTTCTCGCCGTCAGCGCATCGCGAAGGGTAGCGGTACGAGCATCCAGGAGGTGAACAAGTTGATCAAGCAGTTTGACGAGACGCGCAAGATGATGCGTATGCTGACCTCTGCGAAGTCGGGTAAGTTGAAACTGCCGATGATGAAGCCTTCGTTTAGACGTTAATTTAATCAAGAAAGGAGTATTCAGATGGAAGAACAGCATACATATCGGTTGCTCGATGGGAAGGCGACAGCCGCCCAGATGAAGCAGGAGATGGCTGAGGAGGTCGCTCAGATCAAAGCGAATGGCGGTAAGGTGCCTCATTTAGCGGCTATCTTGGTTGGGCATGATGGGGGCAGTGAGACCTATGTGGCCAGCAAGGTGCGTACTTGTCAGGAGATTGGCTTCAAATCAACTTTGATCCGTTATGAGGAGGATGTGACAGAGGAGGAGTTGCTGCGTAAGGTGGATGAGCTGAATAATGATCCGGATGTGGATGGTTTTATCGTGCAACTGCCTTTGCCTAAGCATATCTCTGAGCAGAAAGTGATTGAGGCGATTGATTATCGCAAGGATGTGGATGGTTTCCACCCGATCAACGTGGGGCGCATGTCGATTGGTTTGCCCTGCTTCGTGTCAGCCACTCCGGCGGGTATTTTGGAGCTGTTGAAGCGCTATGAAATCGAGACGCGTGGCAAGCATTGCGTGGTATTGGGCCGTAGCAACATTGTGGGTAAGCCGATGGCTACCTTGATGATGCAGAAGGCTTATCCGGGCGATTGCACGGTGACGGTATGCCATAGCCGTTCACGCAATTTGAAGGAGATGTGTCTATCGGCTGATATTATCATTGTGGCGTTGGGTGTGCCTGAGTTCTTGAAGGGCGATATGGTGAAAGAGGGCGCTGTGGTGATTGATGTGGGTACGACGCGTATGCCCAGCAGCCATACGAAGAGCGGCTTTAAGCTGACGGGTGATGTCTTTTTCAGTGAAGTGGCTCCAAAGTGCAGCTATATCACGCCGGTTCCGGGAGGCGTAGGACCTATGACGATTATCTCGTTGATGCGTAACACGCTGTTAGCCGGTAAGAAAGCGATTTATAAGTAAAGAAGTGAAAAGAAAAAGGCGCAAAGAGTTTGGTAAATTGGAAATAATGCCTATCTTTGCGCCGTCTTAAACGAGATAAGCTCGCTAAAGATATTCAAATGGTGAATGTAGCTCAGTTGGTTAGAGCATTGGATTGTGGTTCCAAGGGTCGTGGGTTCGAGTCCCATCTTTCACCCACCAATTAGAGAAAAAGTGTATTTTCGGATCTGGGTTTCCGAGAGGAAAATAGAGATCCTTCAAATGGTGAATGTAGCTCAGTTGGTTAGAGCATTGGATTGTGGTTCCAAGGGTCGTGGGTTCGAGTCCCATCTTTCACCCCTCTTACTGAAAGGCTGTTCGTGTATTTGACGAGCAGCCTTTTTTCTGTCTTAGGACATTAATAGAGCCTGAATTTATTCATCAATGATGTTGCCGCATGGTCATCTATTAGGGTAATGGCATAAGGAAAAATCCACTGTTGCGCTGTTACGCTGTAACGCGTGGTAATGAGAAAGCGCAACAGCGTTACAGCGTAACAGCTGTTTTTTTGCTATCCTATTGGGGAAATAAGAAAGGCGAGCACCTCGCTATGAGGCCTCGCCTTACCTTTATAGATGGTTATTCTGATTAACCCAAGAATCCTAACAGGATACCAGCTGCAACGGCTGAACCGATCACACCGGCAACGTTCGGACCCATAGCGTGCATCAACAGGTAGTTGCTCGGGTCGTACTCCAAACCTACGTTCTGAGAGATACGAGCGGCATCAGGCACTGCGGATACACCGGCGTTACCGATCAACGGGTTGATCTTGTTACCCTCCTTCAAGAAGAGGTTGAAGAACTTCACGAACAACAAACCGGCGCAAGTAGCGATCACGAATGACAACGCACCCAAACCGAAGATCTTGATGGAATTCCAAGTCAAGAACTGTGTTGCCTGTGTAGAAGCACCCACGGTTACACCCAAGAGAATGGTGATCACGTCAATCAGCGGGCCACGTGCTGTCTCGGCCAAACGACGGGTTACGCCACTCTCCTTACAGAGGTTACCGAAGAACAACATACCCAACAGAGGCAGACCTGAGGGAACCAAGAAGGCAGTCAACAACAGACCTACGATCGGGAAGATGATCTTCTCTGTCTGTGAAACGGCTCTCGGCGGTTTCATACGGATCAAGCGCTCCTTCGAAGTGGTCAACAGACGCATGAACGGCGGCTGAATAATGGGCACCAAGGCCATGTAAGAATAAGCAGACACCGCAATCGCACCCATCAAGTTAGGAGCCAACTTGGATGACAAGAAGATTGCCGTAGGACCGTCAGCACCACCGATGATACCGATCGCACCGGCTTGGCTGGGATCGAAGCCCATCTGCAAAGCGATGATGTACGCACCGAAGATACCGAACTGTGCGGCCGCACCGACCAACATCAACTTCGGGTTGGAAATCAGGGCAGAGAAGTCTGTCATGGCACCAATGCCGAGGAAGATCAACGGCGGATACCAACCCTGCTTCACACCTTGATAGAGGATGTTCAACACAGAGCCCTCTTCGTAGATACCTAATTGCAAACCAGCGTCTTTGAAAGGAATGTTACCGATCAAGATACCGAAGCCAATGGGGATCAACAACATAGGCTCGAACTCATAGCGAATCGCCAGGAAGATGAACAGCAAGCCGACGAGCAACATCACGATGTGACCCGGCGTCGCGTTCGCGAATCCTGTGTAGGAGAGGAAGATCTGAATGTTCTGCATCAAGAACTCCGTGAAACTCTCTCCTGCCGCTTGTAATAAAATGGATGTCAGCATACTATTAACCGATTATAACGAGGTCTGCACCTTCGAGGACAGAATCGCCTTTGTTTACCTTTATTTCTACAATCTTTCCGTCGCGATCAGCCGGGATGGTGTTCTCCATCTTCATAGCCTCCAATACCAAGAGCTTCTGGCCTCTCTTCACTGTATCGCCAACCTTGCAATCTACGCTCAGGATGACACCGGGCAGCGGAGAGCGAACAGCGCCAGCTGCGCCACCTGCGGGACGAGACACAACGGGCTCACCACTTGCTGTTGTCGGAGCTTGTGCCGGACGCTTCAAGGCAACCATTTGCTTCTTAGCGGGCTTCTCCATTTTCACGCTGTAGGGAGTACCGTTCACCTCAACCTCGGCGATATCTTCCTCTACGGAATTGATATGTACTTTATATACGTTACCGTTGATGGTATATTTAAAACTTTTCATGCTTTTCAGTTATTTGTTCTTTTAGATGTGATTACTTCTTGATAATGGGATTTTGACGCAATGAAAGCACCTTAGAGTTCCAAGGTGAGTAGTTGCGCTGCGCTTTCTTGATCGTCAAGATAGAGCTCTCGAAATCGTGGTGCTCGTCGTTCAACTCATAGAGTGCCATTGCGATAGCCGCGAAGATCTCGCCTGACTCTGCGCCTGCGTTCTCGCTTACCTTCTGGCCGTCAGCAGCGGCTGCCTTCTGTGCGTTACGCTTGCTTGCGTTCATAGCGGCATTACCGATCTGCTTGAATACCAAGAACAGAACCAACAAACCAAGGAACACAACCATCATGGCGGTAAGGGTCATACCGATACCCCAAGAGTCGTTCTTCTGGAAGTTCTCGATCTTCTCGTTCGTGTCCAAAGTCACGTTGTTGGTGCTCGGAGTTACCTTGTCAAGGATTTTCCAGTTTCCTGTTCCATCCACATCCAAACCATAACTTACGTCAGCTTTCTGACCTGCCGGGATCGTGACCTCGTCGATCAACGTCGTACCATCAGAGTCGTAGAGTGCCAAATAGTTCTCGCCGTTCGGATTGAACGCGAAGTTCACGTGGAAGGTTCCTCTTGTCGGCTCGTTGTCAACCCAGAAAAGGATATGCTGACGAGGAGCGACTTTGGTCAATACGTCACCCTTCGGGATCATATATTTCTTGGGGTTGTTCTTGTCGTTCGTGAGGAAGCAACCGCGCAAATCAACCGTGCCGGCTGAGTTGTTGTACAACTCAATCCAAGCATGGCGTTTGCCATAGTCATCCATGAAGTTGTCTTCATTGATGACCAAAATCTCATTTAATCTAACGGAGGTAGTTAACTGTGCTTTGGCACCGAAACTGAACAGCACCATGAGCAACAGCAGTACCCCGAATTTTTTATTTGTCATACTCATTCCTTTTTTTAAGGGATTACAAAGGCAGGTTGTCATGTTTCTTAGCCGGATTGCAGAGCTTCTTCGTTGCCAACTGCTGCAATGCGCGGATGATACGGAAACGAGTGTTACGCGGCTCGATCACATCGTCGATGTAGCCATATTGAGCGGCGTTGTACGGGTTCGCAAATGCCTTTGAGTATTCAGCCTCCTTCTCAGCCTTGCAAGCCTTTGGATCCTCAGCGGCCTTCACATCCTTCGCAAAGATGATCTCAACGGCACCGCTGGCACCCATAACGGCGATCTCAGCTGTCGGCCATGCGTAGTTCATATCACCACGCAAGTGCTTAGAACTCATCACGCAGTATGCGCCACCGTAAGACTTACGCAAGGTAACGGTGATCTTGGGAACAGTAGCCTCTCCGTAAGCGTAGAGCAACTTCGCACCGTGCAGGATCACACCGTTGTACTCCTGACCCGTACCCGGCAAGAAGCCCGGCACATCCACCAATGTTACCAAAGGAATGTTGAACGCGTCGCAGAAACGAACGAAACGGCCGGCCTTACGAGAAGCGTTGCTATCCAAGCAACCTGCCATTACCTTCGGCTGGTTAGCGATGATACCTACGGATTGACCGTTGAAACGTGCGAAACCTACGATGATGTTCTTTGCGTAGTCAGCGTGAACCTCCAAGAACTCGTTGTTATCCACGATCGTGCCGATCACCTCATACATATCGTAACCCTGGTTGGGGTTCTCCGGGATGATCTCGTTCAAATAGTCATCCAAGCGATCGATCGGATCATTGCACTCTAACACCGGAGTCTCCTCCATATTGTTCTGCGGCATGTAGCTGATCAACTGACGGATCAACTTCAAGCCCTCCTCCTCTGTGTCAACGGCGAAGTGAGCCACACCAGACTTCGTGGAGTGAACGCTTGCGCCACCCAACTGCTCAGTAGTCACATCCTCACCTACGATCTGCTTAACCACTTTCGGGCCAGTCAAGAACATGTAGCTGGTGCCACGTGTCATGATCGTGAAGTCAGTCAAAGCCGGTGAATAAACAGCACCACCTGCGCAAGGACCAAAGATACCAGAGATCTGGGGAACAACACCAGAAGCCAAGATATTACGTTGGAAGATCTCCGCATAACCAGCCAAGGCATTTACACCCTCCTGGATACGTGCGCCACCTGAATCGTTCAAGCCGATTACCGGAGCACCCATCTTCATGGCCTGATCCATTACCTTACAGATCTTCATGGCCAAAGCCTCTGACAGCGCACCACCGAACACGGTGAAATCTTGCGCATATATATAGACTAAGCGACCATCGATTGTTCCGCAGCCTGTTACGATACCGTCACCTAAGAACTTCGTTTTCTCGATGCCGAAATTCGTACAGCGGTGTTTTACAAACATGTCGAACTCTTCGAAACTGCCCTCGTCGAGCAACATGGCGATACGCTCACGAGCGGTATATTTACCACTCTCGTGTTGCTTAGCGATTCTTTTCTCTCCTCCACCCAAACGAGCTTGTTCACGCAGTGCGATGAGCTCTTTTACTTTTTCAAGTTGGTTACTCATTGTTATTTGATTTGTTGTTAGAAATGTCTGCTTATTATGATTTATTGATTATTCCTTGCAACCACAACCCGGCATACAGAGCTCAGTCAAAACGCTGCAAGTTGATTTCGGGTGCATGAACGCGATATCCAAGCCCTCTGCGCCTCTACGCGGAGCCTTGTCGATCAGACGAACACCCTTCTCCTCAGCCTCAGTCAAAGCTGCCTGTACATCAGGTACAGCGAATGCGATGTGGTGGATACCCTCACCCTTCTTCTCAATGAATTTAGCTACGGCGCTATCCTCGCTTGTCGGCTCCAGTAACTCCAGCTTCGTTTGACCTACTTTGAAGAACGCTGTTTTTACCTTCTGATCAGCTACCTCCTCAATGCTGTAGCACTTCAAGCCTAAAACGCCCTCATAATACGGCAAGCATGCCTCGATGCTTTTTACTGCAATTCCTAAGTGTTCAATGTGTGTAAGTTCCATATGAATATGATTTTAAAAGGTTTGTAAATGTTATTATATACCTGTGCAAAAGTACATACTTTTTACGAATGGAGAAAGATTTCGCCCATTTTTCGCTCGTCACCTCAAAAATCGATGATTAACCGTGCGTTGAGTTGTCTGCCAGTCAGATAATTGGGCACGGCATATTGCACATTGTAAACGTCGGTAATCCAATAGTAGGAGCTGACGTTGCGAATGCCAAATAGATTGAACACATCTGCGCCAATCCAAATGTTCTTCAGGTAACGGAAAAAGCCACGATCCATGATGGCATCGTTGCCTCCCGCCAATTGATAGCTCAAACCCATATCCACACGTTTGTAAGCGGGTGTGCGAAAATAGCCGGCTTCATAACCTTGTCCAGGTATGGTTTGGGGTAAACCTCCGGCGAGCACTCCTTTCAAGTTGAGTTTCACACGCTTGAAGCCGGGAAAATAGTCTTGAAAATAGAGTGAGATATTGTAGCCAGGGCTATTGGGTAAGGGTGCTTTGGTTACCTCTCGAATGGTTTGCTCCGACTTCATCAATGAGAAACTGATCCAAGAGTCGGTGCCCGGCACAAACTCTCCGAAGAACTTCACATCCAATCCCATGGCATAGCCTTTTGCGCAGTTGTCGCCATAGTAACGGATTTTCACGTTATCTACCGTATAGGGGTTTAAGTGATCTAATTTCTTGTAATATAACTCAGCGGAGAGCTTGAAATTACGATCTAACGCTTTAAAAGTATAATCTCCTCCCACAATGAAATGAATAGCTCGCTGCGATTTTAAATCTTTGTTCAGTAGGGTGATATGGTTGCCTTGCTCATCTAAGCCCTGCTGACGCAACTCCTTGTAGAAGGGCGATTGGTAGTAAAGGCCGGTAGCGAAGCGCATCGTGAGATTTTGGTCGAAGTTCGGAATGAAACCGAGTGAGGCACGCGGGCTTAGGATGAATTCTTTGTTGAATCCCCAATAGCTCCCTCGCAATCCGGCAATGAGTGTGAACAATCCCTGCTTAGTGCGGAATTTGAAGGCATCTTGTAAATAAGCGGATAGGCGGGTGCTCTCGATCGCATTGTCGGAGAAGAGGTTGGAATAGACACTGACCTGTTGCTCCATCTGCGGCAATGAATAACCGGATGAATCTCGTTTCTCCCACTCGCTGATTTGGTCGTTAATGCGCTCGAACTGCACCGTGGCTCCCCAACTTAACGTATTATTGTGGAGCGTTGTCTTGCCATAATGCCCTATATTGATTACACTGGAATTAAGTCGGTTACGAGCGTGTTCATGATAACGACCTACCGACATGGCCGCTGTGGCATCACTGTCGGGGTTGGAGGCGCCATCTGCGCTCAGCCAATATTCACCGGCGATGTCGTAACCCTCTTCCTCTTGGCTACGAAAGGCAGAGGCTTGCAAACCTAATTCGGTATGCTCACGAGGGGTATGTTTGAGTGTCAAGGCACCGAATAGCGTTTGGAAACGATCACGTTCTCTTCCGTCAAAATAGACCTTGAAATGCTTTGGGTCTTTGCTGGTACCGAAAGTGGTTTCTCGACTATAAGGGGTGAATTTATATCGGTTATTCGCTAAGTTGCCTAAGAAGTTGATCTCCCATTTGGGGGCAAATTGATAAGTCATGTAGGTCTGCAAGTCGATGAACTTAGGGTCATACTCCGCGTCGGTTTCCATCGATCCTAACAGGGAGCGACTGCTCTTGAAGCGCAAACCGGTTACCTGGGTGAATTTGCCTGTTGAGCTACCAACATAGGCGTTGGCTCCCAAAAGGCTGGCAGAGACGGATCCCTCTAAACTTTTGGGTTTCTTGTAGGTAATGTCAAGCACGGAACTCATCTTATCCCCATAACGTGCCTCAAAACCTCCTGCAGAGAAATTGACCTCCTCAGTTAAGTCAGGGTTGACAAAGCTTAAACCCTCTTGTTGTCCGGAGCGGATCAAGAGTGGACGGAACACTTCCAAACCATTCACGTACACCATATTCTCATCGTAGCTACCACCTCTGACCGAGTATTGGGAGCTTAATTCGTTGTTGGAGGAAACACCAGCAAAGGTTACCACCAAACTCTCAATGCTACCTCCGGCAGGGTCAGGTAAAAGCTTAATGCGATCAGCATCAATGTTTTCCATTGTGGTTGTTTGCTTGCGAATGGCGGTCACGGAGACCTCGCCCAACTCTAATGAAGCATAGTTCATTTGCACATTCAGCCGTATATCGGCATACGCCGCGGGGATGATACGCTCTGCCTTGTTGAATCCAAGACAGGAATAGATAATCGAAAGAGAGTCGCCCGGTGTTATCGAGAAGGCATAATATCCCTTTTCATTCGTCATGGATCCTATCAATGTGTTTTTGACTCTCACATTAACCAGTTCCAAAGGGTTGCCATCGGCATCCCGCACATAGCCGGAGATTTTGATCCGATCCGCCGCAAAGGCCTGTATGGATAAACCGATTAATAAAAGTAGGAGAGACACCGCTCTTCCTTTTCCTATCGTAGTGATGCGCATCTTCATTCTGAAATTATAAATGATTTAACGAAACAGATGCGATTTTAGTATGTGTGGCGTTCCTTTTCTGTGCAGGATATGGCTGTTGAAGCTTGTATATAAAAAAGCTCCTGTCCCCGTAATGAGGCAGGAGCTTTAAATGAAAGAACCTGGTTATTTCTTGTAACCGCACTTCGGGCAAACACCGTTTTCATCAAGGGCAACGCCACAGAGCGGACAACGGTCGATCTCTTTCCGATCGCTAAACTCGCAAGAGCCAGCGTTCACACCACTGGTGAAGGTGATCTTCGCGATGTTAAGTTTGTCTTTCAACAGATCATAAACGATCTTGATCATTCCCTCAACGGTCATGGTTTCTTTGGTAACGACCAAGCGGCAATCGGGGTAAGCCGTGCAAAGCTCTGTATGGAAGGCTGCACCCTTCATTGTGTTCTGAGGATGACCATCCTTGATACCTTGTTTCTCATAAACATCGAGAATCGCGGGCAGCAGGGGATCATCTTGACGCAAAACTAACGCATGATCGAAGTTTTTCAATACGTCCCAAGCTACTTTTTGGATCTCGTTGCAAGGATAAACCATGTTCACACCCGCATTAACGGAATCTTCTACCTCGATGGTTAAGACTCCTGTGTGGCCATGCAGATACTGTGCCTCGCCTTGGAAGCCATAGAAACGGTGTGCATACTGTAAATCAAATGTTGTGATACTTCTCATGTCAAAATCTCCTTTTACTTTAAATGGTTGTTTGTACAAATACTATTAGAATCGCTTTTTCTGACAGCAAATGTAAAGCAACCATTCATACTGTGCAAACAGATATTTTTTATCCTTCGATAGAGGGATTCTATATTACTATACCTTTATTCAATCCTTTCGATTTTTTGCTTCGGTGCAACCACATAGCGAAGGACTCCTGTCAAGGCTATGATAACGCCTAAACCTCCCATGATGAGATATTTAGTCAATTCGCTGTCAAAATGTGTGGTACCTACTAATACCAAAGTAATAAAGGCCACCATCATCAGTGACTCCATTAAATCTTTATTGACTCGCATATCTTCTCTGTTTTAAAGTTTATACTTGCTCTTCCGCCGTTTCAGAGGGCGTGCTAAGACCTTTCATAATGCCATAAAGTCCAAAACAGAGGGCTCCCATGACGACTACCAATTTGAGGTAATCGTTGGAGATGATATTGCTGCATGCGAGCACGCAGCCAACGATAGTCAGTAAAACATACAAATAGATGCCGTATTTATGTGATTTTTTTGTTGTCATAATTCTTTTGCGATTTTGAAATGGTTGATAATTAGAATGTATATGCAATTACGAGTCAATCCCGTAAAGGCATAAAAAGATGTGTATCCAGAACAATGGATACACCGATTCTCCTATGTCTAAAATCGCTAAAGAAGAAGCTTCCGCAGGGCGAACAGGTGTTGACCCTCACGGCAAGCCAAACTGGAGAGGTGGTTGATATAGGTGAGGTTTCTATGTTGGGAAAGACGATGGAGTTGATTTGCCTGCTGAATTGCTGTTTCATGCACGATCTTCTCTAACGTCTTTATGTGGCGAAGGGTGAGGCTTTGCCCGTTCGCTTGGAAATTACGCCGGGCGAGCAAACCCTGGTTATGTTGCAACTCCTCGCTCAATACTTCGAGCTTGCGCTCCATGTCGGAGGTGGCTGTCTCTTGCATATAACTCTCTACGGTGGTAACTTTCTGGTTACCTTGTTCTTGGTGGCTTTCTTCGGAAACGAAGAAGAGCAAGCCAAGCAATAATCCGATGAGATAAAATGCACGTTTCATACGACAAAAATAGCTGTTTCTATGATAAAAACAGCTTTGGAGTGCCGTTTGTTTGCTATTTTTGCGAAAATTTTTGAGAAGAGTAAGGAGATAATAGCGATGAAGAACGAAAAATCAAAGGTTTGGGCTTGGTTAGAGGCGGCTCGCCCACGTACCTTGCCTGCCTCGTTAAGCCCAGTGATATTGGCTTGTGCATTGGCTTATCGGGATGGAGTGTTTCAGTGGATTCCTGCCCTTTTTTGCGTGGGCGTGGCTCTTTTGGCGCAGATAGCCAGTAATTTTGCCAATGATTATTTCGATTTCAAGAAGGGAGCAGATGGTGCGGATCGTTTAGGACCTGAACGAGCGGTGGCTCAAGGGTGGATCACGCCTCGTGCGATGTTGATCGGCACCTTTTTAGCCTTAGGGATGGCCTGTTTCTTGGGTTGCTTTTTGATTTTGTATGGTGGTTGGTGGTTAATTGGGATCGGTTTAGCGATCGCCTTGTGTGTATTAGCCTATTCTGCAGGTCCTTTCCCTTTGGCTTATAATGGTTTGGGCGATGTCTGTGTGGTGCTTTTCTATGGCGTTGTGCCGGTATGCTTCACCTATTATGTGCAGGCACTTTCCTTCTCCCTATTGGCTTTCTTGCTCTCATTGGCAGTTGGTTTTCTTTCTGCTAATATCTTGATCGTGAATAATTACCGGGATTACGTGCAGGACAAGGCTGCGGGCAAGCGTACGACGATCGTACTATTTGGTAGAGGATTCGGACGGGTGGCTTATTTTGTGAATGGGGGATTGGCGTTGCTCTTGGTCTTTCCATTGCTTTTGACCGCTCCGGTGTGGCTGATTGCCTTGTTCGGACTCTTCTTTGTCTTATTCTTGGCCACTTGGCAGGAATTGCGGAGGCAAGAGGGGCGAGCCTTGAATGCCACGCTGGGACATACGGCTCGCAATGTGTTCCTCTTCTCTCTGTTAGTAAGTCTGTTGCTTTGCTTATAACAACAGCATGCCTGCGGCTACTTCGTCGGCTTTTTCCAAGCCTTGTAAATAGGCTACTAAAGACAAACCGAAGTTGAATACTAATCCGGGGCCTCTGCCGGTAATGACATTGCCGTCTATCTCAACTGCTTCGCCAGTGACGGTTGCACCTGTCAATTGATTCTCAAAACCGGGATAACAGGTAGCTTTACGTCCTTGTAAGAAGCCTAATCCGCCCAAAACGAGAGGAGCCGCACAGATAGCTGCTACTAATTTTTCTTGCGCATAGTGTGCCTGGAGCAGTTCACGCAGGGGTTCGCAGGCATTCAGATTGGTGGCTCCGGGCATACCTCCTGGCAAGACCAACGCATCAGCCGTAGTACAGTCAGCCTCTGCCAAGGTCTGATCTGCCAAATAGACCATTCCATGTGCACCGGTTACCTCTCGGCTACTGTTGATTGTTACGATAGTCACCTCTACGCCGCCACGACGCAGAATATCAATGGTGCCTGTGGCTTCCATTTCCTCGAAGCCATTGGCTAAGAATACGATTGCTTTCTTCATCTGTTTTCTATTTAAATTTATATACATATGTTATGGTACCGCTTTGGTTATTAGCTCCACTGATTGAGTTGAACTTTGCTTTGCGTGCGGCCTCCAAGGCGCTCTTACGCATAGAGGCATTATCGATGTTGGTGCCTCGACCCACCTCTGCAAAAATCACATTGCCTTTGGGATCTACGGTGATGTTCACGACAATGCGCCCCTCTTCTTGCACGGTGTAAGCGGGCCGTGGCAATCCTCCCGAGCCGATAGAACGTCCGTTCAGGTTGAAAGAGCCATAGCCTCCCACACCCTCGTTGGCCCCATGGTCAGAGTTACCGAAGGGGCTGCCTTGGTTACCTGTTCCGGTGGAGGCATCGCCTTGGCTATTGCCTTGCGCACTGCCTATTCCGAAAGCGCCTGCCACTTTGTTGCTAATGGCCTGTTCTTTTTTGCGTTGTTCTTCGGCAAGGCGTTGCTTCTCTGCTTCTACCTTACGGATGCGCTCTTTTTCAGCCTCTTCCTTGCGTTTCTTCTCCTCAGCTTCTCGCTTACGCTTCTCCTCTTCAGCTTTTTTCTTTGCCTCCTGCTCCAGGTTCACGCTCTCTTCAATGTTCTGCGTGATCATCTCTTGCTTCGGGGTTTCTACTTGTGGCTCAGGTGGAGGCGGCGTAGTGGTTTCTTGAGGAGGTTCCACGCCGGTGTATTTGGGCTCAAACGTACCCGCTGCCGCATCCACATTGCCAAAGTTGACCAAAATGCCTCCATCTTCGTCAGGTATTTCCGTGCGCAAAACGGTGAACCAGAGCAAGGCTAAGAGGACACCGTGGAAGGCCAGGGTTCCGATCAAGCTGTATATGTCATCTTTGTTCAGTCTCATATTGGTTTATTTCTGCGGACGGGTAGCAAGCACCATCTTGAATTTATTCTCGTTCGCAATGTTTAATATCTTGACGATCTCTTTATAAGGGACAGTCTCATCCGCATAGAGTGCGACAAACATCTCTGGCTCCTTGGTATAGCTGTCTTGCAGAAACGGTGTGATCTCGTCGAAGGTGACCTGAACCTCTTTTTGCTTCCCGAAGGCCACATAGTAGTTCAGGTTAGCGTCGATAGTCAAGCGAGTCAGAGGCTTAGCCGCCGTTTGCTTCTGCGATTGAGGCAAAGTTACCTTGATCGCATTCGGAATGACCACGGTGGAGGTTACCATGAAGAAGATCAGCAAGAGGAAGATCACATCCGTCATGGAAGCCATGCTGAACGCTTCGTTTACCTTTGTTCTTCTTTTTAATGCCATGCTCAGATCAATTTGCGGGTTCGTTTAATAAGTCCATGAATTCCATGGTGCGTGCCTCCATCTTGTTCACCACGTTATCTACCTGAGAAACCAAATAGTTATAGGCGAAAAGAGCGATGATGCCTACTACCAGACCTCCTACGGTCGTAACCAAGGCCTCGTAGATACCGCCCGAAAGCAGAGCCACATCTACGTTAGTGCCTGCGTTGGCCATATCAAAAAAGGCACGTACCATGCCCGTTACCGTACCCAGGAATCCTAACATGGGGGCACCTGCTGAGGTGGTAGCGATTAAGGGGAAACCCTTTTCCAATTTAGCGATTTCCAAGTTGCCCACATTCTCAATCGCAACTAACACGTCGTTCATCGGCCGACCTAAACGAGTGATTCCCTTTTCAATCATGCGTGCTGCTGGGGTATTGGTGGCGCGGCACAGATTGAGAGCTGAATCCACCTTTCCTTCATGGATATAATCTTTAATTCGGTTCATGAAAGTCTCATCTTCCTTTCCTGCCCTACGAATAACGATTAGGCGTTGCACGAAGATATAAATAGCCATTAACGAGAGCAGGAGTAGGACTACCATGATCCAGCCGCCTTTCATGGCGAGGTCGATCACGTTGATTTCAGCTTCGGTAGGAAGCGTTACAGCCGTTAAGTCCGGCATTTGCTCTGCCGCTTGTGCTCCTGCGGCTTGAATGGAAAGTAAAATGCTCATACTTTTTAGTTTTGAATGATGAATGTTAATTCGTTATACTTGTTTAAATGGATTTCAATTGAGCCCGGTAACGAGCAATGGTTTCCTGTAAGCCCAAATAAAGAGCGTCGCAGATGAGGGCGTGGCCAATGGATACCTCATCTAACCAGGGGATCTGTTGGCTGAAAAAAGCCAGGTTTTCCAAGCTGAGGTCATGTCCGGCATTGACACCCAACCCTAAGTTTTTCGCCTTTTGAGCTGCCTCTACGAAAGGTGCGATCGCTGCTTCTCTGTTAAGACTGTACGCTGAAGCGTAGGGCTCCGTGTATAGTTCAATGCGATCTGCGCCTGTTTTGGCCGCCCATTCCAGATTCTCTAAGTCGGTGCCAACGAAAATGGAGGTGCGGATTCCCTGTGCGGTGAAAGTGTCAGCCAACTCACGGAGGAAATCGAAATTCGTTTTCACGTCCCATCCGGCATTGGAGGTGATAGCGTCAGGCGCATCTGGCACCAACGTCACTTGGGTAGGTTTAACCTTCAATACTAAGTCAATGAATTTCTCGCAAGGATAACCTTCAATATTAAATTCTGTCTTGATCAAGGGCTGCAAGGCATAGACATCGCTATAACGTATATGTCTTTCATCAGGGCGAGGGTGCACAGTAATACCTTGCGCACCGAATGACTCACAATCTTGGGCTACTTGCAACACATCCGGTCGATTGCCTCCCCGGGCGTTGCGAATCGTAGCCACCTTGTTGATGTTTACACTTAAATTTGTCATTGTATGTCGTATTTTCTGTTTCTTTGCTTACATTTGCACAAAACTATGGCAAATTTAGCAGGATTTTTCGGGAAAATAGAACATAATGTTGGTGAAAGATTTCATAACGAAAGAGATTCCGGTATTAAAGGATTATGATACAGTGGAATATGCCTTAAACTTGATGGATGAGTTGAAGGTGAAACAGCTCCCATTAGTGACAGGCAATGGGCTTTATCGGGGCTTGGTGGAGGAGAAGGCGCTTTTGGAGGTGCCTTTGCTAACCATACCTTTATCTGATGCCTCCTTATTGGATGTTTCCATTCCGGGAGATGCCTCGTTGCATGAGTCCCTTTCTCTCATGGCTCGTTATGGGTTGAGTTTGTTGCCGGTCTGTTCGTCGGATAGGATTTATGTGGGCGTGGTCACACAAGACAGGATGATCGGTTGCCTGGCAGAATGGTGTGGAGCAGACAGTGAAGGCAGTGTGATTGTCTTGGAGTTTGAGGCACGTGATTATAATTTGACAGAGTTGTCCCGTTTGGTGGAGTCAAACAATGCCCATGTGCTCAGTTTACTCACGCACATGGATCCAGAAAGTGGCCGTTGGTGGGTGGCTTTGAAAATTGATTTGGTGGATGCCTCGCCAGTGTTGCGTAGCTTTGAGCGATTTAATTATACTGTCTGTTATCACTTTATGGAGCAGGGTATGGTGGATGAGCGTTTGCAGCGTCGGATGCGTGAGTTATTATATTATATGAATATGTAATGAGAAATCGGGGAGGGAGTGTGTCTTGAAAGTCGGTATATTTGGCAGTGAATATCAAGCGGAGCGTCAAAGTCTGATTAAGCGTCTGTTTGCGAAATTGCGAGAACAGGAGGCGGAGATTTATGTGGATGCGCCCTATTATGCTTTTTTGACGGAGGCATTTGGAATGGAGCCTCCGGTGAGCGGTCTGCTGACAGGCGATGAGTTCGATTTGGATATGGCTTTGAGCGTTGGCGGAGATGGTACTTTTTTACGTACGGCGGCTCGGGTTAATCGGCAGGAGATCCCCATCTTGGGAATCAATGCTGGGCGATTGGGCTTTTTGGCGGATGTCTCCAATCAGGCTTTAGAAGAGACCTTGGATGAGATTTTCAAACATTATTATAAGGTAGAAGAGCGCACGCTACTGCGTCTTTATACGGAAGAGCGTGTTTTTCGAGGTTATAATTATGCGCTCAACGAAATTGCTGTGTTGAAGCGAGATAGCTCGTCGATGATCACCATTCATACCTTTTTGAATGGCGAATACCTGACCTCTTACCAAGCGGATGGTTTGGTGATCGCAACTCCTACTGGCTCTACGGCCTATTCCATGAGTGTGGGAGGCCCTATTATTGCTCCTCAGTGTAGTAATTTAGTGTTGAGTCCGGTGGCTCCTCATTCGCTCAATGTGCGTCCATTGGTCATTCCCGATAGTGATGTGATCTCCATGCGTGTGGAAAGTCGCAACCGCTATTTTCTGATTTCGCTCGATGGCCGGTCGGAGATTTTCCCTTCGGGCATGGAATTGACATTGAGTCGGGCGGATTACCGGGCGAAGGTAGTCAAGCGCTACAACCATACGTTTTATGAGACCCTGCGCGAGAAGCTAATGTGGGGTGCAGATATTCGAGCAAAATGATTAAAAAATATGTTGTAAAGCAGGAATTGGTTAATTGAGGTTAAATTAATGAGATTTCCAAGCGATTTTGTATGCTATATAACATAAAAGGCTTACATTTGCAACGTGTTTTTCATGGTATTAGATTTAAGGTTAACAATTGAAATTGGCTGTCCGTGATGGATGGCCTTTTTTTATGTTCCTTCGCTGCCGTGAAAGTCATGCATAAGAACAGATTTCCAACAAAGAAAAAGATATGAAACGAGTATTCTGCCCCAAGTGCGACAACCAGCTCTCTTTTGATGAGACGAAGTATCCCGAAGGGAAGGTATTGGCCTTTGTCTGCCCCCGTTGTGGCGCACAATTTAAGATCAAATTAGGCTTAAAGCGGGTCAAAACGGCTGACGGTGGCGAGAAAGAGGTGAAAGAAACCGATTTCTCATGTGGTTATATCACAGTGATTGAGAATGCTTTTGCCTACAAGCAGGAGTTGCCTTTGAAGTTGGGTGATAATGTGATAGGCCGACGGAACAAGGATACCGAAGGGGTGGATGTGGAGATTATCACAAGCGATCCCAGTATGGGGCGTAAGCATTGCGTGCTCAACGTAAAGCGAAATGCCGATGGAGCATTCGTGTACACGGTGCGCGATTTCCCCAGCCTTACCGGTACATTCGTGGGCAGTGTCTTGGTAGGCAAAAAAGAGCAGGTGCGCTTGGAAGATGAGGCGATTGTTACGCTTGGAGCGACAACCTTTATTCTTCATGCCGCGAAGTGATTATCGGCAGACGGGGAAAAAAGAAAAAGACCCGCAAATGAGGTGAAGAAAAGGGATAAATAGTTTGTTGGTTACAGAATTATCTGTACCTTTGCGCCGATTTTCCGCAGAGGGTAGTCCAAGTGGAGCCGGAGACGGAGCCCACCCTCGGGACCTAACCTGTTTAAATTAGAAAAAAGACAGATGTACGTAGTAGTAGAGATTAACGGACAACAGTTCAAGGCTGAGCAAGGTAAGAAGTTATTTGTTCACCACATTCAGAATGCAGAGAGCGGTGCTGTTGTTGAGTTTGACAAGGTGTTGTTAGTTGATAACGACGGCGAGGTTAAAATTGGTGCACCGACAGTTGAGGGCGCGAAGGTGGTATGCGAGATCGTTTCTCCGTTGGTAAAGGGCGATAAGGTGCTTGTTTTCCACAAGAAGAGAAGAAAAGGTTACCGCAAATTGAACGGCCATCGTCAGCAGTTCAGCGAGGTGTTGATTAAAGAAGTTGTTGCTTAACTTGTAAAGGAGAAGAAAAGAAATGGCACATAAAAAAGGTGTGGGTAGTTCTAAGAACGGCCGTGAATCACAAAGTAAAAGATTAGGTGTTAAGTTGTTCGGTGGTGAGTTGGCAAAAGCTGGTAACATCATCGTTCGTCAGAGAGGTACAGTTCATCATCCGGGTGCAAACGTAGGTATCGGTAAGGATCATACGTTGTATGCTTTGGTGGATGGTATCGTAACATTCCATAAAGGCAAAGAGGACAGATCTTTTGTGTCTGTAAAAGAGGTAGTAGCTGAGGCTTAACCTTCACACGCTATCGAATTGAGATAAAGAAAAGGATATCCATGTTTTGGGTATCCTTTTTTGGTTTTGTAAATTCGCGGCACAATAGTTAATAATCAAACAGAACAACAATGGGTGGCTTTTTTGGCACTATTTCAAAAGGGGCTTGTGTGACAGATCTGTTTTACGGAACGGACTACAACTCCCATCTCGGCACCCGTAGGGGTGGTATGGCTACATACGACAAGGAAGAGGGTTTCATGCGCTCTATCCACAACTTGGAGAACTCTTATTTCCGGACAAAGTTTGAGGCACAGTTAGGCAAGTTCAAGGGCAATGCCGGCGTTGGTATCATCAGCGATACGGATGCGCAGCCGATTGTGATCAATTCTCATTTGGGGAAATTCGCGATTGTTACGGTAGCTAAGATTAATAACATCAATGAGTTGGAGCAGGAATTGCTTGCGGCTAACATGCACTTCTCTGAGTTGAGCTCGGGCAAGACCAATCAAACGGAGTTGGTCGCTTTGCTGATTACGCAAGGCAAGGACTTCGTCGAGGGCATTGAGAACGTGTATGAGAAGATCAAGGGCTCTTGTTCGATGCTGCTGCTGACCGAAGACGGCATTATCGTGGCCCGTGATAAGTGGGGACGTACGCCGATCGTGATTGGAAAGAAGGAGGGGGCTTTCGCGGCTACAAGTGAGTCGAGTAGTTTGCCTAACTTGGATTATGAGATTGAGAAATACGTGGGTCCGGGTGAGATCATTCGCTTGCGAGCCGATGGTATGGAGCAGATGCGTAAGCCGCAAGAAGGGATGCAGATTTGCTCCTTCCTTTGGGTCTATTATGGTTTCCCCGTCTCTTGCTACGAAGGCAAGAATGTGGAGGAGGTACGCTTCATGAGCGGCTTCAAGATGGGTCAAAAGGATGATTCTGAGGTAGATTGCGCTTGTGGTATTCCGGATTCCGGTGTCGGTATGGCTTTGGGTTATGCCGAAGGGAAGGGAGTCCCTTATCATCGGGCGATTGCGAAATATACGCCGACATGGCCGCGTAGTTTCACTCCGGCTAATCAGGAGATGCGTTCATTGGTGGCTAAGATGAAGTTGATACCGAATCGTGCTATGTTGGAAGGCAAGCGCATCCTGTTCTGTGATGACTCCATCGTGCGAGGTACACAGTTGCGTGATAACGTGAAAATTTTGTATGATTATGGGGCAAAAGAGGTACATATGCGTATCGCTTGTCCGCCGCTGATCTATGCGTGTCCCTTCATTGGCTTCACCTCTTCAAAGAGTCCGCTGGAGTTGATTACCCGTCGGATTATCAAGGAGTTGGAGGGTGATGAGAATAAGAATCTGGAGAAATATGCGCAGACAGACTCTCCGGAGTACAAGAAAATGGTTGGCATCATTGCCGAGCGGTTTGGTCTTAGCTCATTGAAGTTTAATACGCTGGAGACATTGGTGGAGGCGATCGGATTGCCGAAATGTAAGGTCTGTACCCACTGCTTTGATGGTAGCAGCCATTATTGATACCGTTTTTTCAAAATTATAACGAATAGCGAGGCATTTTGTCTCGCTATTTTTTTTGTGGTTTAGCGGGCATTGCCTATTTTTACGCGAAAATAATAATGTAAATAAAGAGATAACCGATATGGCAGTTTTAGATCGTTTCTTACGCTACGTGACATTCGACACACAGTCGAGCGAGACCACTGGAGTCACACCCAGTACTCCCGGGCAACGTCGTTTTGCGGAGGCATTGGTTGCCGAGCTCAAAGCGATTGGCTTGGAGGAGATCTCCTTGGATGAGAATAGCTATTTGATGGCCACCTTGCCCGCCAATACCGAGAAGGAGTTGCCTGCGATTGGATTCATCGCCCATTTAGACACCAGTCCTGATCTGTCAGGTAAGGATGTGAAGCCTCGCATCGTTTCTTATACAGGCGGTGACATCGTGTTGAATGAGGCACAGCAGATTGTCCTCTCTCCGGGCATGTTTCCTGAATTGAATGACTATGTGGGGCAGGAGCTGGTTGTGACGGATGGAACGACGCTGTTGGGTGCGGATGACAAGGCGGGTGTAGCAGCGATTATCGAGGCCATGCATTATCTCAAGCAGCATCCCGAGTTGGCGCATGGTAAGGTACGCATTGCCTTTACTCCTGATGAGGAGATTGGTGCGGGAGCAGACCATTTCGATGTAGAGAAATTTGGCTGTGCTTGGGGCTATACCATTGATGGCGGACAAGTTGGCGAGTTGGAGTATGAGAACTTCAATGCGGCGGTCGCTAAAATTACCTTCAAGGGATTGAATGTACATCCCGGTTATGCGAAAAACAAGATGCTGAATGCCTCTTTGCGTGCGACAGAGTTTGCGGCTTGGTTGCCGGAGGCGATGCGTCCGGAGACGACAGAGGGCTATGAAGGATTCTTCCATCTGATCGGCATGACCGGATCGGTGGAAGAGGCGTCGCTCTCCTATATCATCCGCGATCACGATCGAAAATTATTTGAGGAGAAGAAGCAGTTGATCCGGCAGTTGGTAGCGCGAATGAATGAGGCCTATCCCGGATGCGCTACGTTGGAAATGCGTGATCAATACTATAATATGCGTGAAGTGGTTGAGCCACAGAAGCAAGTGGTGGATTTAGCGTTTGAGGCCATGCAGGCGGTAGATGTCCAGCCTTTAGTGAAGCCGATCCGTGGAGGTACGGATGGCGCACGTCTTTCGTTCATGGGGTTACCCTGCCCGAATATCTTTGCGGGTGGCCTCAATTTCCATGGGCGCTATGAGTTCCTGCCCGTTCCCTCATTGGAGAAGAGCATGCAGACTATTTTGAAGATCATCGAGTTGGCTGCAAATAAGTAAAACATATAATAACCATAAATACAAATTATTTCTATTCATGAAAACGACTCCGTTTACTGACTTGCACATCGCTTTGGGTGCGAAGATGCATGAGTTCGCCGGCTTTAACATGCCGATCGAGTATTCAGGAATTATTGATGAGCACATGACCGTTGTTAATGGCGTGGGTGTGTTTGATGTCTCTCACATGGGTGAGTTTTGGGTGAAGGGTCCGAATGCATTGGCTTTTATCCAGAGTGTTACCTCTAATGATGCCTCTAAGTTGCCTTTGGGTAAGGCACAATATACCTGCTTCCCCAATGAGACGGGAGGAATTGTTGATGACCTGTTGGTTTATCACTATGAGCCTGAGAAATACCTGTTGGTGGTCAATGCCGGAAATATCGACAAAGATTGGGCATGGTGTAACAGCCACAATCCGATGGGCGCTGAGTTGGAGAACGCTTCCGCCAAGACAGGTCAGTTGGCTATCCAGGGTCCGAAGGCGTTGGAGGTATTGCAACGTTTGACACCGGTGGATCTTTCAGCGATTCCCTATTACGCCTTCACGACTGGTGAGTTTGCGGGTTGCAAGGAGGTAATCATTTCTAATACAGGTTATACGGGAGCAGGAGGTTTTGAGCTCTATTTCCATTTGGAAGATGCTATGACCATCTGGAATGCGATCTTCGAGGCTGGTAAGCCGGAGGGTATCAAGCCGATTGGTTTGGGCGCACGTGACACATTGCGTTTGGAGATGGGCTTCTGCCTCTATGGCAATGACCTCGATGATACGACCTCTCCGATCGAGGCTGGCTTGGGTTGGATCACGAAATTCGTGGATGGCAAGGAGTTCACCAACCGAGCTGAGTTGGAGCGCCAGAAAAAAGAGGGCGTTGCTCGTAAGCTCTGTGCGTTTGAGTTGGCGGAGAAGGGAATCCCCCGTCATGGCTATGAGATCGCTGATGCGGAAGGCAATGTAATCGGTGTGGTTACCTCTGGTACGATGTCGCCTGTCCTCAAGAAGGGAATCGGCATGGGCTATGTCAAGACCGAACATGCAAAAGTGGGCAGCGAGATTTACATCAAGGTGCGTAACAAGAGCTTGAAAGCGATTGTAGTAAAAGCACCGTTCCGTAAATAAGAAGCCGTATCGCTTCGCGCTTCGCTTAATTAGGAATTAGGAGTTAGGAATTAGGAGTTAAAAATGAATTGGTCCTCATTCCTAATTCCTTATTTCACATTTCACATTCCTCACACCTCATTTATATAAGCCTATTGTCGATGAAGAAAGTGCGTTTTGGTGTAGTCGGCACCAATTTTATTACCGACTGGGTGATCGCAGGCGCTCGTCAGGATGATCGTTTCGAGTTAGTGGCTGTTTGCTCGCGTAAGCAAGAGACAGCGGATGCGTTTGCGGCCAAACATCAGATTCCCTATACCTTTACCTCTTTGGAGGAGATGGCAAAAAGTCCGCTGATTGATGCGGTCTATATCGCTTCGCCTAACTTTAAACATGCGGAACAAAGTATTCTTTGCATGAGCCATGGCAAACATGTGTTGTGTGAGAAGCCGTTGGCTTCCAACGCAAAAGAGGCAAAAGCCATGATCGAAGCCGCTGAGCGATACGGCGTTACCTTGATGGAGGCGATGAAGCCTACGTTGACGCCCAATTTCTTGGCGGTGAAAGCAAACCTGGAACGTATCGGAAAAGTTCGTCGTTATTTCGCTTGCTATTGCCAATATTCTTCCCGCTACGACAAGTTCAAGGAGGGAATTGTGTTGAATGCCTTTAAGCCGGAATATTCCAACGGAGCCATGATGGATATTGGTGTTTATACGCTCTATCCTATGGTCGTGCTGTTCGGCAAACCTACTAAAATCGACGCCTCCGGCATTTTGCTTTCAACCGGCGTGGATGGGCAAGGAGCCGTCAATTTCACTTATGAGGATATGAATGCGACCATTCTATATTCCAAGATAGCCAACTCCGCATTGCCTACAGAGATCCAAGGAGAGAGCGGCAATCTGACACTGGATCGTATTAATATCATCCGAAAGGTGACCTATACGCCTCGTTTGGCGCCAGCTATGGGGAAAGGCCCTGACCCTGTTCCAGAAGATGTCAGTGCTTTGACGGAGAAGGATGAGTATTACTATGAGGTCGCGGAGTTCATCAACTTGGTATTGGCTGGTAAGCGGGAGTCAACCATTAATAGCCATGCCAATTCATTGATTACCATAGAGATTATTGATGAGATTCGTAGGCAGCTTGGCGTGGTTTATCCGGCTGATGCGAAATAAACGGATGGAAGGAAAAGCGATGAAAAAGATAATCGGGTTGATCGGTTTGATCTTGTTGGTTGCCTGTCAAGGCCAACCGGTTGCCTCTTTGCCTGAAGAGGCGGAAAGTGTGCGCTTGATTTTAGATACCGATTTAGGCCCTGATTACGATGATGTCGGGGCGATGGCTTTGATGCATGCGTTGGCTGACAGTGGGCAAGTACAGATTTTGGCAACGCTTTCCTCCAATGCCGATGAGCGAGTCGTGCCCTGTATCGAGGTGATCAATGCCTATTTCAACCGGCCTGAAATACCGGTCGGTGCGACGAAAAGTTCTACGGCCGCAAACTTAACCACCTGGCATAAAGAGAAATGGACGGACGCACTGCCTGCGCACTATCCACATCCCACGGTTAAGACTTCCGATGCGTCGGATGCGGTTGCTGTCTATCGCCAGCTGCTGGCGCAACAACCCGATAGCAGTGTTGTGATCTGCACGATCGGCTTTTTCACAAATCTCAAGGAGTTGTTGCTCAGTCCCGCAGATGCCTATAGTCCCTTGAGCGGTAAAGAGTTAGTCGCTCGTAAGGTGAAACGTTTGGTCGCTATGGCCGGAGCCTTCCCGCAGGGCAAGGAGTTCAATGTCTATTGCGATGTGGAATCGTCGAAAGTTGTTGCGGAAGAATGGCCTACTGAGATCATTTTCAGCGGTTTTGAGATTGGAGATAAGGTCTTGACCGGAAAGAAGCTGGTTGCGATGCCTACGGAGAACAGCCCCGTGAAGGAGGCGTTTGCCATGAGTTTTGCCGAAGGAGATTCGGATGGACGCATGAGTTGGGATCAGACAGCCGTTTTGGTGGCTATCAAAGGCTATGCCCCCTATTTTGACATCGAGCGCGGCCACTTTCAACTCTCTGATGCTGAGGGAAACAATAGTTGGGAGGTTGATCCGCAAGGCCCTCATGCTCGCTTGCTTTTTCGCATGACTCCTGCGCAAATCGCAGCCGTTATCGAGGGATATATGATGCACTTGCCTCAATAGTTCATGCCAAACGTCCATAAGGGTATGACAATGCCATGCCCTGTTTCAATGTCGTATAGAAAAAGGTGTCTCGCAAACTGCCGATGTGATTTGGTCATATATACGCAAAATCCCTCATTGAGGGATGAATTTGCTGAAAAATGTCCCTCATTGAGGGATGCTTTTGGTTGTTTTCTTCCCTCATTGAGGGATTAATCTGAAAGTTAGTAGCAGTAGGGAAGGGGAATCCGTTGCAAATTCCAAAGAAAAATGAAAACAAACCGGAGAAAAGTTTGGCTTTCTCAACCAGACCCATTACTTTTGCTCCTGTGTAGCAGCGGCTACTTACATATTTGTGACATAACGTAGAAGCGTTCAGATATTATCTTGACTTGGAAATCTGCAAAATTTCACTATGCGAGATAATGGAAGAATAGCCTCTACGCTTGTTTAGCTGTATATGTCTATTCTTTAGAATGGGCTTACTATATCTTTTACAAGCGTGGAGCTATCGTTCATTATAGCATAGTGGGCATTGCAGAGCCTCCAAGTCGATAATGACGATGGTTCCCCGCTTTGTTTTTTGTTAGACTTAAAGATAATGCCGATGCTGGAGGGGACAGGAGGAGGCGATGAAAAGAATTATGTACTGCCAAGAGACAATCAATGTATTTAAGTCAAATATCAATAGATCCTTACATAATGATAAAGATATTTTTCTTTATCCGAAGATTCCTGGTAATAAATATGCTTCCTTAAGGAAAGACTTCGAGTTAAATTACGACGAAGAGATACTTCTGTTACGTGATACTACTTTTTGGAATGTTTGGACTCAAGGAACAGTCGTGACAGCCTGGGGCATTACTTATATTAGAGATGATTCCCACAAAGATCAAATGATAAAAATGTCTTGGCAGGAACTAGATCATGTAGATTTTAAAGGAGGCGATTTTTATTTTTTTCTTGTTGGTGGAACTGATCCGGAATGTAGTATCTTTGCCTATGATATCATAAAAACGAGTGATGTTGTTGAGGCTCGGTCACTGTTGAAAACTTTTAATGCCATGGCAAAGACACAGGTTTCAGAAACCGTGTTGATGTCTGAAGTCATTGATCGATTCTATACGCTTTATAAAAACAATCAAGCCGAAGCTCTTCAAGTTGGATTAGATTTCCGCAATAGGTTTCAAAATGCAAGTTTAACACCTGATATAGCTTGGTTACTCTATAAACAAGGTCAGTCCGCAAGAGCAATTCAAATTTTGAAAGAGGATAGTTGTAACGTTTCGGGTATTGGTTTTCAATGCGAATTATTATGGGTCTTATACTCGATTTATGAACAAATTCATGATTTAGATAACGCAAGAGCTATTTGCGCTTATGTAGTGAATAATGTTCCTGCTGATTATATGTACGGATCCGTCTCTATTTTAGCAGATGCGAAAGCTGATTTACAAAAATATGATTCTGCTTTTGTTGATTCTTTTTTACAAAGGCCATACAACCAACGAAAGTTATTGGTTCCAGTTAAGGAATATACGGATCTTTCTCAATCCACTATATCAGTCGTTAACATCAATCACTTGCCTGTGATTGGCTTCCCCATTGGACATCCTGTTGCAAATCATTTATACGTTGGACATCCATTCGTAGCTTCCAAATATTTACTTTATGAAAATTATGAATTGGAATTAATTGAGGACAGAGTGCGGGAATTTTGTCAATTGGCACAAAGTTTAGGGGCAACAGAGATTCAAATAGATTGTACAAATAGCTCTTCTAATAGTACAGATTATCATACAAATCAACAGTTATCAGGAGGTGTAGATTATAAGGCAGTTGCTGCTAAAGGATCTTATGAAAGAGATCGAAGGAATAAACTAATTGAGGAAATCAGTCGTAATGTTAATCTACATCAACGTTTTTCGCCAACAGATCTTCCGTGTTTGCCAGATGGTTTAATCTGGTATCCCCATGAACCATCGTGGCAACGTCTCTATCAACAACGCTTACAAGGTGCTATTAATGAGCATGAAGAACGCATCGAGACAAAAACAAGTCAAGTTGTGAATCGTTCGGAGATGCAACAAGTGGCAGCTGAATTAAAAACATTGTTGCTAAATGCGAATGTAAAGTGGGATAAATCTATGGAGGAAAAGTTAGAAGTGAATGATAATGCGACTATATCTATACATGTTAAGTTCGCTCCAATAGATTATTTGAATCAAAAGAATAAAGGGCTGTTGAAGTCCATGTTGAAGAAAATAGGGTTAAGTAAATAATATATTTTCATATACAAAGAACAAAAAGAGAATTACTTATGGCACTTTTCAGAGTAACAGTAAAGCAGATGAAGAATACGAATGGTATTCGCGTAGAGAAAGGAATGAGTGTGGAGGTGGTAACCAATTCCTTATCTAATCCGTTGACAACGAATGGCGGACAGGCTGTGGCCGATGCTTTTTATCGTATCTATGGCATTGATGCCCAAAAAGCGGGTATCCTCTCTACCGTCTATTTGGATGTGCAAAGGATTAGGTAATCGATTGAAGACTCAATGAGGGAGGCGACTTTGCTCTCAAGCTGTGTTCGTGTCGTGCTCCCTCGTTGAAAAAGGACTTGCAAATTCTTCCCGCGAGCCGCGAGAGCCTTTTTCAGGGGTGATATTTGCTCTCGCGAGTCGCGGCGGCTTTTTTACGAGGTGATATTTGCTCTCGCGAGCCGCGGCGACCTTTTTTCAGGGTGAAATTGCTTCTCGCGAGCCGCGGGAAGATTTCGCAGAAAAAAATTGAGAAAAATTTGGTGGATTGGAAAAACTATACTATGTTCGCGGTCGGAAAGTTAGAAGGTGAAGTGCTTCAAAGGGAGAAGCAAACAAACACCGAGGCAAACTTCCACAAATTCTTTTTAAAAGAAGCAGATGCCCAACATCAAGCTTCTTAAATGGTGAGAAGCCCTTCAAGAGAGGCCATTAAATTTCAGGTTCATAAATTTTGGATATATTGCTCCCTGTTTTGTCAGGGTAAATGGAGTAGAAAGTCTTGCATTGTATATGCTTGCCTAAGGATTATTATTGTTAAATAGTATTATTTTTTTGTGATATGAGAAAAATAATGAGCAATAGCTTTCGGCGAGCTTTAAATGCCGGACATCTCCAGGTTCATGGAGATTTGCTGAATGCGATCTCAACGGAACAGGCGGAGCGTTTGGGAGTGCAGGAGTTGAGAGATAACTATGCTGCTCTGTATCAACAGGAGAAAGAGGTCTATCTCTATAACCGCTCCTTGAAAGATACACCCCAAATAGAGGAGTTGCATCGGGCTCGGATTGGGCAATTTATGCACATCGAGACGACGATTGACAACGAGTTGAAATCACCCGAAGCGTCAATGATGGAAGCCAGCAAGGAGCTGGTTTTCGAGTTGAATGTTTATCGGATCTGTAAGCGGATGCGCTATGCGGACACGACGGGTGCCTTGACGGATTTTATCGAGCGTATGCGGGAAGCGGATTGTGCGCCTCATGTAGAGACCCTGCGGTTGACCGCGTCGCTCAATCAGTTGGAGCGTTACAATCAGGAGTTTAATGCCTTGTATCTCCAACGCTCTCGCTGTCGGCTCGAAAGGGGGACAGCCCTGACGATGAGTAAAATCCGTCCGTCTGTGGACCAGGCTTTTAAGGACTTGGCCAGTGCGCTCAATGCGCTTTACCAGACGAATGCGTTGATCGAGAAATCGACGGAAAAGGAGCAGCTATTGGCTGCGATCATCGACGAGATGAATGCAATCATCTATCAGTTGCAACTGACCTTGTCGCGTGTCAGCGCAGGTCCCAAGCCGAATCCGGGAGAGGAGGCTAAGCCGACGACTCCTGAGGAATCGGATCCGACTCCCGAGCCGGAACCTCCCGCAGAGCCGGAGAATCCTGATGTGGTTTAAATGAGAGGGCAGGAATGAGGGTTGTGTTTTTTCACCCCTGATTCCTGCTTTTTTTATTGAATGAGAAAAACGTGGGAAAAGGATAAAAATAATGGTGGAAACGCTTGCGAAAGTCGAGAATGTATGATAGATTTGCGCTATCAAAATGATATCATCTATTGAGGTGCGCACGAATAGAGGTGTCCGATTGAGAACAACTAAAAAATAATGTGTTATGGAGAAGAAAGAGGTTGCTTTTGGTGGTGTTACCCTGAATGGGTTCCTTATGTTGTTTGTGATTATCGCGCTGTTTGCGCTTAGTGTGGGGACGTTCATTATTGGCGTGGAGGACGAAAGTGTGCCTTTGGGCTTAGGAGGCGCTTTGCTTTTTATACTGAGCATTGTGATGAGTGCCGGTTTTGTGATGCTGGAGCCGGGAGAGGCACGACTGATGATGTTTTTCGGTGCCTATCGAGGTACCTTCTCGAAGACCGGTTTTTATTGGGTCAATCCCTTCATCACGACGAAGAAACTGTCGTTGCGTGCGCGCAACCTCGATGCGGAGCCGATTAAGGTGAATGACCAAGTGGGTAATCCGGTAATGATCGGTTTGGTGCTGGTATGGAAATTGTGCGATACCTATAAGGCGATGTTTGAGATTGATGCGCAGACGATGGCGAAGACGCAGAATGGCGTCGGTACGGACGTGAAGAGCATCATGAACGCCTTGGAGCAATTCGTGAAAACACAGAGCGATGCGGCATTGCGACAAGTGGCAGGACAGTATGCTTATGATGATGTGGATGGCAAGACGAGCGAGCTAACCTTGCGCGGGGGAGGCGAGGAGATCAACCAGCAGTTGGAGCAGAAGCTGAACGAACGGTTGGCGATCGCTGGTATCGAGGTTGTGGAGGCCCGCATCAACTATTTGGCCTATGCCCCTGAGATCGCTGCAGTTATGCTGCGTCGTCAGCAGGCATCGGCTGTGATTTCCGCTCGTGAGAAGATTGTAGAGGGCGCGGTTTCGATGGTAAAGATGGCCTTGGATCGGTTGGCTGAGGAGCAGGTTGTGGAGTTGGACGACGATAAGAAGGCTGCGATGGTCAGTAATCTGATGGTCGTGCTTTGTGGCGAGGATTCCGCACAGCCCGTTTTGAATACCGGTACGTTGAATCATTGATCTGCGGCTGCGTATGGCAAAGACGAAGAGTTTTATTTTGCGCATTGATTCCGAGATGATGGATGCGATTGAGGCGTGGGCGGCGGATGAGTTTCGTTCCACCAACGGTCAATTGCAATGGATCATCTCGGAGGCGCTAAAGAAAGCCAAACGTATGCCGAAGAAACCGAAAAAGGAGGATTAATGTACGTTAATGCAATGCCTTTAGGCGCACGTAGCCAAAGCAACCCTCGCCTTTGCCGGATTGGTAAAGGCCGGGGCGTGCGATGCGGTCCCAGCGGGTCAAGGCCTGTGTAGCCTCAGCAGAAAGCGATAGGGGAATGGCTTGCCAGTCGCGACCATTGCGGCTGATGAGGAAGCGACATTGGATGCCCTCCGTCACCTCCATGCGCAGGTGGGTAATAGGGCCCGGTTGGCGCTGCTCCATCAATTGTTGCTCCTTTCCGTTGAGCCACAGCTTGATGGCTACTTTTTCCGCTTGGCAACCTATGGATATCCAGTTCTGGTCATCGCCATAAAGGCCAATTCCTTTCCAACTCTCGTCTTGGTTGAGTACCACCGTTTCTAACTGATAATGTGCGGCGGTGGGGCGAAGGCAAAGTGCCACTCCCGCCTCCGGATGGGAGATTGGTTGTCCGGAAAGACGAAGGAGTCCCTTTTCTACGAGAGCTTTCACGTTCGCATAGGGGTAGTTCCAGCTCCATTCCGTGCGTAAAGTCGTTCCCTCAAAATCATCACTGAAGTCGGCTATTGGCTTTTGTGCCGTTTCTGGAAAAGGCATTGGCTGGCTGAGGTTTGCGTATTCGCCTGTGACGAAATGCGGCCAGAGATTCTCTCCTATGCGCAGCTCTTGCAAGTGTGGCTGCCGACCTTGATAGAAATCACTTCCTTCACTATAGGCATGACAAAGGTAATAGAGGCGGCCATCCGGTGTGTCGGTTAGTGTGCCATGCCCGATGGAACGCACGGATTCGCTCCCGTGCAAAATCGGGTTACCTGCGTATTTCTCGTAAGGACCCTCGAGTCGTTTTGAGCGCGCTACGGAGACGGCGTAATCACTCTGGGGGCCGCAACAGCCGCGGATGGAATAGAGCAAATAATAGTAATCGCCCTGCTTGAACCAGTGTTGCCCTTCCATACCTTGTCGCTCATCGTCGCATAACAGGCTGAATGGTTCGCCCTCGATGCGCAAACCGTCGTCGGAGAGGCGTGCAGCCAATAATTCGATGGGGCGATCGTCTAATCCGTAGGCCTTCCAGCTGATGTATAATTTCCCTTTGTCTTCGAGGATGAAGGCATCGATCGCCTCCTTGCCAAACTCCACGACGGGACCTTTGTCGATGAAAGGGCCTTCGGGCGAATCAGCCACAGCGACCCCGATGCACGATTGGTTATCAGCCTGTTTGCGAGCAGTATAATAGATGTAGGTTTTCCCTTTATGTTGAAACCATTCCGGTGCCCAAAACGATGATTTAGTCCAGGCCGGTTTCTCTGCGAAGACATGCCCGATCGGTTGCCAATTCACCAAATCAGTGGAGCGGAAGATGGGGTAGTAGGGCGCCCACTCTGAGGAGGTTCCCGTCGCATAATAAGTTGTTCCGTCGCGAAGGATCGAAGGATCCGCCACGTCTCCATGAATCACTGGATTGGTGAAATAAGTCTCTTTTTGCGCCTTACTCTCCCAAGCGAAGAGAGCGGCGAACGTCAATATATAAATACACTTTTTCATCGCTATCTATTGTTGTATATGATTGTCTGTTGTTTGGTTGGCAGTGGCAAAGATAGATAAAACGCTTCGATTTTACCTTAAACGCATCTTTTTCTTTACATTTGTGCCCACTATTGATAAAGAAAGGATGGGCATGATAGATTATAGCGAAGAGGATTTGTTGCGCTACAGCCGCCACATCTTGTTGCGAGAGGTGGGGGTGGAGGGACAGGAACGCATCCGCCAAGGAAAGGTGTTGATAGTAGGGTTAGGGGGATTAGGCTCGCCTGTCGCGCTCTATTTGGCTGCTGCTGGTGTCGGTACGATTGGCTTGGTGGATGGCGATGTGGTAGATCTATCCAATTTGCAAAGACAGGTGATTCATTCGACTCCGGATGTCGGGCGGCTGAAAGTGGAATCTGCCCGGGAGAAACTTTTGCGACTCAATCCCGGCGTGCAGGTGCAGATTCATGCCGATTTCCTGTCAGCGGAGAATGCTTTGGAGCTCATTCGTCCGTATGACTTTATTGTGGACGGGACGGATAATTTCCCGGTGAAGTTTTTGATCAATGATGCTTGTGTGATGGCGGGTAAGCCTTTCTCGCATGGTGGAATCCTTCGTTTTGAGGGACAGACTTTTACCCATTTGCCAGGCACGGCCTGTTATCGTTGCCTCTTTGGCGCACCGCCTCCCGCAGGAGAGGTGCCGACCTGTTCGCAAGCCGGTATTTTAGGCGCGATCGCAGGCATGTTGGGTACCATTCAAGCGGCAGAGACGTTGAAGTATCTGGCGGGCGTGGGTGAGTTGCTGACTGATCAGCTATTGACATTCGACGCGAAGACGATGGATTTTCATAAGATTCGGGTTCCGAAGAACAACCATTGCTCGCTCTGTGGTGAGCATCCCACTATAACCACGCTGCGCATGGAAGAGCAGACAAGTTGCTCGTTCAGGTAGTTGGCTTTCATAGGAGAAAGGAAATAGAAAGGAAAAGTATGGAAAAACTAAGTGAGATAGAGGCAAAAGGGGGACCAAAGAAACTCTCTCTGATTGCTTTCAGTGGTGATTTTGATAAATTGACGGCCGTCTTCACATTGGCTACGGGAGCCGCTGCCGTAGGCTATGAGGTGAATATTTTCTTTACCTTTTGGGGATTAGACGCGATCAAGCGCAAAGAGGGACATGCTTTTGTGGGTAAGAGTCCGATGCAAAAACTGTTTGGCTTCTTGATGGGCGGTTTGCGCTGCACGCCCGCCAGTCGTTTTAATCTTTTCGGCCTTGGTCCTCGCCTGTTCCGCTGGTTGATGCGGAAGAATCATGTGGCTACTTTGGAGGAGTTGGTCGAAGCGGCGAAAGCATTGGGCGTCCATCTCTATGCCTGCGAGATGGCGATGCATGTGTTGGGATTGGAAGCGGATGATTTTGTGCATGAGGTGGAGGATGTGTTGGGCGTGGCCACTTTCTTGCAACTTTCCGAGGGCGGACAGACGCTATTTGTTTAATTATAAAAGCGATATGGTATGAAGTATCAATTGGATATTACGCAAGAGCATTGCCCGATGACTTTTGTGCGTACGAAACTGAAATTGGCACAGATGGCCAAAGGCGATACGTTGGAGGTGTTGTTGAGCGAAGGCGAACCGTTGAATAACGTGCCTCGCAGTGCGGCGGAACAGGGCTTTAAGGTCTTGGCGGTAGAACATGTGGAGGGAACAACTCACCGTGTGGTCATTGAGAAATAGTTTTTTTGTTTAACTTTGCAGTGGATGTGTCGAAGATAGGCTGCTCCTCCGCAGAAAGCACAGGCGAGCCCGGCTTTCTGCGTTTGGTTTGCACTATCCTTGCACTTGAATTATAAGACAACGAATTATGAACTATTACGAACTTCGCTTCACTTATCAATCTCCCATCGAGACGGAGATTCTGAATGATGTCTTAGCTGCGGAGCTGGGTGAGATTGGTTTTGAGAGCTTCACTCAGGATGAGCAAGGCTTACAAGGCTATATCTCTGATCAGTTGTATGATGAGGCAGCGTTGAAGGAGACTTTGGCTGCCTTTCCTTTGGAGGAGACAACGATTCACTATGTTTGCACGCCGGTGGAGAGCAAGGATTGGAATGAGGAGTGGGAGAAGAACTATTTTAAACCAATCCGAATCGGCAATGATTGTTTGATTCGAGCCTCTTTCCACGAACCAGAGCCGGGATATACCTATACTATTATTATTGATCCGAAGATGGCTTTTGGCACCGGAAACCATGAGACAACCTACCTGATGATCAGTTGGATGCTTGAAGAACAGCTGGCGGGAAAACGTTTGTTGGATATGGGATGCGGCACGGCGGTGTTAGCTATTTTAGCCCGCATGAAAGGGGCCGAGAAGGTGGTAGCGATCGATATTGATGAATGGGCCTATACGAATGCTTTGGAGAATATCCGGCTCAATCATACAGCGGAGATTGAGGTGGCCTTGGGAGGTGCGGAGCGTATTGCGGCTTTTGCGCCCTTTGAGGTGATTTTTGCCAATATCAATCGCAATATCCTGTTGCAGGATATGCGCCATTATGCGGAGGCTTTGCAACCAGCTGGCCAACTTTTTATGAGCGGTTTCTATCTGGAGGATCTCCCGATTATCGCGGAGGAGTGCCAGCGAAACGGTTTGCGGGTAGAAGGTTATAAGGAGCGCCATAATTGGGTGGCCGTCAAAGTGGTGAAGGCCTAACAATGTTTAACGATAAAAAACGAAGTGGTCGATAAACTATACAAGAAGTAAAAACGTTATCCAAATACAATTACTAATTAAAAACAGAAACGATCATGAAAAGCGTAGATTCTAAGTTGTTGCTGGGCCTCGTAGTAGGTGCAGCTGTAGGTGCGGCCGTAGGATATTTGGCTGCTACAGACAAAAGAGAGCAATTGCTGGAAGAGTTGAATGGCGTGGTAGGTAAGGTAAAAGAGGGTTTTAACTCTGCCTTGGCGAAATACAGAGAGGGAAAAGAGGCTGCTGCGGCTGCCACAGAGGCGACAGCTGAATAATCCTCGCTTATGGAGAAAGATCCTAACACGATCATTCAAGAGCTTAGGGAAGACGTATCAGCCTTTGTTGAGCTCAAACTGGAGCTGCTTAAGCTCAATACCTACGAGCGGACGGGTAAGGTGATAGCCGTCCTCTCGTATGGTTTAGTGCTGCTCTTTCTCGCTTTTTTTGCGATCCTGTTCATCTTCCTGGCCTTAGGCTTTTTCTTGGGAGAGTGGATTGGTGTTACGGGTGCGGGCTTTGGGCTGGTGGCGGTGCTTTATCTGCTACTGATGGGGCTCATCATTCGTAACCGAGAGATTATCACGACAAAAGTATTAAATGAGGTCATCGCTACCTTGCTATCCAACGACGAAAAGAGGAATGAGACAACAAACGACAAACCTGCCGCAGACGCTGACACCGCTGGAACGGTTGCTCCATGAGAAGCAACGTGTAACCGAGGAGTGTGAGTTGCGCAAGATCAAATTAAATGCTGATTGTGCCTATATCCAGGCGCACGCAGGTAGCTTGTTGCTATCTGGCCTCTCTGCTTTATTGTTCCCTGGAGGAAATAAGAAACAGACGGCGAAAGCGTCAGCTAACCAAACCGCGGCAGCCGCTCCGGCGATGCCTTGGGGATGGGGGGATCTCTTGGCTGTCGGGAAGGGTCTTTTGCCTGTCGCATGGGAGGTGGCGCAACCTATAATTATGACTTGGGGAATTAAAAAAGTGAGGAAATGGTTTTCTCGGCTCCTCTTTTCTAAAAAGGAGTAAGCTGCAACAATTAATTTATGTTATAGGACATGTTTTTTCCGTGTGGAACATACGGGCTAATCCAAAAAACATAAGTAAATTTGCAGCGTTGAAAAACGGGGGTGAAAGGTTGAGTGCTTCCCCGTCAGACTGAATCAGATCAACGAATTTATTATTAATATACTCATAAAAGGTTTACAACAATGATTAAAGTAGGTATTAACGGTTTTGGTCGTATCGGCCGTTTCGTATTCCGTGCAGCACAAACAAGAAATGATATCCAGATTGTAGGTATTAACGACTTGTGCCCGGTTGATTACTTGGCATACATGTTGAAATATGATACAATGCACGGTCAGTTCGACGGTACTATCGAGGCTGATGTTGAGAACAGCAAGTTGATCGTTAACGGTAACGAGATCCGCGTAACAGCAGAGCGTAACCCGGCTGACTTGAAGTGGGATGCAGTAGGTGCTGAGTATGTTGTTGAGTCAACTGGTTTGTTCTTGACTCAGGAGAAGGCTCAGGCTCACATCCAGGCTGGTGCAAAGTATGTTGTAATGTCTGCACCTTCTAAGGACGCTACTCCGATGTTCGTTTGCGGTGTTAACGAGAAGACTTATGTAAAGGGTACTCAGTTCGTTTCTAACGCTTCTTGTACTACTAACTGCTTGGCTCCGATCGCTAAGGTTTTGAACGACAAGTTCGGTATCGTAAACGGTTTGATGACAACTGTTCACTCTACTACGGCTACTCAGAAGACAGTTGACGGTCCGTCTTTGAAGGACTGGCGTGGTGGTCGTGCCGCTTCTGGCAACATCATTCCTTCTTCTACGGGTGCTGCTAAGGCTGTAGGTAAGGTAATTCCTGAGTTGAATGGTAAGTTGACAGGTATCTCTATGCGTGTTCCGACTTTGGATGTTTCTGTTGTTGACTTGACAGTAAACTTGGCTAAGCCGGCTACTAAGGAGGCTATCTGCGCTGCAATGAAAGAGGCTTCTGAGGGCGAGTTGAAGGGTGTTCTGGGTTACACTGAGGATGCAGTTGTATCTTCTGACTTCCTGGGCTGCACGTTGACTTCTATCTTCGATGCTAACGCAGGTGTTTACTTGACTGACACATTCGTTAAGGTTGTCTCTTGGTACGACAACGAGATCGGTTATTCTAACAAGGTTCTCGATTTGATCGCTCACATGGCATCTGTAAACGCATAATCAGTAAACATTTGATTATATGATTTAGGGCCGCATCCTTCGGGGTGCGGCTTTTTTTGTATCCGCTGGAAATTTCGTAAGTTCGCGGTATGAACAACTACGAATTGATTACGATTTTAGGGCCTACGGCTTCCGGCAAGACGGCTTTGGCGGCTGCCTTGGCTGCTCGATTGGATACGGAGATCATCAGTGCCGATTCCCGTCAACTTTACCGAGGGATGGATATTGGAACGGGAAAAGACTTGGCGGATTATGTCGTGGATGGAAAGTCGATTTCCTATCATTTGATTGATATCTGCGATCCTGGCTATAAATACAATGTGTTTGAGTATCAGCATGACTTTTTCCGAGTGTTTACTGCTTTGCGGGAGCGAGGCCTGCTGCCTATTCTTTGTGGAGGTACAGGATTGTATATCGAAGCGGTGCTGAAAGGCTATAAGCTGCTGGATGTGCCTCCAAATCCTGCTTTGCGTGAACGTTTGGGCGGTAAAAGTCTCTCTGAACTGGAAACGATCTTGGCCAGTTATAAGGTGTTGCATAACAAGACCGATGTGGATTCGGTGCAGCGGGCTATCCGGGCGATTGAGATTGAGGAGTTTTATCGTACGCAAGCGCCAGATGTGCGTGAGTATGCGCCACTCAATAGTTTGATTGTGGGTGTGGATATAGATCGAGGGTTGCGGAGAGAGAAGATTTCCAGGCGATTACGTGCGCGTTTGGATGAAGGGATGGTGGATGAGGTGCGCCGTATCCTATCCAATGGGGTAGCTCCGGAGGATCTGATCTATTATGGCTTGGAATATAAATTTCTTACCTTATATATAATAGGGAAACTGACTTATGAAGAGATGGTCAGTCAGTTGGAGATCGCTATTCATCAATTCGCAAAACGGCAGATGACGTGGTTCAGAGGAATGGAACGCAGAGGCTGTACCATTCATTGGTTGGATGCCACCTTGCCGATGGCGGATAAAGTGGAACAGATTTTGACTTGGCTGAGATAAAGTCATAGATGATTGTGTCATTCATAAACGAAATTCAATATGTTAGCAATAAATGATTTAACGAATACAGCTAATTTCTTTCTGATGGCTGGGCCATGTGCCATTGAGGGCGAAACGATGGCGATGCACATAGCGGAGAAGGTGGTTACGATTACGGAAAAACTACATATTCCGTATGTGTTCAAGGGGTCCTATCGCAAAGCGAATCGCTCGCGTCTGGATTCTTTTACAGGGATTGGTGACGAGAAGGCTTTGAAGATCTTGCGAAAGGTAGGAGAGACTTTTCATATTCCTACGGTGACAGATATTCATGAGACGCATGAGGCGGCTATGGCGGCGGAATATGTGGATGTGCTGCAGATTCCGGCTTTCCTTTGTCGGCAGACCGACCTATTGGTGGCAGCGGCTCAGACAGGTAAGTTAGTCAATATCAAGAAAGGACAATTCTTGTCGCCGGCAGCGATGCAATTCGCCGTTCAGAAGGTGAGAGATGCGGGCAATCCGCAGGTGATGATCACGGAGCGAGGTACCACCTTTGGTTATACAGATTTGGTGGTTGATTTTCGAGGTATTCCACAGATGCAAGCGTTAACTGGAGCACCGGTAGTGATGGATGTGACGCATTCTTTGCAACAACCCAATCAAACTTCGGGGGTAACAGGCGGTCTGCCTGCTTTAATCGGTACGATAGCGAAGGCTGCGATTGCGGTGGGAGCGGATGGCCTGTTCATTGAAACACATCCAGATCCAACTACGGCCAAATCAGATGGCGCAAATATGTTACGGTTGGACCTTTTAGAAGATTTGCTGACTCGTTTGGTTCGTATCAGAGAGGCGATCAAAGCTTAATAAAGAAGCGTTCATGTTCCGAAGAGCATGAACGCTTCTTTATGCTTAGGAAAAAACTTATCCCATCTTGCTGATTTTACGTAATCGCTCTTCGTCGATCAGTTTGATCTTTCGGCCGTCCAAGGCAATAATGCGCTCAGCTACAAAGGTGGAGAGGGTGCGAATCGCATTCGAGGTGGTCATATTTGACAAGTTGGCCAAATCCTCACGTGCTAAATAGATACTCAAGGTGGCACCATCTTCCTCCAATCCGTAACTATCTTTTAAGAACAACAATGACTCCGCCAAACGTCCTCGAATATGCTTCTGCGTTAGGTTCACGGTGCGTTCATCAGCGACACCTAAGTCCACCGATAATTGACGAATGAAAAACATGGCCAAATTCGGATTGCTCATCAGAAGGTTTGTCACGACCGTCATCGGGATCATACATACCGTAGAAGCCTCGAAGGCGGAAGCGTTTGTCAGGTAGTTCTCTTGCGCAAAGCTCGCACGATAGCCAAAATATTGAACCGGTTTGATCATTCGGATGATTTGGCTTCTGCCACCTACGCCATCTTTGGAGATTTTTACCTTTCCTTTTAATAAGCACATCATTTCCTTTGGTTCATCGCCCATGCAGTAGATCAACTCGTTACGTTTGAAGTGCTGGATCGTTGAATTACTCCGGAGGATTTCCCGCTCTTTGTCGGTCAGAACCCTCCATACCTCTGATATACTGGCCGATAAATCGACCTCTTCTCTTGATTGTTTAACCACGACTGCTCTATAACATACTTATCGAGCACAAATATACAATTTTCTCAGTTATACATCATGCAATCTGAGAAAAATTCAGCTTTGTTTACATAAAACGGCTAAAAAGTGAGGCTTAAATGGCCGTTTAACTTATAAAGGACGGGCTATTAATAACCCTTTGCAACTTTTTATGTTGTTCGCGTAGTCTTGCAAAGAGCCGTTCTGAACAATCACTTTCATGGCTGATAGGGAGGCGTGGATGAAACGCAATTCTCCCTCTCGCCAATAGGCCAAGGCTACATGAGTTACATCCAATCCTTTCACTGTCGTCGCAAAACAGAGGATATCTCCATCTTGTATGCCGGATGAGTGGGTGTTGATGTTTTCCTTGGGCAGGTAATAATGGGAACGTTGGTTAATCTCTCGCTCTTTCTGTTCCATTTTCTGTACCAACTCGGGATGCCCTTTCAATTGTTTGTAGCTGTCCGGATGGGTAGAGATAAAGGAAAGGTTAAGTGTAAGGGATTCACCACCAATGGTCTGGGCTATATTTTTTACGATTCCTTTCCGCTCATTCTCGTAAAACCAATCGGCCATGTAATGCAGACGATCGGTATAGTCCGTGATCGTTCCGTGGCGATAACGCAGGTATTGCAGGTGATCACAATAGGCTTCGAAGGTGTGTTGATCACCTTTCAAGGTGCGGCAAAGCGCTAACACAGTCTCCATGAAAGTCGTACAATCCAATTCTCGGAGATTGATAACCAGACCTTCCGGCTCTTTCTCCAAGGTCGAGGCCACATAAGGGGTACCTTCGAAAAAGAGGGCTGTTTGAATCATCAATTCGTTCATGGGCAGGGTGCGCTTCGATTGCATGGTGTCGATATACCGTTGAAAGATAACCTTATCCTCTGGGGTGTAATAGGCTCTTCGTTCGGTTTGTTGAGCGTTCAAAGCGAGCGTCCAAAAGAGCAAAAGGCATACGCTCAGCCATTTTTCGATCTGTTTCATTTCGATTCTGCTTGTTTGCTTTTTAATAAATCTTCCAGTTTAATCAATTCATCCCGGTATTGAGCCGCCTCGATAAACTCTAACTTCTTGGCTGCCTCCGTCATTTGTTTGCGGGTACGTTCAATGGTTTTCTCCAACTGCGCCTTGGTCATATATTGCACGATCGGATCGGCCACTTGGCTGCACGCGGGTTCTACATAAGCATACGGCTCAACGGTTGGCTGTTTCTCTGCCAAAAGAGAGACGCTATTTTTCATCACCTGTTTGGGTGTGATGCCATGTGCCTCGTTGTAGGCCATTTGCTTTTCTCTGCGTCGGTTGGTCTCTTCCATGGTGAGTCGCATACTGTCGGTAATCTTATCGGCATAGAAGATGACTTTGCCGTTGACGTTACGGGCCGCACGACCGGCTGTCTGAGTTAAGGAGCGGTGTGAGCGAAGGAAACCCTCCTTGTCCGCATCCAAGATGGCTACTAAGGAGACTTCTGGCAGGTCCAATCCCTCACGTAACAGATTGACTCCCACCAATACATCGAATAATCCTTTTCGTAAGTCATCCATGATTTGCACCCGTTCCAAGGTATCCACATCGCTATGGATGTAGTTGCAGCGTACCCCCATACGAGTCAAATATTGAGTCAATTCTTCTGCCATGCGTTTGGTGAGAGTGGTCACTAAGACGCGCTCGTCACGCTCAGCGCGTTGGGTAATCTCCTCCAACAGATCATCAATCTGGTTCAAGGAGGGACGTACCTCAATCAATGGGTCTAATAAGCCGGTAGGACGAATAACTTGCTCTACAACTACTCCTTCACTTTTGGCCAACTCATAATCGGCAGGGGTCGCACTGACATAGATCGCCAAGGGAGTCATCGACTCAAACTCCTCAAAAGTCAAGGGGCGGTTATCCATGGCGGCAGGCAGACGGAATCCATAATCCACCAAGTTTTTTTTGCGTGCGTAGTCGCCTCCATACATCGCCCGAATCTGCGGAATGGTCACATGGCTCTCATCCACCACCAGCAAGAAGTCTTTGGGGAAGTAGTCTAATAGGCAAAAGGGACGATCGCCAGCTCCTCGTCCGTCGAAATAACGAGAGTAGTTCTCGATGCCAGAGCAATGACCCAGCTCTCGGATCATCTCTAAGTCAAAAGTGACCCGTTCATAGAGCCGTTTCGCTTCATACGGTTTACCAATCTCTTTCAAATAATTAACTTGTGTACCTAAGTCCACATCAATTTGACTAATCGCTTGGTTAATGCGTTCTTGGGTAGTGACAAAAAGGTTCGTGGGATAGATGTTCAGCTCCTCTTGTTCGGCAAATTCCTCTCCGGTGGTTGGATCAAATGAGGAGATGCGATCAATCTCATCATCCCAAAACTCAATGCGATAAGCCAATCCCTCAAACGTCTCGATGGCAGGGAAAATATCCACGGTATCACCGTTCGCTCGGAAACAGCCTCGGTTGAAGTCTAATTTATTATTAATGTAAAGTGCATCCACAAAACGGCGCAACAACTCATCTCGATCTATCCGCATACCCCGTTCAATATGGGTAACTTTAGCGGCAAAAGCGGTAGGATCAGCCATACCGTAGAGACAAGAAACCGATGAGACAACAATTACATCCTTTCGTCCGGAGAGCAAAGAGGCTGTTGCGCGCAGACGTAATTTGTCTATCTCCTCGTTGATCGCTAAATCTTTTTCAATGTAGGTATCTGTTTGGGGCAGATAGGCCTCCGGCTGGTAGTAGTCATAATAGGAGACAAAATACTCCACAGCGTTGTTCGGAAAAAAAGCCTTGAACTCACTGTAGAGTTGGGCGGCCAAGGTCTTGTTATGACTCAAGATCAACGTAGGCCGTTGTACCTGCTGGATGACATTGGCAATCGTGAAGGTTTTTCCCGATCCCGTGACACCCAGCAGGGTTTGAAAAGGTATGCCCTGCTTGATCCCTTCCGATAAAGCGGCTATCGCTTCCGGTTGGTCTCCTGTAGGGTTGAAAGAAGAGGATAACTCAAATGCCATAGTGATAGATGAATCAACCTATTGCCTTAGGCATGACAATCCAAAGAATCAAGTAGAGCAAGATGCCAAATCCGGCAAAGAACACCGTTAGGATCCATGCGATTCGTACGATTGTTGGATCTAATCCTAAATAATCTGCGATTCCTGCGCATACACCACCAATCATTTTGTTGTTGGAACGGGTCAATTTTTTTTCTGCCATAGTACTGATGCTTTAAAGTTTAGTTTAATTCTACAAAGCTACGGTTTCTCTCGCATATTTACAAGTTAAACCAATAATTCATTTTTACCATGAGCGTATTGGTAGAGGGGAGTCCCCACATACGATCCAAATTATGTCCCCAACCCGACTGATACCAACCATCTTTGTTCGACATCTGATGCTCCCAAACGAGGTAAATTGTCGATCCCCTCAAGTATTCCCAACGTACCACCAAGTTTGAACGAAACTCGTTGAAACTGAAGTTCGGGTTCTTGAACGTGTATTGGCTGTCTCCCACTTTGCCCGTGTAGCTGTTATCTGTCAGCAATAAATCGGTAAGGGGCGTGGTGCGAGCCTCAAATTCATGCGATTTGGTGTCTGCCGCAAGCTTGAAGTTGTCATACTTGCCGATGGAGGTGAAGGGGGATCCATAGAACTGGATGGAGATGTCAGGGGTGACATTCACCTGAAACTTGAGTGTCAATCCGTAGGTCTTCTGGCTCAAATGGCCCATCAAGTAATCATTCTCTACGGGTTGAGTTCCGGTCAACCTGTTCTTTTGTAGGGTGGTTACATATTGCATCTCGTCGTTGTTCCATGAGTAGTTCAACTGACCGGAGAAATAGACGTGATTGCCGAGGCGAAGTGTCAACATCGGCGAGAGCGTGTTAAAGCGATTGCCTTCGAAGTTGTGGTCGCCCTCATATTGCAAGGTGAACATCGCTCGTTTAGCCTTGTCGGTATTCACCTTCGCGGAGGTGAGAAAATAGGAACCGAAGCGTACGTCCGGACCTCCACGCAGCAAACGGCTATCCAACCAATTCCATCCGAAGGTCTCTTTCACATCCCATTCCAAGCGGTTGAGCAACATACTCTGCCAGCGGGCAGAGGCGTTGTTGCTGGTGGCTATCCCACCATTGTTCCAGATATTCTTCTGTTGGAAGGTCAGGGTGTTTGAACGGAAAGATTTCCAAACGTTGGTGTGTTTAAATACCACTTCCGTCAGGTTTTGTAAATAATCAGTCTCCTTCATGTAGCCCATGTCATTCAGGTCAAAACCGGGTGAAGACCAGGTAAAGGTTTCACTGAAGCTCCATTTGGCATTGCCCTTACGCCCTACTTTCACGTAACCACCAGTACCGGTCAAGGAGCGACGGGTTGGATCTACGGAGAGATAATCCTGTGAAGAGCTACGTTGGTAATAGTGCGTGGCGCTGCGTTGTAATGCAGATACGGCTTCCTCGCTGCCATGCAAAGAGCTAAGCATACCCTTCATGTCAATGTAATAGAGCCGGTTATGAAAATATTGCGTGAAGTCAATGCCGGCTGTAAACGCATTGCGAATCAACAGATCCTCTAAGTGAGGCTGATCTAAGGCCCGATTGACGGAGGTCACCATACCGCCCAAAAGTGTGTTGCCTTTCCAGTTTTTCTGAACACGGACAACCGCATAGTTGGTCAGTGGCTCCACTTGCTCCTTATTTTCGACACCATTGCGGGTTACTTTGGCTGACGAACTACCCGTAAGGCTTTCAACCACACCGATGGTTACACCCTGTTTGTTGGTACCTGTCAGTTTTAAGGCTCCGATGATAGGCACGTTCTCTTTGGTCTCTGCGAAGCTGGTTTGGTTGTCAATGTTTTGAGGCGAATAAGAGGGAGAGGCTCCGATGCGTCGGGTATAGAACATCATATCACTTCCGTTGGCGAAGTCGAGGATATGTTTACCCTCCAAAAAGAAGGGTCTTTTCTCTTCATAAAAGGTCTCGTAAGCGGTCAGGTTCATGACAGAGGGGTCCAACTCCACCTGTCCATAATCGGGATTGACAGTCAAGTCGAGCGTGAAATCGGAGAGGGCGAACTTTGCGTCAAAACCGACATTGCCTTTCCAGCTGTTTCCCTTTTGATAAGGGCTCCCTTCGATCTTCGGTTCATGGCGATATTTGCCCATCACATAGGGCAGAAACTCGATCCCCTTAGGTTTGGGTAGGGAATCCATACCACTCATGTTGCCAAACGAGAAGACATGACCGTTGTTTTTGAGCGGAATCATACTCCAGTTCTGCACTTCATTATTCCTGCGAAGGATGCGTCGGATGTGCAATCCCCAGGTCCCATCGGCTGAGAATTGATTGTAGCGTAATTGGCTAAAAGGAATGCGCAGCTCTGCTGTCCAGCTGGAATCAGCCTTATTAATAAAGGTACGGCCTTCCCATACTGCGTTCCAGCTTTTGTTCACCTCCAGTTTATCTGTCACAATCAAGTCGGTCTTATTGCCTCCCAGGTTGAGGTTAAACTCCGGAGCAGCCCGATAATCGTGATACGTATCGAAAGCGATACTGACCAAATCACCCAAACTGTTGTCATCTCGATTGCCAATGAAGCGATTCATCTGTTCGGGAGCGGCATCCTTGCAATAGATACCGACATAAATATAGCGGTCATCATAAAATAGTTTGGCACGGGTAGGAGAGGGAGAGGCTTGCCTTTCATAGGGTTGCACTTGCACAAAGTCAGCCGTCCAGGTTCCCTGTTTCCAGAAATCCTCATCTAACCGACCGTCGATAGTCGGTCGCTGTCCCGATACTTTTTGGATTTGATAAGTCCGTTTGTAAGCTTGTTCCATGGGCAAAGTTGTCTCTTGCTGTGCTTGGGCCATTGTCAACCCAGCCAGCCATACGCCCATCCAGATACATTGTTTACGTTTCATGCCTATTAGATTGTTGGTTCGTATGGCGACAAAGGTAGTTTATTCTTCCGAATAAGACTGTTTTCTGGCTGTTTTTTATTTTGGGAAGGAGCCAATAATTATGTCTTTAGGGCATAAGTATTCTTTGGGGCTCTTCATTACTAATGGCTAAGCTTGGTCATTACTATTGATTGGGCTTGGAGATTAGTAATGTCTATTTCCTGTAACCGTAATGTCACCGATATGAAAAAACAGCCATGTGTAGGTGGGTTTTTGGGGTAGAGATAGGGAGATTACCGTTTATTCTGTATTTTTGTGCCGAAAAAATGAATGATATGGCAGAAAACGATGTGGAACAATTATTGGCGGGGATCGAGTATCCAGATGATCTGAGACGCCTGACGCCGGATAAGCTGGAGCAGGTGTGTGCCGAATTGCGTCAATACATCATTGATGTGCTGTCGGAGAACCCCGGTCACTTTGGGGCGAGCTTGGGCACTGTGGAGTTGACGGTGGCACTCCATTATGTTTTCAATACGCCTTATGACCGGATCGTATGGGACGTGGGGCATCAAGCCTATGGACATAAGATCTTGACCGGACGGAGGAGGCGTTTCCCTACGTTGCGCAAGTTAGGAGGTATCAGTGGATTCCCTAACCCTGCTGAGAGTGAGTATGATGCGTTTATTGCCGGTCATGCCTCTAACTCCATCTCTGCTGCCATGGGCCTATCGGTGGCTTCTGCTTTGAAGGGGGAGAACGATCGGCATGTCATCGCTGTCATTGGCGATGGGGCGATGACGGGTGGCTTGGCCTTTGAGGGACTGAACAATGCTTCTGTTAATCCCAATAATCTGTTGATCATTCTGAATGATAACGATATGGCGATTGACCATAGCGTGGGAGGCTTAAGCCAATATTTGGTGGACATTACGACCAGCCAAGCTTATAATAAGATGCGCTATGATGTCTATCGGGGTTTGAAGAAGATCAACTTGATCAACAACGACCGCCGGGAGAATATCTTGCGCTTCAACAACAGTTTGAAGGCGTTGCTCACGCAGCAGCATAACCTGTTTGAAGGGTTCAGCATCCGTTATTTTGGACCGGTGGATGGTCATGACGTGAACTATCTCGTGAAGGTGCTCAATGATATTAAGGATATGCAGGGCCCGAAGCTTTTGCATATCAAGACGAAAAAAGGGAAAGGCTTTAAGCCGGCAGAGGAGTCGGCTACGGAGTGGCATGCGCCGGGCAAATTCAATAAATTGACCGGAGAGCGACTTTCTAAACATAAATTAGATGAGCCGCAGCTGTATCAAGATGTCTTCGGCCATACCTTGGTGGAGTTGGCGGAGCAGGATAAGCGAATTGTGGGAATCACGCCGGCCATGCCGACGGGTTGCTCTATGACCTATATGATGAAGGCTTTTCCGGATCGGGCTTTTGATGTGGGCATTGCGGAGGGCCATGCGGTGACCTTCTCCGCCGGATTGGCGAAAGAGGGTATGCTGCCTTTCTGTAACATCTATTCCTCTTTTATGCAGCGTGCGTATGACATGGTGATCCATGACGTGGCGTTGCAGAAATTGCACTTAGTGCTCTGCTTGGATCGAGCCGGCTTAGTCGGTGAGGATGGCGCTACCCATCATGGTGTGTTTGATTTGGCCTATTTGCGTCCGATCCCCAATTTGGTGATAGCCTCACCTTTGAATGAGTGGGACTTGCGTAACTTGATGTTCACCGCTTGTAAGGCAGATGGGCCTTTCGTAATTCGTTATCCGCGTGGGAAGGGTGAGCTCAAGGATTGGCACAATGAGATGGAACTGTTGCCGATTGGTAAAGGCAAGAAATTGCGTGACGGAAAGGATGTGGCGGTGTTGACCATTGGTCCGATAGGTTATCAAGCGATGCGGGCGATTGAGCAGGTGGAGGCCGAAGGATTGTCAGTGGCGCATTATGATATGATCTATCTCAAGCCCTTGGATGAGGCTTTGCTGCATGAGGTGGGGCAACGTTTCCAGCGGATCGTGACGATAGAGAATGGTACGGTCACGGGTGGTTTGGGTACTGCGGTGCTGGAGTTTATGGCCGATCAGGGCTATACGCCTCGCCTACGTCGCATCGGTGTGCCTGATCAGTTTATCGAGCATGGTTCTGTCCCGGAATTGTATCGTTTGTGCGGGATGGAACCGGATCAAATCGCAGATGTCTTGCGCCAAATGGTGCAAGCGTGAGCGGAGGCTTTTGTTTAATAAAAATGTGACAGCATGAAAATAGTGATAGCCGGAGCGGGTGAAGTGGGCACGCATTTAGCGAAGATGCTCTCTCAAGAGAATCAAGATATTATCTTGATGGATCCGAACGAGGAACGGCTGAATATCTCAAGAAACAATATGGAGGTGTTGCCTATGGTGGGCAATCCCACCTCGTTGCGTGACTTGGAGGAGGCAGGTATCAAAAAGGCTGACCTCTTCGTCAGTGTCACACCGGAGGAGACGACCAATATCGCCGCCTGTCTGTTGGCGCATAACTTGGGGGCGCACCGCACATTGGCACGCATCAATAATTATGAATATCTATTGCCTAAGAATAAGGAGTTGTTTCAGCAGTTGGGCATTAACTCCATGATTTACCCGGAGATGTTGGCGGCTAAGGAGATTGTGACCGCTGTGCGTCGTCCATGGACCCGTCAGTATTATGAGCTGTTTGGCGGTGCCTTGATTCTGATCGGAGTGAAGGTGAGAGAGAACTCCCGCCTTTCCGGACGGGTATTGGCCGAGCTGTTGAACGAGCAGAAGCTCTATCATATCGTGGCGATTAAGCGGAAGAATGAGACGGTGATTCCTCGGGGTATGGATCATATCGAGCCGAATGACATCGTCTTTTTCACCACGACCCGCTCGCACATCGAGGATGTACGGCTGTTGGCGGGCAAGAAGGATCCGGAGGTGAAGAAGGTGATCATCGTGGGGGGGAGTCGCATCGCCCTGCGCACCTGCCAATATTTGCCGAACAATATCCGGGTGAAGGTGATCGAGTTAAACAAGGAAAAGAGCTATCGCATCGCAGAGAAGGTGCCCAGTAATGTGTTGATCATCCACGGTGATGGACGTGATACAGACTTGTTGATACAGGAGGGCATTCAAGATGCGCAGGCCTTCATCGCTTTGACGGAGAACTCCAGCACCAACATCTTGGCCTGTCTGACCGCTAAACGGTTGGGTGTCTTCAAGACCATTGCCAAGATTGAGAATATTGATTATATCTCGATGGCGGAGAGCATGGATATTGGCTCGGTGATCAACAAGAAGCTGATTGCCGCCAGCTATATCTATCAGTTCTTGCTCGATGTGGATGTGAGCAACGTGAAGTGCCTGACCTTCGCCAATGCGGATGTGGCGGAATTGGTGGCTCGTCCTAACTCGAAGATCACGAAGAAGCAGGTGAAAGACCTGCACCTGCCGAAAGACATGACATTGGGCGGTATGATTCGGGATGGAGAGCCGATGATGATCAAGGGAGATACACAGATTCAGGCATACGACCATGTGGTGGTGTTCTGTTTAGACACGGCGATGCGTAAATTGGAGGACTTTTTCAATTAAGCATGTTGAATATTCGTTTCATATTGAAGATGTTGGGGAGGATGTTCCTCTTAGAGACCCTGTTCATGTTGGTAGCGACAGGGGTGGCTTTCCTTTATGGAGAGGATGATCGTTTCCCCTTTCTGATAGCGAGTGGCTTGATGGCCGCTACCGGTTTCTTGTTTTGCGCGTTAGGTTTTCGGGCGAAGGAGCAATCGGCGGGTCGGCGAGAGGGTATGTTGATTGTCGCCCTGATTTGGATTCTTTTCTCGTTCTTTGGCATGCTGCCTTTCCTGTTGGGTGGGTATATTGATAATGTCACGGATGCCTTTTTCGAGACCATGTCGGGCTTCACGACCACTGGTTCTACGATCTTGGCCGATATTGAGCGGTTGCCGCATGGCATCCTTTTTTGGCGGAGTCTGACGCAATGGCAAGGAGGCATCGGTATGGTTGTCTTCACGGTGGCCTTGTTGCCCATCTTTGGTGGTGTCTCTTCGCAAATGTTTGAGGCGGAGACATCGGGCACGGGTATCTCGCATGACCGTTTCCTGCCACGAATCACGCAGGTAGCCAAACGACTTTGGGGACTCTATTTGTTTTTGACCTTGGTGGTGATCGGGCTGTTATGGATAGGTCCTATGGATCTGTTTGATGCGGTGAATCATGGATTGACCACCATCTCGACGGGCGGCTATTCCACCAAGAATAGCAGCATTGGCTTTTGGCATTCCGCCTACGTGGAGTATGTCGTCACCATTTTCATGTTTTTGGGAGCAACGAATATGACCTTGATCTATTTCTCTTTGAATGGAAGGGTGAAGAAGTTGTTGCGGGATGAGGAGTTCCGTTGGTATGTGGGATTGGTGCTGTTGGCTATCGTGGCTACTGGTCTTTGGATTTATCATTTAGGCTTTGCCGATGGGGTAGAGGTGGCTTTTCGGAAGGCCGCTTTCCAGGTGGTGACTTTGGTGACTACCTGTGGCTTTGCGACGGATAACTTCGTGCCTTGGGGACCTTTTTTCTGGATCCTGGCGTTGATCTTGATGTTCATTTGCGGCTGTGCCGGTTCTACCTGTGGCGGATTGAAGGTGGTGCGTGCGGTAGTCTTGACCAAGATTCTCTCCAATCAGTTTAAGAAGCAGACCCATCCGCAGGCCATTATCCCGGTGCGCATGAATGGGCATGTGGTTTCGGTTAATGTGGTGCACCAAGTGTTAGCGTTCGTCTTTGCCTATATCACCTTGATCATATTGAGTTGTTTGGTGTTGACTTTGGATGGCTTAGGCTTTCAGGAGGCTATCTCGGCGGCGGTCACGGCGATCAGTAATGTGGGACCGGGCTTAGGAGCGATCGGGCCGGCCAATACCTTTGTGGAGCTGCCTGATACGAGCAAGTGGTTTCTCTCTTTCCTGATGATGGTGGGTCGTTTGGAGATCTTTACCGTGCTGACGATTCTGATGCCTGGCTTCTGGAAGCAGTAGGGGGTGACCACACAAAAATCATAATTCTATCGATTGGGAAATACTTTTTGCGGTAGTTCTCCGTTATAATAGGTACGAATGTTATAAAGTAAAGGTAAATGATCGAATATATCAAAGGAGAAATTGTGGAATTGACCCCCGCTCGGATGATTCTGGAGTGTGGTGGAATTGGCTACGAACTGAATATCTCCTTGACAACATATAGCGCCTTCAACGGCAAACAAACAGGAAAACTCTTTGTGTATGAGGTGATCCGTGAAGATGCCCATCTGCTGTTCGGCTTTGCGGAGCGGATGGAGCGGGAGCTGTTCCTGCTGCTGACCTCCGTGTCGGGGGTGGGTCCAAACACCGCACGTATGATCCTTTCCTCCTTGCCACCCAAGGAATTGGTGGAGACAATCGCCTCGAAGAATGAGGCGGTGCTGACGGCGGTGAAGGGTATTGGCTCAAAAACGGCTCAACGCATCTTGGTCGATTTGAAGAATAAAGTGAAGAGCGTGGAGGGGTTGACTCCTGTGGATGTGGTGGCTGCTCCTTCGAATGGCGCCGTGGCTGAGGAGGCTGTGGCTGCCTTGGTGATGTTGGGCTTCCAGAAAGCTGCTTCGCAGAAAGCGGTTACCTCTATATTAAAAGGCTCACCAGCTATGGCGGTGGAGCAGGTGGTTAAAACGGCTTTACGGATGCTGTGAGAAAAAAGATCGGGAAATATGGCTTGTTGGGGCTGATCCTATGCTTTGGGGTCGGCCTGTTCTCGTTGAATGCGGATTACCTGGCCTATACCGCTTCCTTACCGGAGCTGGAGGAGGTGGTGGAGGTGGCTCCGGAGGATACGATTCCACCCCGTTATCCCGTCTCTAAGACCTCGCCTGAGGAATACCAGGACTTGGTGAAGCAGTCACCGGCCGATCTGCGTGATCCGGAGAATGTCAAGACCACAATCGAGTATGACCTACGGACGAATACCTATATCGTGCGTACCAAATTGGGCGATATGGAGATCGGATCGCCCATGAGCCTGACCCCGGAGGAGTATCAAGATTATTCCTTGCAGCAATCGCTGCGCTCCTATTTCCGGCAGAAGAATGAGGAGGAGTTCCAGAAAGCGACCAACCAGCAGTTCAATGTCACCGATATGCAGTTCAATATCGGAGCGGCGGATCGCATCTTTGGCCCCGGTGGTGTGCGTGTACGTACGCAGGGATCGGCGGAGATCACGATGGGCTTGAAAACCAATAAGAACAATGACCCCTCTCTGCCGGAGCGCTCCCGCAAGCGTACCTTCTTTAATTTCGATGAGAGCGTGCAGCTCAATGTGCAGGCCTCGGTCGGTACGAAGGTGAACTTCGGTATGAACTACAACACGGAGACCTCATTCGATTTCGACTCGAAGAAGTTGAAATTGGCCTATACCGGTGAGGAGGATGAGATCATCAAATCGTTGGAGGCTGGTAACGTGAGTATGAACACCAGCAATAGCTTGATCAATGGCGGAGCGGCGCTCTTCGGTATGAAGGCCGACCTGCAGTTTGGCAAGTTGCGGGTGAACACCCTTTTCGCGCAGCAGGAGTCGGAGTCGAAAACGGTCAGCTCGAAAGGTGGTGTGCAGACCAAGCCCTTTGAGATCAAGGTGGATGAGTATGATGAGAACCGCCATTTCTTCCTCTCGCACTACTTCCGGGATAATTACGATAAGTTCATGGAGTCGCTGCCGACGATCACCTCCGGCATCGAGATCTCTCGTATCGAGGTGTGGATTACCAACAAACGAAGCAGCTATGACCAAAGCCGCAATATCGTGGCCTTTACCGACTTGGCAGAGAACAACCAGGCGCATATCGCTACGGGAGTGATCCCGTCCGGCACGGATGCCCGTCCCTATAACGAGGCCAACAACCTCTATACGACGTTGAACACGCAGTTCTCTGATGCCCGCAGCATCAGCCAGGTGACGCAGGCTCTGAGTGGCACCTTTGAGGGTGGGCGAGACTTTGAGAAGATAGAGAGTGCCCGCCTGTTGGAGGCTTCTGAATATACCTTGAATAAGAAATTGGGTTATATCTCGCTGCGCTCCCAGTTGCAGCCGGATGAGGTGCTCGGTGTGGCTTTCAGCTTTATCTATGGGGGCAAGACCTATCAGGTGGGTGAGTTCTCTACGGATAGCAAGACGAACACCACCGATTGCCTTTATGTGAAGCTGTTGAAAGGTACGACCATGTCGCCCGATATGCGCTATTGGGACTTGATGATGAAGAATGTCTATTCCTTGGGAGCCTATTCGGTGCAGAAGGAGAAGTTCAAGCTGAACGTGATGTATCAGAGCGACTCGACAGGTACCTACGTGAATTACCTGCCTGAGGGCAATACCGCCAATCAGCTGTTGATTCGTGTGCTGGGATTGGATCGTTTGGACACCTATAGCAATCCCAACCCGGATGGCTTCTTCGACTTTGTGGAGGGCTATACCATTCAGTCGGAGACGGGTAAGGTCATCTTCCCCTGCGTGGAGCCCTTTGGCTCGAAGTTGCGGGAGCAGGTTGGCCCGACCTACGCCGATAAGTATGTCTTCCAAGAGCTGTATGACTCGACGTTGACCGTGGCTCGGCAGATCGCGGAGAAGAATAAGTTCATGCTGAGTGGTGAGTACAAAGCCTCCTCCGGGGCGGAGCTGGATTTGGGGGCTACCAATGTGGCTCGTGGATCGGTACGTGTGACGGCGGGAGGCGTGACCTTGACCGAGAATGTGGATTATACGGTGGATTATAGTTTAGGACGAGTGACTATCTTGAATGAGAGCATCATCGCCAGCGGTACGCCGGTCAGCGTCTCCTTGGAGAATCAATCCACCTACAACATGCAGCGGAAGACGATGGTCGGTTTGGATTTGAACTACCAGTTCTCGAAAGACTTCACCTTGGGCGGAACGATCATGCACATGTCGGAGATGCCGATGACCGTGAAGACCACGCTGGGTAGCGAGTCAATCAAGAACACCCTGTGGGGTTTGAACGCCTCCTATAAGGCGGAGAGCCAATGGCTGACCAATGTGGTCGATAAACTGCCGCTCTTGACGCTGACCAAACCCAGCCAGATCTCGTTCAATGCGGAGTTCGCCAACTTGATTGCCGGCCACTATGAGAATGAATACACGGGAGGCTATTCCTATTTGGATGATTTCGAGACGACCCAGAGCGGCATGGATCTGCTGAATCCCTATGCCTGGAGTTTGGCCAGCACTCCTTACGAGGATGGGGCGGATGCCAAGTTCCCCGAGGCGATGAAGGTGAACGATATTGCCTATGGCAAGAACCGTGCGCTCTTGGCTTGGTACACCGTGGATGGCATCTTCACCCGCAAGAGCTCCTCTTCTCGTCCCCGTCACCTGACGATGGACGACCTCTCTAAGCACGAGACTCGTGGCGTAGGCTATAAGGAAATCTATCCGAACAAGGAGTTAGGCACCAATGACAACACCACGCTCTCCGTCTTGAACTTGGCCTTCTATCCCAACCAGCGCGGTCCCTATAACTTGGATGCGGAGAACGTCAACCCCGACGGTACGCTGGGCAATCCGGAGCAGCGTTGGGGTGGTATCATGCGTAAGATCGAGCCGAGCGACTTAGAGTCGGCCAACTATGAGTATATCGAGTTCTGGTTGATGGATCCCTACATGGACAAGCCCTTGGCGGAGGGTGGCGATCTCTATTTCAACCTGGGTGAACTCTCTGAGGACATCTTGAAGGATGAGAAAAAGTTCTTCGAGAACGGGCTGCCGGTGGATGGCGACCTCTCCAAGATCGATACGACCATCTGGGGTAAGGTGCCTCGCACGCAGAGCACCGGTTATGCCTTCGATGCCAACAACCGTAAGCTGCAGGATGTGGGTTTGAACGGCCTCTCCTCGGATGAGGAGCTCACCTTCCCCACCTATGCGGAGTATTTGGAGAAGCTGCGCACGAAGCTCTCCGCGGGCACCATCGAGCAGATGCTGGAGGATCCCTTCTCACCCTTCAATGACCCGGCGGGCGATAACTACCACTATTACCGAGGCGATGATTACGACCAGAAGGAGCTGAGCGTGCTGGAGCGCTATAAGCACTATAACGGTACGGAGGGCAACTCGGCGGATTCAGACCAGCGCTATGCGACCGCCGGAAAGAGCACCCCCGACGTGGAGGACATCAACGGCGATAACACCCTCAACGAGACCGAGAAATACTTTGAGTATAAGATCTCCCTGCGCCCGAAGGATTTGCAGGTCGGTGTGAACAACATCGTGGATGTGCGTACGCCGGAGGTGACCTTGATGAACGGCGACCGTGCGACGGTCAAGTGGTACCTGTTCAAGATCCCGGTGAAAAGCTACGACAAGACCGTGGGTGCGATTCGGGACTTCAAGACCATCCGCTTCATGCGTATGTACATGACCGGTTTTCGGGATTCCACCGTGCTCCGCTTCGGCTCCTTCGAGCTGGTGCGTGGCGATTGGCGCACCTATACGCAGGATCTTTCCAACCCCAAGATTCCACCCAAGACCAATGCGGAGTTGGTAGTCTCTTCCATCAATATCGAGGAGAATGGCCAGCGGCAGCCGGTCAACTATGTGCTGCCACCGGGCGTGAGCCGTATGTTCGACTCCAGCCAGCCGCAGCTGTTGCAGCAGAATGAGCAGGCGCTCTCGATGAAGGTCACGAACCTGTCACCGGCTGATGCCCGGGCGGTGTATAAATCGACCGCCTACGACCTGCGCCGCTACAAACGGTTGCAGCTCTTTGCCCATGCGGAGGCTCCGATCGAGGATGAGACCAGCCTCTCGAATGGCGATTTCTCCGTCTTTATCCGTTTGGGATCGGACTATAAGAACAACTACTATGAGTATGAGGTGCCGATGGAGCTGACGCCTCATAGCTCCATCTTGTATAATACCAACAATAGTGCCGACCAGGAGAAGGTCTGGCCGATGGCGAATAAGTTCGACTTCTCGTTAGAGGCCTTGACCGACTTGAAATTGGAGCGCAACAAGCTGAAACGGCAGGGGCAGGGCAACGTCAGCTACACCGCTGTCTATGCCAAGAACGACCCCGATAACCCTCGCAACCGCATCAGCATCGTCGGTAATCCAAGCCTGGCGGAGGTGAAGGTGATCATGATCGGTGTGCGCAACAACAGCAACACCATCAAGAGCGGTGAGGTATGGGTGAACGAGCTGCGTATGACCGACTTCGACGAGCGAGGGGGTTGGGCAGCCAAGGCCAACCTCAATGTCGCCCTCTCTGATTTGGGTACGGTCAACCTCAGTGGCCATATCGAGACCGCCGGCTTCGGTGCCTTGGATCAATCCTTGGCTGAGCGGCGCATGGACGACTTCGCCCAGTATAGCGTGGCTACCAATGTGGAGTTAGGTAAGTTCTTCCCAGAGAAGGCGAAGGTCAGCATCCCCTTCTATTATGCCTACTCCAAGGAAACCACCACGCCGGAGTATGATCCGCTCAACCAAGACATCAAGATGGATGATGCGCTCGACGCGGTAGAGACCAAGGCAGAGAAGGACTCCATCCGGAGCTATTCAGTGGATCAGACACGCATCAAGAGCTTGGCGGTGAATAATGTGAAGGTCGATATCAAGAGCAAGAATCCCATGCCCTACGACCCCGCCAACTTCTCCGTCAGCTACTCGTATAGCGAGAACAGCAAGCAGAACCCCGAGACGGAGTATGAGACCACGAAGGACTATCGAGGCAACTTCGCCTACAACTATACGCCCTACGTGAAGCCCTTCCGCCCGTTTGAGAAGCTGAAGAAGAACAATGGTTATACGAAGTACGCCAAGCAGTTCTCACTCAACTATGTGCCCAGCAACATCAGCTTCCAGACAGCCATGACTCGCAATTACTACGAGATCAAGCTGCGAGACCTCACCAATACGACTGGTGGCGGCAATCAGCTGCTCTCGTTCAGCCATAACTTCTTGTGGGATCGGGCGTTCAGCCTGCGTTGGGATTTCACCCCCAACCTCAGCATGAACTTCACCTCCGGCACCAACGCACGCATCGAGGAACCGAACGTACAGGTCAACAAACGGCTCAACCCCGATGATTACCAGGTGTGGAAAGACTCCGTGAAGCAGAGCATCCGCGATATGGGAACCCCGTTGAAGTATGACCAGACCTTCAACGTCACCTGGAACATGCCGCTGCAATACATCCCCGTGCTCGACTGGGCCAACAGCTCGTTGACCTATAACGCCACCTACAACTGGGATAAGGGAGCCGATGTGGCCAGCCCCGAGTTGGAGACCGGCAACATCATCAAGAACCAGCGACAGATCAACTGGCAAGGCAGCTTCAACCTGCTCTCGCTCTACAACAAGAATAAGTATCTGAAGAAGATCAACCAAAAGTTCCAGACTAATAGCCGGACGAATCAGCGCAACCAGCAGCAGCAGAAAGCGAAGAAAGAGGTGAAGCTGGAGAAGGAGGTGCAGCTCAGCCCCGATAGCGCCATCACCCTGCAGCATGGCATGTTCACCAAGAAGCTGCACATCGTGGCCTATGGCGCCGATGGCAAACGCTATGCCGTCAAGTTCAAGCCCATCAACTATGCGGCGATCCAGATCCTCAATCGAGACACCGCCCACCTGAAGCTGACCATCTACCCCGGCCCCGCGGGCTTAGAGAACGCCTTTGTCAACCTGGCCGAGTATGGCAGCCGCTTCCTCATGATGCTGCGCCGTGTGAACGTGCAATACTCCGTGGTGGATGGCATGATGCTCTCCGGCTATTCCCCTGGCGTAGGCGATATGTTCGGTCAGAAACAGTTAGGCTCCTTGGCACCCGGCTTGGGCTTCGCCTTCGGAGCCGTGCGTCGCTCCTTTATCGACGAGGCCGATGAACAGGGCTGGCTGATCCATAGCGACAACATGACCACCCCCGCCATGATGAGCAGCGCCAAGAACCTCAATATCCGCGCCTCCTTAGAGCCAATCACCGGGTTGAAGATCGAGCTGAATGCCGACCGGGTCGATACCCGCAGCACCGACATCTACTATATGCAGGCCGGGATGCCCCAGCAGTTAGGCGGCAGCTTCACCATGACCACCGTCGCCCTTGGCAGCGCCTTCAAGAGCAGCGGCAACGCCAAGAATGGCTACGCCTCCAAGACCTTCGATAAGTTCCTCGAATACCGAGCCACCATCGCCAACCGGCTGGAGAAGGCCTATATCGGAATGCCCTATCCCGCCACCGGCTTCCTCGCGGGGCATGTGCTGGCTGGCGAGAGCTATCAAGGTGGAGAGGTCAGCCTCAATTCAACCGATGTGTTGATCCCCGCCTTCCTGGCCGCCTACACCGGCAAGAACCCCAATAAGGTCAGCCTCACCGCCTTCCCCTCCGTGCGTAGCCTGTTGCCCAATTGGCGCGTCACCTACGACGGACTGATCAAGATTCCGGCTGTCAAGAAATACTTCAAGAGCATGACCCTCAGCCACCAATACCGCTGCTCCTACAGCGTGGGCGCCTTCTCCTCCTTCCTCGACTGGGTCGATGCGGGGCAGGACGGCTTGGGCTATATCCGCGACGTGCTGACCGGCAACCCTACGCCCTCTTCGCCTTACGACATCTCAGCCGTCAGCATCACCGAGGGATTCAGCCCCCTCTTGGGCGTAGATGCCACCATGCTCAACAACGTCACCGGCAAGGTGGAGCTGCGCAAGACCCGCAACCTCAATCTCAACATCTCCTCCTATCAGCTTGTGGAGTCCAACTCCAATGAGTTCGTGATCGGCTTGGGCTATAAGATGACAGAGTTCAATAAAGTCTTGAAGATGAAAAAGACCCGTGATTTCAGCAATGACCTCACCGTGCGCCTCGACTTCTCCTATCGCAAGATGATGTCGCTCATCCGTAAGATCGAGGATCAGCTGACGCAGGCCACCAGCGGCAACATCGCCAAGACCATCCAGTTCTCCGCCGATTATGGCATCAGTCGCTCGCTCACCTTCCGGGCCTTCTACGACCTGCAGATCAGTGAGCCGATCGTCTCCACCTCCGCCTATCCCACCTCCAACTCCAGCTATGGCATCAGCCTCCGCTTCTCGCTGGCGCAGTAAAACGGCCATAGGATTGTTAGTTGTTTCTAACATGCCGACAGCCGTAGCGGAGTCAGAAAAGGACATTTCTAACGTATTCCCGTTCGGGAACAGCCAGGAAAGGCTATTTCTAACGTATTCCCGTTCGGGAACAGCCAGGAAAGGACATTTCTAACGTGTTCCCGTTCGGGAACAGGCAAGAAAAGGACATTTCTAACGTGTTCCCGTTCGGGAACAACCCAAGAAAGGCTATATCCTAACGTGCCGATATCCACCGCCATGTAGCAAAAAGCAATCAATACATAATCGAGGCTCTCAAAGGATATTGAACAGCAACGTGTTGGCTAAGGCCAGTGGCTTATTGTGGGCAAAGAAGATGATGCCATCCGTGGGGGCGGTGATCTCAGCCCGGACGTTGCCCTCGTAAGGATCGATGATGCGGGCCAGCGGCTCGCCTTCATGCACCTTGTCTCCCGCTCCCTTCAGGCGATAGAACATGCCGGCTTGCGGCGTGCGTACGGGGAGGAGCGTGGCCTCATCGACCACCTGGGGGTTGAAATCGGGGATGCCGACGACTGGCTTGCGGGAGAGACCGACGCGCTGGGCGAAGCGGAGGATCGTGCCGATCATCTCCGCCGTGATGGGGCTCTCCACGCCGTTGTTCATGCCGCCATAGAGGGAGTAGGCCTTGGTCTCCCAGATCTGCCAGTTGTAGTTGAGCAGGGTGGTGTCGAAGGGGAGCGGCTTGCGCAGGGTGATATAGGGCATGCCGAACAGCTTGGCTCCCTCGGTGTCTTCATAGCCGGTGCGCATGAGGCGGACGTGGGGCACGAAGTCGCCGGGGATGTAGAAGCTGGCCAGCTGGATGCCGTAGGTGTAGCCCTTGATCTGCTCGAAGAGAGCGGCGGCGATGCGCTGCGTGGTCTCGCCCCGGTCATAGCCGGGGAACATGCGGTTGATGTCTGTCCCGTCCATCGCCCAGAAGCGTTTCTCGATGTTCATGGAGAAGGGGTTGACGGAGGGGATGACGAGGATCTCTTGGTCGCCGTCGAGCTGCCCTTGCTGCTCCAAGCGGGCGAGCTGGCGCACGAGCTGGGCGCAGATGTATTGCTGCTGTATCTCATCGCCCCGCATGGCTCCCACGATGGCTAAGCTTTTCGCGCCTTGGCCGAAGCGGTAGCCGGTGATGTGGAAGGTGTCCCGGAAGGGGGAGGGCATGCTGAATAGGATCTCTTTTTTCATCTTGCTGGATCTTTTTTGTGATTATAAACGGTGGATGCGCGCCAGGAGGGAGCCTTGATAGACGACAGGATAGGCGCGGATGGTGAAGAGCAGCCCGTGGCAGGGGGCCTTGACGGACTCGAGCACGTCGCCCGTGAGGGGGCTGACGATGGCGCCGATCTCCTCGCCTTCATCCACGACGATGTTGTTATGCACCTCGGTCAGGAAGATGCCGCTGGCCTCGGCGTTGAGGAAGGCTACTTGGTCGCCCTGCGAGAGCACGGGGTGGCTGAGTGAGGGCTCCTCTTGCGGCTCACTCCATAGCCCCATGTGGTGAAGCAGGTTGAGGATGCCTGCCACCAACCGGTTGCCGTAGCCGTGGTTGATGCGCATGCCGACACCCATCTCGACCACCAAGGTGGGGGTGCCGATGCTGTTGAGCGAGTGGGCCAAGGTGGCCTCCAAGACGGTGGCGGCCTCATGCACCCAGATGAAATCCATGTTGAGCAGGCGTGCGTAGGGCACTAATCGGTCTGCTGTCTGGACATTGATCCGGACTTGGGGGATCTCCCTGAGGAAGATGTTGCTGGAGTGGATGTCGATCACCATATCGGCTCCCCGCAGGTCTTGCAGGATGGCGTGGGCGGCTTGCTCTGCCATCGTCCCCGCTGGATTGCCGGGGAAGATGCGGTTCATGTCGAGATCGAAGGTGGGGATGCCCCGGGTGATGGAGTCTATGCCTAAGGGGTTGAGCGCCGGATAGATCTCGACGGTGCCGTTCAGCCGCTCGAGCTGTTCTCGGATGATTTGGTTCAGCCGGAAGCAGACGTATTGCCCTTCCAGCTCATCGCCGTGTGTGCCGGTGACGATACATACCCTTTTAGGGCTATCTCCATGATGGAGTCTGTTCTTTTGGATGAGCAGTCGCTCATCGATTGGCAGTGCGTTGGATACGATTGTTTGGATCATAGCTCTTCTACGATTACGCGGATTTCCGCTGTTTGTGAGGCTGTGCCGGTGAAGACACCTCGATTGACGGGGCAATCCTCCGCGTCTCTGCCGTGCGACAGCTTGATATAGCCCCATTCGATGGGGCGGTTGTGGGTAGGGTCGATGCCCCACCAGGCTCCGTCGTCATAGACCTCCACCCAGGCGTGCGTGGCTCCCTCGCCCTCGATGAAGCCGTTGACGTAGCGCGCGGGGATGTGGGCAGCCCGGCAGAGGGCGAGGAGGATGTGGGCGTAGTCTTGACAGACGCCCTGCCCCAGGGTGAGCGCCTCCGCCGCCGTGGTGGCGGGCTGGGTGATTCCGGGCTGGTAGCGCATGTGTTGATAGACCCAGGCGGAGAGGGCGAGGGCTTGGCCTTGCGCCGTGCTCCGGGGGAAGGCCTGTGCGATTTGCGCCATGCTGGCTGTCGCCGCGGTGAGCTTGGAGGGGAGCCGGAAGAGGGGCGAGGGTTCCTCGTCGGGCAGTCGATAGGGGCTTAGCTCCGCCTCGCCGAGGCTGACGAAGACGAAGCTGTCATGCGGCTCTATCCGGTTGCCGTATTGGATGGGGTTGCCCCAGCTGTCCGTCGCCTGCGTCACCCCGTCGGAGGGGTGGAGGAAGAGCGATTGCTTAAGCAGCCGCTGGCAGCTGTTCTCGCAGGGCACGCAGCGCAGTCGGAACCCATGCCGGTTGACCGGCGCGCTGAAGCGCAGGATGGTTTGATAATTGTATAGATACCGTTTCATTGTCTTGTGTTGTTTTTTTTCCGTGTGTGAGGGGGGCGCTCGTCAAACCAGTATCAGGTGATTGATGAAGCGAAGCAGCCGTCCTTTGTAGGCAAGGTCTCGGCTGTTGTAGGCCTCCTCGTTGAGGCTGACGTCGAGCTGCTCGATGAGCGAGGGGTCGTACATGTTCTCCTCGTTCTCCAACTGCTTCTTCAGCTCCTCATAGGCCTCCTTGATGCGGGGGAAGGGGTAGTCGAAGCGGATGTGCATATCGATGTTCTCCACCAATTTGCCCATCTTCAGGAGGCTACGGATGCGCTCGTCGAACACACGCTCGTCGATGGAGCCCCAGAAGGCTAACAGGTAGTCGGTGATGGGCTGCAGGTTGGTGATGTTGATCTCCTGCTTATCGGCGGCCTTTTGGATCAGGCAGAGTGAGAGCTGCACGTAAGAGAGGGTCTCACTCTTGATCTCCTCGCGCAGGACGATGGCATTGTCGTTGGCGGCCTCTAACTCCGAGAGGAGGGAGGCGGGGTTTTGCGCGTCGTACATATAGCCCAAGCGAAGGCGCTCTTTGTCGGGGTAGGGGTTGCCGAAGTCGAGCTTCTGATGAAACTCCTCGTAGTCCTGGGGTTGCCCGTCGATCATCCGATCGTAGTAGCGACGTAATAAATGCAGACTGATGTACACGCGCTCGGTGTAGCGCCCCAGCCAGAAGAGGCGATTGGCTTTATTGGCTGGGATTGTATAACACATGACCATACCTATATCTAATTTGAATGATGAATTTTACTTATTTTTCCATGACCCAGGTGTCTTTGAAGCCTCCACCTTGCGAGGAGTTCACGACAAAGGAGTTGGGGTTGCGAGAGAAGCGGGTCAGGCCGCTTTTCCATACTTTGGTCTCTTTGGCGGAGATGACGAAGGCACGCAGGTCTGCCTTGCGTTCGACTCGCTCGTTGCCCTCCAGGATCTCCAGGTCTTTGAAGTCGATCACCTCCTGCGCGATCCAACGGCGGGGTTGATCGATGATGAGCTGCTTCAACTCGGCCAGTTTCTCAGCGGTGAGGTCTCGCCCGAAGACGACACCATAGCCACCCGCTTCGCTCACGTCTTTGATCACGAGGCTGGAGAGATGGTCGAGGATGTAGCGGTAGTCCTCCTCGAAGTAGGGGAGGTAGGTGGGTGCGTTCTGGAGGATCGGCTCCTCGTTGAGGTAGTATTTGATCATCTTGGGCACGAAGTAGTAGATACCTTTGTCGTCGGCCACGCCATTGCCCAGGGCGTTCACCAGGGCGACGTTTCCCTTCTTATAGGCCTGCGTCAGGTTGGGCACACCCAGCAGCGAGGAGGGCTCGAACACCAACGGATCCATATACTCGTCGCTGACCCGGCGATAGATGCAGCCGACCCGCTGCTTCTCCTTCCAGAGGCCGGTGTAGTAAACGATGTCATTCTCGACCATCAGGTCGCCGGGGAAGGCCAAGGTGGCTCCGGTCTTCTCGGCCAGGTAAGAATGCTCAAAAAAGGCGGAATTGTAACGCCCGGGGGTGAGAATGACGGTGAGTCCCCGGTCATTGTTCATGTGTTCCATCATCTCCCGCAGCAGGTCGCTGTAGTTGCGGTTGTCGGCCACGGCGTTGTTCTGGAAAGTATCTGGAGACACCTTGCGGGTGATGGTACGGGCAATCATGGGATAAGAGGCACCAGAGGGGATGCGCAGGTTGTCTTCGAGAATGAACCAACGACCATCCTTAGCTTGCACCAAGTCAATGCCTGAGATATGCGAATAGACATGATGGATCGGCGTGATTCCCTCACATTCGGGCAGGTAGCCTTTGGAGGCATAGACGAACTCGGCGGGCACGATGCCATCACGCATGATCTTTTTCCCATGATAAATATCATAAAGGAACTCGTTTAGCGCATCTACACGCTGAATCAGTCCTTTCTCTAAATAGTCCCAGTCCTCCTTGGTGATGACGCGCGGAATGGCGTCGAAAGGAAAGAGTTGCTCATTGAATATACCGTTCTTATAAACGCCAAATCGCACACCAAATCGCTCCATCCAGTTGTTTACAGTGTCTCTGCTTTCAATCAATGTGTCCATAACCTTATCGTTTTTAGCCTTCCTGCTCAGGCGGCTTCTCCCGTTCGTGGCGGGTTTGTTATCAAATCGGTGGCAAAGTAAAACAAAAAGAAAGGATAATCTGTTATTATCATACAGAATAATATTTTCAAATGGCTTATTCTTGCATATTGAAATCAAAATCGCACGATGTGCTTACAAGTTGCGCTCCTAACGCAATCGGGATTTAACAAATTGTAATGGGCTCTTTGTTGTTTTTAGCGATTCCAGATGCAACTTTTGGGCGGCAAACGCGTCTTAGCTTTCAAAAGAACGTATATTTGTGCGTATTTTAGGTTGAATAGATGGTTGAATTTTATTTAGCAGAGGAGAAACAGATATGAAACCCGTGAAATTGACATCCTTGATGATGATGCTCCTGCTGGCGGCGAACGTGGCTGCCCAAGAGGAGTTTTTTGATGATGTGTATTTCTCTTCCAAAAGCAAGAAAAACAAGGTTCAGCAGGTAGAAGAGAAGAAGGTGGAGCAGCCTAAGCTGCGGTCCTCTTACCAGGTGTTGCCGGCTGAGCCAGCGGCGAGCACGCAGGCGTCTGCCTCCGTCAATGGCCGTGACGTGGATGAGTATAACCGCCGTTACTCCGGGGTGGAGGTGGAGGAGCCTTACCGGGAGGATGAGACGGCAGCGGCCGCTCCGGCGCGCCGGTCGGACAAGGAATATACGCAGCGCATCGTGCGCTATCATTCGCCCAGCAAGGTGACGATCGCCGGTGCCGACCAGGTGGATCTCTATTTGAGCGATGGCTATTATGGCTACGATTATGATACGGATTACAGCGATGGCCGGGCGAACGTGAGCTTCAATATCAACGTGGGGCCGGGATGGGGCTCTTCCTGGTATGCGGGCTGGTATGATCCTTGGTATTATGGCTACAACCCTTGGTGGAGCTATTCCTATTATAGACCCTATTGGGGCTGGGGATGGGGTGGCTATTACGCCGGCTTCTACTCGCCTTGGTATGATCCCTGGTATTATGGTGGCTTCTACGGCGGCTACTGGGGTGGTTATTGGGGCGGCTACTGGGGTGGTTATTGGGGCCATCATCACTATTACCCCGCCTATTACGCGAAGCCGATGCGCCACTATGCCAACGGGCGTTCGGGTTTCAATAATACGTATGCGGGTGGCCGGAGTAGCGGCTTGAATGGCCGGAGCAGTGGCTATGCACGCAGCAGTGCCAGTGGAATGACGAATCTGCGTAGCTCGTCTGACCGTTCTTCTGTGACCTCGTTGAGCAATGGCCGGAGCGCAGGCAGCGATCGCCGGGCGGCGGCTTACGAATCGGGCGCAGGCCGTAGGGCAGCCAATAGCGCGGCGGTCAGCGGGTCGGGCAGCGGTTCGACGCTGAGGGGCTCTGGCGTGAATAGCGGCAGCTCACGCACACGGGTCTCCCGTGAGAGCGGCTCGAGTGTTCGTTCCTCCTCGTCGGTGGATCGTTCGTCTTATAACACGAGTGTCAACCGCTCATCGCAGCTGCGCAGCTCGTCCACATCGAGAAGCAGCTCGTTTGGCTCCTCCTCGGTGGGTAGCTTCGGTGGTGGCCGTTCCAGTGGCGGTGGCGCTGTGAGTGGTGGCGCAAGCCGTGCGGGAGCGGGTCGTAGATAATAAACAAGCATTTTAAAAAGTTGAAAGTAATGAGCAATAAAATAGGGATTATGATGGCGGTGCTCGCCTGCTGTGGGGGCACCGCATTCGCCCAGTCGGAGATGGATGCGTTTCGCTATACGCAAACGGAGTTAAACGGTACGGCTCGCCACATGGCGATGGGTGGCGCCTTTGGCGCGTTGGGCGGAGACATCTCCGTGATGAACAGCAACCCCGCCGGCTTGGCGGTCTATCGCAGCTCGGAGGTGGTGACCACGCTGAGCCTCTCCAGTACGAACGCGAAAACCAATTGGTTAGGCACGTCGATGGATCAGACCAAGACGAAGGTGAACTTTGATAACATCGCCTATGTAGGCTATTTCCCGACGGCCAATGACGAGGGGATCGTGAGCTGGAATGTGGGCTTCTCCTACAACCGGCTGAAGAACTACCAGCGCAATTACCGGATGTCTGCCCAGTCGGGCGTGCACACCTCGCTTTCCGACTACGTGGCTATGCGTGCCTATGGCACCTCCGCAAGTAAGCTGGCGGATAATCCTTACAGCAATCCGGATGTGGGCGACTGGCTCTCGGCGCTGGGCTATAACGCCGGCTATATTGATGCCTATAACGAGGATAACCAACGGTATTATAGCTCTTTCGGCGATTATAACCAGCAAGGGAAATGGCAGCCTTACACGCTCTCCAACGCCGGGCTTCAGGTGTCTGAGCGAGGAGCGATTGACCAGTATGACATCTCGTTTGGCATGAATATCTCCGATCTCGTGCTGCTGGGAGCGACCGTGGCGGTTACCGACTTGAACTACCGGATGACCTCGCTGTATGACGAGGCCTTCACAAATGCCAATAACCTCTATTTAGATAACTATTTCGCTACGGACGGAACGGGCTATTCGTTCAACGTGGGCGCGATCGTGCGGCCGGCAGACTTCTTGCGTTTGGGTGTAGCCTATAACTCCCCGATCTGGTATAAGATGTCTGATGCCTATTATGCGGAGGGAGGCTCCTATCTGACCTTCCAGCAGGATGGTAAGCTGATGGAGCGCTCGTTGGACGCGAAGACCCCCTCGGATGCCTATACCGATTATCAGTTCCGTTCGCCGGACAAGTGGATCTTCAGCGCGGCCGCTATCTTAGGACAGGTGGGTTTGATCAGCGTGGACTATGAGATGACCAACTACAAGCAGATGCGTATGCGCGATGATTATGGTTATGAGAATGCGTTTACGAATGGTTGCATCCAGGAGGATTTCAAGATGGGCAACACGCTGCGTGTAGGTGCGGAGGTGAAGGTGACCCCGCAGTTCGCCGTAAGAGCCGGTGTGGCTTATAGTGATAGCCCGATGAAGGATCATTTGAAGGACGGACAGGTGGAGGTGCGTACGGTAGGGACGATTCCCTTCTATACGGTTGACCAAGGCGTGACCCATTACTCCGTAGGTTTGGGCTACCGCTTCACACCGAACTTTTATCTGGATCTGGCTTGCGTCTATCGCACCCATAAGGAGGATGTGTATAGCTTCTCCAACATGTTTGATGAGAATCATGATCAACTCATCGAGGCGCAGTCAGCCAGCATGAAGACGAATACGACCAAGGTGGCGTTGACACTGGGCTATAAGTTTTAAGCGGTTTGTTGACTATACACCCCTTTTCGTACTTAAAAAGGATGGAAAGGGGTCTTTTTATGCAAGATTGCTTGCTTTTTCTTTGGTCGTTCGAGAAAATATTTGTTTATTTGCTCCCGAGAATAACAAAAATCGTATAACTTTTAAAAATAGACCGCCTATAGCATAAACATTACTCAGTGGAATTATAAATATAAGAAGTAATGAAGACGTTGAAAACGATGACCGACGAAGAGTTGGTTGTTCTTTATGCCGAGGGTAATAATGCCGCTTTCGATCATTTATTGAATCGTTACAAGAGCAGCATTCATTCTTATATATATTTTGTGGTGCGCAACAAAGAGTTGACGGAAGACATCTTCCAGGAGACCTTTGTCAAGGTCATCATGACGATTAAGCAGGGTAGATACACGGAGAACGGCAAGTTCAAGGCCTGGATCACCCGCATTGCGCATAATCTGATCATTGACTATTTCCGTCAGGAGCGGAATGAGAACGTGGTCTCCAATGATGAGGTGGAGGTAGATCTGTTCAATAATAGCAAGCTTTGTGAGGGGACAGTCGAGGATCGGCTGGTGCGCCGTCAGGTGTTGGCGGATGTGCGGAATTTGGTGAAGCATCTGCCGGATAACCAGCGTGAGGTGTTGGAGATGCGCTACTACCAGGATCTGAGCTTCAAGGAAATCGCAGAGAAGACAGGTGTCAGCATCAACACGGCATTGGGGCGTATGCGCTATGCGATCCTGAATATGCGTCGGATGGCGGAGGAGAATCGCATCGAGCTCTCTTTGGCTTAAAAATTTTGTAGGCCATGCAATAAGTGTGGAAGGCGCTCGTTTTATTGATGAAAACATTAAACAGAGGAGCCTATGAGGAAATTTTCTACACATTGTATGGATAAATTGGATAAACAAGTCAATCATACCTTAACGGCAGAGAGCCAGCCTAAGCAGACGACGTTGGATTTCTTGCGTCAGTTCGCACGGGTTTATCAAGCGGAGCCTATGTTGGAGCCGGGATTGTGTGGTTTTGTGTTGAATTAAACAGACGGAAAAAAGAGCGTTATGGGACATTTGATCGCACCTTCCCTTTTGGCGGCCGATTTCTTGAAGTTGGGTCAAGAGGTGGAGATGTTCAATGAGAGCGAAGCCGATTGGTTGCATTTAGATGTGATGGACGGCGTGTTCGTGCCGAATATCTCGTTCGGTTTTCCGGTGATCAGTGCGCTGAAGCGGGTTTGCAAGAAGCCGATGGATGTGCATTTGATGATTGTGGAACCCCACAAGTATATTTCAGAGGTGGCAGCGTCCGGTGCCTATTTGATGAACGTGCATTATGAGGCTTGCACGCATCTGCACCGAACGGTGGCTGCTATCAAGGATGCGGGTATGAAGGCGGGCGTGACGTTGAATCCGCATACGCCGGTCAGCCTGCTGGAAGACATTCTGCAAGACGTGGATTTAGTGATGTTGATGTCGGTTAATCCGGGGTATGGCGGGCAGCATTTCATTCCCCACTCCGTGGAGAAGGTGGCTCGCTTGCGAGAGATGATCGACCGGAAAGGGCTGCCAACCTTGATCGAGGTGGACGGCGGGGTTAACTTAGAGACCGGTAAACAGCTGTTGGCGGTAGGTGCCGATGTGCTGGTGGCGGGTAACTTCGTCTTTAAATCGCCTGATCCCAAGCGGGTCATTCAGGAGCTAAAGGCCTTGTAAGTGCCGCTATTTTCTAAGAAACCTAACTATGAGAGACATAACGGAAATGATAGCAAGGCGGCCTTTAGCGAGGCCGCTTTTTTTGTGGATCTTGGGCATCTTAGGCTATGTGTATGTACCTGATCCTTGGCTACCTCTTGGGCTGTTCGTCTGCTGGTTCTTGCTCCTGTTGATGGCTGTGGTGAACGGGGTGTGCAAACGGCATACCTTAGGCTATGCGAGCCGATGGCTTAGCGGTGTGCCCATCCTGTTGCTGATGCTTACACTCTCGGTGGAAACCTGTTACTTGCGGGAACGTTATCCGCAATCGGCCTTTCCCGTTTGGCAGGCAGAGGCGGCTGAGGTGCAAGCTTGTTTGGTGAGGCGCTTAGATTCCTTGTCGCTGTCGGATGCGGAGAAGGCGGTGTTAGCCACCTTGACAGTGGGGTACCGGCAAGCTATGCGCCGAGAGGTTAGGCAATCATTTGTGGCAGCCGGTGTGGCGCATGTATTAGCGGTGAGCGGGTTTCATGTGGCGATTGTCTGTGGATTTCTCTCCTGCTTGACGGCGTTCCTGCGACGTTGGGGCTGGGGACGTTGGGTTCGTTACCTGCTGTTGATGGGTGGTCTGTGGGGCTTTGCCTTCCTGACAGGCTTATCCCCTTCGGCGGTACGGGCCTCTTTGATGTGGACCTTCTATCTGACCGGGAAGCACTTCGTGCAGCAGGTCGATTCGTTTAATACCTTGGCTGCTGCCGCTTTCTGTATGCTGGTATATCGCCCAGCTTTCTTGTTTGATGTAGGCTTTCAATTAAGCTTCTTGGCGGTAGGGTTCATTTTGGCTTGGCTTCCCCTTTTCCGGCGGATCCTCCTTGTCCGTAATCCGCTCGTGGCCTATCCTTGGAATAGCTTGTTGGTAGCTTTGGCGGCTCAAATAGGGACAGTGGGCCTCACTTTGTACTATTTCAGGCAAGCCTCTTTGCTCTTTGGGTTGACCTGTTTACCTATCTCTGTGATCGCAACCTGTTTGTTACCTCTTACTTGGGTTTGGCTCTGTTTGCCGGTGGAAAGCGGAGTGGCGGCGATCGTACAAGCCTGCATGGAGGGGCTGGCACATGCGCTGATGGATGGGGTAGAGCGATGCGCCGCGATCCCTTTTGCCACGGTCCAATGGTCGTGCAGTGGCATAGAGGTAGTCTTGATTTATGCGCTGTTCGGGCTGGGGTGGATGTTATTGGATAAAAAATCGTAACTTTGTCCACGCTGAACCTACGATGAATCGGGGTCTAACCGATGAATAAGCATGATTCGTAGGCTCTTAACCAGTTTTAGATCGAAAAAATATGATAACAAAAATCATTCAAGAGGAGCAGATCCAAAAGGCCAAGAAATATATAGAGCGAGGCGAACGCTTTGTCATAGTCACGCATGTATCTCCCGATGGGGATGCGTTAGGATCTTCGCTCGGGTTATGCCATTTCCTGAACGCTTATGGAAAAGATAAGGTTTCCGTGGTGGTACCTAACGATTTCCCTATCTTCTATAAATGGATGCCGGGAGCGAAAGAGGTGGTGATCCACGAGCGTTGTCCGGATTTAGCGGCGAAATTGATCCGGGAGGCGGATGTGATCTTCTGCCTGGATTTCAATGAATCCAAGCGTATAGAGAAGTTGGGGCCGTTGGTGTTGGAGTCGGAAGGGCGCAAGGTGATGATTGACCATCATCTTTATCCCGCTGATTTTTGCCGGGTGGTTATGTCTTATCCGCAGATGTCCTCCACCAGTGAGTTGGTGTTCCGCTTCATCTGCCGCATGGGATTGTTTGACTTGATCAACCAGATGGGGGCTACCTGCCTCTATACGGGCATGATGACCGATACCGGCGCATTCACCTATAATTCCAATCAACCGGAGATTTATGCGATCATCAGCGAATTGATCAAGAAAGGCATAGATAAGGATTGGATCTATCGGCAAGTGTTCCAGGTCTCTTCGGAGAACCGTTTGCGGCTGCAAGGGTATGTACTGTATGAGAAAATGAAACTTTATCCCAAGTGCCAGACTGCTTTGATCACGCTTTCACAGGAGGAATTAAAGCGTTTCCATCATCAACAAGGAGATACGGAAGGATTTGTGAATATGCCTTTGAGTATTCGGGATGTATGTTTCAGTGTCTTTTTACGGGAGGATAAGGATTACATCAAGGTCTCCTTGCGTTCGGTTGGCGATTTCCCCTGCAATCATTTTGCCTCTACCTATTTCAAGGGAGGCGGACATAAGAATGCTTCGGGTGGAGAGTTTTATGGCACTCTAGCGGAAGCTGTTGCTCATTTTGAGGAATCTCTGGCTGCTTTTAATCCTAATAATTACGAAGAATCGCTCAAGAATGCGTGACTTTGAGCAATATTCTTTACTTTTGCGACTCATACAATCTTAAGAAAACAAATGAGGAAAGGTTTTACAGTTTTATGGATATTGTGTGCGGCGATCATGGCCGTTTCCTGCGGTAAGACGAAGTCGTACACGGATATGTTGAATGACGAGAAGAAAGCGATCAACCGTTTGATCGATGAGCGAGGTTTGGAGATCTTGAGTGATTTCCCGAAAGACTCCATCTTCAAAGAGAATCAGTATGTGAAATTGAAGAGTGGTCTTTACTTGAATATCATTGATAAAGGTTCTGATCAACGGGCGGTGCTGTATAGCACGAAGGTTTATTACCGTTGCAACATGCACTTCTTCTTGGATACGGATACGGTGATGGGTAATTACGGTCCCCATAGTAATGGTACGAATATGTTCCCGATCGGCTATCCTTCCGGTTTTGCGGAGTCAGTACCTTTCACGTATGGGGAGGGCTCAAGTGCTGATTCAAGTAGCCCCTCTTATATGTATGTGAGCGATGGTTTGAACGAGGCTCTGCAATATGTGGGTGATCGGGGCAAGGTGAGCTTGATCGTGCCTTTCTCGATCGGTACCTATTATGACCAGAGCCAAGGCAACCCCATCCATTATGAAATTCTTGAATATATTTTTGAAGAGAACTTATGACACTGATAAAATCTATTTCCGGTATTCGCGGTACGATAGGCGGCAATCCGGAGGACGGTTTGAATCCGTTAGCGATCGTGAAGTTTGTGGCTGCTTATGCTACTTTCATCCGTCAGCATACGCAAGTAAAGACAAATAAGATAGTGGTCGGACGTGATGCGCGCATCTCCGGCTCGATGGTGAAGCAGGTAGTGTTAGGCACTTTGACCGGAATGGGCTTTGATGTGGTGGACATTGATATGGCCTCAACCCCTACTACGGAGTTGGCTGTAGTCATGGAAGGTGCTTGTGGAGGCATTATCTTGACAGCCAGTCATAATCCGATGCAATGGAATGCGTTGAAGTTGCTGAATGAGCAGGGTGAGTTCTTGAGTGCGGCTGAGGGTAACGAGGTGTTACGTATCGCAGAGGCTGAGGATTTTGTCTTTGCGGATGTGGAGCATTTGGGACAGGTCATTCCTGATCATACCTATATGCAGAAGCACATTGAGCGGGTATTGGCATTAGACTTGGTGGATGTAGAAGCGATTAAGGCAGCCCATTTCCGTGTGGCGATTGACTGCGTGAACTCGGTAGGTGGTCGGATCATTCCGGAGTTGCTCCATGCATTGGGTGTGGAGGAGATCTTTAAGTTGCACTGTGCGCCTCATGGCCGCTTTGCGCATAATCCGGAACCTATACCGGAGAATTTGACCGAGATTTCCGATTTGATGAAGCACGCCAAAGCGGATGTGGGCTTTGTGGTGGATCCGGATGTGGATCGCTTGGCCATTATCTGCGAGAACGGGGAGATGTTTAATGAGGAATATACCTTGGTGGCTGTGGCCGACTATGTGCTGAGCCATACACCAGGCAGTACGGTGAGCAATTTGAGCTCCAGCCGTGCTCTGCGTGACGTGACTGAGGCGCATGGTTGTAACTATCAAGCCGCGGCGGTGGGTGAGGTGAATGTAGTCACGAAGATGAAAGAGACGCATGCCGTGATCGGTGGTGAAGGCAATGGCGGTGTGATTTATCCGGCTTGCCACTATGGGCGGGATGCTTTGGTGGGTATTGCGCTCTTCTTGACGCATTTGGCGAAGAAGCAGATGAGCGTAAGCGCATTGAAGGCCTCTTATCCTCCCTATTTCATCTCGAAGCAGAAGGTGCAGTTGACTCCGGAAATTGATGTCGATGCGATCTTGGCGCAGGTGAAGGCACGCTTTGCCCAATATGATATTACTGATATTGATGGCGTGAAGATCGACTTCCCCGATAAGTGGGTGCATCTGCGCAAGAGTAATACAGAGCCTATTATCCGTATCTATTCCGAGGCGCACACGATGGCTGAGGCTGAGCGATTGGGCGGTGAGTTGATTACGATCATCCGTGAGATGTGTTGATAGCAAGAAAGGATAGTAGATTTTGATACGATTTGTCTCTTTAGGACCGGGTGATCCGGAGTTGATTACCGTGAAAGGCCTCCATGCTTTGCAAAAGGCTGATGTGATCTTTTGTCCGGCTACGGCTCATAAGTCGTCGGAAGAGGGACCTGTTTCCTTCTCCTCCCGTGCGGCGGAGATCGTGCAAGCATTGGGTATCGAGCAAAAGCACATTTCGTTATTTCACGTACCGATGAGCCGAGATAGGGAGGCGGCTCGTCGTGCTTACGATCAGTTGGCCGTTGAGGTATGTCGAGCCAGACGTAAACGCATGGAGGTCGTCGTCGTGGCGGAAGGGGATGCAGGTTTCTATTCTTCTATCCATTATTTGTTTGATAAGCTGCAAGCAAATCAAATAGAGGTGGAGTTGATTGCAGGTGTGCCGGCCTTTATTGCTGCCGGAGCAACCGCAGGTCTCCATATTGTGAAGCAAACGGAGCGATTGCTGGTCATCCCCGGCACAGCAACGGCCTATGAACTGATCAGCCAAGTGAAGGAGGGGCAGGTCGTGGTGATTATGAAATTAAGTGCCTGTCAAGCTGCTGTACGTACTTGTATAGCTACCCATCCCGAGTTCCTTTATTATTATTTTGAACAAGTAGGAACGAAAGAAGAGTTGTGTGTTACTAATCCAGCTCAATTGATGTCGATGTCGTTCCCCTATTTCTCTCTGTTGATCATTAGAAAACCGGAGGAAAAGAGGTGAGCCGATTGCCTAATAGTTATATTGAGGTGTTGCGGGCTCCATCGGGCGATTTTGCAGAGATGGTGGATGCTTTGTTGGCGCAAGTTCCTGCTGTAGTTACTCCTTTGCGGTTGACCTTCTTTGGTCGTCTCTCTTCCAATAAGATGTATATGGAGCGGTGGCAGTTGTTGCGGCAGAAGGTCACTGCCTGTTTTGGAAAGTCCATTCCGGCATTGGGTTATATAGCACAGCCCCCTTTGGATGCCCCTTTGCTTTTGGAGCTGTATGGTTGCCGATTGCGAGAGGGTGATCAGTTGACCTATGGAGAGACGGCTGAGACCCCTTATGTCCTGTTACGAACGGATGTGGGGCGTTTCCTTTTTACCGGTGGTTTTCGGGGAGATACGTTAGACTTATCCATTGAGCAACAGACGGAACAGGCGTTTCTGCATCTGGAGGAGACATTGCGGGAAACAGGGTTTCCCCTTAACTCGATTCTTCGGCAATGGAACTATATAGAGGGGATCACGGTTTTTGCAGGCACGGATCAACATTACCAAGCATTTAATAATGTGCGCTCTGCACATTATGCGCAGACGGAATGGCCGACAGGCTATCCAGCTGCTACGGGAATCGGCACCCATTTGGGGGGCGTTTCGATAGCGGTGGATGCCGCTTTACTGACAGCTTCGGATGCTTACGCTTTACCTATAGACAATCGGTTGCAGGTGGCTGCTCATGCCTATTCGGGGGAGGTGTTGGAGGTGGCGAATCAATGTAAGACCACACCTAAGTTTGAGCGAGCGAAGTGCCTGACTTGTGGAAAGGAGCGACTGATCTATGTCTCTGGCACGGCTGCGATCCGGGGAGAGGAGAGTTTGAGTCAGGAGGGCTTAGCTCGGCAGTTGGCGGTGACGATGGAGAATATACAGGAGTTAATCGGCTCTGCTCCGTTAGTCTATTTGCGGGTTTATTTGAAACATCCTGCTGATTATGCGGAGGCAGTGCGTCTGTTGGCCGACTATGCGTTAGGTATCCCAATCACTTTCATGTGGGCAGATGTCTGCCGCGAGGAGCTGTTGATCGAAATTGAGGGCTTGGCTAAAGAGATGGAATAATAATATAGCAAGGTAAGAGAGCGTTATGAAGCGATGGAATAGTTGGATCACCTCGATGCGTACGGCGATTATCCTCATGGGAATATATGCGTTAGGTTTGGCGGGTGCCACCTTCTTTGAGAAGTATTACGGTACAATGGCCGCAAAGGCGATGATCTATTATTCTCCGCTATTTTTTATGTTACAGGGATTGATGGCACTCAATTTCTTAGCCATCCTGTTCCAACGCAAGGGATTGAACCGAGGGCGTTGGGGCTTCTTGCTGACACATATCGCTTTGTTAGTGATTCTTATGGGTGCCATGGTCTCACATGTGATGGGCGAGGAGGGGATCTTGCACCTGCGAGAGGGTGAGCGTAGCGATCAATTGCTGATGGAGACTGATCGAGGTACGTCGCACCATACCTTGCCTTTCGAGGTGGAGTTGGTGCGTTTCACATTGACACGCTATCCCGGATCGGCGAGCCCCTCTTCCTATGAAAGTGACTTGCTGGTGCATATGGATGGGAAGACGATTCCCGCACGTGTCTATATGAATAATGTGCTCGATGTGAAGGGCTATCGCTTTTTTCAAGCCTCCTACGATCCCGATGAGAAGGGCACGGTGCTCTCTGTCAATCGAGATGTGGCAGGGCGCAATATCACTTATACCGGTTATCTGTTGCTTTTGGCGGGTTTGCTGTATAGCCTCTTTGGTTCGCATACCCGTTTTCGTCAATTGGCCAGACAACTGAACGGATTGCGTGGCAGAGCCTTAGTAGGGATCGTAGGGTGCTGTTGTTGTCTCTCTTCTGGGGCACAAACAGCTGTACCAGCGGAGTCGGCTGAGGAGATTGTGCTTCGTCAAGTAGTAGATCCCGATCATGCGGCTCGCTTTGGGCGATTGCCGATGCAATCATCTTCGGGTCGTATGATGCCGATTAATACCTTCTCCTCCGAACTGTTACGTAAGTTGCACAAGTCAGATCGTTATGAGCAGCTAAACGGCGATCAGTTTTTGTTGAGCCTCTTGGCGATGCCTGAGAAATGGGTGCGTGTCCCCTTGATCGCTTTCTCTAATCAGGCGTTAGCCAATTACTATGAGCTTTCGACCCCCACCTGTGCGTATGTGGAGCTTTTCGATGCGAATGGGCACTACAAGTTGCAGGAACGGTTGGAGGCGGCCTATGCGAAGATGCCGGCTCAGCGTAATACTTTCGATAAAGATTTGATCAAGCTCGACGAGCAAATCAATATTTTCCATCAGCTGATTCGTTATCAATGGCTCCCGATTTTCCCGTTGAAAGGAGATCAGGCTCATAAATGGTACGCTCCGGGCGATGACTTGTCTGCCTTTAGCGGAAAAGACTCCCTCTTTGTGACGCAGATTATGGGTTGGTATTTGCAGGAGGTAAGAGAAGGATTGAAGACCAACGATTGGAAGAAGGCCGATGAGGTGTTGGCGATGATTGATACCTATCAGCAAGCCCGGGAGGAGACCTTGGACATTCGTCCCGATAAGATGGAGGCGGAGATCCGTTATAACCAGTTGGATCTGTTTCGTCAATGCAAGAAGGGCTATCTAATCTTGGGCGGTCTGCTGTTGGTTTGTGCGTTCGCTGTCCTGTTCAATCCGAGGAGGTCTTTGCGTTATGTGATGCGAGGGTTGATCGGGTTAATTATAGCTGTCTTTCTGCTCCATGTCTATGGCATGGGGATGCGTTGGTACATTGGAGGCTATGCTCCTTGGAGCAATTCGTATGAGACGATGGTATATGTGGCTTGGGCTACGGTCTGCGCCGGACTGTTCTTTTTGCGAAAGAGCACGTTGACCTTTGCGTTGGCTACGCTGTTTGGAGGGGTGATTCTCTTCGTTTCCGGTCTGAATTGGATGGATCCACAGATTGGCACGTTGGTACCTGTCTTGAAGTCGCCTTGGCTGATGTTTCATGTGGCGGTGATTGTTGGAGCCTATGGCTTCTTTGGCATCAGCTGCTTGATTGGTCTGACCAATTTGTTGATGATGAGCTTGCTCCGGCAGCGTGTGCAATCGCTTGTGTGGGCTCGTATGAAGGAGTTGAGCCTCGTGAGTGAGATGTCGCTGTGGGTCGGTTTAGCCTTGATGACCGTTGGTACCTTCTTAGGAGCGGTCTGGGCGAATGAGTCGTGGGGACGCTATTGGGGATGGGACCCGAAAGAGACCTGGGCACTCATCACGATGATTATCTATGCGATTGTTACACACCTCCGCATGACCAAGGCCGGAGGAAGCCTTTGGCTGTTCAACCTCCTTTCCGTGATCGCATTCTATTCCGTCTTGATGACCTTCCTCGGTGTCAACTATTTCCTCAGTGGGATGCACTCCTATGGGCAGAACGACAGCATGAGTAATCTTTCTTTCTATTTCTCTCTCTCCTTGCTCTTTGTTAGTTTGTTGGGCTATTTCTCCTCTCGGAACGACAAACAGATGGACAAATAAAAGCTTGCGGAAATCCCTGAAAAACATTGCCCGTAGTTTTCCAAAACATTGCCCATAGTTTTGGAAAACGTTGCCCGTATTTTTTTAAAACATTGCCGATGCTTTTTTATTTCGTTGCCCGTCGTTTTTGAAAACGATGAGCAATGTTTTTGAACGTTTTCATGTGTTAATCAAACGAACCTGCCTTAAATGTGTTTATTGTGAATACAATTTGGATGTTACTCTGCTTAAATTGTGAATTAATTGCTTGAAAAATGATTTTATAATGATAATATGATTATATTCGCGGCGAAATAAAAGCTTTTTGATAGGCATTACAGGAGTGATGTATGGAAAAAGGTAAGCGTCTTTTTGAAGTGAAAGTTTGTTTAATTTGATAAGAAAATAGTTATGAGAAGATTGTCCTACGTAGTGCTGACGTTGCTTTCGGGTGCGAGCATAGCCAATGCGCAGAACACACGCATCACGGGTACCGTCCTTTCTGCAGAAGATGGAGAGCCGATTATCGGCGCCTCCATCATCGTGAAGGGGACTACAACTGGCACAGTGACCAATTTTGATGGAACATTCTCGTTAGATGTTCCAGGGTCTGCTAAAACATTGATGATTTCTTACATCGGTATGCGCTCTCAAGAGGTAGCGATCAAACCTACTCTGCAGGTGCGGCTAATGGCGGACACGCAGAACCTCGATGAGGTGGTGGTAACGGCGATGGGTATCTCGAAGGAGAAAAAGGCCTTGGGTTATGCCGTGCAGGATGTAAAGGGAGAGCAGTTAACGCAGGGTGCTAATACTTCACTGACGGGGGCCTTGCAGGGAAAGGTTTCTGGTATTGACTTTACGCCTTCCAGTGGTATGCCGGGTGCCTCTTCTAAGATGACGATTCGTGGCTCACGTTCGTTTACGGGTGACAATACACCGCTCTATGTAGTGGATGGTATGCCAATCGCTTCTACGTCTGATTATGATACAGGTAACTCTACCTCTGGAGCGGATAATGCCAACCGTTCATTCGATATTGATCCGAATGACATCGAGAGTATCAATATCTTGAAGGGGCAGGCAGCCTCTGCGCTTTATGGTATGCGGGCTTCTAATGGCGTGGTCATTATTACGACAAAGAGCGGCAAGAACGCTAAGAAAGGTAAGCCACAGATTTCTTTCTCTACCTCGTTGAGTATGGACAAGATGTCACGCAAGCCGGAGTTGCAATCAACTTATGCCCAAGGTTCAGGTGGTAAGTATCAACCTACTGGACAATCCTCTTGGGGACCGTTGATCTCGGAGTTGGCTAATGACCCGACTTATGGAGGCAACGCAAACGGCCATCCGGGCAAATACTATGTGCAGCAATTGGGCAAGGCCAACGGCACCGGTATGGAAGACGAGGCTAATTGGGTGATCCCCCAATCTTATGACAATACGGGAGATTTCTTCCAGACAGGTTATGTATGGAATAACTCGCTGAACGTGCAGCAGGCGAATGACAAAGGGCATTACTCTTTCTCTTTGGGTAACGCTAAGCAGAAAGGTATCGTACCGTCCACAGGCATGGAACGCTACAACGCCAAGTTGGCAGCTGAGACCGCTTTGAACTCCCATTTTACGACAGGATTTACGGGTAACTTCACCTATTCGCGCATCGACAAGCAACAGGGTGCGAACGATGGTATTGTGGCCAGCGTTTTCTTGGCTCCTCCCTCGTATAATTTGAATGGCATTCCTAATCATGCTTATGGCGATCCCTATACGCAGGTGAGCTATCGTACCGTGGCTCGTTGGGGAAATCCTTATTGGATTTCGGAAAACTGTTCTTATTATGAGAAGAACATTCGTTTCTTTGGGAATACCTATTTGAACTTCAAGACTAACTTTGGCACGGAGAATCATACATTGAATGTGAAATATACGTTGGGAACAGATGCCTATCAGACCAACTATACGAACCTCAACGCCTATGGTTTCCGTGATGGTCAAGGCTCGATCAATCACCGAGGCTATACCAAGGTGGCCCTCAATTCACTGCTGACCGCCAATTACGATTGGCAGATCACGGAGGATCTGGATTTCAATGCCCTGTTGGGAAATGAATTCATCCACAGTACGAACAAACTTTATTCAGATACTGGAACAGATTACAACTTTGCGGGCTGGAACCACATGAACAATGCCGCTGTGTATAACAACTCAGAGTCTTACACACAGAAACGTACGATGGGTTTCTTTGGTAATCTTTCGCTCTCCTATAAGCGTATGCTCTATTTGAATGCGACGGGACGTGTCGATAAGGTATCTACCATGCCCCGTGGCAATCGTACTTTCTTCTATCCCTCCGTCTCTGTTGGATTCATCTTCACGGAATTGGAACCGCTGAAGAACGAGATATTGACTTTTGGTAAGATTCGTGCTTCCTATGCGGAGGTGGGTATGGCCGGGCAATACTATCCCGACTATTATACGAAGGGTAGCTTCAGTGGTGGATTTATCTCCGGTGTCAGCATCGCTTATCCGATTGATGGACAGATGGGTTATCGCCGTAGTACGACGGTCTATGATCCCAACTTGAAGCCGCAGAATACCCGCTCTTATGAGCTTGGTCCGGACTTGACTTTCTTGGATGGCTTGGTGAGCCTCAGCTATACTTATTCTCGTCAGAATGTGAAGGATCAGATCTTCTCTATCCCCTTGCCTCGATCCACTGGAGCTTCCTCTTACTACACAAACGGTGGTAAGGTGCATACCGATGCGCATGAACTCTCGTTGACGATCAATCCGATTCGCCGAAAGAACATAAACTGGGACATGACCTTCAATTTCTCGAAGATTAACAACTTTGTGGATGAGTTGGCTGAGGGTGTTTCCAGTATTCAATTGGGAGGCTACACATCTCCGAATGTGCGTGCGATGGCTGGTGAGAAGTATCCGGTTGTCTGGGGTCCCTGCTTTAAGCGTGATGACAAGGGTAACATCGTGATTACGGAGGAGGGTATGCCGGTGGCCGGTGGCGAGGGAGTCATCGCCCGTGTCAGCCCCGATTTCACATTAGGCTTTAACACTTCTCTGACGGTTTACAAAGCTCGTCTTTCTGCGACTTTTGATTGGCACAAAGGCGGACAGATCTTAGCGGGTACGAATGGTGAGTTGGATTACTATGGTGTGAGCAAGCAGAGTGGTATCGACCGCGATCGAGGCTATGCGGAATCTACTGGTGTTATACAGACCGGTACGGACAGTAACGGCAATCCGATCTACAGTGACGTGCAGACCATCCAGATCCCAGCTGATAAGATAGAGAAGTTCTATACCAGTCGATCCAGCATCTGGGAGAGCCGCGTGTCGGACAATGACTTCGTGAAGTTGCGCGAGATCTCGTTGGCCTATCCAGTGTTCAAGAGTAATTGGATGGAGGTGAATGTGAATCTCTTCGCTCGCAACATCCTGTTGTGGAGCAAGGTGAAGAACATTGACCCGGAAACTTCGCAGGGTAACGGCAATATGTCTGGTGCGATGGAGCGTTTCTCTCTTCCGCAGACCAGTAGCTATGGTTTAGGCTTGAATTTCAAATTTTAAGGACAGATAAATCGAGAATATGACAATGAAGACTACATTATATAAGACATTCCTCTACGTATGCGCGGGTTTAGGCACATTGGTGTTGCCGACGGGATGCTCGGAGGACAAAATGGATGAGATCAACCAAGACATTAACCACCCGACCAGTGTGAATACCTCTTTCTTGATTACGGAGGTGGAGATGTCCACGGCGTTTAGTGTGACTGGTGGAGATTACAGTGCTTTTCTTTCCGTCATCATGGAGCATGAGGGAGGAACTGTGGAGCAGCTTTATGAAGCGGATCACAGACTGTTCCAAATGGAGGATGCCAGCAACTGGGGCAACTGTTGGGGCTATATCTACAACAACCTCAATGCTTGCCAGGATGTGATCAATGCCTGTTCAGCAGAGGGTGTGGAGGCCAACAACCATGTCAATCGGGGAATCGCTCGTACGATGATGGCTTACAATTTGGCTTTCTTGACTGACATGCACGGGGATGTGCCTTGGAGTGAGGCGCTCAACTTCCGCGAGTTTATGACGCCTAACCTTGATAAGCAGGAGGCTATTTATCAGGATGTGATGAAACTTTTGGATGAGGCATTGAATGATTTGGCGCAAGGTAATGCGACGACATTGGGTGCGGCAGACCTTTATTATAAAGGGGATGCGGCCAAATGGACAAAAGCGGTTTACGCCTTGAAGGCGCGCTATACGATGCGTCTTTTGGGGCGGAGTGCGGATCGCACGGGAGACCTCAACAAGATTCTCGACTATGTATCTAAATCCTTCACCTCGGCGGATGAGGAGATGAAACTGGATAAATACGACGGGGCAAGTACCTATAACCCCACCTATGTCTTGGCACGTAGCCGCGACGCTTGCGGATTGAGCAAAAGCTTTATGGATAAGTTGATCAGTCGTCAAGATCCGCGCGCAAACCAGATTGCGATCAATAGCGATATGAAATTGATTACTCCTTCCGATCCGACCTACTATCCGCTGCCTAATGGTGAGGGCGAGAAGAGCCAGAACCTTTACAGCGAGGCCGCTACGGATTGGGCGGAGACGGGCCCCACGCAGTTGCTGAGCTATCATGAGTTGCTCTTCTTGAAAGCGGAGGCACAGGCGCGTTTAGGACTGGATGCTTCCGAAACATTGAAAGCTGCGATGGCTGCTGCTTACGTGAACTTAGCAGCGGGTGTGAAGGCGGCGATAAATTCTACTTTCAAGAAGAAAGTTGATGGCGAGTGTACGCTGTCTGCGGCCATGGCGGATGAGCACTTCGAGGCGCATATCCGTCCACTTTACCAGGCTAATCCGTTGCAGGAGGTGATGATTGAGAAGTATTTGGCCTTCTTTGGCAGCCAAGGTGAATCTCCGGAGGCTTTCTCGGATTATCGGCGTATGACCTATTTGGGTGAGTCGTTCATTAAGCTGGTTAATCCATTGAACGCTGCGACCACGGAATACCCGAAGGGACATTTCCCCTTGCGTTGCGCTTATGGTTCGGGCGACACCACGACCAACCCGAATGTCTATGCGGCACAGGGCGACGGCTCCTTTGTCTATAGCGAACCGGTTTGGTGGGCTGGAGGCACACGATAGTCTATCTCCCTTTCTAAGGTAACGATGCCTTACTTTCTAAGGTAACGATGCCTTATTTTCTAAGGTAATGATGCCTTACTTTCTAAGGTAATGATGTCTTACTCCCTAAGGTAATGCGCTCTTACCTTCTAAGGTAATACCGACTTACTGCCTAATGCGAGGCATTGCCGCTGCCCAATGCGGAGGTGCCTCGCATTCTAATGTGGAGGCGTCCACTTTTCTCCTCTAAAAAATATGTATCTTTGCTGCCGTTGTAATTATAAAAATTGGAAACCATGACGAACAGCAGAAGAAATTTTATCAAGCAATTGTCAGTTAGCAGCGCAGCGTTGGCTGCCGGATCACTTTCGGTCAGTGCTGCGCCGAATGACGGTAGAGACGTAGCGCGCTACGTCTCTACAAATACCAACCCCTTGATCGTGCCCAAGGCACAGGGATTGAAGATTACGGGTACATTCCTCGATGAGATCTCGCACGACATTGTGCACCAGAATTGGGGTGAGCAGGAGTGGGATCGTGACTTCGCCCACATGAAGGCGATTGGTATTGACACCGTCATCGTGATCCGTTCGGGCTATCGGAAGTTTATTACCTATCCCTCGGAGTATCTGATGAAGACCTTCGGTTGCTATATGCCATCAGTGGATCTGATTGATATGTATCTGCGTTTGGCGGATAAGTACGATATGAAGTTCTATTTTGGCTTGTATGACTCTGGTAAATATTGGGACACGGGCGATATGAGCTGGGAGATTGACTCCAATCTATTTGTGATCGAGGAGGTTTGGAAGAAATATGGCCATCACAAGAGCTTTGGCGGATGGTATCTCTCACAGGAGATCAGCCGGGCGACTAAGGGAGCGATCAACGCTTTCGCCAGCTTAGGCAAGCAGTGCAAGGAGGTGTCGGGAGGTCTGCCTACGCTGATCTCGCCCTGGATCGACGGCAAGAAGGCGGTGGATGCGGCCTCGGGCAGCTTGACGAAGGAGCAGGCGGTGTCGGTCGAGGCGCATGAGCGGGAATGGTCGGAAATCTTTGAGGGCATCCATGAGTATGTGGATGCGTGCGCTTTCCAGGATGGCCATATCGACTATGATGAGCTGGATGCCTTCTTTAGCGTGAATAAAAAGATGGCGGATAAATACGGCATCCAGTGCTGGACCAATGCGGAGTCGTTTGACCGGGATATGCCGATTCGTTTCATGCCGATCAAGTTTGATAAGTTGCGTTTGAAATTGGAGGCAGCGGCTCGTCAGCACTATGATAAGGCAATCACTTTTGAGTTCTCGCATTTTATGAGTCCGCAGTCGATGTTTACCTCGGCGGGACATCTTTATAACCGGTACAAGGAGTATTTCAACCTTTGATAGTGATTGTATATGCAGCAGAAGAATCAGGATGTGCATTTCGCCTATCTGCTCTTCCTCTCGTTGGTAGCGGGATTGGGCGGTTTCCTCTTTGGGTATGACACGGCGGTCGTATCGGGCACTAACCAGCAGGTGGCCTTGCGTTTCGGACTGGATGAGATGCAGTTAGGCTGGTATGTAGGTTGTGCGCTGGTCGGTTCGATTGGTGGTGTGGCGGTAGCTGGAGAGTTAGGCGATCGATTTGGTCGTAAGCGGACGATGTTGTTTGCGGCTGTCATTTTTTGCCTCTCGGCGGTTGGCTGTGCGTTGAGCAGCGATTTCACGACATTGGTGCTTTCCCGTATTTTAGTGGGTGTAGGCATTGGCGTGATCTCCATTGTCTCTCCGCTCTATATCTCGGAGATTGCGGTCGATCGCTACCGAGGCAGTTTGGTCTCACTCTACCAGTTGGGTATCACCTTTGGTATCGTGGCTGCTTATGGCGTGAATCACTTGTTGCTTGGGGTGGCTGAGCGAGGTATGGCGACGATGCCGGCTGCGGGTACGCCAACCCTGTTTGAGCAGCTTTTCTATGTGGAAAGTTGGCGAGCGATGCTGGGTTTCTGTGCGTTGCCGGCGATACTTTTCTTTGGGGTGCTCTTCTTGATTCCGGAGAGTCCTCGCTGGCTGCTTCTGAGAGAGCGTACAGGAGATGCCGATCGGGTGCTGCGTTGCATCTATGCCCATCCGGAGGAGGCGGACAGCCAGCGTGCGACGATTCTTCAGCTGTTGGAGGAGACTCGTCGTATGGAGGAGGGCAAGTGGAACTACCTGATGCGTCCAGCGGTCTTGAAGCTGGTGGCTGTGGGCAGTGCGATCGCTATCTTGGGACAGTTCATGGGCGTGAACGCTGTGCTATATTATGGTCCCAGCATCTTTGAGCAGAGTGGTTTGTCAGGGGGTGACTCGTTGTTCTATCAGGTGTTAGTAGGCATGGTCAATTTGTTGACAACGGTCATCGCACTGTTTATTATTGACAGGGTAGGACGAAAGCAGTTGGTCTATTGGGGTGTATCGGGAATGATCATCGGTTTGTTGGCCATTGCTTACTATTTCCATTATGGGCAGGCGCAGGGCGTTTCAAGCTTATTCTTGCTGATAGGGTTCCTGTTCTACATTTTTTGCTGTGCCATCTCCATCTGTGCGGTGGTCTTCGTGCTGTTGTCGGAAATGTTCCCGTTGCGGGTGCGTGGCTTGGCGATGTCAATCGCTGGCTTTGCTTTGTGGATTGGTACCTATCTGATTGGGCAGCTTACGCCTTGGATGTTGAAGCATCTGACACCGGAAGGTACTTTCCTGTTGTTCGCAGGGATGTGTTTGCCCTATTTGTTGATCATGTGGCGTTGGGTGCCTGAGACGACGGGGCGTTCGTTGGAAGAGATTGAAAGAAATAATGTTTGATGATAATGAAAGATTTTAAGACATTGATAGCAAGCCGGCGGAGTACCCGGCAGTTTACGAAAGAGTTGTTGTCGCCCGAACAGGTGGAGGCGATCTTGCGTGCTGGATTGATGGCACCGACCTCGAAAAATAAACGACCTTGGCAATTTGTGGTCGTGGAGGAAAAGGATATGTTAGCGAAGCTGGCGGAGTGTAAGCCGGCAGGTGCGGCCTTTCTGGCGGATTGTGCCTTGGCGATCATTGTGATGGGCAACGTGATGGAGAGCGACGCCTGGATTGAGGATTGCTCGATCGCCTCTATCTATATGCAATTACAAGCCGAGGATTTGGGTTTGGGCAGCTGCTGGTGCCAGGTGAGAGGTCGTGACCGGGAGGATGATGGTGATTCGGCTACCTATGTGCGTCAACTGTTTAACATTCCCTATCAGATGGAGGTGCTCTCAATTATTGGCTTTGGCCATAAGGCGGTCACCCGCAAGCCGTTTGACGAGGCGAACTTAGCTTGGGAGAAGGTGCACATTGGCCAATACACGATGCCAGCTGCATCGCAGGAAGGAGCGCAAGAATGACAGTCGTTTGGATAGGTGCAGGCAACTTGGCAACTCGTATTGCTTTGGCCATGCGAGCTGTGGGTATAACCATTTTGCAGGTTTATAGCCACACGGAGGCTCATGCAGTGGCTTTGGCTGAGCAGTTGGATTGTGCTTGGACGAGTGAGGTGTCTGCGGTGCGACCGGATGCAGATTATTATTTCTTTGCCTTGAAAGATACCGCATTGCCGGAGGTAGTGGCTCAATTGAAGTCCAACGAAGGCACGTGGGTGCATACGGCTGGCAGTATGCCGATGGCACTCTTTGCTGGTCATGCAAAGCACTATGGGGTTTGCTATCCTTTGCAGACCTTCAGCAAGACAAGAGCGGTGGATGTCTCGAAGGTACCCTTTTTCATAGAAGGCAGTGATGCGGAGACGGAGGAGCGGCTTTGCCAGTTGGCGGAAAGGCTCTCGACCTCCGTGCAGCGACTCTCGTCAGAGAAGCGGAAGAGCTTACATTTGGCGGCGGTCTTCACCTGCAATTTCGTCAATCATCTGTATGTATTGGGCGGTGAGCTGTTAGCGAAAGAGGGGATCGATGCACGGTTGTTATTGCCTCTGATCGACGAGACGGCGGCGAAGGTACATGATATGTCTCCCTTAGCAGCACAGACCGGTCCGGCCGTGCGTTATGATGAGAATGTGATTCAGAAACAGTTGGCGCAGCTCGAAGCGGATTCGACCAAGTGGGAGATCTATGCTTTGATGAGCCAAAGTATTCACCAACATAGTAAATCATGAGTAGTATCAATTACGATTTGAAAAAGATCCGTGCGTTTGTGTTCGATGTGGATGGCGTGCTTTCGTGCGATGTGATCTCACTGCATCCCAATGGCGATCCGATGCGTACCGTGAATATAAAGGATGGTTATGCCATGCAGTTGGCTGTGAAGAAGGGATATGAGGTGGCGATCATTACCGGTGGTTATACCGAGTCCGTCAAGATCCGTTACTCCCGTTTGGGAGTACAGCATATCTACATGCGGAGTGCGGTGAAGAAGCATGACTTTGCTGACTTTATGCAGAAGACGGGGTTGCTGCCGGAGCAGGTACTTTATGCGGGCGATGACATTCCCGATTACGAGGTGATGAAGCAGGTAGGCTTGCCGGTAGCACCGGCGGATGCTGCACCCGAGATTAAGGAGATTGCCAAGTATATCTCCTCTCGGCGAGGAGGTGAAGGTGTGGCACGTGATGTGATTGAGCAAACGATGCGTGCGCAGGGACATTGGTTTGGTGAGGAGGCCTTTGGTTGGTGATGTTGACGAATTTGCATAAATACAAGATCATTCTGGCCAGCAACTCACCACGACGTAAGGAGTTGCTGGCGGGGTTGGATGTACCCTTTGAAGTGCGTATAATTAGCGGTATTGACGAGTCCTATCCGGCGACCTTGCGTTCAACGGAAATTCCGCTGCATATCGCAAAAGCGAAGGCTGAGGCTTATCGCCCTACGATGGCAGCGGATGAATTGCTGATTACGGCGGATACGATCGTCTGGACCTTCAATGGGGTATTGGGTAAGCCGAAGGATCGTGAGGCGGCATTTGCCATGTTGCGGGCGCTTTCCGACCATGTGCACCAAGTGATTACGGGTGTGGTCATTACTACCAAAGAGCGGCAAGTGGCTTTTTCTGTGGTCTCGGAGGTTTGCTTCGCTGCCCTCACGGATGAGGAGATCAACTACTATCTGGAGCGTTATCGTCCGTATGACAAAGCAGGTGGTTACGGTATCCAGGAGTGGATTGGTTACGTAGGAGTGCAATCCATCCATGGCAGTTTCTATAATGTGATGGGGTTGCCCGTACAGCGGCTCTATCAGGAGCTGAAAGGATTCTGATGGCCGCTGTAACGGTTGTCGGGCTTATGGATTCTCCAATACCGCCAACTCCTTGCGGTTCGGCAGGTAGCGGAGCATACCTTCAGAGTAAGCCACGCGTTGCCTACCGGTTGAGTCGGCGTAGATCAAGAAATAATCCACATCGGGGATGGAGCCGATCAACTGTTGCGCACGCTCCAGACCCAACACCATGCAGGTGGTGGCATAGGCATCTGCTGTCATGCAATCGTTAGCGACGATTGTGGCACTCAGCACGTTTTGCCCAGCAGGGTAGCCAGTGGCTGGATTGATGGTGTGTGCGTACTTTTTCCCATCTTTCACGTAGAAGTTGCGATAGTCACCGGAGGTGGCAATACCACCTTTACGATTCAGCTGCACCACCTCTTCCACATCATTGCGCATTCCTTCTTGATTATCTTCTGGTTTGTTAATGCCGATGCGCCAACCTGTACCGGCAGGATTGACACCATTCATTGTTACCTCTCCGCCAATCTCCACCATGTAATTCTTCACTCCTTGTCGCTCCAGCAGGCGAGTGATCACGTCGCAAGCATACCCCTTTGCGATTGCTGCGCAATCTAACATCAAGCGAGGATCGGCTTTCACGATTTGATCTCCTTCCAACCGTACCTTTTGATAACCAACAAAGGTTTTCAAGCTGTCGATCTTTTCGGGAGTCACCTCATCCATCTTCTTGAAACCAAAGCCCCAGAGATTCACCAACGGAGCGCAGGTAATGTCGAAAGCACCATCCGACTGGCGAGAGATCATTTGCGCCTTGTTAAATACCTCCTTGAACCACGCATCCACCGCCACGGGCTCGTTGTTGTTCACTTTGGCGATGATGGAATTGGGATTGAAGGGGTTGAGCGAGAGGTTAAAACGCTGCAACTCTTGGTCGATGGAGTCGGTCAAGAGTTGGCTGGATTCATATTTAATATGGTAGAGCGTGCCAAACACCGTACCACTCTCTTCGTAATACTCCGTTTTCTCTGTGCAAGCGGTAAAGAAAGAGAGTACAACGGCCAATAGGAACGATAGGAGATAACCTCCCTTCATGGGGGAGACGCTGTTGCGGGTGTAGGTCGATAAGATTCCTGTGCGAGTGGCAGCCGTTGGACGTTGCCAATGACGTTTGCGTTCCGCTAAGATCTCGGTGATTTGTTCCTCTGATTGGGATTCTCCCTGTACACCCACAATAGCTAAGCGACGGTTTGGAATGTCAATGTGAATCAGATCGTCATTCTCCACCAAAGCGATGGGGCCTCCCTCCGAAGCTTCGGGAGAGACGTGACCAATGGCAGGGCCACGTGTCGCACCAGAGAAGCGTCCGTCTGTGATCAAGGCGATTGTCTCTACCAGCGTTGGATCGGAGGCGATGGCCTCGGTTGTGTAGAACATCTCCGGCATACCGCTTCCCTTGGGCCCTTCGTAACGGATGAAGAGTGCCTCTCCTGGATGTATTTGCTTTTGTAAGACCGCTTCGATGGCGCGCTCCTCGCAGTCAAATACCCGTGCCTTGAGTACCACGTCCATCAGTTTCGGCGAGATGGCGGAGTGTTTCACGACAGCTCCCTCTGGAGCTAAGTTGCCTTTCAAGATAGCGATTGCGCCTTGAGGGCTGATCGGATTCGTATGCGGTTTGATCACCTCTTCCGGTTTTACCCCTTTGGCGGTGAGGTAGGCATGACACTGCTCATAGAAACCGTTCGCTTTCAGTGCGGCCAAGTTCTCGCCTACTGTCTGGCCGGTAACGGTCATCACGTCTAAGTGTAAGTGTTCTTTGATCTCTTCCATAATAGCTGGTACTCCGCCGGCATACCAGAAGTATTCACCCGGCCAATAGCCACTGGGACGGATATTCAAAAGATAAGGGATATGGCGATGGATCTCGTCGAATCGTTCCGATGGCAACTCAATGCCCAACTCGTGGGCGATGGCCGGTAGGTGCAACAAGCTATTGCTGGAACCGGCGATAGCCGCGTGAACCATGATGGCATTCTCGAACGCCTTCAGTGTCAGGATGTCTGACGGTTTCAATCCCTCTTTCGCCAAACCTAATGCCCGTTCGCCAGCTCGTTGTGTCATTTGCTTCAAAACGGGCAGATGAGTGGGGATCAAGGCCGATCCGGGTAGAGCAATACCTAACGCCTCCGCCATGATCTGCATTGTAGAGGCGGTACCCATAAACGAGCAAGCGCCACAAGCAGGACAAGCATCCCGTTTATACGCCATGAATTGCGCTTCGCTAATCTCTTTTCGTTCATATTGGGCGCTATAAGTGCCAATTTGCTCCAAAGTCAGCAGGTTAGGACCTGCTTTCATGATGCCACCGGGCATGAATACAGCCGGCATGTTGAGTCGGGCGATGGCCATCAGATGGGCAGGCACCGACTTGTCGCAGCTGGCGATGAAGACACCGGCATCGAAGGGGGTCGCTTTCACATGGATCTCCATCATGGCTGCCATAATGTCTCTCGATACAAGCGAGTAATTCATACCGTCATGCCCTTGTGCCTCACCGTCGCAAATGTCGGTCACGAAGTAATGGGCAGCCCGTCCGCCTGCAGCTTGAATACCAGTGTCTGCCTCTGCCACCAATTGATTCAGATGGGCGCTACCGGGATGACTATGCCCGTAGCTGCTTTCCACGATAATTTGCGGCTTGCTCAACTCTTCGATCTTCCAGCCGCTGCCCAACCGGAGTGAATCCAACTCCGGTGCCAATTGACGTAATGATTGACTAATCATGCTAACACAGTGTGTTCTATTAATATTTTGGTGCCGAGACCAATCAAGATCACGCCACCGATTAAATCCAATTTAAGGTCGATCCTCCGGCCCACTTGGTTGCCAAAAAAGACACCGAAAGCGGAGATCAGGAGTGTAACGATGCCGATGATCGTTGCTTCTAACACGATGGGAGAGCGGAGTACCGCCAATGAGATGCCAACAGCCATGGCGTCGATACTGGTTGCCACGCCCAAGGTGCAGAGTGTACGGAGGCAAAGCGGGTCGAATCCCTCTTCCTCTTCTTGATGCTGAAAGCTCTCATACACCATCTTGCCTCCCAAGTAAAGCAGTAATCCAAAGGCGATCCAATGATCCACTGTGGTGATGAAGCGCTCGAAACCGACACCGATCAGATACCCGATAGCGGTTAATCCCGCTTGGAAGAGGCCTAATACAGTGGCCATTTTCAAGGCATTGCCTGCGGAATAGCGCTGCTTCATCATCGCACCTCCGGTGACGGAAACCGCCAAGCTGTCCATCGACAACCCAATCGCCAAAAGAATGATCTCAATGATGTGCATAAATCTCAGTGAGTGCTTTCCGCTTCTTTTCCCCTTCAAAAGCTGATTCATCAGCTGGATAGCCAAGGGGCAGTAAAACAACAGGTTCGAGGTCTTCGGGCAGGTTGAACAGTTGCTTGCAACGAGCCACGTTGAAATTGCATACCCAGCAGGTGCCTAAACCCTGTTCGGCTGCCGCTAAGCAGAGATGCTCCGTCAGGATCGCCACGTCCACATCTACATGATCCTTGCCATCTTCCGCCCGTTTCCAACTCTCTGCATGATTGCCACAGACAATCAAGTAGAGGGGAGCTTGCTTGAACCATTCTCGGTCGTAGCAACTCTGCAACTGCTGCCGTTTCTCCTTGCTCTCGATCAGTAGGATGTGCCAAGGTTGCTTGTTAACAGCCGAGGGAGCCAGTCGAGCTGCCTCCAGTACATAATCCATCTTCTCCGGCTCTACGCTCCGATCGCTATATTGGCGGACGGAGCAGCGCTTACGTGCTAATTCCAGGAAATTCATAACTCTTTCTCTATTTTATACTTGTTGCGGTTGGGTGCGTTGCGTGAGATCAATTCCCCGATGAAACCAGCCAGGAAGAGCTGTGTACCCAAGATCATGGCGGTCAGCGAGATGTAGAAGTAGGGCGAGAGTGCCACCAACGGACGCAAATCGCCCGAATAGAGGGAGGCAAGTTTCAAACCCAAGACAGCCACCAAAGCAATGAAACCAATCAGGAACATCACGCTGCCCCACAAACCGAAGAAGTGCATTGGCTTCTTGCCGAACTTGGAGGTGAACCAAAGCGTGATCAGATCCAGATAGCCATTGACGAAACGATCCAAGCCAAACTTCGTCGTGCCATATTTGCGTGCTTGGTGATGCACCACCTTCTCGCCAATCTTTGTGAAACCGGCGATTTTCGCTAAATAGGGGATGTAGCGGTGCATATCGTTGTACACCTCGATATTCTTGATTACCTCCTTGCGATAAGCCTTTAAGCCGCAGTTGAAATCATGCAGGTTATGGATGCCCGAGAACTTACGTGCCGTGGCGTTGAACAGCTTGGTCGGGATAGTCTTCGAGAGCGGGTCATAGCGTTTCTTCTTCCAGCCGGACACTAAATCGTAGCCATCCTCCTTGATCATGCGATACAACTCTGGGATCTCGTCAGGGCTATCCTGCAAATCCGCATCCATAGTGATTACCACGTCTCCCTCTGCGCGTTGGAAGCCACAATGCAAAGCTGGCGACTTTCCATAGTTTCTCCGGAACTTGATGCCATGCACGTAGGGGGAGCGTTGTCGCAACTGTTCGATCACCTCCCATGAGTTGTCTGTACTACCGTCGTTGACGAAAATGATTTCATAGCTAAATCCATTTGCCTTCATCACCCGCTCAATCCACTCGAACAGTTCAGGCAGCGACTCAGCTTCGTTAAACAGGGGGATAACAACTGAAATATCCATTGCTTATACCTTATTTTATTATATAGATGTTTCGATTCAGCGGTTGTCTGTAATTCGTCCGGAAGTATTGTTCCGGCAAAGCAAGGCAGCTACGGGAATCGAGAAAATAATGCCGTAAAAGAGGTTGTTGAAAATGCCTTGAATAGCCATTTGGATCGGTGTGATCCGAACCTCTTGCAACGACTGGATCAACTGATTGTCGATTTGGCTGTTTTGCAAGAGGTTGACCGCTTCGCTGATAGAGTTGGTCAAGAAATCATCCGGGGCGATGTAGCGATAAAAGCCATAGTGCGCCAACGACACGATCAAGGCGGCGAAGAAATAGAGCAGGATGCCAAATTGCCAGGCGTGGAAGAAACCAATCTTTCCGCCCAATTGCTCTCGATACCGTTTCGTGAAACGATAAGCGATGTAGGGTACCATAATGGTCATGCCCCAATAGAGGCTGCTCAGCAGGGGCATTTGGAGGCTAAACATGAAAAATAGGTATTTAAACACCCAATAGCAACCCATCCCGAATCCGAATGACATCGCACTGGTCAATAATATGCTCTTGTTTTCTTGCATCTACTTAATCTTGCTGTTTCATTTTGAATTTGCAAAGATAAGGAGATTCTTGGAATTGTTTGAGCATTTGGAATGCCATTTCGCCTATTTATCACTGTCAACCGTTGAGAAGCAAGATCACGGCTTCTCGTCTTGGTCATTACCAATGACCGACCTTCGACATTATTAATGACAGAGCTTGGTCATTAGTAATGATGGAGGCTGGATATACCCAGCGGTATTTTTGCGTTTCTACCTGGATATAATTTTTTTTCCAACGGGAGGAAAATATTTACCTAACTGGGGAGAAGAATGCGCTTAGTTGAAGAGGGCGGGGGAGGTGGTTTGTGGTCGAAGACGAATGAGCTAATGATCTTTTTTAGGATAAAGGATAATATTATTGTGGCGAAAAGTGTTTTAATTGCGGAAAAAGCACTACATTTGCGGCAGTTTTTTGCAAACAAAGTAAAAACGGGAAACTAATGGCTCTGGCAGTTCCGTGAAAACACCTGCGTGGAGATTGACGAAATTAAAAGAGAAAAGTAAACTATAGATAAACTTAGATCTATCTAAACTTAATTTAAAAACAAAGTAAGATGACAAAGAATGAATCGAAGCTGTTCTCCGTACAAGGAGTAGCAAAAGCCTCTATGTTCTGTTTGTTGCTTTCTGCGTTCTCAGTGAGCGGAGCGTTGGCAGCCCCTGTGACAACAGGTGACGCAAACGCTATGGTCGTTCAGCAAGGCAAGAAGGTGACAGGTGTAGTCGTTGACGCTACCGGCGAGCCGGTTATTGGCGCTAACGTAGTTGTTAAAGGTACGACAAACGGTACGATCACCGATTTCGACGGTAACTATACCATCGAGGGTGTTTCTGCAAGTGATGTATTGGTGTTCTCTTACATCGGTTACCTTTCTCAGGAAATCACCGTAGGCAATCAGGCGGCTATCAACGTAACGTTGAGCGAGGACTCTCAGGCATTGGATGAGGTCGTAGTCGTTGGTTATGGTGTGATGCGTAAATCAGACGTAACTGGTTCTATCGGTGTCGCTAAGGGTGATGAGTTGACCAAGAACCAAAACTTCTCCGCATTGGATAACTTGCGTGGTAAGGTGTCTGGTGTGAACATCTTCTCTAACTCCAGCCAGCCGGGTGCTTATTCGAACCGCGTCGTGATCCGTGGTATGGCAACTATCAACGCATCTTCTAACCCGTTGTATGTAGTGGATGGTGTCGTTATGGAGAACTTCGACTTGGTGAACCCGAACGATATTGAGTCTATGGAGGTGTTGAAGGATGCTTCTGCAGCCGCTATCTATGGTGCGCGTGGTGCGAACGGTGTCATCATGGTTACTACTAAGCGTGGTAAGAAGGATGGCGAGGGTGTACAGATCAGCTACCAAGGTTCTGTTAGCGCAAGCCACATTGCCCGCAAGATGGACACAATGACCGCACAGGAGTGGTGTGATGCCTTCATGATCGGTTTGGAGAATGAGAATAAGTACCAGGGCAAGAACTGGTCATTGAACCGTACAGATTGGTTCAACGATCCGGATTATTTCACGAATGGCAATCCTATTTATGATACGAACTGGCAGGATGAGGCAACTCGTACGGCTGTCTCTCACAACCACCAGTTGAATATCCAGCAGGCCGGCAAGAACTCTTCAATGGGTGCTTTCTTGAACTACACGGATCAGCAGGGTATCGTGAACAATACCTACAACAAGCGTATCAATGCCAAGATGACTTACGATGCGAATCCGACACCTTGGTTGTCAACCGCAGTGAACGTGTTGGTAAACCACACTTGGGGCCGTTACACACCGGAGGATGGTGGTGGCCAGGAGGCACGTCGTACGATGATCGAGATGTTGCCTTGGTTGCCGGTTAAGGATAAGAATGGTAACTATACCACTTCTACCTCTTCTTCTATCAACGACGTGCTCGGTTTCGAGGGTATGTCTAACCCCGTGATGATCCTGGATTTGCAGCGTCGTATGCGCTACAACACGCAGATCTTCGGTAATGCAGCGTTGACTTTCCACTTGGCTGAGGGCTTGGATCTGAAGACCCAGTTGGGTATCGACCACCACAACCAGACTTATCGTGGTTATTCTTCTATCGGCTTGAATAACATCTCTATGCCGAACGGTTGGGCAGAGTATCAGAACTGGAACACGCTCTACTGGCAGGAGGAGACCTATTTGACTTACAACAAGGTGTTCGGTGACCACCGTTTGAATGCGATGGCCGGTTTGTCTTGGACAGAGCGTACGCAGAACTGGAACAAGGCTCGTACGGAGGGCTTCTCAGATGACTTCTTTGAGGACCATAACATGTCTGCTGGTACGACTCCTTCATCTCCCGAGTCTTCTTGGAACCGTTGGAGAATGAACTCTTACTTCGTTCGTTTGGCTTATACCTATAAGGATCGCTATTCAGCAACTGTTACGGGTCGTGTCGATGGTTCTTCTAAGTTTGGTGACAACAACAAGTATGCATTCTTCCCCTCTGCCGGTTTGGCATGGAACATCTCTCAGGAGGATTTCTTGAAGGATAACAACACGATCAGCAACTTGAAGCTGCACACCAGCTACGGTTTGACCGGTAACTCTGAGATTGATATGTATCGCTCTTTGGCACGTGTATCTTCTGGTACGCTGTTGATCAACGACGTTCGTAATCCCTATTCTTATATCAGCTCCATGGCGAACCCCGATTTGAAGTGGGAGAAGACTGGTCAGTTCGACGTAGGTATGGAGATCGGTTTGTGGCAGAACAAGTTGACCTTCGACATCGCTTACTATAACAAGAAGACGACCGATTTGTTGCTTGACTGTCCGTTGCCTCACTCAACCGGTTTCTCTACGGTATATAAGAACATCGGTTCTGTACGTAACTCTGGTATGGACTTGATGATCAACGCGCGTCCGGTGACTACGAACGACTTCTCTTGGAGCTCTACGGTGAACTTGAACTATAACAAGAACAAGATCCTTCACTTGGGTGAGAACGACGAGGATATTGAGATGAACTGGTGGGTAGGTGGTTCTGAGTCTATCTTGCGTGTAGGCGAGAACATGAGTGCCTTCTACGGTTATCGTCGTCTGGGTGTTTATACGCAGGAGGACTACAATAACGGTTTGTGCGATTTGAACCAAGTAGGTCGTGCGAAGCGTACGGAAAAGAAAGAGATCATCGGTAAGGGTATGCCTGATTGGACCGGTAGCTGGATCAACAACTTCTCTTACAAGAACTTCGATTTGACGATGGACTTCCAGTTCGTATGGGGTGTGGAGACTATGCAGCAGTTCTATCACTCAACCTACGACCGTTTCGGTATCACCAACGGTTTGAGCAACATCCTCTATGACGCATACAACGGTTCTAACCCGGAGACTATGCAGCAGGCTATCTACCTCTGTAACTCAGGTCATGCGGGTCAGGATACCACGATTGATGACTCATGGATCGCCAACGGTTCTTACCTCCGTCTGAACATGTTGCAGTTGGGTTACACCTTTGATTCTGAAGTGGCTAAGAAGATCGGTTTGGCTGGCTTGCGTGTTTATGCAAGTGGTAACAACCTGTTCTTGATTACTTCAAAGGACTACAATGGTTACGATCCTGAGGGTACTTCACAGGGTGACAACAAGTTTGGTCAGAACATGACCTTCTTCTCTTATCCGAGAGCGAGAACATTCACCTTCGGTGTTAACGTTACATTTTAATTAATCAATTCAAAGTTATAAGGAAATTTCACGATGAAAAATATATTGACAATCGCAACTGCGTGCGCGATGTTGGTTGGCTTCAGCTCCTGTAACGATTTCTTGACGGAGGAGTCTAAGTCTTCATTGACTGCACCAGATTACTATCAGACACAGGCACAGGCTGAGGCTAATGTGAACTACCTGTATCGTACGGGTGCACCGAGTGTGACAACGGGTGCGGGTAGTGCATACGTTGGTCCGTTCGCCTCTATCACGGGTCAGTTGACCGGTTATTTTACGAATAGCTATGAGGGTCAGGAGTTGACCTGTAAGTATTCTCGCGAGTTGACGCGTCAGCAGAACACTATGACCGTTTCCGGTACGATGGACGGTGTTTGGGATGGCTGCTACAAGGCAATCAACGTGGCGAATGGTGCGATCAAACATATTCCGGAGATCGCCATGGATGGCTCTGTCTCTTCTCGTTTGATCGGTGAGGCTAAGTTCTTCCGTGCGTTCAACTACTTCACATTGGTGAAGACCTTCGGTGCGGTTCCGATGCCCACTGAGCCGTATGAGAGCATGGAGAACCTCTATTTGGAGCGTACAGCTGTTGAGACAGTGTATGGCTTGATCGAATCTGACTTGAAGGATGCAGTGAACAGCTTGCCGGCTGAGAAGTTCTACAGCAACGGTAACCGTGTGACCAAGTATGCTGCTGCTATGTTGTTGACAGCTGTCTATATGCAGGAGAATAAGTATGCGGATGCCGCTACTTACGCAAAGATCGTGATCGAGTCTCCGCACGCTTTGGCAACCAACGACGACTTGGCTTTGGGCTCTGCCTACAACAAGATCCGTACGACGGATGGTTTGGATGAGTCTATTTATTCTTACGAGTATAACGCTTCTATCAGCAGCGGTGGCTGGTGGCCGACTTATGCATTCAGCTCTTCTGCTGTATCTGTATTCGGTACTTACTCTATCTTTGAGCGTGTTTATGGCCCGATCAATCAGTTCTTGAACGTGTATGAGGCGAATGACTTGCGTGTTCAGCCGAATCAGTTCTATCACTGGAACTATACGAACCCCGACAATGGCAAGACTTGGACAGCTTCGGCTGACGCTTGCGGTTGCTGGTTCTTCTATGACGAGGACGCTTTGTTGAACTCTGGTCGTTCAACGAAGGATCGCGACTTCTTCCGCTATGCGGAGGCTTTGCTCGATGGTGCTGAGGCTATCGCTCAGTCACAGGGTGTAACCGCTGAGGCTGCTGGCTACTTGGCACAGGTAAAGGCTCGTGCGAACATGGAGGGCAAGAGCGCTTCTGATATCGCAGCTGACTTGCAGAAGTTAGGTAAAGAGGCTTTCATTGAGGAGTGCTGGAACGAGCGTCTGCGTGAGTTCCCGTTCGAGTTCAAGATTTGGGATGATTGCTTGCGTACGAAGAAGTTCCCGGTTATCTCTAAGACGGTGAAGGGTCAGGTTCAGTATGTGGACTTGGTTGGTGCACAGAACGCTTCTGGCGCTACTTTCAAGCAGTCTGACCTGTTGTGGCCGATCTCTTTGAACGAGATGCAGCGCAATCCGAGCTTGACACAAAACGATGGTTATCAACTGAACTAATCAGTTGCCTTAACTAAATTATAATCAAAAGGGAAGGGTGTGTATTCATTCTTCCCTTTTTTATTCTCTGTAGAATCATTATCTTTGTCGCTATGGAGAAGGATATTTATTAATCGATTAAAAATATTTATATCATGAAGAAAAAGAGTTTTTTGGCGTTAGCGTTAGCGGCTGTGCTGTCGTGGGTTGGCCAACCTGCGGAGGCTGCTGAGCGCGAGGCTTTCGACCCGGTAGAGTACGTGAATCCGTTGATGGGTACGCAATCTACCTTTGAGTTATCCACCGGTAACACCTATCCGGCTATCGCACGTCCCTGGGGCATGAACTTCTGGACCCCGCAAACCGGTAAGATGGGTGACGGTTGGCAGTATGTTTATACGGCGAATAAGATTCGTGGATTCAAGCAGACTCACCAGCCGAGCCCTTGGATCAACGACTACGGACAGTTTGCGATCATGCCGATCGTAGGCACGCCGGAGTTTGATCAAGACAAGCGTGCCAGCTGGTTCTCTCACAAGGGAGAGGTCGCTAAGGCTTATTATTATAAGGTATATCTCGCCGAGCATGACATCGTGACGGAGTTGACACCGACCGAGCGTGCGGCAATGTTCCGTTTTACCTTTCCCGAGCACGAGCATTCCTACGTCGTGATCGACGCTTTGGATAAGGGCTCTTACGTGAAGGTGTTGCCGGAAGAGCGTAAGATTATCGGCTATTCCACGAAGAACAGTGGCGGTGTACCCGAGAATTTCAAGAACTATTTCGTGATCGAGTTCGACAAGCCGTTCACCTATACCGCTACCTTCGCCGATAAGGCTTTGAAGGAGGGCGCAAAGGAGCAGCAGGCGGATCACGTCGGCGCTGTCATCGGTTTCCAGACGAAGAAGGGCGAGATTGTTCATGCGAAGGTGGCCTCTTCTTTCATCAGCTACGACCAAGCCGCAATCAACTTGAAGGAGTTGGGCAATGACTCATTCGACACGTTGGTGGAGAAGGGTAAGCAGAGCTGGAACGAGCTGCTTGGGAAGATTGAGGTAGAGGGTGGCGATTTGGATCAATACCGTACCTTCTATTCTTGTATGTACCGCTCGTTGCTCTTCCCGCGTAAGTTCTACGAGATCGACGCAAACGGTCAAGTAGTGCATTACAGCCCCTACAACGGCGAGGTGCGTCCGGGTTACATGTACACGGATAGTGGTTTCTGGGATACGTTCCGTTGTCTTTTCCCCTTCTTGAACCTGATGTTCCCCTCTATTAATAAGGAGATGCAGGAGGGCTTGATCAACACTTACAAGGAGAGTGGTTTCTTCCCCGAGTGGGCGAGCCCCGGTCATCGTGGTTGTATGGTCGGCAACAACTCTGCCTCTATCTTGGTGGATGCCTATATGAAAGGTGTGAAGGTTGAGGATCTGCAGACACTCTATGAGGGCTTGATTCATGGTACGGAGCATGTGCACCCGACCGTTTCCTCAACGGGCCGTCGTGGACACGAGTATTACAACACGTTGGGTTATGTACCTTACGACGTGAAGATCAACGAGAACGCTGCTCGTACGTTGGAGTATGCCTACAACGACTGGTGTATTTGGAAGTTGGCGAAGGCGTTGAATCGCCCGAAGAAGGAGCAGGAGCTCTTCGCACGCCGTGCGTTGAACTATCGCAACCTCTTCGACAAGGAGACCAACTTGATGCGTGGCCGTCTGGAGAATGGTGAGTTCATGGCTCCCTTCTCTCCGTTGAAATGGGGTGATGCCTTCACCGAGGGCAACAGCTGGCACTACTCATGGAGTGTCTTCCACGATCCGCAGGGCTTGATCGACTTGATGGGCGGCAAGGCTACGTTTGTGCAGATGTTGGATTCTGTCTTTTCCGTTCCGCCTTTGTTCGACGATAGCTACTATGGCCAGGTAATTCACGAGATTCGTGAGATGACGGTGATGAACATGGGTAACTACGCCCACGGTAACCAGCCGATCCAGCACATGATTTATCTCTACGACTGGGCCGGTGAGCCTTGGAAGGCACAGTATTGGTTGCGTGAGGTAATGAATCGTATGTACACGCCGGATGCGGACGGTTATTGCGGTGACGAGGATAATGGTCAGACTTCTGCTTGGTATGTCTTCACGGCGTTGGGCTTCTATCCGGTCGCTCCGGGTACGACACAGTACGCTTTGGGTGCTCCGCTCTTCAAGAAGGCAACCATCCACTTCGAGAATGGCAACAACCTCGTGATCGAGGCTCCGAAGAACAGCGACGCCAACCGTTACATCCAGTCGTTGAAGTTCAATGGTCAGAACTACACGAAGAACTACTACGAGCACAACGACCTCTTCAAGGGTGGTAAGATCGAGATTGAGATGGGCGACAAGCCGAATATGCAACGAGGTACGCAGGCGGCTGACCTGCCTTACTCTTTCTCCGTGAACGAGGAGGGCATCAGCAAGTTGCAACCCATCAGCGCAAAACCAAATAAAAAGAAGGGAAAGAAATAAGCATGAATATCAAGAAGCAAATCCTGCTGCCGGGCTTGGCAATCAGCTTGGCAGCATGGGTGGCTTCCTGTGGAACGACACCGCAGCAAGCCACTTCGGTAGCTGATGCCGATTATACCCAATTTGTCGATCCCTACATCGGATCGGGTGAGCATGGCCATGTATTCGTGGGTGCGAACGTGCCTTTCGGTGCGATCCAGGTAGGTCCGCAAAACATTCACAAGGGTTGGGATTGGTGTTCTGGCTACCATTATAGCGACAGTGTGATCATCGGTTTCAGCCATACGCACTTGAGCGGTACGGGTTGTGCCGACTTAGGCGACGTGCTGTTGATGCCTTATACGGGCGACGTGCGCACGGCACGTGGTGAGCAGGATAATATCGAGGGCACGGCCTCTTCCTACTACAAACATGCCAATGAGCAGGTGGCTCCGGGCTACTACTCCCTGTTGATGGACAATGGCGTGAAGGCCGAGATGACCGCTACGGAGCGTGTCGGCTTGCATCGCATCAGCTATCCGGCAGGTGCACATCGCCTCTTGATCAACTTGAAAGAGGGTAACGGCGACCGGGCATTCGACACCTACTTGAAAAAGGTGGACGATTTCACCATCGAGGGTTATCGCTTCTCGCACGGTTGGAGCCCTACGCACAAGGTGTTCTTCGTGTTGAAGTGCGACCGGCCAATCGAGTCATTAGCGGTGTTCAACGACGACGAGGCAGCTGGCAACGATGAGTTGACTGGCAAGGCCGTGAAGGGTGTGGTTACTTTCAAGGGTGAGGCTGAGCAGGCGTTGGTGAAGATCGCTATCTCTTCTGTGAGTTGCGCGAATGCCTTGGCGAACATGGAGACGGAGTTGGCGCATTGGGATTTCGACGCTGTGCGCAACGAGGCCGTCAAGAAATGGAACGAGCAGCTTTCGAGCATTGCGGTCGATACGCCAGACGCACGGGCGAAGAAGATCTTCTATACCTCTATGTATCATGCCTTCATCGCTCCGACGCTCTATTGTGACGTGAACGGAGAGTTCCGTGGTCATGACGACAAGATTTATAGCGGCAACAGCTGGAAGAACTATTCCACCTTCTCGCTTTGGGATACTTATCGCACCTTGAATCCGCTCCTCACGATCTTGAAGCCGAAATTGGTGGGCGATATGGTGAACTCCTACCTGAGCATCTTCGATCAGCAGGGCAAATTGCCGATCTGGCCGTTGGTGGGTGGCGAGACGGAGTGTATGCCGGGTTACAGTGCCGTGCCTGTCATTGCCGATGCTTACCTGAAAGGCATCCAAGGCTTTGACGCAGAGCGCGCCTATAACAATATGGTCTCTTCAGCTACCTACGACAAGCAGAAGGGCGTGACCTACGTCATGGAGCGGGGTTACATTCCGGCTGACAAGATCCACGAATCTACCTCCATCGCCTTGGAGTATGCCGCAGATGACTGGGGCATCGCGCAAGTAGCGAAGAAGATGGGTAAGCAGGCGGATTATGAGACCTTCTTGAAACGAGGCAAATATTACGAGCAATATTTCGATAAGTCATTGAACTATATGCGTCCGCGCATGGACGACGGAGGCTGGCGTACGCCGTATAGCCCCTTCCGTTCCGTGCATGGCACAGGTGACTTCACCGAGGGAACCGGTTGGCAATATACTTTCTTCGTGCCGCAGCATCCGGAGGGCTTGATCGCTTTGATGGGGGGTGACGCTAATTTCATTACGAAGCTCGATTCACTCTTCATCGTAGAGGGTGATATGGGTGAGGGTGCCTCTGCCGACATCAGTGGTTTGATCGGTCAGTATGCACATGGTAACGAGCCGAGCCACCACGTGGCTTACCTCTATCCCTATGCCGGTGAGCAGTGGAAGACGGCCGAGAAGGTACGCTACATCCAGGATGTGTTCTACACCGACCAGCCGGAGGGTGTGATTGGTAACGAAGACTGTGGCCAGATGTCCGCTTGGCACATCATGTCGGCGTTGGGCTTCTATCAGGTGAACCCCTCTAACGGTGTGTTCGTCTTTGGTAGCCCGCTCTTCCCGAAGGCAACGGTGCGCTTGGAGAATGGTAAGACGTTCGAGGTCGTTGCCGAAGGCAATAGCAAGGAGAATATCTATATTCAATCCGCTACGCTCAACGGTCAGCCTTACGACAAGTCTTATATCTTGTATGAGGACATCATGAAGGGAGGCACGCTGACTTTCGTTATGGGCAACACGCCCAACAAAGCGTTTGGCGCAGCTCCTGAGAGCCGTCCGAAGACAGCCGAGTAAATTAGGAATTAGGAGTCCGGAATTAGGAAAGGAAAGCCTTCCTGATTCTGGATTCCATGGTGATTCATTTTATCCTTATTTGTTATATGAAGTCAATTTATTCATCTTTGTTGGTGCTTTTGGCCGTTCTCTTCGGCTGGACCTCCTGTGCGGGAGGTTCCGGAGCAGGGGAGTCTGCCAAGGAGCCGGTGGACTATGTGAACCCCTACATGGGTAACATCAGTCACCTGTTGGTGCCTACCTTCCCGACCGTGCAGCTGCCGAACAGTCTGTTGCGTGTCTATCCGGAGCGTGCCGACTTTACGGGCGATCGTTTGAGCGGTTTGCCGATTATTGTGACTAACCACCGTGAGCGTTCCGCTTTCAACCTCTCTCCCTATCAGGGTGATGAGGCTGGCTTGGAACCGGTGGTGCAGTTCAGCTACGATCAGGAGCAGTTGCGCCCCTATCGTTATCAAGTCTATTTGGACAATGCGGAGATTGATGTTGATTACGCCCCTTCGCATCAGAGTGCCGTCTATGCGTTGCAATTTGCGAAGCAGGCACCTACCTTCCTGATCTTCAACACCCGTAACGGTGAGTTGAAGGCCGAGGGCAATGCCGTAAGCGGCTTCCAGTTCATCGACCGGAAGACGAAGATTTACCTCTATGCCGAGACCGATCAGCAGCCGGTGAAAACCTTGGCGGTGACAGCCGAGGGCGCAGAGACCGGGAAAAGCGCAGTCGAGGGTAAGAACGTGGCGATTGCCTTGGCGTATGGCGACGGCGTGAAGCAGGTGGGCGTGCGCTATGGCGTTTCGTTGATCAGTGCGGAGCAGGCGAAGAAGAACCTGGAGCGTGAGATCGCGGCTTATGACGTGGATGTCGTGGCGAAGAGCGGACGCAGTGCTTGGAACGAGGCGCTGGGCAAGATTCAGGTGCAGGGCGGCACGGAGGATGAGAAGACGGTTTTCTACACCTCCTTCTATCGTTGCTACGAGCGCCCGATCTGCCTGAGCGAGGATGGACACTATTACAGTGCCTTCGACGGACAGGTGCATGAGGATGGCGGACGTCCCTTCTACACCGACGATTGGATCTGGGACACCTACCGGGCGGCTCACCCGTTGCGCCTCTTGGTGGACAACCAGCGTGAGAACGACATCATTCACTCCTTCCTCTTGATGGCTGAGCAGATGGGCAACAACTGGATGCCAACCTTCCCCGAGGTGACGGGAGACACCCGCCGCATGAACTCTAACCACGCTGTAGCCACCGTGATTGATGCGTACCGCAAGGGCGCGCGTGGCTTCGAGTTGGAGAAGGCGTATGAGGCTTGCAAGAAGGGTATGGAGGAGAAGACCTTGATTCCTTGGTCGGCCGCGCCGGCTGGATGGCTCGATGTTTTCTACAAGGAGCATGGCTACATTCCTGCTTTGCGTCCGGGCGAGAAGGAGACGGTGCCCAATGTCTCTATCTGGGAGAAACGCCAGCCGATCGCGGTCACGCTGGGAACAGCTTACGACCAGTGGTGCCTCTCGCAGATCGCTCAGGAGTTGGGCAAGAGCGACGAGGCGGCTTACTACCTCCGTTGCGCCTATAACTATCGCAACGTCTATAACCCCGACACCCGTTTCTTCCATCCGAAGGATAAGGAGGGGCAGTTCATCTATCCGCTCGATTATCGCTATGACGGCGGTCTGGGCGCACGGGATTACTACGACGAGAACAACGGCTACGTCTATCGTTGGGACGTGCAGCACAACATTGCGGACGTGATCCACTTGATGGGTGGCAACGCCAACTTTACGGCGGCGCTCGACTCGATGTTCAACACCCCGTTAGGCATGTCCAAGTGGCAGTTCTACAGCTTCTTGCCTGATCATACAGGCAACGTCGGCATGTACTCTATGGCCAATGAGCCGAGTCTCCATGTGCCCTATCTTTATAATTATGCGGGTCAGCCCTGGATGACGCAGAAGCGTATCCGCACGCTGTTGAAGCAATGGTTCCGCAACGACTTGATGGGTGTGCCGGGCGACGAGGATGGCGGTGGCATGTCCTCTTTCGTGGTGTTCAGCCAGATGGGTTTCTATCCCGTGACACCGGGTTCGCCTACGTATAACATTGGTAGCCCGATGTTTACCAATGTGAAGGTGAACTTGGGCAATGGCAAGACCTTCGAGATCCGTGCCAACAACGCCTCCGACGAGAACAAGTACATCCAGAGTGCCAAGCTCAACGGCGTGACCTTGAACCAGCCTTGGTTCAACCACAGCGACTTGGCCGAGGGTGGACTCCTGGAGTTAGAGATGGGCCCGAAAGCCAACAAAGAGTGGGGCACGCAGGCGCCTCCCTTCTCTGCTGGCGTGATGAAGTAGCTTCGTGACCATAATGACCATGACCTTCGTGACCGGGGTTAAGGTCTATTGGTTGGAGTTGAAGAAGGCACCGTGGGGGAAGGTGAGCCACTAAGAGCTGTCGAGCCTGCGCAGGTTCACCTTCCGCATCCCGATATCCAACGATACCGACACCAATGCCTGCAAGAAACGACGCAGTGGGGCGGGGCGAAGAGCAGGAGGCGGAAGCGCCGATAACCCTCTGTGAAACACTCCCATGTCTCCTCCAACGCTGCCCAGAGCCGCTCGAAACAGGCGGCGTTTAACTAAATGAGTTGACCGCCAGAAGGGGTCATAAGCCTTCAAACGGGAAATGACCTCCTTTTGAGAACCGACTCTTATCCCGCTTTCTTTCAATGATTCATATAAAAAAGCCCCGACTTTCACAAGCTGGGGCTTTGTTATTACCTAAAGATTTCGTATCTTTAGGCATTAGAAATTTACTATGACAAAGATACATTTTCGTCCTTACAATCCCAACCAGACAGTGCTTTTTCCTCAGAGAATTGATGAGGATATTGCAGAAAAC
>JAFBIR010000010.1 GCA_021531385.1 Parabacteroides distasonis | reverse complement strand
TTGGTGATTAGGAAAATACGCGTACCTTTGTGCTCAAAAGTAAGGAACCTTTTTGTTGAGCAGTCCGCTCCTTCCCAATTTCCAAATAAAACAGATTATCAAGCGTTTACGAGGATTGTTTCCCGTGGAACATTTTGCACAATGCTTCCTAAAATGCGCGAAAAAAGGCTGTTTTAGCCCCTTTTGCGTCATTATACGCAACATTACCTTTTTGTTGAGCAGTGTTCCACAAATGTTCCACGGAACCCTATTTTATGTTTTAGAATGATTATCAACCGATTAACAAAAACCGACTGCGCAACGAAATTCCGTGGAACACTATGTTCCACGCCCCTTTTTCCGATGTTCCACGGAATGTTCCACGACACCACAGATTAGATTTAGGAGTGAGGAATGAGGAGTGAGGAATTAATTAAATTAGGAATTAGGACTTATATATATAATATATGTACGTGCGTATGCGCGCGCAAGAAGGCGAGTAATACATTAGCAATCTTCAGCGTTGGTCATTACTAATAACGAGGGCCTGACATTAGCAATGACAATGGCTTGCCATTAGCATCGACCCGTAGAGACGTGCCATTGGCGCATCTCCACGATGATGACCCCAACGGGGTCTAACCTTCGATAACCGCATATCGCCAGATGTGCGGAGTGGATAAATCTACCCCAACCCACGACCCTAACGGGGTCGAACCATACAAAGCATCAACAGGTTCGACCCATTCAGGGTCGGATGAGAAGAGGCGGATTTCATGCGCCCCGCCAGTCTCCGACAGGCGGTTAACAAGGTGCGACCCATTCAGGGTCAAACTACCCGTCATGCACGAAAAGGCCCCCCAACTACCCTATTTTTGGCGCACTACTACGGAAATAAAATCACGTCACGGAGCGGAAAAAATCACATCACGATGGAAATTTTTTTTCTTCGTGGAGCGAGCACCCTTCGCTTCACGGTGAGATTTTTTTTCCTCCGTGATGGTTTTTTGGCGACATCGCCGAAGGTTTAAAATTCGTTTAAGAGCAGGGAGAACGACAGGTTCCTCAAGAGGGCATCCCAGCCGTTGCACGCAACGGCTCTACCCCTAATTAGACAGAAATTTTTCTCCAGTTAGAGAAAAATTTTCCCCTAACTGGGGGCGATAAAAAGGATGGCTGATAAACGTAAATTCTATTGCCCATAATTCCAAAAAACATTGCCCATAGTTTTTTCAACCATTGCCCGTAGTTTTTTCAAACATTGCCCATGGTTTTTCAAAACATTGCTCGTAATTTTTCCGAACCACGGGCAACGTTTTTGAGGGCTTTCCTTGCTACGTCGTGATGGAGCAATTTTTACGTCACGAGGTCATTCATTCCCCTTCGCGATAAAGGGGCGGGAGCATGGTCAGCAATTGCTCGACGACGCGGGGATAATGGGCATACTCCAATTGGTGGACACGCTGGGCAAGGGTGTCGGGCGTGTCGTCGGGCAGGACGAGACACGCGGCTTGGAAAAGGATCTTGCCCTCATCGTAGTGGGCATTGACGTAATGGATCGTGATGCCCGACTCCGACTCACCGGCAGCAAGCACTGCCTCATGCACATGATGGCCATACATGCCCTTCCCGCCAAACTTCGGGAGCAACGCCGGATGGATATTGACGATCCGATCGGGGAAGGCATCCAGCAACGCATCAGGAATCTTGCTCATAAACCCGGCCAACACGATGAAATCGACCGCATACTCAGCCAATTTAGCCAAAATAGGGGTCGCTGCCGCGAACTCCTCCTTCGAAAAGGTAAAAGAGGGCACCCCCCAGGCATTCACCCGGGCATGAACCCCCGCATCGGCATGGTTGGAGAGCACCAAAGCCACCTTAATCAACTCGTTATTAGCGAAGTATCGAGCCATATTCTCCGCATTTGTACCTGAACCTGAAGCAAAGATCGCTATATTCTTCATTTGATATAAATCATTTTAGATGCACATGGGAAAAGAAAATGTGCAGTTTTCCACATTTTTAGTCATTTATATTTGCTTCGTAACGCAAAAAATGCGTTACTTTGCAGCTGCAAAATTAAAAAGTAAATTCTATTCATTAATCTAAATTCGAAAGTTATGTCAGAAATTGCAGAAAGAGTAAAGGCTATCATCGTTGATAAGTTGAGTGTTGAGGAGTCAGAGGTTACAAACGAGGCTAGCTTTACTAATGATCTGGGCGCAGACTCTTTGGATACAGTAGAGTTGATCATGGAGTTTGAGAAGGAGTTCAACATCTCTATTCCCGACGATCAGGCAGAGAAGATCACAACTGTAGGTGACGCCATCAAGTACGTTGAGGACAACGCGAAGTAATTCAATTCCTTGATTTACGTATGGAGTTAAAAAGAGTTGTAGTAACAGGTCTGGGTGCCATCACACCATTAGGCAACACGCTCGCTGAAACATGGGAGAACGTGGTAGCCGGGAAAAGCGGTGCTGGACCTATTACTCAGTTTGATGCATCCAAATTCAAGACCCAGTTCGCTTGCGAGGTGAAGGGCTTCGATCCCCTGTCGATCATGGATCGAAAGGAGGCTCGTAAGTGCGACCGCTACAGCTTGTTGGCCATCTGCGCCGCCAAGCAGGCAATCGCTGACGCAGCGATGGACTTGGAGAAAGAGGATAAAAACCGTATTGGTGTGATTTTCGCATCCGGTATTGGCGGCATCAAGACGTTTGATGAGGAGTTGTTGGGCTACGCCAAGACGAAAGATTCGATTGGCCCGAAGTTCAACCCCTTCTTCATCCCGAAGATGATTGCCGATATCGCAGCCGGACACATCTCCATGATGTACGGCTTCCACGGACCGAATTTCGCGACGGTATCCGCCTGTGCATCTTCCACTAACGCAATTAGCGACGCATTCAACTACATCCGTTTGGGTAAGGCCAACGTGATTGTAACGGGTGGTGGCGAGGCAGCGATCGCTGCTTCAGGTGTAGGTGGATTCAACTCAATGAATGCACTGTCCACACGCAACGACTCTCCGGAGACCGCTTCCCGTCCATTCAGCGCAAGCCGTGACGGCTTTGTGATGGGTGAAGGTGGTGCTTGCTTGGTGTTAGAGGAGTTGGAGCATGCTTTGGCTCGCGGCGCCAAAATCTATGCGGAGATCGCAGGAACCGGAATGTCTGCAGACGCTTATCACTTGACCGCTTCCCATCCGGAAGGCTTAGGTGCCAAGTTGGTGATGCGCAACGCATTGGAAGATGCGAATATGCAGCCGGAAGAGATTGATTATATCAATGTACATGGTACATCCACACCGGTAGGTGACATCTCTGAGGTCAAAGCGATTAAGGAGGTATTTGGTGACCATGCTTATAAATTGAACATCAGCTCAACGAAGTCAATGATCGGTCACCTGTTAGGTGCAGCCGGTGCCATCGAGTTGATCTTCTGTATCAAAGCGTTGAACGACGGTATTGTGCCGCCGACCATCAACCATGCAGAGGGCGATGATGATCCGGAGATCGATTACAACCTCAATTTCACTTTCAACCAGGCACAGAAGCGTACGATCAACGCGGCGCTGTCTAACACCTTTGGTTTTGGTGGCCACAACGCTTGTGCTATCGTGAAACAATTCGTGAAATAAGGTGTTCCGAAAGCTATTTCAGCAGATAAATAGGTCAATAAGGCTTCTCCTGAACAAAAGGAAGGAGCCTTATTTTACGTTATACCAGATCCTTGGCTTCTATCCGGATCGTGTCGCCCTTTACGAGGAGGCCTTTCGACACAGCTCCGCCTCTATCTGGACGGCAGATCGGCGATCGGTCAACAACGAACGCTTGGAGTTCTTAGGCGACGGCTTATTGGATTGCATCGTGGCCGATATTCTCTATCGTCGTTTCCCCGACGCCCAAGAGGGCTTCTTGACCATCAGTCGCTCAAAGGTGGTGCAACGGGATATGTTAGACAATATCGCCCTGCAAATCGGATTAGACCAGCTGATCATCTTCTCGCCAAAGATCAGCAACCACAACAATCATATCTATGGCAATGCGTTTGAGGCCCTTGTCGGTGCGGTATATGTCGATAAAGGCTATCAGGCCTGCTTCAAGTTCGTGGAGCGGATGATTGACGAGCACCTGAACCTCAGCGAGATCACCCAACAGGAGATCAACTTCAAGTCGAGCTTGCTCGAATGGGGCCAGAAGCAGCGTGTCGAGATCTTCTTCGACGCACTGGAGCCTACGGCGGATGCGGAGGGGAAGCAGCTGTTTCACACCGCCATTCATGTGGCCAACGGCAGAGAGATTGGTGTAGGCGAGGGCTATTCCAAGAAGGAATCGCAGCAACAGGCCGCACAAATGGCCCTCAATCGCTTACGCAACGATAAGCGACTGAGGAAACAGATTTATGCCGAGCAGAAAGAGGCGAAACAGGCGAAACTCAATGACCAAAAGTGATGCCCATGCGCTCGCCTTGCACGATCAAATCGTGATCCGGAGTGACCAACTTGAGCTTGCCCGCCACCTCAGCCAAGGGAATGGAATCCACCCGATCGCCCTTCATACAGACCATCTGGCCGAATTGTCCCTTCGCGATCAGCTCCGCGGCGTGACCACCTAAGCGTGTCGCCAAGTTGCGGTCGAAAGGCGAAGGATTACCGCCCCGTTGGGTATAGCCTAAAACGGTGTCGCGCGTCTCGATGCCCGTGGCCTCCTCGATGGCATGCGTGATGTAGCTGGCCGGATGTTTCTTATCCGGCGTTTTAATACCTTCCGCCACCACCACAATCGAATAGGGTTTTCCTTTGTGCGCCCGATCCAAGATGGTCTCATTCACCCGATCCAGGTCATAGCCCAACTCCGGCAACAAGATGACATCGGCACCGCCCGCCATTCCGGCATAGAGGGCGATCCATCCGGCGTGGTGACCCATCACCTCGACCACCATCACCCGCTTATGCGAACTGGCCGTAGAGTGCAGTCGGTCAATCGATTCGGTCGCGATATTGACCGCCGTATCGAATCCGAAGGTAATGTCCGTACCCCACACATCGTTGTCGATCGTCTTGGGCACGCCGATCACATTCAAGCCAATATTGGCCAGCATCCCGGCTGTCTTCTGCGTGCCATTGCCACCGATGCAGACCAAGCAATCTAACCCTAACGCTTTGTAATTCTCCAAGATCACCTGTGGCTTATCAGAATCTGTCGCAGACAGCTGCTTGCGGAAAGGCTTCTCGCGCGAAGTACCCAAGATGGTTCCTCCCAAATTGAGAATACCAGACAGACTCCGCTCGTCGAAGGTCTGCGTATCCTTCTCCAAGAGCCCTTTGAAACCACTATGAATGCCAATCACCTCCATCCCAAAGTGTAGCATCGCACATTTGCCCACACCGCGGATTGTCGCATTGATGCCGGGGCAGTCGCCACCTGACGAAAGAATTCCTATTTTCATATCCCAATGATTTGTTAGCAGGTAGCAAAAGTACGGAAAAAAGCCTATTGACAGACAGGATTACGAGGATTTCATTACATTCGCGGCCAAACAGAACTAATCGGAAAGGATATGTCTTTTTTCACGAACAGTGCCCGGCTCTTCTTTTGCCCAAGACTCCGACAGATGGAACGCTTCGATCAAAGGATAGACGCACTTCAAGAGCGACAATTTCACGACCTGCTCCAAACGGCCTCACACACCGTCTGGGGAGCGCAATATGACTTTGCCCACATCAAAGACTATCAAACCTTTAGCCAACGTGTTCCCCTGCAGACGTATGACGATCTGCGTCCCTATATCCACCGCATGATCAATGGAGAAGCGGATATTCTCTGGCCGGGCGTGACCCGTTGGTTTGCCAAGAGCAGCGGCACGACCAACGATAAGAGCAAATTCATCCCGGTGACGAACGAGATCCTGCGAAGGTGTCATTACCAAGGGCCTAAGGACATTGTCGCCTTTTACCTGCGCAACTATCCGAACAGCCGCCTATTCGAGGGGAAAGGACTCATCCTGGGTGGTAGCCATAGCCCCTCGCCCTTGAACCGCCATGTGCACCAAGGCGATTTATCGGCGGTCTTGCTGCAAAACCTCCATCCGTTGGTGGAGCTGTTTCGGGTGCCTCGCAAGCGCATCATCCTTATGAATGAGTGGGAAAGCAAGCTGCAGGCGATTGTCAAGGCCACCGCCCAGGCGAACGTCAGCAACCTCTCCGGCGTGCCCTCGTGGATGCTGACCCTGATCAAGGCGATTCTCGACTATACCGGGAAACGGGCCCTCACGGAGGTTTGGCCTAACCTGGAACTGTTCATTCACGGCGGCATCAGCTTTGAACCCTATCGAGCTTGCTACCAACAACTGATTCCCTCCTCGGCGATGCACTACATGGAGTGTTACAACGCCTCTGAGGGATTCTTTGGCATTCAAGATGATCCGAGCGATCCGGCCCTGCTGTTGATGCCCGATTATGGGGTGTTCTATGAGTTCGTTCCTTTAGAGGAGTTGGACACACCTCATCCACAAGCCGTTCCTTTGGAGGGCGTGGAGGTTGGCCGTAACTATGCCTTGGTGATCAGTACACCCGGCGGACTTTGGCGTTACCTGATTGGCGACACGGTTCGCTTCACCTCGCTGCGACCGCCTAAGCTGTTGATCACGGGACGTACCAAGCATTATATCAATGCTTTTGGAGAGGAATTAATGGTGGGCAATGCAGAAAAGGCGTTGGCGCTGACCTGCCAAGAGACGGGCGCTGTCGTGCGTGAATATACGGCCGCTCCCCTGTTTGAGCTGACGGGAAAAGCCGAGGGATGCCACCAATGGCTGATCGAGTTCGAGCGGCAACCCCAAGACTTGGCACTGTTCGCCAAGCGGTTAGATAGCTATCTGCAGCAGGTCAACTCCGACTACGAGGCCAAACGTTATAAGGAGATCTCGTTGGCTCCCCTGCAGGTCGTGGTTGCCCGTGAGGGACTTTTCTACGACTGGATGAAGCACAAAGGGAAATTAGGTGGGCAACACAAAGTGCCGCGCCTCAGTAACGACCGTAGCCAGTTAGATGAGCTGCTTGCCTTGAACCAGCAGCCTTCCACTTAAAACTGATAGCTCAGATAGAACCCTGCCCCTCCGGGATTCACCGTGGGAGAAAGCACGAGACGATCGCTATGCCGCAGGTTGATCTTGCGGGCAATGGCGTTACGCACAGGGAAATAGATTAGGTAAGAGAGCTCGACCGAAAGGATGCCGAAGCCGGCTCCAGCCACCACGTCCGCCACCCAATGGCGGTTGTTATACACCCGAGAGCCTGCCACAAAAGCGGCCAACGCATAGCCGGAATAGGCCAACACCGGCGAGGAATCCTTAAACTCTTTCCACGCCAAATGCGCCCCCAAGAAGGCATTAGCCGTATGTCCGGAAGGGAAAGAGTAGTCCATGCCGTCCGGACGTTTCTCATTCACAAAACGTTTCACGCCATGCACCATCGTGGCATTCAGCCCCTCCGCCAAAGCCACCAAACAGAGTTGATCCACCCAATTGTGCTTCTCCTTCCCCATCAAGTCGCACACGAAGACCCATCCCAACATGCCCCACTCCATGTAGTCATCCACATTGAGCTGCTTCACGGAATCCTTCCGACTGAACAGGTGAAAGTCATTCATGCCATCAATCGCAGTGCCAATCGCCCCTACCGTAATCAGAGAGGCCGGTAGAATCAGGCTTTTCGGCTGAAAAGTATAGGAGACGATCGGGATGCGTTCAGCCGCTGTCGTCGCCAAGGAGTCCGCAGCGACCTCCCCAGCAGGAACCACCGCTCCCACATGCACACAAAACATCCACACACTCACTAAAAAGCTAAACAGCCTTCGATTTCCTTTCATGCTATTCATTCTTTGCCTACGTTCTTCACTGCGTGCGCAAAAGTAATACTTTCCCAGGAAGATTCCCGCTTTTTGCATGTTTTCCCGCGGATTTTGTGTAAGTTTGCGATTTCAAAAAAGAGAACAATATAAGAATAGGTATATGGATCCATTGATTATTTACAACACGCTGACAAGAAGAAAAGAGCCCTTCAAACCGCTGCACGCTCCGCATGTGGGCATGTATGTCTGTGGACCAACAGTCTATGGCGACGCACACTTAGGCCATGCGCGCCCAGCCATCACGTTCGACCTGTTGTTTCGCTACCTGAAACATTTAGGTTACAAGGTGCGCTATGTACGCAACATCACGGATGTGGGCCATTTGGAGCACGATGCCGACGAAGGTGAGGACAAGATCGCCAAGAAGGCGCGCTTAGAGCAACTGGAGCCGATGGAGGTGGTGCAATACTACACCTTGCGTTATCACCACGCGATGGAGGCCTTAAATGTATTGCCGCCCAGCATCGAGCCGCACGCTTCCGGTCACATCATCGAGCAGATCGAATTGGTGAAGCAGATCTTGGCCAATGGGTATGCGTATGAGAGCCAAGGCTCTGTCTATTTCGACGTAGAAAAATACAACAAAGAACATCGCTACGGCATCCTCTCCGGACGGAACATCGAGGATATGCTGAAGACAACCCGTGCGCTCGACGGCACTGAGGAGAAGCGTAACCCGATTGATTTCGCCCTTTGGAAATGCGCGCAACCGGAGCACATCATGCGTTGGCCCTCCCCCTGGAGCAACGGTTTCCCCGGCTGGCACTGCGAATGTACCGCGATGGGTCGGAAGTATTTAGGCAACCATTTTGATATCCACGGAGGCGGCATGGACCTGATTTTCCCGCATCATGAGTGCGAGATTGCTCAGGCAGTAGCTTCACAAGGCGATGAAATGGTGCACTATTGGATGCACAACAACATGATCACCATCAACGGACAGAAGATGGGTAAGTCATTGGGCAACTTCATCACCTTGGATCAGTTCTTCACAGGCGATCACGCCTCACTCACACAGGCTTACGCCCCGATGACCATCCGTTTCTTCATCTTGCAGGCGCATTACCGCAGCACGGTGGATTTCAGCAACGAGGCTTTGCAGGCCGCTGAGAAGGGATTGGCCCGTTTGATGGAGGCCTACAGCCACCTGCAGAAGATCCAACCGGCCGCTACCTCCAGCGTAGCGGTGAAGGAGCTGCGTGCGAAATGCTACGAGGCGATGAACGACGACCTCAACTCACCGATCGTGATCTCGCATCTCTTTGATGCGGCTCGTGCCATCAATGCGGCCAAAGACGGGAAGGCAACTCTCTCTGCCGCTGATTTACAGGAGCTGAAAGAGACGTTCCATCTCTTCTTGTTTGAGATACTCGGTATGAAAGACGAGGCTGCCGCTGGCGGCAACAGCTATGAGGCCTTTGGTAAAGCGGTTGATCTGCTGCTGGCTATCCGCCAACAGGCGAAAGCGAATAAAGATTGGGCTACCTCTGACAAGATCCGTAATGAGTTGACCGCCTTAGGCTTCAAGATCAAGGACACGAAGGAAGGGGCTGAATGGACATTGGGCTAATCGCTACGAGATATGACGATTCAAGATTTTCTTCAAGAAGATAAGTTTGCCTTGCTGGCTGGCGTAGAGTTGCTCGAAGTGGGCAACGGCTACGCCAAGGCCCGCATGGAGGTGAAACCGGAGCATTTGAATGGCGGCGGTGTTTGTCAAGGAGGCGCCTTGTTCACGTTAGCGGATTTGGCCTTTGCGGCCGCGACCAATAGCCACGCCCGCCTCACCTTCTCCATCGACTCCTCTATCCATTTCTTTCGTTCTGTTTCGGAAGGCATGCTGTATGCAGAGGCGCATGAGGTGTTCAACCACAAGCGTTTAGCGAATTGCGAGGTACGCATCACCACAGAGGCGGGAGAATTGATCGCTACTTTCAACGGAACGGGTTATCGCAAAGATACAGCGCTTCCTTTTGAGCCGATCGGCTAACGCCTGTCAAGGCATCACGACCCGGCAATCCATAGGAGCTCGTAGATTTCGGCCCTCTTTCAAGTAGGCCTCTACGGCTCCCAATTTTAACTTGGCACGCACCTTGACCGGGATATGGTTGGCATCATCACCAATCCAAACCTCCGCCGCAGCCTTGGGTTGCTCAAAGGCCTCATCCTCAATGTCAATATAGAAATGACGGGTGCGGTATTTCACCCCTTTGTGCTCCACGATACGTTGGCCGGAATAGCGAAAACGCATCGTTACTAAATCACGCCCGATGGCGACAGTCAAAGGGAAGTCATCCCCGCTACGCAATGTACCTGCTGCCAAGGCACGCAGATAAAGCGTACCGCCTAACATATCACTCACGGGAGATTCCGCTACCAATAGTGTATCAATCTTCACCTTTTTCAAGGTGTAGCGACGGGATGCGATAGACACTTGATTGGCTGGCTCATAGCGAAATCGCAACTCATCCACCGAATAATAATCGCCCTCATCCGAATGTTTGCTACTATACAGCAGGCGAGGCACTTTGGAGTAATAACAGGCCATCGTATCCCGCATCCGGTAAAGTTTCTCCACGATGCCCGCAGAGCGGAAGAGTAGGCTATACTGCCACGCCGGCTGACCCTCGAAATAGCTCTCCGTCACCTTGAAGGTCGCATTGCCGGCTTTCGAGAAGACCAATCCCCACTTGTAATACAGCTCGTAATCCACCTCCTCGTTGGCTTGGAAAGAGAGGGTTTGCGCATACGTCACGTTCCCCTGCAAAAGCACCATTCCCAAGAGGAGCAACCCCTTAAAAGCGCAAACCGCCAAAGCTGTTTTGATTGGAAGAAGAAGATGCTTTGCCTTCATTGCGATAGTCTCGTTTCTTTTTCGTGATCTCTTTCGGCTTATTCTTGGTGATCTCTAACGGTTTCTGTTGCTTCATGGGCACGGCGGTCACATCCCAAGTCTCCTCCACCTGCCAATTCTGCATAATCTGAAACTGTTTCGGGCAGTAAATCACCAGCTCCGGTTGCCGCTTCTCCGCATAGTTACCCGTGTCCCACTCATTGTTTCCATTCAGATCGACTGTCAAACGGGCGTAATACTTATCCGGTCGCAAATCCATGAAGAGCGCTCCCCCCTCTTTCACCTTCGCCTTGCGCACAGGCACATCGCTGCTATTCAACAACTCCACGAAAGCGGTGGTATCCACCCCGATCACATTGATGTAAAGATGTCCGTAATCCTCCTCCTTCTTGAGCTTGAACGCATGGTTCATCGTGTTGTTCCACTTGCCATAGACACTAAAAACGGTAGCAGAATCAACAGCCATCCGATACTCCTCCGCATACTGCCAAGGGCGCAGGATAAAATAACGCAAGGAATTGGTTGTATCGGGGAAGAACCGAAAATCGACGGCTGTCCATGTGGAATCGACCATCCGCTCTAACCGGAAGAGGCTGGAATCCAAGTTGGCCACGGGTTCCATAAAGGTAATGGAGAGCGTATCGGTCATCTCCATCGTGCCACTTGGCGCTATATTCATGCCCAAGAACTCGATCGGTTCCGGCTCATCATCCTTCTTTTTCTTCTTCTTGGGCTCCGCTTTCGGGCGATGGCGCATCACGAAGTTCACCGTATCGGTCTGCGGCTGCAATTGATTGAGCGAATCACTTTTCAGATAATCTACGGAGAGACTTAGTGTATCTTGCTGCCACACTAAAGAATCAATCAACCAGTATTTCAGCGTCTTTCGCTCATCCTCCGCCTGCAGATAATACCAGTTTTCCTCGCTCGGCGTGAAGTTGACAGGTGTCAACGCGGGCAAGCTATCCACCGACGCATTGAAGCGCAATGTCAAGATCTTCTCATCGTTCCGCTCCGGTCGCAACATATACTGTCGCTCCGCCTTCTCCTTGAAAAGACGCAGGGCAATATCATCCGGCATGAAATGGGTATAGGGAACAGTCTTGATCGTATCTATGGTCAGCGAATCCTTCCAGGTGGTATCTTGACGGGTGGTCAGTTCAAAAGTAGGCACGATCAGCGAGTCACCAAAAGCGATCTGTTGCCCCGGCTGGCTATATTTATAGGTACGCATCACATCCTCCAAGGCATAGATCCGATAGGTGCCCGGAGCCATGTTGCGGATGGTGAAGCCACCTCGGTCATTCGTTCGGGAAGTTCTAACAAAGGGAGTCGTCGTAAAAGCGGAATCCGCCAAGTCCGTATGCACGCCTATAGTGATGCCCGGCATCGGCTCCAGTGTAGCCGCATCCAACAGCACACCCGAAATCTGCAACGTATCAATCTGATCACCGGTGGAGAAGGCAAAAGAGAAATTCTCCAAGATGTTCTTCTCGTTGTTGTCGGCAATCGAGTTGGTAAAGTCAATCGTATAGGTGGTCTGCTCACGCAAGGTATCCTCTAACTCCACGACTATCCGTCGGCCATTTGCCCGTATCACCGGCTGCATAGCCTGGGGAGGCGTAATGATCACGTTCTCTGTCGGTTTATCCACCTGGATCAATTCATCAAACAGGATCTCTACCTTCTTTCCTTTGTAATTGAGCTGTCCTGGCGCAGGTGTGCTGCTGACAAATTTCGGGGGTAACTCATCGTATGGGCCGCCATTGGGCGAAGCCATATTCGCACAAGCATACAACAGGCTTGTGGCGATCACCACCCACAAGAGTTGTCCAATCGTTTTCAGATGCCTATTCTTCATTGACCTATATCATATGATTCTCTCGAAGCCATCTCTTCCCTCCTGGGGTAAGGCAGTACAGCAAAAACAAGGCACATGGCACTGCAATCACTCCAAATACCATAAATGCTCCCATCATTTTTCCTCCTTTTTCTTATCCGTTTTATTCGTCAAGATCAAACCAACTACCAAAGCTAACACCGATGTGATGATGCCCATACTATAAATAAGTATTTTACTGTCCCCAAAATCCTTAAACAAGGATGATATGACTACGCCTGTTAAGACATACTTGGAGACATCAATCAAATAATTACCTAATTTCTCTTTCCACATCGGACGTTTCGCTTTTGCCGCAAAGGTAGCTAAAACCTGCGGATAGGCAAGGAAGCGAAAGGGTTTCTTCACTTTTTAGCCCCTTCCTCCCCACAACGTTTCAATAAGCGGAAACCGATGCGGCAATAGAGACACTTGCGTTTCTCGCAATACTCTCGCCGCAATTGGATCAGTGCCTGCGTGTCGCCCGCATGTTTCACACTGATCCCTCCTTGCTGGAAGGTCGTGATGATGTGGTTGCGCTCCGGGTGGATAGTTTCTAACAGACGGATAGCCCGCCCGCAATACTCCGGCAACTTTTTATGTTGTCCATACGCAAAATAGAGGGGAACCACCGTATTGATCAGCAGAATATCACGGGCTTTCTCCCCGATCCATTTCTCGGAAGTGGTCGAAACGTGCGAGAACTGATAATGTGTCAGCCAATACTCGGAAGGCAACAAACGAAAAAGGGCCTTGATCTCACCAGGGGTGTGTGCTTCTATAATCTTAGAGAAGAGGGTATCGTGCCGACACCAGATCGCAGCCAACTGGGCCAACTTAACATGTGGAAAACTATGCGGACGAAGGCGCAACTGTTTGAAGACAAACTCATCTAAGGGCGTCAAGCCGAACTTATGCCGTAAGAAAGCGTATTCCCGCTGGAGCAGTCGATAGTAGTCACACGGATAGGTCTCATTGAGCATTCCTGCCTGTCCGAAAAGCATGGCCTCGACTTGCGAACTGCTGATCCGTTGTTTTTGAATATAGCGGAAAGGAAGGCTACGGGCCAGTCGCTCAAAGGCGTCATTATTGACACCAAAGCCGAAACTGCGGGTCAGAGAGACGTAGCACACCTCGTTCCAATCGCCTTGATAATGCGTCAATAACTTCAGGAGATCAGCCGATTTGCGTTCCAATCGCTCAGTCAACAACGCATCTAACCAACCGGTGATATGCACCGGATCCACCTCCGAAAGACGAGGAAGGCAGGATACCGGCAACTCTTTCGAGAGCAACCATTCCACATTCGCTTGGACAGCCGGAGGAACAGGAAGCTGCAGCATGGGAATTGGCTCGCCATTGGTTCGCACGACATCCGCGTCCGCCACGCCCACCACATGCAAGATCACCCCATCATACGCCTTGTCCTGATCATGATGATGACGCATCCAATCGGAGGCTCGATCATGAATCTCCACACTACCTGCCCATAAGGTATCTGCTATACGTATTTTCGCATTGAAAAAATCCGGTCCGGCATCCCGATTCTCGATACCCGGATCGATGACAGAAAGCGGCAATCCTTCCGTCGTACACAAAGGAGAGGCTCCATAAAGCCCATATTTCCATACATAATGCAAGATTCGCTCCATAAACTTCATAATCAAGGTTTACGGGGTCAAAGATAAGGAGTTTCCAGTAAATCTTACACAGCAGGGGAAATAAATTACCCTCAAAAGATCCTATTTGCTTTTGAGGGTTAGGGATCCGTTCTTCTAATATTTGAAACTACCACCCCCCAGGAACTCACGCAGCAGAGAGGTACCGGGAAGCTGCTCGGTAGGAATCGGCGTGAAATAGCGCAGGAAACGACGCAGGCGATAGGCCTCGGCGTAGGCTGGACTATTCTCTTTCACCTCCGCCAAGATCGGTTCCGCATAGGGACGTAACGAGGCTAACTCATAGATCATGGCGCTATTGAACATGGCATCGGCATGCTCCTGATAGGGGAAGATCCACTTGTCTTCGCCTCTGCGCACACTGGGCCATCGCAAGATGGTCTGTTCGGCCGAATAACCTCGGAAGCGGTAATCGCGAACGATGCGACGCAGCAAACGGTTGTCGGTCGTCGGGATCCAATTATGATTATCTAAGGAGATGGTGGTGAGCACGGAGACATAGATCTTATAGGTACAAGCCTGATTGATGCAGCGGGTCAACTCCGGATTAAGACCGTGAATGCCCTCCATCACCAACACCGTGTTCTCCTCCATCTTTAATTTCTTTCCTTTGAAGACACGCTTTCCCAAATGGAAATCGAAGGTTGGCAGATCGATCTCCTCACCGCTAAGCAGACGCTCCAAGTCCCGATTGAGATAGGGCAGGTCGAGTGCATACAGCGACTCAAAATCATACTCGCCCTGCTCATCCTTGGGAGTATCTTCCCGATTCAGGAAATAATCATCCAACGAGATACCGATGGGGCGCAACAGGTTGGTCGTCAACTGTACCTGAAGCCGCTTGCAGAAGGTGGTCTTACCGGAAGAGGAGGGACCGGAAATCAACACCATCCGCACACCCTGCTGGTAACGCTCGGCAATCTCTTCGGCGATCTTCGCGATCTGTTTCTCTTGCATCGCCTCAGAGACCAAGATGATCTCTTGCGCATGACGACGAGCCACTGCCCCATTGAGGTCTCCCACGTTGTTTAATTCCACCGTGCGCTGCAAGGTGAGGTGCTCTTTGTAAGCTCCGAACATCTTATCCTGCGGGACAATCGGTTCCAATTGCGTGGGATCATCCCGACGAGGCACTCGCAGCAGGAGCCCATCTTTATAAGGAACTATATCAAATAGTTGGATGCTGCCGGTCGAAGGGGTCAGACAGCCATAGAAGAAGTTGATGTACCCATCCAACTCGTAATAGGAGGTATATACCATACCCGCCGACTCCAAGAGGCGTACCTTGTCTTCCATGCCTCGCTCCTTGAAAAGTCGCACAGCCTCCGCGGTCTGTACACGATGTAACTGAAAGGGGAGATTGGCATCCACCAACGCCCGCATCCGTGCTTTGAGTTGCGCGATGGCCGCTTCGCCGATGGGTTGTTCGCCATGAATGACGCAATAGTAGCCGCGCGACACGGGATGCTCCAAGTTCAAGGTAGCGTTGGGCCAAAGGTCATACACCGCCTTGGAGAAGATATGACACAGCGAGCGCACGTAGGTGCGCATACCCGACAATTGTGTATAATCCACATACGCTATATCTTGAGGTAACCAGCAACGATAGTTGAGATTCTCCGTTTTGTTGTTCACCTGTGCGTTCATTGGCGGATAGGCCAACGGTTTACCGACCAAGGAATAGATCTCGTTCAATGTAGAACCAATGGGCACCTCCTTATATAAATTGGTATTCTTGCAAAAAATTGTAATCGTTTCAGCCATAGTTCTCAGTAATTATTTATAAATTCGCCCCCTAAAGTTAGGAACATTAATCGGATATACCATCCACTTAAACGTAATTTAAATGGACTATTCATTTTTTGATCTGCTACGGCTGATCGGCTCGTTGGGTCTTTTCCTCTATGGAATGAAGATCATGAGCGAGGGTTTACAGAAATTCGCGGGTGATAGCTTGCGACGTATTTTAACTGCCATGACAACCAACCGGGTGACGGGAATGCTCACCGGTGTACTGATTACGGCCTTGATCCAGTCCTCTTCGGCGACGACGGTCATGGTCGTTAGTTTTGTAAATGCGGGGTTACTGACATTGTCTCAATCCATTGGCGTCATTATGGGTGCCAATATTGGTACGACAGTCACGGCATGGATCATCTCCGCTTTAGGTTTTAAGATTGACATCGCGGCGTTTGCCCTTCCCCTGTTAGCCTTCGCCATCCCGCTCTTCTTCTCCAACAAGAGCTCACGTAAGTCAATGGGTGAGTTCGTCTTTGGTTTCGCCTTCCTTTTCATGGGTTTGCAGAACCTGAAAGCCAACGCGCCCGATCTGGGAGCCAACCCGGATATGCTGGCCTTCGTACAGAACTATACCGACATGGGCTTCCTCTCCATCATCCTGTTCTTGTTCATTGGTGCGATCCTGACCATGATCGTGCAGGCCTCTGCGGCTACGATGGCAATCACCTTGATCATGTGTGCGAATGGCTGGATCGATTACCATTTAGGTGTAGCGTTGGTATTGGGCGAGAACATCGGAACGACCATCACAGCCAACTTGGCAGCCTTAACTGGTAACACACAGGCACGACGAGCTGCCTTGGCGCACTTAGCATTCAACGTGTTTGGTGTGATCTGGGTATTGCTCCTGTTCTATCCCTTCACCGATGGTGTCTCTTGGTTTGTGGAGCATGTGATGGGTGTGAGTGATCCGGCGGTAGCGGTATCGTTTAAGTTGGCAGCCTTCCACACGGCCTTCAACATCAGCAATACCTGCATCATGATCTGGTTCGTACGGTTCATCGAGAAGACGGTTTGCACGTTGATCAAACCGAAGGTGGAAGACGAAGAGTATCGCTTACGCTTCATCTCAGGCGGTATGCTTTCCACGGCTGAGCTTTCTATCCTGCAGGCACACAAGGAGATCTCGCTGTTCGCTGAGCGTACGGCTCGCATGTTGGGCATGGTCAGAGAGCTGTTCTATGAGAAGAATGAGGAGGTATTCTTGAAGACCTACGCCCGCGTGGAGAAATACGAGAGCATCAGCGACCGCATGGAGATCGAAATCGCCAACTACCTGACCCAGGTATCGGAGGGACGTTTGAGTTCGGAAAGTAAGGAGGAGATCCGCATCATGCTCCGCGCTGTCTCTGAGATCGAGAGTATCGCCGACTCTTGTAACAACATGGCGCGCAGCATCAAGCGTCGCAACGAGTTCAAGTCGGTCTTCACCGATAGCCAGAACAAGCATCTGGATCACATGTTTGAGTTGGTTTCCCAGGCGTTGACCCGCATGACCTATATCTTGAGCAAGAACGAGGCGACCCACGAGGACATCAATCCCTCTTACAACATTGAGAATGAGATCAACAATTATCGCAACCAGTTGAAGAGCCGCAACATCGAGGACATCAACAACAAGCTGTATCAATACCAAGATGGCGTTTACTACATGGACTTGGTGGGCGAGAGCGAGAAATTGGCTGACTATGTGTTAAATGTAGTACAAGCGGTGATCGAGAAGAAAATATAAACTACATTTGCTTCGCAAAGCAACCGAAAGCCCTTGCCTGTGCACCAGTGTCAAGGGCTTTTTTAATGAGCGAAACGGAATGAAAAAAGGATATGTAGCATTACTTTGGAGCCTACTGATCGGCTTGATCGCCTGCGAGAAAGAGGAGGCGATCATCACAGATACGAACCAGGTGAATAACTGGATTGAAGCGACCATGCGGACGGACTACCTGTGGTATGAGGAGCTGCCGGACAAATCCCAGCTGGATTTCAACGCCGATCCCGAGACCTTCTTCAACAGCCTGCTCTCCGATAAGGATGGCAAAGTGATCAACGGCTCCCTTCATCATTTCTCCACCATCGAGAAGGCTGCCACGACCAAGGCGATTCTGGACGAAAAAGATTCGTATGGATTCGATTTTGCGGTCACGAAGCTGCAAACCAGCGATAAAGAGACCTATAACATAGCTGTGGTGATCTACGTGTTGCCGAACTCCCCGGCCGAGGAGGCCGGTTTGCGTCGAGGAGATTGGATCTTAGGGGTCAATGGTGAGTTGGGCTCGATCACGGAAGACTACAACAGTTTGCGCAGTGGGGCGGAGGCCCGTCTCTATATCGCGGATTATGACCGGGAGAAAAAGAGTTTCATCCATGCCCGCTACCTCACCCTGACGGCCTCACGGGCGGTGGAAGACACCCCCTTCCTCAAGGATTCCATCTATCAAGTGGGCGGCAAAACAGTAGGTTACTTGATGTATAACCACTTCGCCTCCGATCCTGAGAGTTACAAAGGGACGGCCTACAACGAGCAGATGGCTGCGCTTTTCGCTCGCTTCAAGCAGCAGGGTGTCAACGAGTTTATCCTCGATTTGCGCTACAACGGTGGCGGCTTGCTTTCCTGTGCGCAGCTATTGGCCTCTTTCTTGGCGCCCTCGTCGGCGTTAGGCCAAGTGTTCTGCAAAGAGGTCTATAACGACCTGAACCAAGCCAAGAACCAATCGGTGAAACTCCTGCGTACCACGGAGGTCTTGGCGGGCAACCTGAACCTACAGCGGCTGTACGTCCTGACCGGATCAAGCACAGCCTCCTCTTCGGAGTTAGTGATCAACGGGCTACGTCCCTTTATGGGGCAAGAGCAGGTGCGCCTGATCGGACGAACCACATTGGGCAAGACCGTAGGCATGACCATCTACGACCAATCGTCGAAATATGGCTGGATTATGCAACCCATTACCTTCTACGTCTTCAATGGAGAGGACAAGGCGGACTACACCGATGGCTTCACGCCGGATGTGGAGGTCAATGAATATGAGCAGACGTTAGGGCCGTTTGGCACAACCGATGATCCGCTGTTCGCGCAGGCGATGGCTGAAATCAGCGGGACGACGCCTTTCCGAGCGGCGCCAGCACCCGCCCTCCCCTTCACCTGGCAGGAGGTAAACGTACGAAAAGGAAGAGGTATCATAGCAGATTTATAATTAGGTAAGATATGCTTTCACGAAGAAAAAGTCATAATTGGAAGCTCCTGAAGGGGCAACCACTCACAGAGTTAGACAAGAAAATATTGTATATGCAAGACCACGGGCATTTGGTGCCGACCCGTGAGTTGATCAAGACACCGGAACAGATCGAGGGCATCCGTCGCAGTGGTGTGGTCAATACCGGTGTGTTGGATTTGGTGGCCCAAGAGATCAAAGAGGGTATGTCCACGGCGGCCATCGACAAACTGGTCTATGACTACACAATGGATCATGGGGCGATCCCCGCTCCGTTGAACTACGAAGGCTTCCCGAAGAGCGTCTGTACCTCGATCAATGAGGTGGTTTGCCACGGCATTCCGAGCGAGCACGAGATCTTGCGGGATGGCGATATTATCAATGTCGATGTCTCAACCATCCTGGATGGCTACTACTCCGATGCCTCCCGCATGTTTATGATTGGCAACGTCTCTCCGAAGAAACGCCGTTTGGTAGAGGTCACCAAAGAATGTTTGGAGATCGGTCGGGAGGCAGCGAAACCCTTTGGGTTTGTGGGCGACATTGGCCATGCCATCCAGAAACATGCCGAGAAAAATGGCTATTCCGTCGTGCGCGACCTGTGCGGCCACGGCGTCGGGTTAGCCTTCCACGAGGAGCCGGAGGTATGCCACTTCGGACGGAAAGGCACAGGTATGCTCTTGGTGCCGGGCATGGTCTTTACCATCGAGCCCATGATCAATATGGGCACTTGGCATGTTTTTATTGATGAAGCCGATGGCTGGACAGTGGTGACCGAGGATGAGCTGCCCTCCGCACAGTGGGAGCACACCTTTGTCATGACAGAGACCGGCTTAGAGGTGTTGACACATTAATTCCCTAACACGTAAAAATAGGTATTACTTATGAGTATCGGAAAATGGATTGGGGGCATCTTGGGCTTTGTGGCCCTGGGCCCATTAGGCGCGCTGGCAGGTATCATATTAGGCTCACTCTATGACGACAAGGAGAATGGCGGGCAAGGCGAGGCGTATGCCGATCCCCGGCAAGGCGAACGCAACAGTTTTCTTTTCTCCATGCTGGTCATGGCCTCCTATATCATCCGGGCGGATGGCAAGATCATGCACAGCGAGATGGAATATGTACGCCAATTCTTGCGTCGCAACTTTGGCGAGATGGCGGTGGATGAGGGGCAACAGATTCTGCTTCGCCTCTTCGAGCAGGCCAAGCGGATGGATCAGGAGCACCCGTGGGGCTTCCGGCAGACCATTCAAGATTGCGGTCGGCAAATCGCTCAAAACCTGCGTTATGAGGAGCGGCTGCAGCTGTTAGCCTTCTTGGCGGAGATCGCCAAGAGCGATGGCACGGTTTGTGCGGCAGAGATCGAGGCGCTAAAAGAGGTAGCGATAGCGATGGGACTTTCCCAGCAAGAGGTAGAGTCGATGCTCAACCTGCGAGGCGATTCGTTGGAGGAGGCCTATAAAGTATTGGAGATCGCTCCCTCCGCGACCGACGAGGAGGTCAGAGCGGCCTATCGCCGGTTAGCGGTAGCCCACCATCCCGATAAGGTGGCCAATCTCGGCGAAGACATTCGTCGGGCTGCCACCGAGAAATTCCAACGGATCAATGAGGCCAAAGAGAAAATCTACAAGGCCCGAGGGATGAAATAAATCACCCCATCTTGTTGATGCGTTCATTCAGCATCCGAATCTTGTCGAGGAGGAGACTGAACGGCAGTGAATCTCCATAGATCATGGTTTCCTGCATCACCTCGTAGTCCTTCCTCCATTCCTCCACAATGTTTTCCGGTGGAACTATCCGCAAGGTGGCGGGCTGCAAGGTGTCATAGTCGAACCCTCGCAAGCCGATGAAAGTGCGGCGATGGTCGATGACCGACTGATAGAGAGCCTTGTCCTGCAAGGCTTCCTCCGCAATGGGCGTGTCCATAATCTGACCGATGTCGTAAAGATGCCTCGACATACGTTCGGCACAAATGTCATAGTTGTGAGAGTTTCTTTCGCACCCATATCGGTGCAAGTTGGATGTCTTTCTGATAGTCTTCTTCAGTTACATGTTCAAGATGTTTCCTGATGACGGCCATCTGTTCGTCGGTCACATTCTGTTCGCCAATCTCTCGCATGGCGGTCACGATAAGTTGCATCATAGTGGAGCGGAAAGCGAAAATTCGCATTTCCGATGTATGCTTGAACAGGATGCCCTTGCCCTTCCCGATAGACACGCGACGTCCCGAACCATCCGTGACAAACACGACATTGGCCGGAATCTGGGTGGAAAGCCCCAGCTTGTTCAGTACGTATGCTCCGGTAGGGGCTATCCTCACCTTGTCGCGCTTGGCGATAGCTTCGGCAATCTCTTCAATGGAGGGCGGGATGATGCCGCTTCCCCATTTCCTATCCACTTTCGGATAGCAATAGATACCTTGGGCCACACGCATAAGGTCGCCCGCACGACACAGACGGACCAAGGCCGACCGTACTGCATCAGAGGATGCCGGATGAAAATCATCGGGAAAGAAGAGCCTTCCCCTTTTGGATTTCTCTACCCTTCTTTTTATCTCGTTATAAACGCTTTGCGCTGCCATTACTTCTTTGATTTTGCCACAAATGTATAATAAATTTGTGACACAATCTCATACAAGAAACGCTTATTCCGTTCAAAAGCTAAATCACCTCATCTATAACACAAAAAAGCCGTCGAGATTTTGACATCCCGACGGCTCCTTTTTAGTAACTTGCCGTTCACCCCTCACGGGATTACTGAGCAAAAGAACTTTTTTATTTCTTTATTAACGATCCCGCTTGTTCACCCTCACGAGCTACTTGGCTTGACGCCTCGCGGGAACTAAACTATTTATTTCTGTCTCATTTTCTTTTTTTACTTAACCACTACCTTAGTAGCCTCGCCCTCAACAGCAACGACTACGATACCTGCCGGAACAGCGATCGTTACGTTGTCAGAAGCAGCTACCTGGTTAGCGATTGTCTGACCCAAGACGTTAGCTACGGTAATTACCTTACCAGCAGCACCCTGTACAGTCACAGCGCCCTTGCTACCGATTACCTGAACACCAGCTGCCTCGATTGCCTCGTTAGCGGTTGCGTCGCCCTCACCAAGGGTAACAACCAAAGCGTTCTTCAAATCGCCAAAACCAACCTTACCGTTGATGCTTGACAAATATTTATCGCCTGATGCGATTACATACTCCTCATCATCAACCTCCTTGATCTGGAACTTGAAGCGATTCAAACCATTATCCTTGTTCAAACCAACCTCTTCACCCTTGATGAAGGTGTTGATAGAGTCCTTATTGATCAATGTAGCTGCCTTGAAGATAGCCTTCGTAGTAGCCTTGTCGCTCAACATATAGCTATAATCCTTCGTGTTGCTTGCTGTACCCTCATCGTAATAAGAGGTAGAGTCAACCGGGTTGAACAAGAACATGCGCGGCTCAGCAGCCTTCAAGCCTTCCGGCATTGCCTGAGAGATATAGAAGTTAGTGGTCAACTCCTTCACGTCTGTTGTATCCAACCAGAAGGTCAACGTCTTAGCCTCCTCTTGCGTAGCAGCAACGATCGCATTATTATCCTCGTCCATACCCAAGAAACCACCGTTTACAGACTTGAAGCTTGCGTGGCGCGGCTCTGCCTCCAAAGAGGTTGAAAGCAACTCTACAGACTCTAACTCCATCTGAACATCATCATTAGCGGCACCATAGATACCAACCTCTGCCAAAGTAGCATTACCTCCTACAGTCAATGCATTGGTGTTATTCTTAATGTTCTTGTCATAAGCATTGGATGTTGCCACATTTGCCGCAATCAAATAAATGGAACCATTCTTGTTCTCTTTCAAGATATAACGCTGTGCCTGTGCAATCTTATCTGTTTGCTTAACATTATATGCACCGTTAGTTTGGTTCGGGAAATTCAAATACCAAGCCTTGCTCAAGCCATTGATCTTCAACGCATAAGTAGTAATCGCCTTATCAACAACCTCCTTGTAATCCATGGTCTTCTCATCCTTCATGTAAGCATACTTGATCTTACCTGAGATAGAATCCTCCTTAGCGGCGAACTTCACGATGTCCCACAGCGTTGCATAGTCCTCATCCTCCGTCAAAGACACTGTCCCTGCCGTTGTATTAGCCTCAACATACATATTCTTGGACAACAATTTGTTTGCCACCGTGAACTTGATCTGGATGGGTTGTGCCAACTCCTCTTTAGAGAGATCCAAATAACCAGCGTTCTTCGTAATCGTAGCCTCAATCAGTTTGATCTGCAACTCACCAGAACTCAAAGCTTTAGCATTTTCTTCTGTCTCAATAGTATAAACACCGTTACCATTGATATAAGCATAGTTTACCTTTGTTCCCTCGGCAGAAACAACATCATAGATATTCTCTTTCTTAGTCTTACGCAACTGCACATTGATAGCCGTTCCACTTTCACGGTTCTTGAATGTAAAGACACCATTTTTAACATCAGATACATACCACTGGTTCTGCGGAGCATCCAAATCCAAGAAGGAAGAGCCCTGTGCCAACAATGCATAGCCACCATTGTTATAGATACCCAAGTATTTGCCATACTCAGAAGACTTATCTTCCTTCAAATCTGCCTCGCTGCTGGTGAACTGGATGTTGAATACAGCCGGAGCGTCGCTCTTCAACAGATCCTCAGCTGCCAACACATTGGTTGCGTTTACCGCCAACTTATTTGTCGCCTTACCCGCAACTTCCTTCAAAGTAGTTACATAAGAGGCACCCATGGTTGTGAAAGCCACTACGTTAACTGTATTGTCGTTTGTTGCGTTTGTCTCATCCACATTTTTACCATAAGCCACATACGGTTTCACTGTCATTGTAAAAATATTTTTACCGTTCTCAGGATCCGGCTCAGAGACAGAGAAGATAGCATTATCAAACATAGTTTTACCTTTCTCTTTAGTGCCAACCAAATCTTCACCTTTCACGGTAATAAACTTGAAGCCATCACCTTTTTCTCCAGGATTCAAACCATTGATCTCATAGTTATCCAATGTAGAAACTGCAACGAAGGTTGAAGCATCAAACTTAGTCTTGCTCACAAACTTACCATTATCTCCCAATGCATCGCTTGCAAGAGAAGAAACAAAATAAAGTCCAGCTTTCACAGTATTTTCACCTGTATTCCAAGTCTCCCCTCCTAAGTTCACAGCAGTCAACTTAGAGCCGAACGGATTAGAGGCAGGAGCCGGATCAGCATCGGGGAAGCTGAACATAAACCCATTACCCATCAAACCATTCAACCCATCAGCATTAATGTCTGTTTTCTCTTTTACCTGGAAGAAGTAGATCTTTCCACCGTCATCGCTCAATGTTGTCCCACTTTCTGCGATTGTCAACTCGTTATTTGTTTCAGGGTCTTGTGTCAACTTGGAAGTAAACACACCACCAGCCTCACCTGTCAATAAACTCGAAGAAGTTTCGCTTTCCACAGCTTCACTTTTCTTCTCTTTAATTGCACCGGTCGTACCAAATGTCAATTTAGTCTCAGTCTCCGCATTTGTAAAAGTGTAGATTTTCTCACTTCCCACGTTAGAGACAGTTACCACCCACTTTATTTGCTTGTTTGTTATTTGCAAAGCACCACTGTTGGCATTACTTGCCTTCAGATTCACTGCTTCAACGTTACCCTCAGTCGTAGCATTCTTCAAACCCAAGAACACAGTTTTTGTGTCATCAATTTCACCATTATCATCAGTAACAATAAAATAGGTGTTACCTGACACCAAGTTTCCTCCTTGAACGGGGCTCAACTGATTTTTGATGTTAGCAACTTCTGCAAAAGCACTTGTACTTAGAGCCAGCAGACCGCCAGCCAAAAGCGTAGAAAACTTTACATTCATAATAAATAAAACATTTAGAAATTAATAATATGTTATAAATAACTCGTTCTTAGCATCACGCCCCTTCTCCAAGCCAGCTGTTCATACTGCGTTAAATAACGGGGTAAAACGGCTCAAAGAAAAGGTTCACTTTCCTGACGCAAAGGTACGCGTTATTTCGGGACAAACAAGTATTGCTTCAAGAAAAACATTTTCTACCCCATTTTTATGAACAAGGGCGTTGGTTTGCGCAACAAAAACGCCGTTTTCTTGCATGACTTGTCCCCGTTTTTCCGAAAGTCCATTTCCAATAGCCTCACTATCTGTGTCTTTGCGGGCCTGACCCGCAAACTCATCCTCTCTATATAATATAGGTATAGGGAACAGCATTGACCGTAGAGACGTGCCATTGGCGCGTCTCCAGGATGACGACCCCAACGGGGTAGAACCTTCGATAACCGCATATCGCCAGATGTGCGGAGTGGGCGAACCTACCCTCCCAACCCACGACCCTAACGGGGTCGAACCATACAAAGCATCAACGGGTTCGACCCATTCAGGGTCGGATGAGAAAAGGTGGCTTTCATGCGACCCGCCAGTTTTCAACAGGCGGTTAACAAGGTGTGACCCTTGCAGGGTCGAAACTATCCCAAGCATTTCATGGGGCACGCTACGACTCTACATGGGGATTCGACAATTTATTGATTATCAAATTATCGGAGGGGAACAAAAATAGGACGGACAGAAAGGCAAGCGAGAGCCCCAAACTACCCCATTTTTGGCGCATCACGATGGGAAAAAAATCACGTCACGAAGCGGAAAAAATCACATCACGATGGAAATTTTTTTGCTTCGTGGAGCGAGCACCCTTCGCATCACGGTGCGATTTTTTTTCCTCCGTGATGGTTTTTTGGCGACATCGCCGAAGGCTTAAAATTCGTTTAAGAGCAGGGCTAACGAAAGGCTCCGCAGGAGGGCATCGCAGCCGTTGCACGCAACGGCTCTACCCCTAATTAGACAGCAATTTTTCTCCAGTTGGAGAAAAATTTTCCCCTAACTGGGAGCGATAAAAAGGATGGCTGATAAACGTAAATTCTATTGCTCGTAGTTTCAAAAAACATTGCTCGTAGTTTTGGAAAACATTGCCCGTAGTTTTTTCAAACGTTGCCCATCGTTTTTCAAAACATTGCCCGTGATTTTTCCGAACCACGGGCAACGTTTTTGGGGCTGTTCGATTAGAGCTTCAAGGGGGTACCTCGATAGAAATCGAGGATCTTTGCCCGGAAGATGAAATCGTATTTGGCTTGCGCCTGTTCCGCCAAGCTCTGGGCATACTTCGTCTTCGCCTCGTTGAACTCGAAGACGGTGCTCTTTCCGGCTTCGTAACGGGCTTGGGCATAGCTGAATGCCTCTCGGCTGGAGGCTACGCTCTTGTCCGAAGCGGTGTATTTCTCTTGCGCCGCTGTCGCATTGTAGTAGGCCTGCTGGATCTCTTTGTAGAGCGTTTTCTTGCTGTTCTCTACAACTAATTGTTGGTTGTTGATCCCGATACGGGCCGAGCGCACGCTGTTGCGCACCTGGAAACGGTTAAACAGCGGGATAGAGAGCGAGAAACCGACGATCTTCTGCCCGTTCTGCTTCAACTGATCGCCAAAGGAGCGGGTATCGGCATACTCGCCGCCCATACTGGTGTGGTAATAGCCATTGCTATAGGAGGCGCCGAAGTTGAGCTTGGGGTAATAACCTGCCTGCGCCACCTTCAGCATCCGCTTTTGACTCTCCAACAGATACTCCTGCTCCTTAATCTGCGGTTTGAAGGTCACCGCTTGGTCGAAGATGGTCTCAGGCGGCAGGATGCTGCTCATGTTTTCCGCTACGGCATCGGTGATTTGCGGGGTCTCGATGTCGAAACTGCGATCGCTCCGCTCCAATTCCAAGCTCTGCGCCAGGTCGAGCAGCGCCAACTGTACATTGTTGGTCGCCTCGGTGAGCGTCACCTCATCCTTCGCCAACTGCGCCTTGATGTCGTAGAGCTGCGAGAGGGGCACCTTGCCGGCATTCACCATCGCCTCGGTTTTATTCACCTGCTCCCTATCCAAATCCACCTGCAGTTGCGCCACCCGCTGCAACTCCTTGTTGTAGAGCACCTGCAGGTAGTAGGAGGCGATATTGACCGCCAAATCTTCCTTTGCTTTGTTCAAACTCTCGATGGCCGCTTGCAGATCGAGCTTACGAGCTGCGATGTCATTCGGGATCTTGAAACCATCGAAGATCGGCATATCCAAATTGATGTTGAAGGTAGTGTTGGCTGCGTTCTGATCCACGATGACACCACTCTTCGAGGTGGAGCGCCCGAACTGGAAGCTCTGCCCCATGTTGGCATTGACCGCCGGCAACCAACTATGCTTGCTGGTGTGCAGCTCCACCTTCCGTGCCTCCTGCTCCTCCATCTTCTGTTTCAGCTGAATGTTGTTGGCATAGGCATAGTTGATGCAAGCCTCCAAGCTCCAAAGAGCCGTTTGCTCTTGCGCATGGGCGGGAGCTATCGCCGACAAAAAGGCCATCATGCCCCCTATGATTATCCGTTTCATAGTTCCCTCCTTTTATTGCTTGACTTCCTCTTTTTTCGTCGGGTCGATCGCAGCGCCACGCACCTTGTCCTGCTCCGTCAACCCCTCTTGAATCTCGATGTTGATGCCATCCGAAAGGCCAACCTTCACTGGATGACGCTCAAACTGCTGCTCCGGTTGCTCCTGCTTCACCAACTGCACGAACGCCGAATCACCACTAAACTCGATGGTACTCTCTGGCACGGTCAACACATTCTCTGCCCGCTTCAGCACAATCTCCGCATTGGCGCTATACCCCGCACGGATAAAGGCATCTGACGGAATCGTCACCGCCGCCTTGATCTCAAACTGAATCGCTCCGTTTTTCTCCACGCCCTTCGGGGAGACATACTCCAACTGTGCATCGAACGCCCGACTCTCCATCGCACCGACAGTCAGCTTGATGGGCATCCCCTCGTGAATCCGACCGATCTCCGTCTCATCCACATTGCCTTTGAAGATCATATCACCCATATCCGCCACCGTAGCGATGGTGGTACCATCGTTGAAGTTATTCGCCTGAATCACTGAGTTTCCCACCTTCACGGGAATATCGAGAATCATACCGGTGATGGTGCTGCGAATCTGCGTCGTACTGGAGACATTGGAGTTCTTGGCGATACCGTCGCGAATGATCTCCAAGGCACTCTGCGCATTGTCTCGCTCCTCCACCGCCTTCAGGTAGTTTGCCCGGCTCACGTCGAAATCCTCCTGAGCGATCACCCCCTTCTGGAAGAGCTGCTCATCCCGCTTGTAGGTCTCCTCCACCTGTTTCAACGAGATCTCCGCCACATTGACCCGGCTCTCGGCGCTATTCAGCTGCACCATCTCCGGAATCACCTTGATGGTCGCGATAATCTCTCCCTCCTTCACCATCTGACCGGCCTCCTTGCGCAACTCGGCAATGATGCCCGAGATCTGCGGTTTGATCTCCACCTCGTAGCGCGGCTCCACATTGCCCGTCGCTACCGTCTTGGTAACCACCGTGTCTCGCTTGGGCGAAACGACCTCATACACCGTCACAACCGGCTGTGACTTTTTCCACAGAAAATAGAATGTGCCGATGACGGCTGCACCGATACCCGTAAACAGGATGATGCGTAAACTCTTGTTAATCCATTGCTTCTTCATGACAACAATATGCTTTCAATATTCAAAATTCAACACTTAACATTCAAAATTCTCGTTCTACTCCTCCCGTATCGCATCAATCGCCTTGATCTGCATCGCGCGCCAAGCCGGAATCAAGCCCGCCAAGAGTCCTGCCAAAAGCAGGATGGAGGTAGCAGCCAAAGCGACTTGGATGCTGACAGCGGGATGCAACAGCATGGTCTCGCCCACCGGATCACCGATCAGCTGATCCACCATATCCAAGAGGAAGACCCCAACGGTCAATCCCATCAAACCGGCCATTGCCGTGATCAACAGGCTCTCGCTCATGATCTGCGAGATGATATTCCAAGGCTTGGCACCCAAGGCACGGCGTACACCGATCTCCTTCGTACGCTCCTTGACTGTCACCATCATGATGTTGCTCACGCCAATGATACCCGCCAATAACGTACCGACACCTACAATCCAAATCAAGATGTCGATGCCTAAAAAAGCATTGTTAAATGTCTCGAACTGCGCTGCCAAGTTGAGCGCAGTCACCGCTTGCGGATCGGTCGGGGCAATCAAATTCTGCTCCTTGATGATGCTTTTAATCTTATTAATCACCGGCAACATCTGCACATTCGGTTTTGCCGCCACACAGAGGAAATGAATAATATCCCCTTGGTTCAGCGTCTGTTGCATCGTGCTAAAGGGCAGAAAAACACTCTCCTCCGAACGGCCTCCGATATTCACGCCCGAAGCCCGCTGCTGCACCACGCCCACCACCTGGTAGTAGATGCCGTTCACCCGGATGTAGTTGCCGCAAGGATCCTCCTCCTTGAAGAGTACCTCTTTCACCTTCGTGCCGATCAGGCAAACTTTGCGCCGCTCCCGCTCATCCACCTCATTCAGCAACCGCCCATGAAAGAGCTTTTGCGTCTCGATCTGGAAATAGTCGGGATGCACCCCCTTCACATTGAAGGTACCACTCATCATGCCATAGACAATATTCTTGTCCGAGCTGTTTCCCCAGATAATCGGGGAGATGGCCGACAGCTCCTTCACCTCCCGCCGGATGCTCTCCACATCGCGGTTGCGCATGTTCCACTGCCGTCCCTTGTTGAAACCTTTATACGATTCGCTGGTACGATCTGCAAAAAAGAAGGCCGAATTAGTTGCGAAGCCGTTGACACTCCGCATGATGCCATTCTGCATTCCTCGACCGGAACCCAAGAGAATCACCAACATCAAAATGCCCCAGAAGACACCGAAGCAGGTCAATAAGCTGCGTGTCTTGTTGCGGGTGATCGTCACCCAAATCTCTGTCCATCTATCTAAATCAAACATAGCTGCTCCTCCCTTCTTACTCCGTGCGCATCGCCTCGATTGCTGTTACACTGATTGCCTTGCGCGCCGGGAAATAACCCGCCAGCACACCGGCCACGATAATCAATAGGTTCGCTGAAAGGGCGATGCCCAAATCGACCGTGGGATTGCGGAAGATCGAGAGATCCTCTCCCATGTTCTCGCCTGCCTGTTGCGTAGCTTGTGCCGTCTGCATCGCTGAATGGATCACCTCGGTCAACCCGATCCCACCAACCATGCCCACATAGCCAAAGACAGCCGTCACCAAGATGGACTCCGTGATCACCAATCCCAAGATCGAAGCGGGCTTCGCCCCTAACGCCTTGCGAATGCCAAACTCCTTCGTGCGCTCCTTCACGGTGATCAGCATGATGTTGCTTACCCCCACGATGCCCGCCATCAAAGTGCCGATACCGATAATCCAGATAAAGAGCGTGATGGCATTCATCATGGTGTTCCACATCCGAAACTCCGTGCCCATGCTCCACATACCGATCGCATTCTTGTCGGTCGGGTCAAACTGGTGACGACGGGCCATCCATTCCCGAAACCGCTGCTCGAACGCTTCATTCTCCTCTTCGGTCACAATACCATCCACCGAAAAAATGAGATTGCCAAAGCCGTAGCCCTTGTTATACAACAGTTGCGATACCGTGAAAGGAATGTAGGCAGGCGAGTTATTGCTCTTATTGTCCTCCGTATAAACACCGACCACCTGGAACATACTGTTCCCGCAACGCACATATTTCCCTAAAGGAGACTCCTCCCGAAAGAGCACCTCTGCCATACGAGGGCTCAGCACGATCACTTTCCGCCGCTCCCGCATATCCTGCTCATTGATGAAGCGACCGTTCTTCGTCTCAATTTGGATATATCGGATTTGGTTAAAATCCGCTGAGACACCCATCGTTTGTCCCGTGAGAAACTCCCGGTTATAAGTGATCGTATCATTATGGTAAAGCGTTGGGGAAACGAGATTTACCTCCGGGAAGTCCCGCTTCAGATCGGTCAGATCCTCATTCTTAAACCAAAGGCTTCGGTTCTCTTGAATACCTTTCCAAGGCTTGGTCGTATAACGTGTCCACGCCTCCACACTGTTGGTCGCCATGTTGCGGAAGTTGTAGGCGATACCATTCCGTAGTCCGTTGCCCGCTCCTAACATGACAATCAGCATAAAGATACCCCATGCCACAGAGAAGCCGGTCAAGAAGGTACGCAGTTTGTTCTTCTTGATGGTGCTCCAAATCTCCCGAAAGTTGTCGAAATCAAACATGACCTAACCCTTTCTCTATCTTCCAAATCAAGCCATCCTTCACACGGATAATCTTATCCGTCGCATCCGCCACCGATTGCTCGTGCGTGACGATCACCATCGTCATTCCCTCTAAGTTCACCTGGCGCAGGAGCTGCATCACCTCCACCGTGGTCTTACTGTCCAAGGCACCGGTCGGCTCATCCGCCAAGATAATACGCGGCTTCGCGATCAACGCCCGGGCAATCGCCACACGTTGCTTCTGTCCGCCACTCATCTCGTTGGGCATGTGCTCCGCCCAATCCTTCAGGCCTACCATATCCAAGTATTCCAACGCCAGCGCATTGCGCTTCTTGCGACTCACCCCTTGGTAGTAGAGCGGCAAGGCCACATTCTCCATCGCATTCTTGAAGGAGATCAGGTTGAATGACTGGAAGATAAAACCAATCGTACGGTTGCGGATCTCCGCCGCCCGACTCTCGCTCAAGTCTTTGATCAACTGCCCATTCAACTTATAGGTTCCGCTGTCATACGTATCCAGAATGCCCAGTATATTTAATAAGGTAGATTTGCCGGAACCGGAAGCTCCCATGATGGAAACCATCTCTCCCTCTGCCACGTCCAGGTCAATGCCTTTCAACACGTGCAACGGAGCACCGTTGTTATACGTTTTGTTAATGCCTCTGAGTTCAATCATCATGACTTTGCTATTATCTATTTTATCCATTAGACGCACGCAACTACCGAAAGGTTACATGATCTTGTTTGCTTTGTTTGCCACAAAAGTATGTATTCTTTATATACCTTGTATCACACAGTACTAATATTTAATCTAACTTAACATCGAAGGGCATCGGAGCCCTTCCCTTATCGAGGTTTCTGGAAAGAGCGCTTTGTTTTTCCTGCGTTATTCGTACCTTTGCGCAGTGCGCACCGATAAAGGGTGGCCTACAGATCAGATGGAACCATTCATTCACCTACATGTTCATACCCAATACTCCCTGCTCGACGGGCAAGCCTCCATTGACGCCTTGATAGACAAAGCGTCGAAAGATGGGATGCGGGCCATTGCCGTCACCGACCACGGTGTGATGTTCGGTATCAAGGAATTTTTCAACAAAGTCAACAAGAAGAACAGCAAGCCGCAAGGCGTGATCAAGGATAGCGAGAAGGCTTTAAAGCCGCTCTTGGCCAAGAGCGATCCGACTGCCGAAGAGCAGCAACAGATCACGGAATTGCAGGAGAAGATCGCCGAGGCGAAAGCGGCCATCTTCAAACCGATTTTGGGCTGTGAATGCTACTGTGCCCGTCACAGTCGGCATAGCAAGTTAGCTACGCAAGACGACCGCAGCGGATGGCACCTGATCGTGTTGGCAAAGAACAAGAATGGTTATAAGAACCTGATCAAGATGGTCTCCCTCTCCTGGACAGAGGGTTTCTATGGGCGCCCGCGTATCGACAAAGAGCTGTTAGAGAAATACCACGAAGACCTGATTGTTTGCTCGGCCTGCTTGGGCGGTGAGATTCCGCAGTTGATCTTGAAAGGACAGCTCGACAAGGCAGAAGCGTCGGTGCTCTGGTTCAAACAGCTGTTTGGCGACGATTACTACTTAGAAATGCAGCGCCACGAGACACATGATCCGAATGCCGACTGCACCATCTATCCACACCAAGTAGAGGTGAACAAAGTGCTGGTAGAACTGGCGCGTAAACACAACATCAAGCTGATCGCCACCAACGACGTACACTTCGTGAACGCCGATGACGCAGAGGCACACGACCGGCTGATCTGCTTGAGTACCGGCAAAGACCTGGACGATCCCAAGCGTATGCGCTATTCGAAACAAGAGTGGATGAAGACCACCGCAGAGATGAACGCCATCTTCGCGGATATACCGGAGGCACTGCATAACACCTTAGAGATCGCCGACAAGGTGGAGTTCTATTCCATTGATAGCGGTCCGATTATGCCGACCTTCAACATTCCTGAATCCTTCGGCACGGAAGAGGAGTATCGGAAACGGTTGACGGAGAAGGATCTGTTCGATGAGTTTACCCGTGACGAGAATGGCAATGTGGTATTGAGTGAAGAGGATGCCAACGCCAAGATCAAGAAATTGGGCGGTTACGATAAACTATACCGTATTAAATTGGAGGCCGACTACTTGGCGAAGCTGACTTACGACGGTGCCAAGCCGCTCTATGGGGAGCCGCTGAGTGAGGAGGTGAAAGAGCGTCTCAACTTTGAGTTGCACATCATGAAGACCATGGGTTTCCCCGGTTACTTCTTGATCGTGCAAGACTTTATCCGAGCCGCCCGTGAGGAGCTGGGTGTCTCTGTCGGGCCGGGTCGTGGTTCGGCAGCCGGCTCAGCGGTGGCCTATTGCTTAGGTATCACCAAGATCGACCCGATCAAATATGACCTGCTGTTTGAGCGTTTCTTGAATCCGGATCGTATCTCCTTGCCGGATATTGATACGGACTTCGATGATGATGGCCGTGGCGATGTGTTGCGTTGGGTGACCGAGAAGTATGGAGCGGAACGTGTGGCGCATATCATTACCTATGGTACAATGGCCACGAAATCAGCCATCAAGGATGTAGCCCGTGTGGAGAAATTGCCTTTGGCAGAATCCAATCGTTTGGCAAAACTGGTGCCGGATAAGATTCCGGACATGAAGAAATTCAAGCTGGGCGATGCCATCAACTATGTGCCTGAACTGCGTGAGGCGGCCAATGGTCCTGATCCGTTGATGCGAGACACCTTAAAATACGCACAAAAGTTGGAGGGCAACGTGCGCAACACCGGCGTGCATGCCTGTGGGGTCATCATCGGTCGTTACGACATCTCCGATGTGGTTCCAGTCAGCACCGCCAAGGATAAAGATACAGGCGAGGAGATGCTGGTCACCCAATACGAGGGTTCCGTCATCGAGGAGACCGGCTTGATCAAGATGGACTTCTTGGGATTGAAGACACTCTCTATCATCAAGGAGGCCATCGAGAATGTACGGTTGACCACCGGGCAGGATATGGACATCGACCACATCAGTTTGGAGGATCCAGCCACCTATAAACTCTATTGCGAAGGACGCACTACCGGTACGTTCCAGTTCGAGTCCGCCGGTATGCAGAAATACCTGAAAGAGCTGCAACCCTCCAAGTTTGAGGACCTGATCGCCATGAATGCGCTCTATCGTCCGGGACCTATGGATTATATTCCCTCGTTCATCGCCCGTAAGCAGGGAAGAGAGGAGATTAAATATGACATCCCCGTAATGGAGCGTTATCTGAAAGATACCTACGGCATTACGGTCTATCAAGAGCAGGTCATGTTGCTCTCTCGTCTGTTGGCGAACTTCACCCGTGGTGAGAGTGACGCCCTGCGTAAGGCGATGGGTAAGAAGTTGATCGACAAGATGAACCACCTGAAGGGTAAGTTCATGGCAGGCGGTCAAGCGAACGGTTACAAAGAGGAGACCCTGAATAAGATCTGGGCCGACTGGGAGAAATTCGCCTCCTACGCTTTCAACAAGAGCCATGCGACCTGCTACTCGTGGGTGGCTTACCAAACCGCCTATCTCAAGGCCAACTACCCGTCGGAATACATGGCAGCGGTCTTGAGCCGAAGCTTGAGCAACATTGTCGATATCACGAAATTCATGGATGAATGTAAGACAATGGGCATCCAGGTGTTGGGCCCTGACGTGAACGAGTCTATCCTGAAGTTCAGTGTCGATCAACACAAGAACATCCGCTTTGGATTAGGAGCCGTGAAGGGAGTCGGTGAATCTGCTGTGCAAAATATCATCGAAGAGCGCAAGAAGCATGGCCCCTACCGAGACATCTTCGACTTTGTAGAGCGTGTCAACTTGAGTAACTGCAACAAGAAGAATGTCGAGTCGTTGGCCTTGGCCGGTGCATTCGATAACTTCGGTATCCAGCGCGAGCAGATCTATGCGGAGAACGCGAAGGGCGAACAGTTCCTCGATACGCTCATCCGCTACGGCAATAAATACCAGATGGATAAGAGCTCAGCCGCCAATACACTTTTCGGAGCGGATGAATTTGTGGCTATCGCCAAGCCAGAGATCCCCACCTGTGAACGCTGGAGTGACCTGGAGCGACTGAACAAGGAGAAGGAGCTGGTCGGCATCTACCTCTCCGCACACCCGTTAGACGAGTATCGCATCATCTTGCAATATGTCTGCAACACCGGTGTGGTCGAACTGAACGACCGAGACACCCTACAGGGACGTGAGATCTTGATGGGCGGTATCGTGACCGGATTCCGCGAGGGCATGACCAAAACAGGGAAACCCTTTGGCATCTTGAAACTGGAAGATTTCTCCGGCAGCGGAGAGATTGCCCTTTTCGGACAGGATTACATCGACTATGGTCGCTATGGAAAAATCGGCATGTATCTGTTGATCAACGCACGGGTAGAGCCCGGACGATGGGATCCGAAGAAGTTAGATTTCAAGATCGGCTCTATCCGTCTGCTGCAAGATGAGAAAGAGAAACTGATCGAAAAGATCAGTATCACCGTTCCCATTCATGGCTTAGACGAGCAGACCATCAGCGAGTTATCCGCCTTGATCAAGAAACATCCGGGCAGCAGCCTGCTCTATTTCAAAGTGGTAGATGGTGAACACAACATCACGTTGAATCTGTTCGCTCCGAAAACCAGGATACAGGTGACACGCGATTTGGTGGACTACCTTACCGGAAATGAGAATATTGATTTTAAAATTAACGGCTGATGGGTTGCGGTAGCAAAAGAATTTGTACTTTTGGCCTCGCAAAGGGAGATACAATACCAAGCATATAACTTATAAATCAATAAACACATGGCATTACAAATCACAGATGCGAATTTCGCAGAGACATTGAATGAGGGTAAACCGATGGTGTTAGACTTTTGGGCAGAATGGTGTGGTCCGTGTCGCATGGTTTCACCGATCATTGACGAGCTGGCAAATGAATATGCTGGTCGAGTAAACATCGGCAAAATGAACGTGGATGAGAACGACGATGTCGTTGCTCAATTTGGCATCCGCAATATCCCTACTGTCTTGTTTTTCAAGGATGGACAAATGGTGGATAAGATCGTAGGTGCCATGCCGAAAGACAAGTTTGTCGCAAAGATTGAGTCTTTACTCTAACAGAAGGTAAAGAGCTCCTCCAGAAACAAAAGAGCCGCAGCAAAACGCTACGGCTCTTTTGTTTACTTTACCCAACACCAAACTTACAGGGTGCGTCCTTTGAACACTTTCGACTGCTCATAGGGATAGAGCTCGCCATCGAACGAAATCGTGTTACTATTGAAATTCGGATAAACCGTCGCACGGCAGCGATTCGTGCCCTTCGTCATACGGAAGCTAACCCGCGCTGAGATACCCGTGCCCTGCACCTGAAACTCATACGTGATGTTTCCTTTCTTGTCTGTTTTCGACTCAATATGGGAGGCATTGCCTTCCACAGTGATACCACCCATTCCATTCGGTCCGCTGATCACACTGTTTGTAGCCAACTGAACCGTTGCCTTTCCATCTTTCAAAGAGACAAAATTCGTACTGCTCGAAACATACTCTGAACGGCCACGCTTAAATTCTACACGTGTAGCCTCCAACACAAAGTCTTGTGCCTCAAGCGCCTTCACCGCCAAGGCATACTTTGCGTTTAACTCAGCCTCTTCAGCCGCTTTCTTCGCCGCCTTCTCTGCTTTCTTGTCCACTTTCGTATCCGTGGTTTGTGCTTGTGTCATCATGATGCTACCGCCTATTAGCAACAACATCAACGCTAAAATCAACCGTTTCATACCCTCAGTTATTAATAGATTTTATGTTATATGTAAAACAATCAGTCTTCTACGATAGTTTTATCCGCTACAAAAATAATAATAATCATAAGAAAAGAGGCACCTCACGACGCCTCTTTCTCTCAACCAAATGATAAAAAAATTATGTGGGGAAGGTATTAATTCAATTCAGTCATGTTAGAAACAGTACCATCCTCTACAAAGGAGGCGGGAGCCGCCAACAAACTCTTATCTGTATTGTATTTCACGATAAAAGTTTTGTCACCCTCATAGGTTTTCACCTTCACACGCAAATCAACCGTCTCACCCTTTGTGTCGGGCAACGAAGAGAGGTTGAAGGCGACACGTCCAGCCGCTGTGGTGTAAGCAGGATCGTCGAAAGCGTTGTGACGGAACTCCAAGGAATAGGGATCATTCTCCGCATCTGTCTGCAACAGATTGATAAAGTGTGCCTTCTGGCCACCCCATTGGGTCATGAAATAGACATTCAGATAACCATCTCCCACCCAAATGCTGGACTCGTTAGGAATACTAACCGGCGAGGTGCCATAGATAGAATCATTGGCCGCTCCCTCATTCTTGGCAATGGGTTTGGTCAAAATATCATGAATTGCATTCACCTTGACATAATAGGCATAGCCCCCTAAATTACTCTGCGTGGAATCACCTAAGATGGTAAAGTTCACATACGCACGCTGATCTACCTTGGGCTCATAATTGGGGTAATTGGTCGCTGCGGGCCAAAGTGTCTCGCCATTATCCAAGCGCAAGTAATAGCTGTTTTCACTCTGCGGAACTACCGTAGCTACAGCCACCCACATATCGTCCAAAGAATAGCTATTGTCATCATCGTCCAAGCAAGCCGGCAAGAAAACCATCATACATGCCATGCAAGCTAACATAAAAAATCGCTTTACGTTCTTCATATCGTTTTATCTCCTTTTTGAATGTTCTATAAGCGTAGATGCAATCGGATCCAAAAGGCTGCAAAGCGGCCCAATAAAAAGTGTTAATGGGCAAATAGGCTGAAAAAGCAGGCAACAGCGAGATTTACCGATCCCGCAAGGCGGCAATCATACCTTGCGCCGCACGCTGGGAAGCGCCCGGCTCACCCAACCGTTCGATCACCTCGTCATATCCTGCCAACATGCGCTGCCGATAAGCCTCATTCCGCACGATACATGCTAATTCCGCTCGAATGGTCTCTTCGGAGAAACGGGCGCCAAACAGCTCCTGCACGATCTCCCGCTCCCCAATCAGATTGACCAACGAGATAAAGGGGGTATGGAAGAAATGTTTGAAGATAAAGCTGGCTAAACGACCTGCCGCCACATAATAGCAGACCACCTGTGGAACACGAAACAGGGCTGTCTCTAACGTAGCTGTCCCCGAGGTAACTAATGCTACGTCACTATGCAACAACAACGCATAGGTCTGTCCAAAGACAATCCGCGCTGCAGTTTGTGCCATAAAAGGTTGATAATAGGCCGGATCAATGCCCGGCGCACCGGCAATCACCGGTTGATACTCCGGGAAAGAGGCAGCAACCCGCAACATCGTCGGGAGGTTGGCACGAATCTCCTGCTTCCGACTACCAGCCAGGAGCGCCAAGATCGGGCGGTCTGTTGACAAGCCAGTAGTTTGGCAGAAGGAAACTCGATCCACGGCTTGATGCTTCCGATAATCGGCCACCGCATCCACAGAGGGATTGCCCACATAATGCACCGGATAGTGTAACCGTTCAAAGAAAGCCGGTTCAAAGGGCAAGATACAAAACATCTTATCCACGTAACGGCGAAAATCCTTGATGCGATACTGTTTCCACGCCCAGATCTTGGGCGAGATATAATAATAGACGGGAAGTCCTAACTGTTGCTTCACGAACTTGGCGATCTTCAAGTTAAACCCCGGATAGTCGATCAAAATCACCACATCGGGTTGATAGCGCTGAATATCGGTTTGGCAGGTACGCATATTGCGTAAGATCGTACCTAAGTTTCGCAACACAGGGAGAATGCCCATAAAAGCCATCTCCCGGTAATGCTTCACCAACGTACCACCCACGGCGGCCATCAGGTCGCCTCCCAGGAAGCGAAACTCCGCTTGAGGATCCTCCGCTCGCAATGCTTTCATCAAGTTGGAGGCATGTAAATCGCCGGAGGCCTCGCCCGCTATCAGATAATACCGCATCCGCCTGTTAGAGTTGCCACTTGCGCAGCGTGTTCATGAAATCATAATCTGTCACATCCACTTTGCAAGGCACCAAAGAGGCGTAACCGCAATCCAAGGCCAACATATCATTCTCCGGATGAATCGGTTTCGCACTCTCAAAGTCACCCGTCAGCCAAAAGACAGGCTCTCCACTGGCGTTCTCCGAACGTTTATACTCACGTACCCAACGACCATCCGCTTGGCGGCAGATCTTGATCCCTTTGACATGCGGCAACTTCGGCACATTCAGATTCAAGAAGGTGCCATGAGGCAATCCCTCTCGCAAAACCCGGCGAGCCAACAGACGAGCTAAGCGACAACACTCCGTGAAGTCCGCATCCGCATGATGATCGAGCAACGAGACACCAATCGACGGAATATCGAAGATACAACCCTCCTCGGCGGCTCCCATCGTACCGGAGTAGTTGACACAGATGGCCATGTTTCCTCCATGGTTGATGCCCGACACCAACAGATCCGGCTGACGATCCAGTATCTCATTGAGCGCCAACTTCACACAATCCACCGGCGTACCGGTACAGCTATACACCGTCAGACCCGGTTCCTGTTTGATCAAAGTACATTTAATAGGAATCAGCGAAGTAATTGCACTACCCATACCTGAACGGGCGCCATCCGGCGCAAGCACCACTAAGTCGCCCAAATCACGCAGACAGGCGGTTAATTCATTGATACCTTTCGCTTGATAGCCATCATCGTTGGTAATCAAGATCAAGGGACGATCCGAGGAATTCTGAGTTTTGAATGTTGAATTATGAGTTGCCATATACAATATTATACTTTGGCTGCGAAGATAAGAAATTTATACCAAACATAAATAACAACGCCCTTCAACATGCTACTGAGGCTAATCGCCCACCAGACACCTTCCACACCTAAGCCGCCAGCCGCCAAGCCATTGGCCAAGGGGATTCGGATGATATTGAAAGCGATACTGATCAAAGCTGGCGGGAAGGTACGACCAATGCCATAGAAGACACCCTGCGTGGAGATCTCTACCATCATCAGGATCATGGAATAACCGTCGATGCGCAAGAAAACACCACCCGCCTCATAAGCCGCCTGCTCCGGCACAATCACCGAGAAGACCTCACTTCCCCAAAAGACAAAGAGCAAGGTTACCAATGCACCTATCAGCATAGTCATCTGAAGGGTGAGGGCATACGCTTTTTGAATGCGTTCCGACTTTCGGGCAGCGAAGTTTTGTGCCGTGAAAGCACTCAATGCCGTGCTGAATCCCTGCGAGGTATTCCAAGCGATTGCCTCCATTTGCCCACCAGCCGTCAGGGTCATCAAACCAATGTGCCCACCATAAGTCGAGGCGGCCCGTCCCATCAACAGGTTGATCACCGCAAAGAAACTATTCAGCAAGGCAACAGGCATACCCAATCGCACGATGTGCCAAGCATAATGCTTCTTCAAACGAGAGAAGAAAGGGAAGCCCCCGAAGAGCGGCTGCCTTCTTTTAAGCTGATAGACAAAGAGCAAACAAACCACCGCCTCAGAGATCCAGGTGGCCCATGCGGCACCCGCTGTACCTAATCCCAATACAAAAATAAAGAGGGGATCGAGCAGCATATTGAGGCATAAGCCCATGCCGCTGATATAGAAGGGTGTCTTACTCAATCCCGCCGCATTATGAATGCCCGTGAAAGCGGCTGAAAGAAAGACAAAAGGAAAAGCCGTCGCCACAATGCGCAGGTACTGCACTGCCTGCAAAGCAATCGGCTCCTCCAATTTATACAAGCCAATAATCGGGTGCGCCAAGCCAAAAAGGAGCGCACCCCAACAGAGCGCAATCAGCAAAGAGAGCGTCAAGTTATGCGAAGCATAGGCACGGGCATCTGCCGTATTACGAGCACCTATACTTTGTCCGACTCCCACCTCCGCTCCTACCTTATTTAAATAGGAAAGGGAGTTCGTCATCCAAGTCAGGATACCTACCGCACCAATCGCAGCGACGGCCTCACTGCCCAAGCGTCCCACCCAAGCCATATCCGTCAGGCTATAAGCCATCTGGATAAAAGAGGTGCCCATGATCGGCATAGCCAATTGAAACAACTGCCGGCCGATCGCTCCCTCTGTCAGATTCTTTGCTCCAAGCACAATAGGTCTGAATTAGGAGTTAGGAATGAGGAATTTTGAACGGATATAACCCTTCATTCATCCTTATAATTGGATCTCCAGCTCCTTCATCATCTCCCCGGTCTTCCGGCGAGCGTCGGCCACATCCAAACCACGAGCCAACAGAACAGCCATACGGCGATGCCCATGAACCTCTGGTTTGCCGAAGAAACGCATTTGTGTATCGGGTTGTGCCAACACCTTGTCTAAGTTACCCAAAGCCAACTGGTTGCTATCCCCCTCAACGACAACCGCACGAGAAGCACCGGGGCCATGGAAAGCGATATTCGGAATAGGCAAGCCCAAAACGGCCCGTGCATGCAGGGCGAACTGAGACAAATCTTGTGTGATCATAGTCACCATACCAGTATCATGCGGACGGGGGGAGACCTCACTGAAGATTACCTCATCTCCCTTGACAAACAGCTCCACACCAAATATGCCACGACCGCCCAGGGCCTCTGTGATCTTTCCAGCAATCTCACGGGCCTTCGCTTTAGCCTCCGGACTCATGACTTGCGGCTGCCAAGACTCCCGATAGTCACCATCCACCTGCACATGGCCCACCGGCTCCAAGAAAGAGGTACCTCCAATGTGGCGAACCGTCAACTGTGTAATCTCATAATCAAAATTGACGAAACCCTCAACAATTACCTTACCAGCACCGGCACGGCCACCCTCTTGCGCATAATGCCAAGCCGGATCGATATCCTCCTCCTTACGAATCACACTCTGGCCATGGCCGCTGGAACTCATGATCGGTTTCACCACACAAGGCATACCAATGGTTTTCACCGCCTCTTTAAACTCCTCCTCCGTAGCGGCAAAACGATAGGGCGAAGTAGGCAAGCCCAACTCCTCAGCGGCCAAACGACGAATACCCTCACGGTTCATCGTCAGCCACGTCGCTTTAGCCGTTGGAATGACATGATACCCCTCCTTCTCTAACTCCAGCAAAGTGGTTGTCGCAATAGCCTCTACCTCAGGGACGATATAATCCGGTTTCTCCTTCTCGATAATCTCTCGCAGGGCCTTGCCATCCAGCATAGAGACTACATACGAACGATGAGCCACCTGCATAGCAGGCGCATTCGCATATTTATCCAAAGCGACAACTTCCACGCCGTAGCGTTGCAACTCAATCACGAACTCTTTTCCTAATTCTCCTGATCCACACAGCACAACCTTCGTCGCTGTCGGGGACAATGGGGTACCAATTTTAACCATATAGCTTTACTATGTTATTCCATTCTATTTAGCGGCAAAGGTAGTATTTCTTTCTGATTCGCCTCTTGAAATCATTTAGAGTTTCTATCTTTGCCCATATTAGAAAAAAGAATAGACGCAATGATGAAACGAATTAACTATCTCCAGATAATGGCGACCACCTGTGCAGTGGCCCTATTGTGTAATGGTTGCGCCTCCATGCATCCAGCTACCCGGGCGCAAGTGGCCACGCAGAGCGGATTGATGTTAGGTAGTGGCTTTGGTGCAGCGTTGGGTGACCAGATAGACAGCCGGCATGGCTCTTTCTGGGGTTCCCTCTTAGGGGGTGTAGCAGGTATGGCCATTGGTGCGGCAGCAGCCTCCTCCTATGATAATCAGCAAAAAGCGAAAGAGCGCACGGAGTATGTGACCAGTAACCCAGCCAACGAACGCCGGATCTCTCGTGTCAACTACGAGCAGGGACCGGAATTGACCATCAGTGACATCATGCTGCGCGACCGCAACGGCAACAAACAGATCGATGCTGGCGAGGATTGCCAAATTTCTTTTATCATCGAGAATGTTGGTGACCGTCCTGCTTACGATGTACGCCCCACACTCAAAGCCAAAGGGAACGGCAAACGCATCCTGCTCTCGCCTCCTAAGAGTATCCAACAGATCAACCATCAAGAGCGCATCAGTTATACGGTGCAAGCTCGTGCCACCGAGAAACTTAAAGCAGGAAGCGCAGAATTTACCATCCTCCTTGAAGATGGAGCAGGACATATCCTTTGTGAGGAGCCCTTCTCTGTGAACACAAGCGGTAAACGTTGAATGCTACGCAAAATGCCTATGCGCACATAGACACTTTTATAAAAACATTCGGGTAAACTTAATGATTATGCTTTCAGTTTACACTATCTTTGCCACAACGTTTATTATCAAAACAACAAACAAATGAGTAACAAGAAGGTATTAATTTCACTGTTGGCAGCCATGGCCCTGCCTGCAGTGGCCAGTGCAGCGGGCGAGGCTCGCTTACTGCGTTTCCCCGCTACTAATGAAAAAGAGATTGTCTTTTCGTATGCGGGTGATCTCTATCGTGTACCGATCCAGGGTGGTGAGGCACAACGCTTGACCGCTTTCATGGGGTATGAAATGTTTCCCCGCTTCTCTCCGGATGGACAGACGATCGCTTTCACCGGACAATATGATGGCAACACAGAGGTTTATACGATTCCCGCTACCGGTGGAGAGCCGTTGCGTGTGACCTATACCGCCACCAATAGCCGTGATGACTTGGGCGACCGCATGGGTCCGAATAATATTGTGATGACTTGGACGCCGGATGGCCAATCCATTGTCTATCGTAACCGTATCAGCACAGGCTTTGATGGCCGTCTCTACACGGTCAACAAAGAGGGTGGGCTCTCTGAGGCGATTCCCCTGCCGGAGGGTGGTTTCTGCAGCTATTCACCCGATGGTAAACAGTTTGCCTACAATCGGGTAATGCGTGAATTCCGTACCTGGAAATACTACAAAGGTGGTATGGCTGACGACATCTGGGTGTATGATGCCGCTGCCAAGAAGGTGGAAAACATCACCAACAACGAAGCGCAAGACATCTTCCCGATGTGGATCGGCGATGAGATCTTCTTCCTCTCCGACCGTGACCACACGATGAACCTGTTCTCCTATAACACAAAGACAAAACAGACGAGCAAGGTGACGAACTTCACTGAATATGACTGCAAGTTCCCCAGCTGCTTCGGTAAAACCATCGTGTTTGAGAATGGTGGCTACCTCTATAAACTGGATGCCACCCAGAAGAAGGCCGAGAAGGTGAACGTGACCTTGGCAGCCGATAACATCTTTGCCCGCACGGAGTTGAAACAGGGTAGCGACTACATCACAGCTGTTAGCCTTTCGCCCAAGGGCGAGCGGATGGTCATCACCGCACGAGGTGAGGTGTTTAACGTACCGACCGAGAAGGGTGTGATCAAGAACCTGACACGTACACCGGGCGCCCATGAGCGCAACGCCCAGTGGGCACCTGATGGCAAGTCGATCGTCTATATCTCCGACCAAACCGGCGAGACGGAACTTTACCTGCAGCCAGCTGAAGGTGGCGAGGCTACACAGCTGACAAAGAACAACGACACCTACATCCGTAGCTTCGTTTGGAGTCCTGATGCACAGAAGATTGTCTATACCGACCGTAAGAACCGCATTAACCTGTTGGATGTGGCGACGAAGCAGGTAACGACGCTCGACCAGAATCCCTTAGGTGAGGCTCGTGGCGTAACCTTCTCGCCCGACAGCAAGTGGCTGACCTATTCTCGTACCTCTGAGAACCAGGTGACGAGAGTCTATGTGTATGACATCGCAGGAAAGAAGGAACATGCCGTAACTGACAAATGGTATGACTCCTCCTCTCCTGTTTTCAGTACCGATGGCAAATACTTGGTGTTTACCTCCAACCGCGATTTTAACCCGACCTATAGTCAAACGGAGTGGAACCATGCTTATACCAATATGGGTGGTATCTACTTGGCACTGTTGGCGAATGATACGCCCTCTCCCTTCTTGGAGCAAGATGATCAGCTGAAAGAGGGTGCCGCTGAGCCGGCTAAGAAAGAGGAGGCTAAGGGTGCGGTGAACGTTCGCATCGACTTCGAAGGCTTGAGCGATCGCACCGTGAAACTGCCGTTGGCAGGAGGTCGCTACGCCAACCTCTACTCCGATGGACAAGCGGTGTATTATTTCGGAAAGGGCGGCACGCAGCGTTTCGATCTGAAGAAACAGAAGGAGGAGAAGGTTGCTGATGACCGTATGGGTATCGATCCCGGTAGCCAAAAGGCGCTCTTCATGAAGGGGAACAGCCTCTATGTGACCGACCTGCCGAAGGGCAAGACCGATTTGAAGAAGGCCGTTGACCTCTCCAACATGCAGGTGCCTGTAGATTATCCGCAGGAGTGGGCACAGATTTATGACGAGGCATGGCGTGCCTTCCGCGATGGTTTCTATTTAGAGAACATGCACGGCAAGGATTGGAAAGCCTTGAAAGCGAAATACGCACAATTACTGCCCTACGTCAAGACGCGCTTGGATTTGAACTATGTGATCGGTGAGCTGATCGCCGAGTTAGGTGTAGGTCATGCTTACGTCAATCCGGGTGAGATGGATCGTCCGAAACGGGTCTCGATGGGTCTGTTGGGCGCAGAGATCTCACGTGACAAGAGTGGCTTCTTCCGTTTGGAGAAGATCCTTTCGGGTGCCTCCTATGATAAATCGTTGCGTGCTCCGTTGACTGAACCGGGTATCGAGGCGAAGGTAGGAGACTACATCGTGGCGATCGACGGTGTACCGACCAATAGCGTGAAGGATATGTATCAATTGCTCGTGGGCAAGGCAGAGGTACCGACCGAGCTGACACTCAACAGCCAGCCGAAATTGGCGGGTGCGCATAAGGTGGTGATCCGTCCGATTGCGGATGAGTATGCGCTCTATCACTACAACTGGATCCAGAAAAACATCGCCCATGTGGATAAGGTATCAAATGGTAAGATTGGTTACATCTACATCCCCGATATGGGTCCGGAAGGATTGAACGAGTTCTCTCGCTACTTCTATCCGCAGTTAGATAAGGAGGGCTTGATCATCGACGACCGCGCGAACGGTGGTGGCAATGTCTCTCCGATGATCTTGGAGCGTCTCTCTCGCGAGCCGTATCGCTTGACGATGCGTCGTGGATCGAGCTTGATCGGTACGGTGCCCGACGCAGTACAGGTAGGTCCGAAGGTCTGCTTGATCAACAAGTATTCCGCCTCGGATGGTGACCTTTTCCCGTGGGGCTTCAAGGCGTTGGGCTTAGGCAAGCTGATCGGTACACGCACTTGGGGCGGCATCATTGGTATCAGTGGCCCGCTGCCCTATATGGATGGTACGGATATTCGTGTGCCCTTCTTCACCAGCTACGACGTGAAGACCGGCGACTGGATCGTGGAGAACCACGGTGTGGATCCAGACATCTTGATCGACAACGACCCGATCCGAGAGTGGAACGGTGAGGATCAACAACTGGATCGTGCCATCGAGGAGGTCATGAAACAGCTGAAAGACCGTAAACCGTTGCCGGGTGTACCCGCACCGAGAGACTGGAGTAACAAGTAAAAGAACGTTGTTATGAGAAAGATAGTCATCGCATCCGATTCGTTCAAAGGCTCCATCTCCGCAGCGGAGGTGGCTGCCTGTGGCGAGCGTGCGGTGCATCGTCTCTTCCCCGACTGCGAGGTAGTGCAACTACCCGTAGCCGATGGAGGCGAAGGAACCGTAGAGACCTTGACTGCCGCCTTAGGGGGGCAGTCAGTCGCTACTGTTGTACATGATCCGTTAGGACGCTTAATCACAGCCCAATACGGACTAATTACCAAAGAGAAAACGGCTATTATCGAAATGGCTACGGCCAGTGGCCTTCCTTTACTTCAGCCCGAAGAACGCAATCCATGGCTGACCTCTACCTATGGCACAGGCGAGTTGATTCGGGATGCTTTGGAACGAGGTTGCCGAAAGTTTCTGATCGCGATTGGAGGCAGTGCCACCAATGACGGAGGCATGGGATTGTTGCAAGCCTTAGGATTCCGCTTCCTGAATGCGGAAGGACAGGAGTTGCCCGGTTGTGGAGGCTCACTCTCACGGATCGAACAAATTGATACCTCCGGAGCACTCACCGCTTTAACGGAGTGTCTGTTCACCGTCGCCTGCGACGTCACCAATCCCTTTTATGGCAGAGAAGGTGCCGCCTATGTGTTTGCCCCACAGAAAGGAGCGGATGCAGAGATGGTGGAGGCGTTAGACCAGGGTCTTCGTCATTTCGCCCAATTGATTCAAACCACACAAGGCATAGCCATTGACCAGCTACCCGGAGCGGGAGCTGCTGGCGGTTTAGGAGGTGGATTAGTAGCCTTCCTTCAGGCCCGTTTGAGACCGGGCATCGAGATGGTGCTGGATGCGCTTCAGTTTGATACACAGATCGCAGGGGCCGATTTAATCTTCACGGGAGAAGGCAAATTAGACGCACAAACCTGCATGGGGAAAACGCCTTTTGGTGTCTTGCGCCGTGCCCAACAGCAAGGTATTCCGGTAGTCGCTTTAGGCGGTGCTGTCGAAGCGAGCGAAGCGCTCAACCGCTGCGGCTTTTTAGCGGTCTTACCGATCCTACCCTATCCCACCTCATTAGCCAAGGCGATGGATTCCACCTTCACCCAACAAAACATAGAACGAACGGTAACTCAGGTGTTGCGCCTGCTTCACACCTCAATTTAACCACGGCAGCGGATTCAGCTTGGTCTTCTCTTTCCAGAGCTGGAAGTGAAGAATGGTTGCTTGTCCCTCTTCTGGATCGGAATAGATCTTGCCCAACGCCTGGCGAGTAGAAACCGTATCACCAGCCTTGACATAGACCTGACTCAAGTTGCTATAAACTGTCAGATAGTTACCATGTCGAACAATCACCGAATTATTGTAGCCAGGCACCACAAAGACACGAGTCACCACTCCATTAAAGACCGCTCGGGCATCAGCTCCGGGTGTCGTCTGGATATCGATACCACTGTTGCTGGTACGCACATATTTCAGTTCGGAATGCTGCTGCTCGCCAAAAGTAGCGACCACCGTATAACGTCCGGTTACGGGATAGGGCAGTTTTCCTCTGTTATTTCCAAAATTATCCGATAGCTGCCGTTCCGCTTTGGTCATCGCATAGCCACCCTTCGTGGCAGCCACACGCTCCTCTCGAATCGGCTCCTTTGCCTTTGCCGTAGAGGGAGATGCCGACGCATTCTTCTTGGCCGCCTGCTCACGAGCCGCACGCTCGGCTTTCTCTCGTGCTGCACGCGCTTCCGCCTCCGCACGGGCAATCTCCTCCGCGATCTGCTTCTCGATCTGTCGGTTCAAGGCCTCTGCCTGTTTCTGTTTTTTCCGTAACTCCGCCTTGAGATCCTTCTGTTTCTTGTTCAGCTGCTGCACCTCTTCCTTCTGTGCCGCCTCCTCACTCTGCAACTTCTTGCTCTCCTCCTGCCGTGTGCCCAGCAACGCACGTTTCTCGGCACGAGTTTTCTCCATCTCCTGCTTCTTCAGGTCTATCTCCTGTTGCTTAGTGATAATCTCCTTCGCCTGTCGCTTCTGCCAATCCGCATACTCCCGCAAGTAACGAATGCGACGTAAGGACTGACTGAAGCTCTCCGCCGAAAGCACAAAGAGCAATTTATCTTGCGCATTGTGCCGTTTGTAAATGCCTCGTATAGACTTTCCATAGTTTGCCTGCTTATCCCCCAACTGTGTCCGCAATCGACGAATCTCTCCTTGAATCGCCATCAGTTCATTCTCTATCTCATCCAGCTCCTTGTTCAATAAGCTAATTACCTGCTTACGAGAAAGTATCTGCTTAGCGATCAGGTTCAGTCGGTTAAGGGAACTTTTCGCCGATTTGGAGGTTTCCTGCAACAATTGATTGGTCTGCTCAATCTCAGCCAATGCCTCCTTGCGCTGCTGCTCTAACTTGCGCACAGCGGACGATTTTTGCGCATACCCGCCCTCTACAAAGAGCGTACAACAGAGGAGGATCAAGCAAAGCAATCTCATAGCATTCTACGCATTTAAATTTTTGAGGGTTCGCACCAATTGTTCCCACGTAATCCGGGTGTATTTAGCAGGAATCACAAAATCCATCTTCACCGGCTCATCCAAGCGCATACGGGTGAACCCCCATTGGATGTTTCCCTCGGAATTTCCCTCCTTAAAGGCCTCTACCGTCATCAGCTGCGGGAAGGTTTGCTTCTCTACTACCCGAAAATCGGCATAGCCCCAACGTAAACGGTATTGTCCCTTGGCATCGGTAATCTCCGTAGCCAATAGTTTTTCCTCGCCATCCGCCTCAAACGTATAACGCAAGCCCATCGGATCCTTCGTTTGAATCAAGGCTGTCGAACCGGATTGGTCCAATCGGAAACGGCTGTAATGTGAATCGCTCACCGTCTGCTCACCCGGAAAGAAGAGTCGGTTTGTGAACAACGCCTGCAAATTATAGAAGTTGAAGGCAATCGGTGTCTGCGTACGCAACGTCTCATAGTTCTCCGCAAAATAACGTTTATTCATGCGATCCAGCACCTTAATACTATCTCGGCTCACCTCTATCCGGAACAGCTCAATCCCTAACAGCGGTTGTACGGAAAGCTGAAACGCACTGTCTTTGATCATCTTCAGCTCAACACGAGTACTGTTCACCTGGAAGTTGGACAGATTGATCGCTACACCCAAACGGGCAGTCAAGGTCTGGTAATGCAACGCCTGCTCCTCCATAGCCTGAAAGAAGACTTGTTGCGCCTTTGCCGCTCCGCTGGCTACCGTACCCACCTTTTTGGATGATCGACAGCCGCCCAAGATCAGTGACAGGAGCAAACAGAGCCCCAGTCCTACCGTATTGATATGTCGTTGCATCCGCCTCATTCTTCGATGTATTTTTGTTCCGCAATCTTCTGGTCCAAGACCTTACTCTCCTTGCCCATCTCCTTGGCCCTCTTCCATTGCTCCACGGCCTTCTCCGCCTCGCCATTCATGAAGAGGATGTCACCATAATGTTCCACCAGCTCAAAACTATTCGTCGTGTCTTTGGAAAGGGCATTCTCAATATAGATTTTCGCCAAGGTGTAATTGCCCTGCACAAAGAAGACCCACGCATAGGTATCCAGATAGGTGGCATTGTCCGGCTCCAAACGGATGCATTGCGCACTCATACGCTCCGCCCGCTTCAGATCTTTCTTCTCCAACGAGAGGAAATAGCTGTAATTATTGAGTACCACCACATTCTGCTCGTTGTATTTCAACGCCTCTTCATAGGCTCTATAAGCCTGCTCCATCTTATTCAATTGGTGATAAATATCGCCAATCTGTCCGTAGAAGTCTGATTTGAGTCGGGGATTCTCCTTCGGGATGACATTCAGACCCGCATAATAGGTATTGAGCGAAGCCTGGTAGTTCTCCTGCTGGAAATAGGCAATGCCCAAATAGAAATAGTATTCCGGTGCCTCAGGGAACAGCTCCATGCAAGCAGTACAGATACGCACCACCTCCTCATAATCATCCGCTTTCAGCGCCATATTGAGCAAACGCTTCCAGGCCTCGGCTTGACTGGGATCCATCTCCGTCACCAATTGGAATTGGAAACGTGCCTCCTCTTCTTTCTCTTGCGCCAATAACAATCCGCCATACATCAACTTGAGCTCCGTATCTTCCGGATGTTGCTCCAAAAGGGTCTCAAACAGATGGTTGGCATTCTCTACGCCCTGCTTGGATTGCTGCAGACGCAGGATATAACGAGAGAGGATGCTCACCTTGGTATCTACGTCCAACTTCTCATTCACCAACGCCGCCTTGATCTCTTTCTCTGCCGCCTCTTTATCGCCATTAGCTTCATAATAGTTGGCCATCGAGACTATGTAGTAGGGATTCGTCGGATCGATCTCATAAGCCTTTTGGTAACAAGCCAAAGCCGACTCCATCTCACTCTTCTCTAAATGCAAATCGCCCATGATCAGCTGGTAACGAGCCTCCATCGGGAACTTGGCCGCCAGCTTCTCAATCTCTTTGAATGCCTCAGCCGGCTGTTCTAACTGACTATACAGCCGATATTTCTGCATCGAGAGCGCCTCATTCATCCCGATACGCTCCTCCAACGCATTCAAGGCATCAATCGCCTCACCAATCTCACCCGCCTGTGTCAACGCATCGGCCAGGTAATAGTTTAGCTCCTTTTTCTGCGGGAAATCCTTCACCAACGCACGATAGGCCTCCGCTGCCTCTCCAAACATGCCTAAACTCCGGGAGATGCTGGCGAACGCCATGCGATACTCAAACTGATCTGGCCGATGATCCACCGCTGGCTTCAGCACCTCGATTGCCTTCTCCGGCTTATTCAGTTGCATATAAAACATGCACAACTCATAACGCACCGCCGCATCGGTGGAATCAATCGCTAAGCAATGGCCGAACGCATCAAAAGCGGCATCGTATTGACCTGCCTCTTTCAGCTTCAACCCCTCATAAAAAAAGTAATCGAACTTGCGCTGTTGCCGTGCGGAGTCAGCCCCCCAAGAAGCTGCCGATAGCGTCCACACCCAGCTACAGAGCCAAAGCCCGATCCAGATCTTTCTGTTTAACCTACGTTTTTCGCTCATCAAACCTACGTTTTCCTTCCGTTTAACCTATGCTTTACCGGTATGTCCAAAGCCTCCGGCGCCCCGTTCGGTCTCGTCTAACGTCTCCACGGCCTCCCACTCCACATGCGCATGGGTCGTAATCACCATCTGGCAGATTCGCTCGCCATCCGCAATCGTGAAAGGTTCCGCGGAGAGGTTCACCAAGATCACCCCAATCTCTCCGCGATAATCCGCATCGATGGTACCCGGTGCGTTCAACAAGGTCAGCCCATGTTTGAGAGCCAAGCCACTGCGTGGACGCAACTGCGCCTCATAGCCCTCTGGCAAAGCAATATACAGACCCGTCGGGATCAGCTTTCGTTCTAATGGCTTCAATTCCACCGGCGCGGTCAGGTTCGCACGAATATCCATACCTGCCGATTGCGGCGTGGCATAAGCAGGCATCGGATGATGTGATTTATTGATAATCTTTATCTTCATACACTATTTAGCTCTTTTGTTCTTTCGGATCATTGGCAACCAACTGCTACCGATCCCAATCTCCATTATCCTTGATCAATTGCACCAAACGCTCCACAGCCTCCTCCTCTGGGATGTTGCGCAACACGCAGGTCTTTCCTTTATAGAGACTGATCTGATGCCTTCCGGCTCCTACGTAGCCATAATCGGCATCGGCCATCTCGCCAGGTCCATTCACGATACAGCCCATGATGCCAATCTTCAACCCCTTCAAGTGCGAGGTTGCCTCCTTGATGCGAGCGATCGTGGTTTGCAAATCATAGAGGGTACGTCCACAACTGGGACAAGAGATATATTCTGTCTTACTGATACGTGCACGAGCCGCCTGCAGAATACCGAACATACAGCGATCAGCCACTGCGGCCTCACAGCCCTCATTTCGTAACAGCACGCCATCCTGGAAGCCATCAAGCAACAAAGCACCCATATCCGCAGCAGACTTCAATTGCAGTGCCTCCACATCTGACTCTTGGTAATCACGCTCTAACACCACGGGCACCTCACAACCGGCACTCATCAATCGATGCATCGTCGCCCGCAAAGCACCTACGCCATTGCGATGACGACTGCTCAACAGCAAGACCACCGCCGGATCTGCCTGACACTGTGCGATCAGCGCATCGGTTAGCTCCACATCGGTCAAGCGCAGAAATTTTACCGCACTCTCACAATGGAACATTTGTGCGGCCTCAGCCGCCGTAAAACAGGGATAGACATGCGGACGGGGCTTCCAAAGCGACGCATCCACGATCCGACGTAAAGGATCCGGCCAATTGTCAGGATCATCCTTACCTATATATATATAGTCTGGCATGGCCTGCTCATCAAACCGAAAGTCGCCTCGACTCCGATCCGCGATCACGATCGGAGGTTGTCCCCCTCCCAGCTGTGCCACCGCCCGACTCGCTCGACGTTGCGGAGCGACAGGATCAAAACCGGGAGCTAACTCAGCCGTAATGGGATGATGTCCCTCCCGCTCCAAGATATAATGCACTAACTTCCGTGCGACAGGCAACTCCGCCTCCGGATCCTCACTCAAGGAGACCCGAATCGTATCGCCTATGCCATCAGCCAACAAAGTGCCGATACCCACCGCACTCTTGATGCGGCCATCCTCGCCATCGCCAGCTTCTGTCACACCCAGATGCAGGGGATAGTGCATATCTTCCGCCTCCATCGTCTTCACCAACAGACGCACCGTTCGTACCATGACAACAGTGTTAGAGGCTTTGATGGAGATCACCACATCGGGAAATTGCTCCTCCCGACAGATACGCAGGAACTCCATACAGCTCGCCACCATACCCTCCGGGGTATCTCCATACCGACTCATGATGCGGTCAGAGAGCGAGCCATGATTCACGCCAATACGGATGGCGCAACCGTGTACTTTACAAATACGCAGGAAAGGAACGAAGCGAGCCCGAATCTTCTCGATCTCAGCCGCATACTCCTCATCCGTGTATTCCAAATGGTGGAATGTCTTGACCTTATCTACATAGTTGCCCGGATTGATACGTACCTTCTCCACCTCCTCCGCAGCCGCATCAGCCGCTTTCGGATTAAAATGAATATCCGCCACTAACGGCGTGGTATAACCCTGCTCGTTTAACTGTTTACGAATCACACCCAGGTTGCGTGCCTCTCGCTCACCTTGTGCCGTGAAGCGCACATACTCCGCTCCCGCATCAATCATGCGAATCGCCTGTGCCACAGCGGCCTCCGTATCAAGTGTCGATACATTGGCCATGGATTGGATGCGGATGGGATTAGCACCTCCCATCGGCGTCTGTCCGATATGTACCTCCGACGAAGCTCTACGCAGATAATTAAAATAAGCCACTTCCTTACTGATTTATGAATAATGACAGCTTGCGGCCTGAGCCGCAAGCTGTATCTGTTAGTTCGTTTTGTATGTAAAAGAGACCTTGGCCAACTCCTCGTTTGCCTTGACGATCTTTTTCTTCAAGTCCTCCTTATAGGCGGCCAGCTTCTCCTGCAGGGCCTCATCGCCCACCGCAAGCATCTGCACAGCCAAGATACCGGCATTCAACGCGCCGTTGATACCCACTGTGGCTACCGGAATGCCCGGAGGCATCTGTACAATAGCCAACAAAGCATCCATACCGTCTAAGGTAGAATTGATAGGCACACCAATCACCGGAACCGTCGTCATGGAGGCAATGACACCACACAGGTGAGCCGCCATGCCCGCAGCTGCAATAATCACCTTGATCCCACGTGCCTTGGCCCCTTTCGCAAAAGCTTCCACCTCAGCGGGTGTGCGATGTGCGGAAAGCGCATGCATCTCAAACGGGATCTCCATCTCGTCCAAGAACTTGGCCGCCTTCTCCATAACGGGTAGGTCAGAAGTGCTACCCATGATAATACTTACAACGGGTGTCATTTATTTTGCGATTAATTTCTGATACTCATCGGCTGAAAGCAACTCATCCAACTGAGCGGGATCAGCCACCGTTACCTTGATCAACCAGCCTTTGCCATACGCATCCTCGTTGACCAACTCAGGGGCATCCTCCAACTCCGGATTCACCTCCAGCACCTCACCCGTTGCCGGCATGAACAGATCAGAAACCGTCTTTACGGCCTCGATGGTACCGAACACCTCCTCTTTCTCCACGGTCTCGCCCTCTGTGGTAATGTCCACATAAACGATCTCACCTAACTCGCTCTGTGCGAAATCTGTAATGCCTACGTAGGCAACATCTCCTTCTACACGGATCCACTCGTGATCCTTTGTGTACTTCAAATCTGCGGGAAAATTCATACTTCTAATGCTTTAATTTATGTTAGATAAATAAATAGATATAACTCATCATTGAGGCTACAAATGTACACATAAATCCTAAACTAAATCCTGCGTACACCTGCAATGGGGTATGTCTTTTTAGAAAAATTCGCGACGTTCCTAACAACCCAGCGATCAGCAGCACGGCGATAAATAGGAGATAGGGATTGATCAAATGGATACGAGCCACCCCCATCAAGCCTCCCAACAGCCCCCCGATACCGATCATGTGGGCGCTGATTTTCCAGAAAAAATTGATGCAAAGCGCGATAAGCAGCGCCACACAAATCCCCATCAGTATCGCGATCAGCCAGAAGGGCATCATCATCCGATACAGGAAATAAAGGCAAAGCGCCTCCGAGGTAATCACGATCAGATAGGGCAACGCACGCTCTTTCCGCTTAGTCAGCTCCAGGTCGCTCGCCGCACCCGTACGTGTCAACAGGTAGATGAACAATCCCGGCAAAACCGCGGTCGAGAGGAAAGCAGAGCCCCAGATCAACAATTTCATCCGTAAGGGATAAAGCGCTAAAAAGGTGCCCATCAAGGCAAACGTAATGCCATAGGTCACCATCAACAACGGATGAAACAGCGTAGATAAGATATTGGAAAACAGCCTCATCTCAAATCTCCTTTCGCATACGGGCCACCGGAATACCTAACTGCTCCCGATATTTCGCCACCGTTCGACGGGCAATCACATAACCGGCCTCCTTCAAGATAGCCGCCAGCTCCTCATCGGTCAAGGGATGGCGTTTATCTTCTGCGTGCACGTGATCCTGCATGATTTTCTTCACCTCGCGATTGGAGATCTCCTCGCCCGTATCAGTCTGCATCGACTCAGAGAAGAAATACTTCAAGGGATAGATCCCGAAATTGGTCTGCACATATTTACTGTTGCTGACGCGCGAGATCGTAGAGATGTCATAGCCGGCTCGCTCTGCCACATCTTTCATGATCATGGGGCGCAAAGTGGTCTCGTCGCCGGTCAGGAAGAACTCCCGCTGCAAATGGATAATCGCCTCCATCGTGCGCTGCAAGGTCTCGTTACGTTGCCTGATCGCATCGATAAACCATTGTGCCGCATCCAGTTTCTGTTTCACGAACTGCACCGCATCCCGCCGCTCAGCGGTCTGGTTAGCTTTGTTGCCACTGTAGTCTTGCAGCATCTCCTGATACTCCGGGTTGATACGCAGATCAGGAATACCTCGGTTATTCATGCTCAGCGTCAACTCACCGTTGTTCGCCTCCACCAAGAAATCAGGTACGATCTGGCTCATCGCCGTCTCCATCGTATCCCCCCAATTGCTGCCCGGTTTCGGGTTCAACAAAGTGATCTCCCGAATCGCCCGCTTCAACTCCTCTTCCGTAATCTCCAACAGCTTCAGGATGCGCTCATACCGTTTACGGGTAAAATCCTCAAAATAGTTATTCAGGATCCGCAAGGCCAACTGTGTAGCTTCGGTTTTCTCCCGTTTCTGCAGCTGAATCAACAAACACTCCTTCAGGTCTCTTGCCCCGACACCGGCCGGCTCAAAATCTTGGATCACCCGCAGCACCTCCTCGATCTCCGCCTCGTTCACTTGCTGTCCGGCCTGGAAGATCAAGTCATCGGCTACAGCCGGCAGGTCACGACGCAAATAACCATCATCATCAATATTTCCGATGATATATTCCGCGATCTTCACCTGCTTCTCCGGCAGATTGCGCAGTCCCAACTGCTCCAACAGATGCTCACGCAAAGACTCACCCTCGGCGAACGGAAGCTCCTCCCTGCGCTCTGCCCGCTCGTTCATTTGCTGTAACTTATATTCAGGAATGTCATCTTCCGACAGGTAATCACCCAAAGAGAGATCCTCATTCTCAGCACCTTCCGACCGGTAGTCATCCTCGCCACCGGTGCCATCTCCCTCATCGTTTCGTTCCATGTCGTCCAACGGCTCCTTTCCCTCCTCCAAAGCGGGGTTATCCTCCAGCTCATGCTTCACCCGCTCCTCCAATTCAATCGTCGGCAGCTCTAACATCCGGATCACCTGGATCTGCAATGGAGAAAGTCTTTGCTGTAATTTCTGTTGTAACTGTTGCTTTAACATAATCTGCCCATTTGTATTCGCGAATATAACAAACCGTTCCGAATAATTGTTATAAGCTTCGAGTATTAAAGAGATGCCAGTGTCGGACTCCCATTCAATAAATGATAATAGGCAGTTCCTTTCTCAGTCAAAACGTAGCCTCCAGTCTTCTTAGAACCTTGGTATGCTATCAAGTTTAGCGGATCCGAGGATAATGCCTTTAAAACTCTAACTGTTTTCAAATAAGACATTTCCAATCGTTCCATTATTTCCTTTCGCTTTATATTAGGAGTCTTAGCAATCGTAACAAAGAGTTTAAGTTCTGTTCCCTTTATTGCTCCATGAATATCATTTATCGTATCGTTTATCGTATCATCAATACCTGTAGCCCGTCCCTCTGTTAATCCTAATTCCTTTAAGAAATCTCCCAATCGCCTATTCCGATAACGACGAGCTTTTAGTTTCTTGGCCGCCTTTATGGCTTCTGCACTGATAGATCGATCAGGCCCAGCATAGCTAAGAATATCCACATGAGTCGGTTCAATAGTTATTTCTACCGGCTCGCGTTCCATATAATCACGATGATACAAAGCGTTAACCACAGCCTCCTCAAAGGCTTGATAGGGATAGTTGTTGATACACTTCCGGACAAAAAAAGCCGTCAGGCTTTTTGCAACCCGACGGCTCCTTTTTTGTGACTGCCTTTCGCCCCTCACGAGGCTACTCCGCAATAAGAACTTTTTATTATTAATTTTCTATATCCCTGCCTGTTCACCCTCGCAGGTTACTTGGCTAAATGCCGCGCAGGGAGATATTATTTATTATGAATTAAATATTACGCTCTTTTTACTTAACCACTACCTTCGTAGCCTCGCCCTCAACAGCAACGACTACGATACCTGCCGGAACAGCGATCGTTACGTTGTCAGAAGCAGCTACCTGGTTAGCGATCGTCTGACCCAAGATGTTAGCTACCGTAATCACCTTACCAGCAGCACCCTGTACAGTCACAGCGCCCTTGCTACCGACTACCTGAACACCAGCCTCAGCAGCGATTGCCTCGTTAGCCGTAGCGTCGCCCTCACCGAGTGTAACAACCAAAGCATTCTGTGCGTTACCCAAAGCAACCTTACCGTTGATGTTCTTCAAATAAGCACCATCCTTCACGCTGCGGATAACATACTCACCCTCGGTTGCCTCATCAGCCAATACGATCTGGAACTTGTAAGCGTTCAAACCATTGCTTGCGTTCAAACCAACCTCCTTGCCGGCTACCACCGTATTCAAAGAGTCAGCGTTTACCCAAGTTGCCTGACGGAACATGGCCTTCAAATCGTTGCCTACCGTGTTACCCATGTAGTACTGTTTGTCATTCTTATAGCTTGCGGTACCCTCATCATAGTATCTTGCAGAATCAGCAGGGTTCCACAAATAGTTGCGTACCTCATCAGCATTAGCCTTTGTAGCCACCTTGATACCCTGAGAGATATAGAATGACGGAGTAGCCTCCTTCACATCCGTAGTATCCAACCAGAAAGTCAACTCCTTAGCCTCATCCTTCGTAGCGGCGATGATAGCCTCATTATTTGTACCGACACCAATGAAACCACCATTTACAGACTGGAAGCTTGCGTGGCGAGAAACAGCTGCCAAAGAAGCAGTTACCTTGCCTAACTCGATGGTCATGATTGAATTATCCAGTGCGTAAATTGACTCCTGAGCCAAGTCACCGTCTTCATCCAAAACCATTCCTTCTGTATCAGCATTAATTACCTCGCTATACACACTGTTATCTGCTACAACCAAATAAGCAGAGCCATTCGGGTTTTGCTTGATTACGAAGTTTGTAGCCTCATCAGCCAACTCATACTTGGTTTCTCCATCATTATAAGTCAAATAAAAATTCGTACCATGCAATCTGATCTGATAAGTCGTGATTGCCTTGTCATCAAATGATTTAGAAGCTGTCTTCTCATCCTTCACGATGTAAGCATAGTCAGAAGAACCATAGATAGAATCCTTCACAGCAGCGTTCTTGATCAAATCCCACTGAGCTGCCTCATAATCATTCTGACTTACCTCGAGTTCCTCATCAGCCGCTACAGTTGCCGGAGCCTTTACATAGATATTCTTGGCCATCAAACCACCAGAAACGGTAAACTTGAAAGTAGCCACATCCATCAATTCCGCAGCTGTATAGTCTGCATAGCCAGCATTCTCTTTCACTGTAGCAGGAACTAACTTAATAGTCATTCCAGTCATGGCAGCCGTCTGACCTGCTTCATCATATACACCATCTTTAGTCAGACCCCAGTCAATATTCTGGGCACCAGCCACGATCTCATATACATTCTTGCTGTCAGTCTTGCGCAGAACCACATTAATTTCCTTTTCATCTATCTCACGGTTTGTAAATGTGATCACACCCGACTCTCCATCATACTCTGTGATTACCCACTGGTTTTGCGGAGCATTCAAGTTCAGATAAGCGGAACCCTCAGCCAGCAACTCGCCGTTGTTAATACCCAAATACTTTCCATACTCTGAGCCATTTTCATCCGCAATATTGGCTTTGCCGCTCAAGAACTGAATGTTAAATACAGCGGGAGCATCTTTCTCCAACAGCTCAGAAGCCTTTACGATATTTGTTGTATAAACCGTACATTTCTCCACGTTCTTCTCTGCTGTCATCACATACGTCTTACCGGCGGAAGTCACAGCTGTGATCACAACATCCTTATCAGCCCAAACCTCTTTATCTTTGGTTGCGTCGGTCATCACATGAGGTTTTGCAGAAATGGTGAACTCCTCTGGCTTATTTGCGGAATCCTCCTCCTTCACAGTGAACTGTGCGTTAGCATAAGCAATAGCACCCTTCACATCAGCGTTTGCCTTTGCTACAAGGTTTTTACCGCTCACTGTTTTCAAGCCAAAGCCATAACCGCTCGCACGGCTATTACCAGCCAAGCCAAAATTAGTCTCTGGATCTACAGCGATGAAGGTAGATGCCTTAAACAATGCCTCAGAACGAAAATGTCCATCTTCATCCAAAGCATCCTTAGCCAAGGAAGTAGCAAAGTAAATACCCTGCATCTCATCTTTATCATCAGACCAATCGTCATCTATTACCTCAACGGCCACCAACTTTTTCTCTAACAAGTTATCAGTTGGCTGTGGATCTGCTTTCGGGAATCCCAAAGAGAAGCCATCACCCATGATTAAGTTTAACATTTCAGCATTATACTCAGTTATATCCTGAGTGTAGATAGCCCATTTGGTAGTGGCGCCAGCAGCGGTCGAAACACTCTCACTGCTCTCTTTCAGATTCACATCATTCGTGCTTCCGTCAACATACTTCGTTGTCAACACACCACCATCAGCACTATACTTTATAACATTGTTATCTTCTGCGTCAGGCCCAAAAGCAGCCCAAAGCAATCTTGTCACAGCATCGTCCTTGTCATTAGCGATAGCACCGCTACTTTTAAATGTCAAGTCGTTTTCCGTCTCTTTATTGGTTAACTTATAACCCGTAATGACACCATTATCTGTTACAGGAGTTATCTTCCACAGATATGCGTCATTATTTTTTACATTACCAGCGCCCTTTATCAATGTCGAGGTATAAACGGTCTTCTTGGCAGTCCCTGTCGTTATTTCCTCTCCACCCAAATACAAACGGTCAGCAGGAGTTTCCTCTTCACCCACCGCAATGTAATACCAACCGCTCAAATCAGATGCCTTTGTTTTGTTGGCAAGCTGTTCTGTTTGCGCATTTACCGTAAACGCTGAACCTAATAAAAGGCCAGCAGCCAGTGTAAATAACTTTTTGTTCATAAATAAGTAATTTAATAGATTAATAATATGTTATAAATAACTGTTCTTTTCTTCAAAGGAAGGAAGCTCTGGAGGGAGGTGGAAATATGGGGCGTTTTCCCCTTTTCCGACTGCTCCACAAAAACGTTCACTTTCGTTGAGCAGCCACCGTGGAACAAAAGGGGGTATTTTTGACCCTCGTGTCCTGCCGGGCTTGACCCGGCATCTCAGCCTGTCAAAGGGGTAGGGACGCAACGTGTTGCGTTAGAAAAAGAGAGGATGAGCTTGCGGGTCAAGCCCGCAAAAACACAGATAGTGAGCCATTTGCGAATGATGTACAAATAAAGTAAAGCGAAGTTATGCAAAAAAGTGGCCTTTTCGTTGCGCAAACCAACCGCCTTGTTCAGAAAAATGGGGACACGCATCTTTTTCTTTGAGCAACCCTTGGTGATTAGGAAAATACGCGTACCTTTGTGCTCAAAAGTAAGGAACCTTTTCGTTGAGCAGTCCGCTCATTCCCCAATTCCCCAACAAAACAGAATATCAAGCGTTTACGAGGGTTGTTCCCCGTGGAACATTTTGCGCATTGCTCCACGAAATGCGCAATAAAAGGCGGTTTTAGCCCCTTTTGCGTCATTATATTCCCTTGAACATTTTGTTGAACAGTGTTCCACAAATGTTCCACGAAATGCCATTTTATGTTCCACAATGATTATCAATCGATTAACAAAACCGTACTGCGCAACGAAATTCCGTGGAACACTATGTTCCACGCCCCTTTTTCCAATGTTCCACGGAATGTTCCACGGAATGTTCCACGAAACCAATTTATTAGATTTAGGAGTGAGGAATTAGGAATGAGGAGTTATATTAAATTAGGAGTGAGGAGTTATATAAATTAGGAGTTAGGAATGAGGAATTAGGAGTTATTATAATATATGTACGTGCGTACGCGCGAGAGAAGGCGGGTTATACATTACTAATCTTCAGGGTTGGTCATTACTAATGACGAAGGCCTGACATTAGCATTGACCGTAGAGACGTGCCAGTGGCGCGTCTCCCGTTTACCAACCCGGGTATTTTCGAGACGCCGCAATGCGACGTCTGTACACGGAAGTTCGACAAAATCCTTTTTCGGGGAGAGGATCGAGAGGTAAAGCGCAAAGATAATCTTTTCTTTTTGAATCGTCATTCTCATTCTGCGAAATCTTCCCGCGAGCCGCGAGAGCCTTTTTACAGCATGATATTTCTTCCCGCGAGTCGCGAGAGCCGTTTTCAGGGCTGAAAATTGTTCCCGCGAGCCGCGAGAGCCTTTTTACAGCGTGAAATTATCTCTCGCGAGCCGCGGCAGCTTTTCTACAGGCTGAAATTAGCTCTCGCGAGTCGCGACAGCTTTTCTACAGAGAAAAATCACGTGCCAACGGAAATTTCCTCACGTAGTAACAGAAATTTCTTGGCGTAGTAACGGTTTTTTTGCGGCCAACCGAAAAGCTATACATTAGCAATCTTCGGGGCCGGTCATTACTAATGACGAAGGGCAGGGATTGGTAATGACAGCCCTGAAAGATGGGCGGAGAAGGGAGCTAAAAAAAAGAGAGGCACCTCTGGATGAAGTACCTCTCTTGTCCGCTCTTCCTCTTGGACTTGAACCAAGGACCCTCTGATTAACAGTCAGATGCTCTAACCGACTGAGCTAAGGAAGAATGTTGTTTGCTCTTCTTCTTGGACTTGAACCAAGGACCCTCTGATTAACAGTCAGATGCTCTAACCAACTGAGCTAAAGAAGAATGTTTTCAGTCTTTCCCGATGTCTTCGCTCTTCCTCTTGGACTTGAACCAAGGACCCTCTGATTAACAGTCAGATGCTCTAACCGACTGAGCTAAGGAAGAATGATTGTCAATCTCCGCAGGCTTACGCCCTCCTCGAAATTGCACTGCAAAAGTACAGGCTATTTTCGAAATATGCAATATCTTTGCGGAAAAATTGAGAAAAAAATGAGGATCGTAGGATTAGGGAACGCTTTGATGGATGTGTTGTTGCAGTTGAAGCAGGAGGAAATCTTGTCGGAGATTGGCATCCAAAAAGGAGCTATGGATATGATTAACAGGGAACAAATGATCGCCATTCGCCAGCGGCTGGCCGATTGTCCACGCACGCAAGCACCGGGCGGTTCCGTATGCAACACCATGCGGGCGTTAGCCTATCTGGGTGCGGAAGTGGGCTACATAGGCAAAATCGGCACGGATGCGATCGGTGCATACTACGAGGAGGCGCTGCGCAAGGCGCACGTAAACCCGCATTTTATCCGCACAAGCGGCGAATCGGGCAGCTGCACGGTGATGATCTCCCCGGATGGCGAGCGCACCATGGGCACCTTCTTAGGCCCGGCTCCCACCATCGCGCCTGAGGAAATCAGCGAGGAGCTGCTGCGCGACTACCACATTATTTATATAGAGGGGTATTTGATCGTCAACGAGCCTTTGGTGCGCAGCACGATGGAAAAGGCGAAACGATTAGGGCTGAAAGTGGCGCTCGACCTGTCTAACTTCAATATCGTCAATGGCTTTAAGCCGCTGTTGCAGGAGTTGATTCCTCGCTACGTGGATATTCTCTTCTCCAACGAGAGCGAGGCGAACGCCTATACGGGACTTCCTGCGGAAGAGGCGGTGCTCGAATTGGCAAAGCAGGTGGAGGTGGCGATTGTAACCATCGGGAAACGAGGATCTTTAGTAGCCGCAGCCGGACAGCGTTATGCCATCCCGGCTGAAGGCGGCAAGCCGATTGACACGACTGGAGCGGGTGATAACTTCGCCGCCGGATTCCTCTATGGGCAGTCTGTTGGGACCTCATGCGCACAAAGCGCCCAGATCGGCTCTACCCTATCCGGCTATGTGATTGACGTGGTCGGGCCCCAGATTCCTGATGCGAAATGGCCGGAGATCCAGGAAAAAGTAAAAGCGATTTTAAAATAAAGAGAATATGACACAAAGAAAAGGAGGCTGGCTGCTCTGCTTATGGCTCTTTGCCACAGTGGTTTGGGCACAACGTGACAACCGTTTCGAGGTCAGCAAGCAATTGGAGATTTTCAACTCCATACTCAAAGAGGTTGAACTGTTTTATGTGGATTCGCTCGATGTGGAGAAAAGCGTCAGACGAGGCATTGATGCCATGCTGAAGGGCTTAGATCCCTACACGGAGTATTTCCCCGAACAAGATATGGAGGAGTTAGATTTGATCACGACCGGTGAGTATGGCGGCATCGGATCGCTGATCCGTCAGCGTGATAACAACGGGCGGGTGATGATCGCTGAGCCTACCGAGGGCATGCCCGCGGATTTGGCAGGCCTCAAAGCCGGCGACCTGATCTTGAAGATCGACACGATTGATGTCTCTTCCGCGCCCAGCGCACGGGTCAGTTCCTTGCTGAAGGGTGTGCCCAACACCAAGATGACCCTCACCATTCAGCGACCGGGCGAGAAGAAGCCACGCAAAGTCGCCATCACACGCAAGCAGATCTCCACGCCCCAGGTGACCTATTATGGCGTCAGAGGCGATCGTGTGGGCTATATCTACTTGAAATCGTTCACGATCAAGAGCGCGCAAGAGGTGAAAGAGGCCTTCTTGGATTTGAAGAAAAACCACGACATCCAATCGTTGATCCTCGACCTGAGAGGCAATGGCGGAGGCGTCTTGGAAGGTGCGGTGCAGATCGTGAGCCTGTTCGTGCCGAAAGGCAGTGAAGTGCTGAGCACCAAGGGAAAAGTAAAACAGTGGGATCGTACCTACCGCACCTCCACCGAGCCGATCGACACGGTCATGCCATTGGCGATCTTGATTGACGGGGGCACCGCCTCCGCCGCTGAGATTGTCTCCGGCTCGTTGCAGGATATGGATCGGGCTGTACTCTTGGGCGAACGCTCCTATGGCAAAGGCTTGGTGCAATCCTCCCGCGACCTGCCCTACAATGGCAAGCTGAAGGTGACCATGAGTAAATATTACATCCCCAGCGGTCGTTGCATCCAGCAGCTCGACTACTCCCATCGGCAGGAGGATGGCAGCGTGACCGCCATTCCCGATAGCTTGACGAAGGTGTTTTACACGAAGAATCAACGCCCGGTGCGCGACGGAGGTGGCGTCCGGCCGGAGTTTGAGGTGAAAGCGCCTGAGCTGCCGACGATGATCTACTATTTAGCCGCTGACACCGTGCTGTTCGACTTTGTCACGGAGTGGGCACAGAAGCATCCACAAATCGCTCCGATCGAGGAGTTTACCGTGAGCGATGAAGACTTTGAGGCCTTCAAGGCTTACGCCAAGGAGAAACATTTCACCTACGACCGGCAGAGCGAGAAAGCCCTGCAAAAGCTGAAGGAGATCGCGACTTTCGAAGGCTATTTAGCGGATGACAGCACGACGTTCAAAGCCTTAGAAGCACGCTTCACACCCAACTTGGAGCAAGATTTCGATCGCTTCAAAAAAGAGGTGAAAAAGGCTATGGCCACTGAGATTGTCAAGCGTTACTACTACCAACGGGGTGAGCTGCAAGAGAGCCTGAAGGGTGATGCCGTCTTAGAGAAGGCGCTGCAAGTCTTAGCCGATCCGGAGCTGATGAAAAAGACATTGAGTAAGCCGGAGTAAAGAGATAAAGAAAGGGCATGCTTTTTAAGGCAGCCCTTTCTCTTTTTGTTACTCTTCCGAAAGGGAAATCAGTCCATTAAATGCGTAATGGGAATCTCTCGCTTGACACTCTGTCGCAGAGAGATCAACGTCTCTGTCGCAGTCACACCCGGAATCTCCTGGATACGGGAGTTCAGCAACTCCATGAGATGCTCGTTATCACGCGCATACAACTTGATCAACAGGGTATAGGGACCTGTCGTGAAATGGCACTCTACTACTTCGGGAATCTTCTCAAACTCAGGCACAACATCCTTATACATTGAGCCTCTCTCCAATTTCACGCCAATATAGGTGCAAGTGTTGTATCCCAAAATCTTAGGGTTGATGTGATAGCCGGAACCAACGATCACGTTCATATCCATCATACGCTGCACACGTTGGTGAATGGCCGCACGAGACACTCCACATTCTTCCGCTACATCTTTGAAAGGGATTCGGGCATTCTTTGAAATAATGTTCAGGATTTGCCGATCCAGTTTATCAATCTTCTCCATGTTTCACACGTACTATATTTATTAGCTTTCAGATTTAATGTATCAAAAGTATGTATTATTTTTGAATGGGATAGCATAATGAAAGAAAAAAGTGCTCTTTTAATAAAAAATAGCGGGTAAAACATGCTATTTAGCATATTTTACCCGCCAAATCTGACTAATTAAGCAATCGCTTGCTTACGATTTATTTTTTGGCATCCGCCTTGATTACCTCCAACAGCTCAACCTCGAACTTCAACACGCTGTTCGGTTTGATGTCTTGTCCGGCACCACGCTCACCGTAGGCCAGCTCAGAAGGAATCCAGAAGATGTATTTTGAACCGGCCGGCATGATCTGCAAGCCCTCTGTCCAACCCTTGATTACCTGGCTCACACCGAACTCAGCGGGCTCACCACGATCTACAGAGCTATCAAACTTCGTGCCGTCGAGCAACGTACCGGTGTAATGTACCTTTACACGGTCCTCAGCGGTCGGCTTCACGCCTGTACCCTCTGTAATCACCTGATACTGCAAGCCGCTCTCCGTCGTGATCACGCCCTCTTTCGTCTTGTTCTCAGCCAAGAATTTCTCGCCTTCCTCTTTCGATTTAGCAGCCTCACGAGCCTGAGCCTCCACGAAATAGGTCTGCAGATATTGTTGCGCCTCCTGCGGCGTCATCTTCATAGCGGCAGAATCGCCCTTGATAGCCTGGATGAAACCAGCGATCAAATCGTCCACATTGGCCTCGCCACCGGGCAGGGTCTTCAAGTTCTCTTTGTAGCCAGCACCTGTGCTGATACCAATCGCATAACTTGCGCTATCCACAGCGCTCTTTAAGCTGGCGCTCTTGTGAGAACCACCACAAGAGGTGAATGTCGTGCCCATAGCCACAAGCGCTACGGCAACCAAAACACTTACTTTCTTCATCTTTGTTTCTTACCTTTATTATATTACTTTACGATGTCTAACAACTCCACGTCGAAGATCAGGGTGCTGTTCGGCTCAATCACGTCGCCTGCCCCATGCTCACCATACGCCAAGTTAGAGGGGATAAACAGACGCCACTTGGAACCGACCGGCATCAACTGCAACGCCTCTACCCAACCGGGGATCACCTGCGAAACGCCGAATGTAGCCGGCTCACCACGCTGCACAGAACTATCAAATACCGTGCCATTGATCAACGTGCCATGATAGTGACATTTCACCTTATCGTTCGCTGACGGCTTCGCGCCTGTTCCTTGCTTCAAGATCTCATATTGCAATCCGCTCGGCAACTCAACCACACCGGCTTTGTGACGGTTGATCTCCAAGAACTCCGCACCCGCCTGTTTGTTGATCTCCAAACGCTCTTGCTGCAGTTTCATGAAATAGTCGTTGATAACCTGTTTTGCCTCTTCATAGCTGATAGCCGGTTGCTTCTCGCCCAAGACATCCTCCAAGCCCTTCACAAAATCCGCCACTTGGAGCTGCTTGATACCCGAGCTCTGGAAATTATTTCCGATGCTCAACCCCAGCGCATAACTTACTTTGTCCATATTTTTCTTCTAACTGTTTATGAGCGACAAAAGTAATGCTTTTCGGCATATAAAACAGCCTTTTCTCCGAAGAAAATCGTACCTTCGCCGCAAGGATTTCCTATACATCATATAAATAAAGGTAGAAAATGAAAAAGTTAGTCGTACTTACAGGTGCCGGCATGAGTGCGGAGAGCGGCATCTCCACCTTTCGCGACTCAGACGGCCTTTGGATGAATCATCGAGTTGAGGATGTGGCGACTCCCGAGGGGTTCATGAAAAATCCCCAGTTGGTGTTAGACTTCTACAACGCCCGCCGCAGAGAGGTGATTGAGACAAAACCCAACGCCGGCCATTTGGGATTGGCTGCCTTGGAGCCCTATTTCGACGTGCGTATCGTGACGCAAAACATTGATAACCTGCATGAGCGGGCGGGTAGCACGAAGGTACTTCATCTGCATGGCGAGGTGATGAAGGCCTGCACGATGCAAGACAAAGAGACGACCTATGACCTTTCGCCCGAGCATCCTGACATTCACCTTGGCGATAAAGATCCGTATGGCAACCAGTTGCGCCCCTTCATCGTCTGGTTTGGCGAGGCGGTTCCGATGATTGAGCTAGCCATCGACTGGATGCAGGAATCAGACATCGTAGTGGTCATCGGTACCTCTCTCAATGTCTATCCGGCAGCCGGTTTGCTCAACTACGTGCGCAATGGCCAACCGATTTATCTGATTGACCCTAAAGAGGTAAATACCTATCGCACAGATATCACCCATTTGAAGATGGGTGCCTCAGAAGGGGTAAAGAAGCTGACTGAGATTTTACTGGGCAAGTAACAAATACATAGTAGAATCACAGAAAAGCTATCAGTCATTAGGGCTTTATCCAAATCATTTGTATTTTTGCACCTAATTTTCGCAAACAAATAACATTTGGATAAAGCCCATGACAGACAAATACAGAAATCCTTCGCTTTGGCTCTCCCTATTGCCGGTAGCCACCTTGGTCTGCCTTTTAGCCATTGCCATTTACCTTTTTCAAGGCGATGCCTTAGGAGGCGCCAGCCAGATTGTCTTGCTGCTTGCCACCGCCTTGTGTGCAGCCATCGCCTATTTTTGCTATGGCATACGTTGGGCGGTCATTGAAACACAGATCGCTAAGAATATCTATGGCATCGCTCCGTCAGTACTGATTCTGCTGCTCATCGGGACACTCTCCGGCAGCTGGATGATCAGTGGCGTGGTTCCCTCGCTGATTTACTACGGTTTACAAATCATGCAGACGGACTTTTTCTTGGTGGCTTGCTGTCTGCTGTGCAGTATCGTATCGGTAATGACCGGTAGCTCCTGGACCACTATTGCCACCATTGGTATTGCCTTGGTAGGCATCGGCGAGGCGCAAGGTTTTTCCACCGGATGGATTGCCGGAGCGATCATCTCGGGGGCCTATTTTGGCGATAAGATGTCGCCACTCTCTGACACGACTGTCTTAGCTGCTTCAGTGACCGATACCCCGCTCTTCTCGCATATCCGCTACATGACGCTGACCACCGTCCCCTCTATGGCGATTACCCTGTTGGTGTTCTGCATCGCCGGATTCTCCCGGTCGGCCATCGACAGCGACCAGATCATGCGTTTCTCGACCGACCTGCAACAGAGCTTTCACATCACGCCTTGGTTGATGATTGTTCCTATCGTGACAGGATTGATGATTGCCAAGAAGATACCCTCCATCGTGGTATTGTTCCTTTCGTCGTTGTTGGCCGGCGTTTTCGCGGTGGGCTTCCAGCCCCGGTTGTTGCTTGACATTGCTGGAAGTAGCGAACCCCATCTCTTAGGTTATGTCAAAGGTCTATTGATGACCTTCTACGACAGCACCCAAATTGAGACAGGCAACGAGGCACTCAACAGTTTGGTCTCTACCCGAGGCATGGCTGGTATGTTGAATACGATCTGGCTGATTATCTGCGCCATGTGTTTTGGCGGAGCGATGTCGGCCAGTGGCATGTTAAAGCATATCACACAGCTTTTCTTGCGTTTTATGCGCGGTCGCACCAGCATGGTTGCCTCGACGGTGGTCTCCGGTCTCTCACTGAACATCTGCACGGCAGATCAGTTCATCGCCATCATCCTGAACAGCGAGATGTTCAAGGAGGTGTACAAACAACGAGGCTTTGAGAGCCGGTTGTTGAGCCGCACCACGGAAGATGCCGTGACGGTGACCTCGGTCTTGATCCCATGGACCACTTGCGGCATGACCCAATCCACCATCTTGGGTGTCTCCACCTGGACCTATTTCCCCTACTGCATCTTTAATTTGGCCAGTCCGCTAATGACGATTTTCATAGCCGCCACCGGTTACAAGATCAAACAAATCCGAGTTTCAACCGAAAACAGCGGTAAAAAGCATGTCGAATAAAGATTAATTCGTACTTTCGTAGCCATATATTTGTAACACCCCAAGTTGAATACACAAATGACAAGTCAAACAGGCAAACAATTGCCCTCACCTCTACTCTCGTTAGTTCCCATTCTCGTAATGGTGATACTGCTATTCCTCACCATCAGCACCTTTGGCAGTGACGCGCTCAGTGGCGGCAGCCAAGTTGTTTTACTTACTACCACTGCCGTAGCCTCCTGCTTAGCGATGCTCTTCTGCAAGGTGCCCTGGAAAGCGATTGAAGAGGCGATGTGTAACAACATCTTAGGTGTATCGACCGCCCTCATTATCCTGCTGCTCATCGGTGCGCTTTCCGGCGCGTGGATGATCAGTGGCGTGGTGCCTACCTTAATCTATTATGGCATGCAAATCATCCATCCCCACTTTTTCTTGGCCTCCTGTTGCGTGATTTGCGCCGTGGTATCGGTGATGACCGGTAGCTCATGGACCACCATTGCTACGATTGGTATCGCTTTAATGGGTATCGGTGAGGCACAAGGATTCCCAACCGGTTGGGTAGCCGGAGCCATTATCAGTGGAGCCTACTTTGGCGATAAGATCTCTCCGTTGTCAGACACGACCGTGTTGGCCTCTTCCGTCACGCATACCCCGCTTTTCGACCATATTCGGTATATGATGCTGACGACGGTTCCCTCCATCGCCATTACATTGCTGATTTTTATCGTCATGGGCTTCTCGCACGTGGCCTCCGACGCGACACAGATCGCCACTTTTGCCGCCTCGTTGCAGGAGACGTTCCATATCTCCTTGTGGCTGTTGATCGTTCCGCTCGTGACAGGCATCTTGATCGCCAAGAAGGTTCCCTCACTCATTACGCTTTTCATCTCCGCCGGCTTGGCCGGTTTTTTCGCCCTGTTTTTCCAACCGAACTTACTGATAGAGGTAGCCAGCAGCGCCGCTCCCGAGGATTCCTCCCTGTTCAGAGGCCTATTTATGACCTTCTACGGCAGTACGCAGATCGAGACTGGCAACGCCGCTCTGAACGACTTGGTCGCTACCCGAGGTATGGCCGGTATGATGAATACGATTTGGTTGATTATCTGCGCCATGTGTTTTGGTGGAGCCATGACAGCCAGCGGTATGTTGGAGAGCTTGACCTCCGTCTTCCTGCGTTTCATGAAACGGCGTGTCGGCATGATCACCTCCACCGTTTGCTCCGGCCTTTTCCTCAATATCGTCACGGCCGATCAATACATCTCCATCATCTTAACAGGCAACATGTTCAAGGATATTTACCGGCAGAAAGGCTATGAGAGTCGCCTGTTGAGCCGTACCACGGAGGATTCCGTGACCGTCACCTCCGTATTGGTGCCTTGGAACACCTGCGGTATGACACAGGCAACCATCTTGGGCGTAGCCACATTGACTTACCTGCCCTATTGTTTCTTCAACCTAATCAGTCCGTTAATGAGTATAACCATGGCCGCTATCGGCTACAAAATAAAACAGCATCATGAAGAGAATCCGGATTTCATTACTCGGTAAAGTTGTCATCGCAATCGCTGCTGGCATCTTGTTTGGGCAGTTCCTTCCGAACGGAATCGCCCGTATCTTTGTCACCTTTAACGCTCTCTTTGGCGAGTTCCTCTCGTTTTCCATCCCGTTGATTATCGTCGGTTTAGTGGTACCTGCCATTGGCGATTTAGGGAAAGGTGCCGGTAGATTACTTTTACTAACCGCTTTAATTGCCTACGGATCGACCATCTTCTCCGGATTCTTCACCTTCTTTAGTGGAGCTGCCATCTTCCCCAGTATTTTGCCGACCCATACGGAACTGACAGCTTTAGACAATCCGGAAAATGCGATGCTGACCGCCTATTTCCAGGTGGCCATGCCCCCTTTGATGGGTGTGATGACCGCCCTGATTCTCTCGTTTGTCGTTGGATTAGGGCTTTCGCATATCCAAGGTCAAACCCTGCATGGTGCCTTCGCCGACTTTAAAGAGATCATCACGAAGCTGATCGAGGCCGTGATCATCCCATTGCTGCCCCTGCATATCTTCGGTATTTTCCTCAACATGACCGTCAGCGGGCAGGTAGCCAGCATCATCAACATGTTTATCAAGGTAATCGCCGTGATCTTCGTACTGCATGTCTTGTTGTTGCTGCTCCAATTCTCCATCGCCGGATTGGCGGCTCACAAGAATCCGTTGCGTCTGTTGCGCAATATGTTGCCGGCCTATGCCACCGCTTTGGGCACACAGTCTTCGGCAGCGACCATTCCCGTTACGTTGGCGCAAGCCGTGAAGAATGGCGTACGCGAAAACATCGCCATCTTCACCGTACCCCTTTGCGCCACCATCCACTTGGCCGGTAGCACGATGAAGATCGTGGCTTGCGCCATGGCTATTCTGATCATGTCTGGTGCTCCCATTGAGTTCTCCAACTTTGCCGGTTTCATCTTGATGTTGGGTATCACGATGGTAGCGGCACCGGGTGTACCGGGTGGAGCCATCATGGCTGCTTTGGGTGTGTTAGAGAGCATGTTGGGCTTCGACGACACGCTGCAAGCGTTGATGATCGCCCTCTACATCGCCATGGACAGCTTCGGCACCGCTTGCAACGTCACCGGAGATGGGGCTATCGCCATCGTGGTAGATAAGCTGGCTGGAAAGCCCACTAAATAGACTGTATAGATTTAAGTCAGATAAGATGAAACGTTTAGGTATTCTCGTGGCGATTTGCTGCTGCGCAGTGATCACCACCCAGGCAAAAATCAAGAACAGCCTCCTTGTAGAGGCAGTCAAGAAGCAGGAGGCGAAGTATGAAGCGCTTTACCAAGACCTGCACAAACATCCGGAATTGTCCAAACAGGAGGAGCGTACCTCCGCCCTCCTAGCCGACAAGTTACGGGAGTTAGGCTTTGAGGTGACAGAAAAGGTGGGCGGCTATGGTGTTGTCGGCCTGTTGCGTAACGGCGAGGGACCGACGATTGCCCTTCGTACCGATATGGATGCTTTGCCAATCCAAGAGGCAACCGGTCTCCCCTACGCAAACCAGACAGCGGATGTGTTCCACGCTTGCGGCCATGATATGCACATGAGCGTTTGGTTAGGCACGTTGGAGACATTGGCCACCTTCAAATCACATTGGAAAGGCACCTTGATCGCCATTGGTCAACCGGCAGAGGAGCAGAACTATGGAGCACAGGCGATGATCAAAGATGGGCTGTTCAGTCGTTTCCCCTGCCCCGATTACATCTTGGCTTACCACGTCAGCCCGGAATATCCGGCAGGGAGTGTGGGCTATTCGTTGAAAGAGACCTTCGCTGGCCTGCTCAACTATGACATTACCTTCCGGGGTGTCGGAGCGCATGGCGCAAAGCCCAATACCGGTATTGACCCGATTGTCATGGCTTCAGAAGCGGTCATGCAATTCCAAACCATCCCCAGCCGTTCCGTCAGTCCGTTGGCTCCCTCAGTGGTTACTGTGGGTTCATTCCATGCGGGCAAGGTATGGAACATCATTCCCGATGAGGCTACGCTCCAGTTAACGACCCGTTTCTATGATATGGAGGTACAGAAACTGATCGACAAGCGCATCCGTGAGATTTGCCAAGGCATCGCAGTTTCGAATGGGGTGCCGGAGGAGCGGATGCCGGAGATCAAGCCGCTGCAAATTGCCTCACCGGTAATCAATGATACTCCTTTGGCAGAGGCTGTTAGCCAGTCGATGCGAGACATCTTGGGCGATGAGCACCTGATTGAGGCTGCCCCCTCTCCTGTCTCAGAAGATTTCGCCTATTACAGCCAGACACCGGAGCAGGTGCGCACAATGATCTTTTGGTTAGGCGTGGCCAATCCGGAAAAGCTGCAAGAGGCAACCCAAGCAGGCAAACTACTGCCCCAACTGCATAATGAGTGCTTTGCCCCGCAATTTGCGGATAGCTGGGCAACGGGTGTGCAGGCCATGGCTAAAGCACTGATTGACCTGCTGCAATAGTATCGTGGATTACAATTCGCCTTTCCCTTGGCGAAGGATCGTGAAATCGTCGGTCGTGCAATCGACCACCGTGGAGGGCTCGGTCTCACCGTAACCGCCATCGATCACTATATCCACCAGCCGATCATATTTCTCGTGGATCAATTCCGGATCCGTAGCATATTCAATCAACTCATCCTCATCGTGTATGGACATGGTGAGGATGGGATTGCCTAACGCCTGCACCAAGGTACGAATGATGTTGTTATCCGGCACACGAATACCCACCTCCTTTCGGTTTTTGTAGATCTTCGGCAACTCGCTGCTGGTGGGCAAGATAAAGGTAAAAGGGCCAGGCAGATGCTTCTTCATCAATTTGAAAGCCGCATTGCTGACCTTGGCGTACTCGCTGATGTTGGAAAGGTCGTAACAGATGATAGATAGGTTGCTCTTCTGCGGATTGACGCCCTTAATCTGACAGATACGCTCGACCGCCCGCACATTCAACGCATCACAACCAATCGCATACACAGTATCAGTAGGATAGATGACAAGGCCACCGTCCTGCAAGACGTTAACGACCTTGTCGATCTCTTTTTGATTCGGATTCTCTGGATATATCTTTATTAGCATAAGCCCTTTGATTTCGTTGCAGTACGTTACTCTTGGTAATAGATTCGTTTCACGCGGGGAGAGACAGAGGTCAAGATCTCATAGGGAATCGTTTTCAAGCGGTCTGCCAACTCTGTGACGGGCAGCTCATCACCGAAGAGGATCACACTATCACCCTCTTGCGCCTCGCTATCGGTCACATCCACCATGCAGGCATCCATACAGATATTGCCAATGATGGGACAACGTTTACCCCGAATCACCACTTCACCACCGCCGTTGCTGAAATGGCGATCCAAGCCATCCGCATAGCCGATCGGAATGATCGCAATGCGAGAATCACGATTCACATAACTCTTACGACTATATCCGATTGAATCACCTGCCGGCACCTGTTGAATCTGCAAGATCGTGGTCTTCAAGGTGCTGACATTCTGCAAACCTCGCTGGCCAGAGGCACTGACCCCATACAGGCCGATACCCAAGCGAACCATATCCATTTGATACTTGGCAAAACGCTCGATACCCGCTGAATTGAGGATATGCTTAATCACCTTATGCTCTAACCCTCGCTCTAACTCAGCCGCTGCCTCCGTAAACAGCTCCAACTGATGCTTCGTGAAATCATCGAAGAGGAAAGAGTCACTTCCGGCCAAATGGGAGAAGATGGAGCGAGCCATCACACCGGTCTGTCCCTTCAAGCGTTGACAAAGTGCCGGCACATCACTCGGTTGGAAGCCTAAGCGGTGCATGCCAGTATCTATCTTGATATGAATCGGATAGGCAGTGATGCCCCGACGCTCCGTCTCTCGAATCAACGCATCCAGCAAACGGAAGCTATAAACCTCCGGCTCCAAATGGTTCTCGAAGAGCACATTGAAACTGCTAAACTCTGGGTTCATCACGATAATGGGAATGGAGATGCCCTCCTTACGCAGGTCTGCCCCCTCATCAGCCACCGCTACCGCTAAATAGTCACAGCGATGCGCTTGTAAGGTCTTGGCCAGCTCCACCGCACCAACGCCATATCCCGAGGCCTTCACCATGCAGACCATCTTCGTCTCCGGCTTAAGCTTGGAGCGGTAGAAGTTGAAGTTATGGACAATCGCATCCAGGTTAACCTCCAAGATCGTCTCATGCACCTTCTTCTCCAACAGCTCCGAAATGCGCTCGAAATGGAAACGACGAGAGCCTTTCAACAAGATCAGCTCCTGCTTGAAGGAACGGAACTCCGGCGATTGGATAAACTCATCGGTCGTCAGGTAGAAGGATTTCTCCATGTTAAATACCCCGGCATATTCCTTCAAGTCACGGCCAATACCAATCAAGCGATCCACCCCTTTGCGACGCACCAGATCGGCCACCTTCTTATACAATGACTTGGGTAAGGTGCCGGATTGCAGAATATCTGAAAGAATCAGGGTGGTCTTCATGTTCTGCCCCATGCGACGGCTCTGCTGGAAGTCGAGCGCAATGTCGAGCGAATTGATGTCGGAATTATAGGTATCGTTGATCAACAAGCAGTTATTGATGCCCTGCTTCACGTCAAGGCGCATATCCACGGGCTCCAAGTGCGCAAACTTAGAGACATCGCTGGCGCTGGTGGGCTTCAAATAGAGCATCACCGCCAAGCAATGAATGACATTCTCAATCGAGGCATCATCGGTAAAGGGAATGACCACGGTCTGGTTAAACCCAAGCAACGTACAACGGATCACGGTTTGTTGCGCCTGTTTCTCGATCTGCTCGATGAATAGAGGGGCCTCCGAGTCTGTCCGGCTCCATGCGATCGCCTTGTGCGAAAGACAGGCTGACTCGATACAATTAGCGATGAAGAGATCATCGCCATCATAGATAATCGCTTCACACTCGTTGAAAAGCATCAGCTTCTCCATACACTTTTGTGTGGTGGAGATGAAATTTTCTTGATGCGCCTCACCGATATTGGTAATCACACCAATGGTCGGTGCGATAATCGGCTGCAATCGCTCCATCTCATCCGGCTGCGAGATACCAGCCTCGAAGATGCCCAACGTATGCTTCTCGTTCATCTGCCAAACAGAAAGAGGAACACCCAACTGGGAGTTGTAGCTGCGAGGCGAACGGACCACATTGAACTCGTTGTGCAACAACTGATAAAGAAACTCCTTCACAATGGTCTTGCCGTTGCTTCCCGTAATACCAATCACCGGGATGTGGAAACGTTTCCGGTGGTAAGTGGCCAATCGTTGCAAGGCACGCAGCGTGTCCTTCACCAACAAGAAGTTGGCCTCTGGCATACGGGCGAACTCCGGACGCAACTCGCTCACCACGAAGTTGCGTACCCGCAATTGATAAAGATCTTGAATGAAACGATGCCCGTTGTTGGTCTTAGTGACCAAGGCAAAGAACAGACTTTGCTCCGGGAAAGAGAGGCGACGACTATCTGTCAGTAATAAACTGATCGTGCCGTCATGCAATGTTTGCGTAGAGGCACCTATAATCTGGGCAACCTCTTTAATTGCGTATTCCATGCTTCAACGTAGTTTAGCAGTCAATGTTTCTATTTCTTTTGAAATATCAAAGAAAGGCATTTTCGTTTTAAGCTGTTCCAGCTTTAACAAAGTTTGTGTAATAAATTGACGATACGCCTCGCTTTCGGGTTGTAAGGGTCGATGGGCAATCGCTTTGCGCAGTTTATCCCACGCTTGACGGGCCTTCTGCGTCTCCGGGTCAAAGTAGGTTTGGGCAAAGCCTTCAGCGATATAGTCAATCGCCAAGGGAGAGGGATGCAACATGTCATCCGCATAAAAACGATAGTCACGCAACTCATCCAGCAGGATCTCGTAGGCGGGGAAATAGCTAATCCGATCCGGGAACTCCGCCTGCAACGCATCCAAAGCCAACAAGAGGGTCGCCTTGCTCAGTTGATTGGCGTGTGCTCCATCCTTCCAATGCCGGATAGGGCTTACCGTACAAATCAGTTTGAGGTGGGGGCACTGGCTCCACAGCTCCGTGAGTAGCAGGCGCCACTCCTCTACGATCGCCTCAACGCTCAATCGCTCTCGCACAAATCGTTGCTCAGGCAGCTTATGGCAGTTAGCCACGATGTGCCCGTCACTCCTCCAGCGATAGACATAGGCAGTGCCCCAGGTCAAGATCAATCGGGAGGCATTCCGCAACTGTTCCGCCGAGCGGAGCAGCCGCTCGTTCATCTGCCGCAGCGCCTCCTCCGCAGTCGGGGCGGAGAACCGACTGTGATAGGCAAAACTGTGGTAGCTCCCCTCATGCGCAAACAGGTCGGAAGCGGAAAGTGGCTCCGGTCGTAACAGCCGACGCAATCCTTCCGCAATGGAAGCGGGGTTATAGAGCGTACCGAACGGATTGTTATCCACCCGGAACTTATCGTTCGCCAATCGCTCACCGATGTGCTCCGCAAAGCAAGAGCCCATCAGCACGATGCGATCGGCATAGCTGATCCCAAACGGAGGTTTGGGGATCTGGATGGAGGTGGTCAGCGCTAAATCACCCACGTGATCCCTCATTGTGGAGCTGGATAGCACCCCAAATGCCAATACCTGCTGCTAACAGGCCGACAACACATAAAAATACAATCAATCCCATTATTATACCTCCTTTTTTTTGAATAAAGCCGTTAATATCGCTCCCGCAGAAAAGCAAGCCAAGACCACACTTCCACCGAGACCGAAAAGTAACCATTGATTGATATTCTCATACTTCATGATGCCAGCAAGTATAACTCCTCCAAACACCAATTTAGCAATGTCAATCAAAAACTTTCCGATCTCAAATAAGATAGCTTCTTTACTTTCCTTCTTCATGTCTGCAAAAGTAAGAAGAATTTCTCACTTCCCCGCATTCATCACACCCGAATCGCTATCGGAGTTGTTCACCCGTTTTTGGGCGGACTTGAGGGAACGACCGAAAGAGAAATTATAGCTCAGCGCGATGCCGATCACGTTCGTTGCCTCCTTGATATGGTTGGTACGGTGATAGGAGGCGAAGCGGTTCCAGTTCTCTGTCTCTTGCTTCCAGTTGTTGACGAAGGGATTGATGGCAAAGAGGCCTAAGGTAACCTGCTTGACCCGATAGCTCAACTGGGCATATTGGAAGTTCTCGCCACCGCTCATGGTCTCACCCCAGAAACTGTTCACGTTACTCGATATGCTGTACATAAAAGAGAGCTGTTTCCAGGTCAGCGAGACATCTCCCGAATACCACCAGTTGGTGTAGCGGTGCGTATAGGCATTGCCATGGGTGATGAAATGGCGTACACCCCCAGCCAAGGAAAACTGCAGCATATCCTTGATCGGCCCGACCCGCAGGGTAGCCGTGGAGAAAAACGCCTGCGCACGCTTCTGATTGTCCCACGTCTGCACGATGCGGTTGCCCTCCTGTCGCTTCTCGTCCATAATCGCCTTCGGCTGATACTGATAGACGTTCAACAGATCGACATAGAAGAGTCCCTTTTTCAGCGAGTAGTTCAACTGCGCCCGATAGTCCATGTAATAATGCAGATCGGGATTGCCTCGCTGGATCTGGATGGAGTCAATCGCCTGTTCCACCGCACTCAACTGGCTCAACGAGGGGGCATTGCTGCGAATACGTCCCTGGAAACGAAGGCTCTGCTCACCGGGCAGGTGATAGAAAAGCGTGAGACGGGAGTTGAGGTTGTATTTGGCCTCCGACAAGCCATCTCGCTGGTCATAAGCAGAACGGAGCAGGGAGAGCCCCACGGTGTAATCCAGCTTATTCAGTTTACCTTTCAACTCACCATAGGCGGAACTGCTCATCTGCGTCAGGTGGGTCTCATAGGCGTGTCCATTGCGATAGGTGTTATCGGAAAAAGAATGCGTATGGTTCAAGCCCGCACTGAGACGCAGCCCGTTAGCGAATGCCTTCTCATAGATCGCCTCGCCGATCAACGAATACTTCCGGCCCTCCACCTGATTGTTGATGTCCGTCAGCAACAGATCGCCTCGCTGCTCTTGATAGGTGCGTCGGCTATCCGTACCGATATAGGTACCCACCACATTGAACACCAAGAGTTGATCCTTTGGCAAGGTGCGCTGGTAGTAGAGATCCAAAGCGGGCGAATGAGAGCTCTCAGGGGTCAAGTCGATCATATAGACATAATCGGTCGGGTCGGCACTGTTGCGCAAGATGCCTCGATAGTCATAGTGCGGAATGCGATTGCCCCAGTAACGCAGGGTGGCATTGAAGAACTGCTTCTCCGCCTCCTGGTAGTTGTAGGTCAAGTGTGCGTTGTGCATGTACATCTCCATGTGGCTGGGCACGCCCTCCTCGATACGATCCACCGTCTGCCCATTGGCCAACTCGAAATGTTCCCGGTTGTCCCGATAGGAGCCATAGAAGTCACGGGGGCCGAAACGATAGCTGGCATTCCATTCCGACCGTTTATGGTTCACCTTGGCTTGAACGTTGTGCTCGCCCCACATCCGATTGACACTCTGACGGGAATCCAACCCGAAGCTACCGCCTGTCTCCGGCCGGCGCACGATGTAATCCAACACCGCATCCACCTCGCCATAGCGCAAGCTCGGATCGTCATGATACTCAATACGGATAATATCCGCTGGCTGCAAGGCCTGGATCTCCTGTTGCTCCACCTTCACACCATTGATGCGCAACTGCACGGTGCCATTACCCACCATCTTGATGGCATTATTCAGCGGATCCACCTGAATGCGGGGCAACATCAGCTGTTGCAGCAGCTCGATGCCATTGCGGGAAGCTTTCACCTGCCGCTCGGAAGGGAAGACCAACTTCCGGTCCGAACGAGTGGTCTGGGCAGAGCCACTGACCGTCACCCCGGACAAGGCGACCGCATCCTCGCCGAGCAGGATCTCCCCGACATCCGTCGTGCGTTCAAATCCCTTCAAGTCGAGTATCGTCGGTTGATAGCCGATACAAGAGATCACTAAGCGATAATCGCCCCTGCTCAGTTTCCCTAAGCTGAAATTTCCCTGCGCATCGGTTGTCGCCCCCGCCACGAAAGCGGAATCCATCGTTTGTAGCACCACGTTGGCAAACTCCACCTGCGTCTGGCTCTCCGCCTCACGCACACTGCCTTTGATCACCAAATTTTGAGCGATAGCGCCCACTGCCATGCCGCCCAGCAGCATAGCCCCTAAGACTATTTTCCGTAACATATTCATTTCATTTTTGGGCAGAGATGTAGCGCAACATCTCTACGAAAACAGGTTGGCCTCGCCCGTTCCTTTTGTTATTTGCCTATAAGACGTATCAACGCATGGAAACGTTACAATTTTTCCCAAAAAAATGAGCGATCAGCGATCCATTGCTGCGTGGCCGGTGATGTTCCGCTACTCTGAGGTGTTCTTCAACAAGGCTAAGGCTTTGATGTGCAAGAACAGATGCGCCAAGTGGCAATCATAAAAAGCCTCGGCTCCAACCAGAGCCGGGGTCTTTTTTCATCATACACAAGCGCTAATCCCTAACGCACCGGCGATGGCCGTGGCCACCGCAATAATCACTTTGAGGACCGTTCCCCAGATTGACTTCTTCATACACTATACATTTTAAACATTAAACATCCATTATACTACATCCGGATTCTCCGGCTCAACAGGCGGATCAGAGACCTTGAAGGTGGCCACCAAGCTGATATCCTCGGTAATGGTGAGGGTACGCTCAGCGTCGGTTACGTCATCGTCCCACTTCACGAACTGATAGCCGGAGGCAGGAATCGCCTTGACAACCACCATCTCATTCTCGTTGTAGAAACCCGCTCCTTCGAAAGTGCCGCTATTCTCCGGGCTCGCCAGCAGCTCCACCTCGAAATCGCCCATCTTGTCGCCGGCGGAGTTGACGGTCTTGATCAGCTTGCCATCCCGATCGTAGCAGGCGATGCTGACACTTGTGGTGCGCAGCTCGTTCTTGATATCCACGGAAGGAGTGAAGATCACCTTGCGGGCGGTGATCAGATCTGACGAGACCTTCTCCACCGTACTGGCCGAGGCCGCCTTCACGCCGAAACGCATCGTGCCCAACCCGGGGATCGCCACGGAGTGCCCCTCCGTAGCCCACGTCTGGATCACGGAGCCGATCGCATCCCAGGCGGCATTGAGCACTCCTCGGTTGATGTTCGAGCGGACCGCTGCCTCTTGGATCACCTTTGAGGCGCTCAGCTTGTTGTAAATCACGGGCGACAGCACATAGCGATAGGTGCCTGCGTACTTCCCGATTTGGATCAATACCTCTTTTGCTTTCAGGTTTATTCCCATGCAGTTGATTCCCTCAGTGACTCAGGTGGACCACGGGCGCTGTGGGAGGCGGCTAACCCGTGGGTTGTCAATCAAAACTTTCGCCGCAAGACATCCTGAGTCGCTATCCCTTGGCGGTTGGCATGCGTGATAAATCGCTGTTACTCCCTATTCTCTGTGTAGTTAGGGCGGGAGATTTCCCTAACTGGAGAGAAATTTTTTCCTAACTGGCGAAGTGGCGCCTCGCATGCTTTATTTCTTTGACGCAAAATTACTTCCGTCATTTCTTCCCACCGTAGGTTTCCACCCGATCCCTCCCGATTCCACAGGATTTTGAGGGATTATTTGGAGATTCACAAATAATATTGTTTCTTTGCGTTAGATCATTCTATCACCTTGTAAGTTAGTTGATATGCCTAAGATATTTGAATATTTTGGTTTGATATTCTTGTTCTATTCCAATGAGCATGAACCCATACATGTTCATGTCATGAGGGATGGGAAGGAGGCCGTGTTCGAGATTCTGTTGCAGAATGGCGAATTAGCCAGCATCCAATGAACTTTTTCATCTACAAGAAAAGAGTTCGTTCAACGAGAATTACAAAGAAGCTATGAACCTAAAAATTGAATCCGCTACCTATGTGGCTCCATTGAGCGTTCAATTGCATTTCAACGATGGAGCCGTGCAGACTGTCGATGTGGGTGCGTTTATCAAGAAACATCCCCATCCCCAGTATAACGCCTATTTGGATGAACGTAAGTTCAAGAAATTCAGATTGGAGATGGGGAATATTGTTTGGGGAAAGAACTGGGACTTGATCTTCCCCTTGGCCGCATTGCGTGAGGGAACGTGTGAATAACCCCTGACGTTGCAGGCTCCTTGAGGGGAGGGATCAAGGATCCCCCAGATGCTTCACGATAAGACGTACTTGGAGGGGCGTGAAACACTTCGTGTGCTTGTTGTAGCCAGTGGCCTCCAACTCAGCCCAGAGTGGGGCGCAACGCTTGAGCCAGGCATTCAGGTGATGCACGGCGGTATCGTGCGTGGAGGTGGGGAAATAGCAAAAGGCCAATTCCTTCTTGCTATACGCCCTGATCTTGAATGGTTTATCTGCTATATCCATAAGAACCAATTATTTAGATGCGATCTGTTTATACCTCATTCCCGAAGAGATCGAGCTCCTTCAACCAGAAGCCGCTGTCGCTCGACCAATCGGTGTTCACCGGGTTGTGCTCCTCATCCCGTTCACAGGGGCAGTAACGGCCACTGACTGCCTTATAGACGAAAAAGGCCTGCTTGCCTTTAGAGCCATACTGCTTGCGGCGCACCTTATCGACCGAGAGGGTCACGAGGCCATGCTCATCGTCTCGATCGACACAGAAGACGTAATCGGCCTTGTTGCCGAAGTCGGCGGTGCCGGAGATGTCCTCCAAGGTGATGCGCCGTTTGCGGCCGTCGAGCATCATCTCCACCTTGCGGGGATGCGCCACAAGGAAGATCAAGAGGTTGTTTTGGATGGCGAAATCACGCAACGACCCGATCACGTAGCTGTCCCAGGCGTTCTCTGACCGCTGGGCGTTGTTCTCCTTCAGGATGAAGTTGTAGGGATCGAGCACCAGCATCCGGATGCCCATCTTGCGCACCAAGGTGAGGGCACGGGCCTGCAACGTAGCCAACCGCTGCTCGCTGAAGGGAAGGTCGATCCAGTTCATCCGCTCCCGCATGAACTGCTTGCAGCGGAGAAACTGCCCCTGCGAAACGCCCAACTGCTTGCGATTATCGAACGAGCGATCCGCCAGCTTCTCGATCAGCTTGCGGGCGTGATCCATCAGCGTGTTCTCGGGGCTCCAGTAGCCCACGTTCCAATCCGTGCGGAGCAGGAGACGCAGCACCAACTCGTCGAGCCACTCGCTCTTGCCATCATTCGTACGCCCGGTGATCAGCGCCAACTGCCCCGTGGCGAAGCTGACGATCCGATCGAAGTTCTTCCAGCCAGTCGGCACGCCCGATTGCGGACCATTCTGGTAGAACGCATCCAGCTCCTCCTCAAACGATTCCACCGTGCGGATGTCTTGCAGCGGCACCGGTTGCGCCTCGGCGATGCGTTGCCGCAGGCTCTCCGCCCCCTTTTTCACCAACTCCTCATTCGCGTCCTTGCAGCCCTCGCTGAAACAGACCCGCTTGCAACGCTCCGGCCCGAAGCGGCGCACCAACTCCTCAGCGCATTTCACACCCGGTGCGTCCATGTCGGTAGCGATCAAGATCCACGTCTTATCCCCGAAGTAGAAGTCATACACCCGGTTCAAGAAGTCGGTGTTGCCATTCGCTCCGCTCGGTAGGCTCACCACGCTCTTGAATCCGACGGTCAGCAGCGACAGCACGTCGATCTCCCCCTCGGTGATGATCACCTCCAGCTCATTCAAGCAGCTGTCGAGGTTGTAGGGGATCAGCTCCGCCCCCTTCTCCATCTTGAAATGTTTCCGCCCGCTGCGATACTTGCGGTTGATCAACACTCCCTGCTCGTAGTAGTTGAACACCACGCAATCCTCCTCCCGGCCCGACTGCGGCATGAAACACTTCTCCTCCGTCACCAACAGCTCACGCAGCACGTCGAGGCTCAGCTGACGGGTCTCGCAGAGGTAGCTACGCAACTTCTCGCTGAACCGATCGGCATAGCGAGGCTCCGCCGCCGGCTTGGGGCGGGTATAGGTCGAGGGGCGGCGGGCCAACTGCTCCGCCTGTGCCTTCCGCTCCTGATACTCCCTCGTGTCCATGCGCCAGTCCGCCCCACAGTTGTGGCAGTGGCAGCAACCATTGTCGAGGTTCACGTAGAGCTCCCGCTCCTTCTTATGCACGTTCCTGCGGCTCTCGTGACACTTCGGGCAATACGCACGGATAGCGTTCTGACCATTTACCACCTTGGCCTTTTGCAAAGAGATGCCATAAAAACTCAAATCATATTTCTTCGTATCTATCATAACTATTTGATTTAAAATAAATAATTCCTCATTCCTAACTCCTAATTCCTAACTCCTAATTCCTCATTCCTAATTGTTAAGTAGTATCCAGCACTGCGCATCGAAGTCCCAATCCGCCCGCTCGTCGGGGCGAGGAGGTGCCTCATTAGGCAGGGGGATGCCGTGATAGCGGCGATGGCCGGGACAGCTCCCCTTGTCCTCAAAGCGATAGGGATTCGCTTCGGGGTGTCTGGCCTCGTGCGCCTCCAACGCCTTGCGCAGCGCAGGGCCGGTGACAGGGTGCGTGGTGTAGCTACTGAAATACTGCTTCGCCTCCCGCAGCGAGCGAATGCCCCGCAAGTTGTCGTTGGCCTCGGCGTGCAGCCGAAACTGCCGGATCGCCTCCGCCCAGTGGCGAGCCAACAAGCCACTGAACCCACTGCGCATCATCACCGCCTCCGCCCACGGATCGTCCGGCCGCAGCTGGTCAAGCAGGTCAGGAGCGTCGGCCGCTTTTAGGAGAAGCTCTTCCTCTCTCTCTTTCTCTATACTATATATACGCGCGGGCGCTGGAAGGCGGTCAAAATCGTTATTTGTTTCACCATTTTGCGATTTGGTGCAACTTTGCTCACCCTCTTCCAGCCCGACGAAATCAATCATCGAGCGTACATGTCCATCAGCGTCTATGTTGAACAGGTTCGGATCATTCACCACCGCCTTTACCGTGGTAGGGGAGGCGCCATGCACCTTGATTGCCTTGGCCTGCGTCAATGTCAGGCACATGGAGGGGCGACGATAGAGTTCCATCAGGATGGCGATATAAACGCCAAAGCCCCCAATTCTGCGTTTAGCCACTAACTCCGCTATCCGTGCGTCATCCATCAGGTTGACCGGCAGCTTGATCCATACGATTTTTTTACTTGTTTTCTTTCCCATAATCTTCGTTTTTTTACTGATTATGGGCGCAAGGTATAGCCAAAAAGTTACTGAAAATACTACGGCGATAGCATAGTAAATTCGTTTGGAAGGAATGAAATATGCTTTAAGGGTATAGCGACAAAAAACAAGGAGAAATAATTTTGTTGCGTAGTAAAACGCAACAAAATTACACTACTGTTTTGCGTTCAGGTTGAAAACCTTCACAATATCCTCAACTATGTTGTCTTTGCCAGTAGGGTTTTTAAAGTTACGAAGATCTTTCATGCATTCTCCTTTCTTATCGAGAAAGCGTGCCGAAATGACTTGCCAACAATCCAGAGTGTCAGGATATGTACTGATAAATTTACAGCTATTTAATTGACGAAACAGATAAGCCAACAGTCCTTTTCCTCCGAGCCATTGAATTGTAATGTCCGTCTCCTTTCCACTAAAGAGCGCTTTAATTTGCCCAATGGAGGTGTCTTTAGTAATCAGTTTATATTTGATACACAATTCATGCACTTTCTCTGAAGCAGCTGTTACATCTCCCCTATAACAGAAGCAACTGGTAGCCGAGTGATCCTCCTCCACTATGCGCTTCAAGCACAATTTGTCGCTATCCCATCTGTGGCCTACCTCACGGAGGGCCGTATCCGAGATGCGCTCTTTCCGCTCGAATGCCGGATGCAGCTCCAGCTCTTTCCAGCAACGCTCCAACTCCACCAAGGCATTACGCAACAGGACCACCTGCTCAGACTGGACGCGGTTCTCATTGAGGCTGCTATCCTGCTTAGTGCAAACAGCAAGCCACAGCAAACCTTTGGGATCCAATTCGGTCAACTGCTCTCCGACTTGCTGGGTGAGTTCAAACAGATCCTTCACTAACCCATCTTTGACCGCAGTGCAGTCCGTTGAGTCCTTATATTCCGTAAGGAGCCGATTCCCGTTCTCGATCAGCAGATCAATCGCCAGACGTATGGCCTCCTTGCAGAATTTCAGTCCTTGCGTGAAGAACAGCCCTTCGTCGCACACCAGCTCATAGTGAGGGGAGCGTTGGACCTGGTAATCCTCCAGCGCAACGGTTTTCGCTTTCATTTCCTTGATGTGCTTCAACCGCTCATTCGTAGGGATAGGGAGATTGATCAGGTCGTAAATCGGCCCCAGATCCAATCGCAAATGCAGTGCGTCCTTCCGCTCCGGGAACAGCGGTTCCAGCGTGAGGAGCTTGATGATGGCATTCAGCGTCTCATAGTCGAGGTGTTGTTCTTGGAACGCCTTATTCTTATCTGTTTCGGTAGGAACTCCATAATGAAAAATAGGCTGCTCGAAGCTCCCTCGATAATAATCATCATAATAATAGTCTGCAGGCTGAGGGCCGCCGAGCGTGAGGAAGATATGCGTTGGATCATCACGCCGCAGCTCCAAGTGCAGCCGGAAAGGCTTTCTACTCGATGCACTGCGGAAGAGCACCACCGTCTGGTTCGGCCAATCCTCTTTGACTTTATAGATGCCACGTTCTGCCTTGTAACGGCTCAGGAAACCTCGCAGGTAGAACCGCAAGACGTAGGGCTGGTTCGCCGGATCGCAAAAGTCGATCGGGATGGCGTCAAACCCTTCCGTAGGTTGGTTGAACGAGGTGTTCACCGCTGGAAGGTCGCACTCTTCCGTGAGTGAGGCATAATCCGGGTGACGCAGCAGCTCCTGCGGGATCATCTCCTTCGTTAGCAAACGGACATTATGCACCCCCGCTTGGCTGTAGCGAGAGAAATAACAGGTGATCAACCGCTTGGGAAGCTCAAAAGCCTTCGCTCTGAAATAGGTGTAGCATGTATCCATGGCATGATCTCTTTTATGGTTGCACAAATGTAAGCTTTTTCTGGCAGGGACTAAGGTATACATGGCATCTTAAATAATAGTACTTACCTTTGCAATACTAAACACACCCATAGAGCAAACCTCAACTGAGGGAACCACCGAATAAGCGTTGGAGCGACAGCGGAGTGCTTGCCGGACTTGGAGCAGCAAGCACATACCGTCCCCGCATTTCAGATACACTCTCCCCAGATGGGAACGCCTGGTGCCGACTCAATCCTCCGGTGGAAGGCTTTGGAAACGGCGGGTCATCCAGACCTGCAGCAGGAAGAGCAGGCTGATGAGCACTGCCACCCGATAAGGACCAGTGACATCGTGGGTGCCAAAAAGGAGTTCCGCCAACGGCAGGATGAGGATGGGCGAGATGAATTGCCCCAGATAGAGCGAGGCGGAAAGGAGGGGCATCACGGTCGTAGCCGAGTTCTTGCCGCCTTTGATGGAGGCAATGGTCAGCAAGTAGGGCACACCGATGCCATTGCCCACGCCGATAAAGGCTGAGCCGATCAACAGCATCGCCACATTAGACGCTTCGGCATAGAAAGCATATCCGATAATCAGCACGATCGGCGGGAAGAACTTGATGCTCGTACGGAAACGGTGCATCAAGTGGCCGAAGACCAACCCGACAAAGAAGGCCAACAGGTCGAGGGCGACCATGATCAGCGTGATGGCGGTGGTGTCCAGCTGCAGCTGACGGCTCGTGATGATGGCAAAGTTGGTGGGGAAGACGAAGAACACCATGGTCAGCAGCAGCATACCGATCACCGAGGGATGGAACTTGAGCAGCTGACGGGGCTCGAACACCTTGCCTCGCTTGTTGGAGGAGCCCAGCTTCTCATTGGGTAGCCAGCAGACGATCATCACCAAGGCGATCAAGCCGAATAGATACACCAAAAAAGCGTAGTTCCATGCGATAGAGGCCAACATGCCGGCCAGCAATGTGCCCACGACACCGCCCATCTGGTTCATGGCCGCCGAGAGACCCATGAGACGGGCCTGCTCCTCGGGCGGATAGAAATAGGAGAGCAATCCGGTGGAGAGGGGCATGATCAACCCCACGCTGACTCCCAGCAGGGCACGCATGAGCAACAGCAGATGGATGTTGTCCACGAAGAAGCAGCCGGTACCGGCAGCGACATAGAGTACCAGGCCGATGATGGCAATGGCGCGCGTCCGCAACACCCGGCTGATGGGGAGGAACAGCAGGTTGGTCAAGATAATAAACAAAGCCGGCAGGCTGATGATCAACTGCACCAGCATATCGGGGGCCGATGCGAAATGTTGCCTGATGATGCCCATGGCCGGTGCTATGGCCGCGGCAGCCATCACCGTAAGGAGCGACATGGAAAGGATTGTCGCTGTCACTGTTTTTGTCATTTTACTCATTTTTTCTGTGGTCTTTTTGTAAATAAAAAAAGTGTCCAGCCACCTAAATCAACTAGACTTACGTGACTGAACACTACATGTTGTTTAATGTCGCAAAGGTAAACAAAATCGACGAATGGGCAAAATGAGGGTACCTTTTCCTGATGGTCCCTTTAGATAAACAGCTCATTCTCTTTCCTCGACGCACAGGGCTTCTTGAGCATGGTCGCGATCATGAACTGCATGATCTTACCGATGCCTCTCGCCTGTGAGGGACAGACGGCGACACACCGCATGCAGGAGATACATTTCTGCTTATCCACCTGCCGGAGGTTATCCATCGAGATCGCTCCCACGGGACATGCCTTGGCGCAAAGAGCGCAATCGTTGCAGTGTTTGTCGGCCTTCGGGTGTGGCCCCTCCATCGGTTTCTTGTAGGGACGATTACCTGGCAGGGCAGGCACTGTCTCATCGCCATTCGCTATCTTCTGGGCGATTTTCACACCAAACGCTTGCAGCGCATTTTGATCCGCAGCATCAGGGCGACCAGCCCCATACTCCCTGACGATGCTATGCTCCGCTACCGCACCTACGGCCGCAATCACCCGGAATCCCCGTTCGGTGGCTACGTCCTTCAATTCGAGCAGCGCATCATCGTAGGCTCTGTTGCCATAAACGGCCACGATCACACATCGGGCCTGATGGCTCTCTATCGCGCTTAACCGCTCGATGGCTAACGCAGGCACACGCCCGGCAAATACCGGCATCGCGATGACTACCAGGTCATGCTCATCCAGCTGAGGCTGCACAACCTGCGCTGGTTTCACACAAAGATCGACGATCTCACCCTCATTACCTTCCGCCTGGATGCCGGCAGTGAGGGATGCAGAGACACGCCGTGTGCCTCCGGTAGGACTAAATATCAACTGATGTACTTTCATTTATCTACTATGATTATGGTATTTGTTTGCTCATCGAATAGGCGATGGATTCTTCAAATCTCTGACAGAGGGATGCGGTCGTTGGTCTGATTCGCCCGCATCATCTTGGGGGTCATGCCGGTGATCTGCTTGAACTGGGCGGAGAAATGCGCCAGTGAGCTATATCCCAACCGATAGGCTATCTCACTGGTGGATTGCTGGTTGTAGCGCAGTAGCTCCTTGGCATACTCGATGCGGTGAAGGATGGCATATCGCTCAAGGGTGATGCCTTTCACCTCGCTGAACAGCTTGCTCAGCAGACTGTAGTCCTTATGCAGACGGGCACTGAGGTAATCGGATAGCTTGGGGCGTGTGCCCTCCATCCGTACCCATTCGATGACGCCTACGCGCAGCTGCTCGACCAGCCGAGAACGGGGATCATCAAGCAGCTCAAAGCCCATCTGTGCCAACGCCTCCGAGAGAGCGGCCAGCTGTTGAGCCGTCAGCTCCTCCACGATTTCCGCCTCACCCAGATCCACCGCTGTGGGCGTAAGACCCGCATCAACAAGTATGCTCCTCACTGCCATGATGCAGCGAGGACATACCATGTTTTTGATATAGAGATTCATTTGGTCTTCTTGATCTCGTAACCAATCTTCTTGAAGGCGGCCACGAAGTCGTCATACTTCGTCTTCCGGCCGTCATAGACGATGGTCACCGTCTGATTGGGCACGGAGGTCTCAATCTGCTTGGTGCCCTTCACAAAGCGGATGTTACTCTTGATCTTGTTCTCGCACCCCTCACAATGCATTTTCGGGGTGGTGGTGACTACCAATGTGTCGGCCTTTGTCTGCGAAAAGGCACTGACGGAAAGCATCGCGAGGAATGCTGTGCATAGTACTTTCTTCATAATTTCTCAAATTTAATTCGTATTCCGATATAGGCCATGGCACCTGTCACGGGGCCCCAGATTTGTGTGGCATCGAAAGCGGATGACCATGGCTGGTGTGCATATTGTATAGGATTGTTGATCTTGTAGTTGGTGAGGTTCTCTCCACCGACATAAACGCTGAAGTGGCGGAACTCACGGGTCACCTGCGCCTGCAGCTGAAAGTAGGCCGGATAGGTGGTGCGGTCGTACAACTCGCCTCCGCCATTCAACTGACCTGTCACGTCAAACTGCCACAACTCCAACGGCGTCTTGTAGGAGAGCGTCAGCAGCCCCTTGTAGCGAGAGGTGAGGTACTTCTGTCGCAACACCCCATCGTAGGTACATTTCACGTCGTTCAGACGGAAGGCTCCAGTCGCTGTAAAGCCACTGAAGAAGGGATAGGTGGCATCCACCTGGAAGGTGTGGCTGTAACTCTTCCCTTGAAGGTTCTCAAAGGTGAGCGTATGCGCACCCCGTGCCCCGTCGTAGTTGATCAGCAGCTGGTGGATGAAGTCCGTATAATAATACTCGGCGTTGAGCTCCAATCGCTTGCCCAAGACAGGGATGTTGAAGGCCGCCGAAAGCCCCATGTTCCACGCCTCCTCTTGCTGCAGGTCAGCATCGATCATGACGGTGCGGCCACTCGCTAATGCCGACGTGTTCTCTGCCAACGCATGGGGCGTGCGATAACCTTTGCCTGCGGAGGCCCGAAGGGTCAGCCGCTCCCACGGCGTATATTTCACATGCAGACGCGGTGTAACGAAACCGCCATACTGCGAGGAGTGATCCCAGCGCAGACCCGGCATCACGGTCAGCTGGTCGCCTAACTTATAGGTGTATTGGGCATAAAGGCCCACTGTGGTCTCCTTGCTCTTGCCCAGCGGAGAGAGTGACTGAGAACCTCGCTCGTCGTACGCATCGTGATTGAGCGACGCGCCTACGCTGAGGTTATGCTGTTCCGTCACGTCCGTCTCAAACATCAACTGCGCATAGCCATTCTTCTGCGTCACGTCGTATTGCGTGCCTCCGAAGGTATTCCAAGCATCGTGCCAGGAGCCGTGCAGCATCAAGGCCAACGAGGTGTTGTGGTCGGCATCGAGGGTAAAGCCATTCTTCCATTGTGCCTCGTAACGGTTGGTCTTTACCAAAGTGGTGTAGAGCGGTTCCGTCATGCCTGCGCTGTGCTTCGCGCTCTGTCCGCCTGTCCGCTCATCCCGCAACAATCTCATCGACAACTGGCTGATCCATATCGGCGAGACGTATGCCCAACGGTGCATCACATTGTATTGCCTAATCTTCGGCATATCCATGAAGCCATCTCCATTGCCGTCATGATCCATCTGCCGATTCTCGAAATGGAGCAGTGTGCCGGTTGAGAGGCGATCGTTCAGATGCACACTGCCATCCAAGTTCAGCTCCAGTTTCCGCTCGCTGTCCAAATAGGCATTGCCTCGAATACCATCCGTCGCCTGCGGCTTCAGGAATTCAATGTTGATCTGCCCGGTCAGGCTCTCATAGCCATTCTTCACGCTCGAAGCTCCCTTGCTCACCTGTATCGACTGCATCCAAGGGCCGGGCACATAGCCCAACGAGTAGGGCAAGGAGGCCCCTCGAAGGTTCGGGATATTCTCCGTCAGCATCTGCACATAGGTGCCCGAAAGCCCCAACAGCTTGATCTGTCGGGCACCGGTAGCGGCATCGCTGTAGCTCACATCCACCGACGGGTTGGTCGTGAAGGACTCGCCGAGGTTACAACAGGCCGCCCGAATCAGCTGGCTCTCCCCGATCAGCTCCACGCTCTCCACCCTTGCGCTGGAGCGGGTGCTGCGTGCCGCCTTGACCACGACATCCTCCAGCGCTTGCCCCTGCAGGAGGCTATCCGCCGGTTCCACCACCTGTGCCCGCAACGGCAGGGAGGCAAACAGCAGGTTTGCGACCCCCATAGCTACTATGATGCCCTGACACTTCATGTTAGTAGGTGCATTTAAACCCAACGGCATCAACCGCTTTGCGGATAGATTCGTCAGAAGCGGTGCCCTCCACATGGGCCTCCCCCGTCTCTAAACACACCGTAGCGGTGGTAACTCCTTCTACACTCAAGATCGCTTTCTCAGCAGACATGCGGCAATGGTTGCAGTTCATGCCTTCAATGTGATATACTTTCATATTCTCTGATGGATTAATCGTATGGTTTCGTCTTTTCTTGAATTTATCAATCACTAACGCATGGAAAAGCAATAGCGCCAGCAAAACAGTGGATGCCCAGGAAACCCAAGAAACCTCCTGCATGCAGCAGGCCTCTTTCGCGATGAGCTGACCGGTGAAATCCACCATTCCTTGGAATTGCAGGAAATCGATGAGGCAGCCAAACGCCACAGCGCCTACAATGATGGAGGCCAAATAGATCACCATGGATCGCCATCCTAATCCCTTTCGGACCACCAATATGGAGGCGAGATTGCAGGCAGGACCCGCCATAAGCAGCACGAGCGCCGCACCCGGAGTCAGCCCTTTCAGCATGAGTGCCACCGCAATGGGGATGCTACCCGTCGCACAGACATACATCGGTATGGAGACGCAGAGCACCAACAGCATCGAGGCCCAGGTGTTACCCTGGAAAACCGTAAACCACTCGGTGGGGACACAGGTGGTGATCAGCGCGGCAACCAGCAATCCAAGCACCAACCAACGACCAATGTCTTGCATCATATCGACAAATCCATACCGAAGCGCTTCGATAAGGCGATGCCAGAAACGGGTATTTTTCTGCTCGTTGGCTACTTGATGACTCTCTTTCACATCCTCCCTTCCATCGAACGTCGTAGCCATGAAGCCACCCAAAAGCGCTGTACACAAGGCGGCAAGCGGTCTGACCAAAGCAAAGGGCAAGCCCATCAAGCCATAGGTGGCGATGATGCTGTCCACCCCCGTCTGCGGCGTAGCGATCAGAAACGACACCACCGCTCCCCGGGAAGCTCCCTCCTTGCGCAACGACATGGCGGTAGGAATCACCCCACAAGAGCATAACGGCAAGGGGATGCCGAACAGGGCGGCATTCACCACCGAGCGGAAACGACCACCAGCTAAGTAACTGCCAAAGAACTTGCCGGGGATGAACGCATGCATCAAACCAGCTAACAGGAAACCCAACAGCAGGTAGGGCGACATCTCAAACACTAATGAACTGAATTGATCCATAGTATGTAATTCTATTTTGCGGGCAAAAATACAAATTGTCCGCCGCAAACTGTTACATAATTATGGAATAGATTTATAAAGAAATAATCCCCCGGGGAAAACAAAACGAACCGCATAGCGAAAACTAAGAGAGTCTATCGCTATGCGGTTCGTTTTATCTATGCACCAAAAGGCGGTTAACGCCGTCTATCACACTACATCCGGATTCTCAGGTTCCGGTTCCGGCTCGGGCTCGGGATCAGGGATCGTTCCATCCCCCGCAGCGGCGGAGCCCCCCGTTCCGCGACGGTTGATGGTAGCGGCATAGACCGTCACGACACCGTTCAACTCGTCGATAAACGCGTTGATCGTCTCCGTGGGCAGGGCGATCGCGTATGCGTTAACCACTTGCACGATACTTTGGTAGGTGCCGTTCACGGCGTTCACCACATCGGCGGTCTTCACGCTGGTTTGAGCTTGGCGATCCGTTGCTTCAGCCGCTTTTGCTGATAGCGAAGCATCAAATTTCTCGTTCGCTGTGCGTAGTCCCTCTACCTCGCTTTCAATACCTAACGTCTTCAGCGCCGCTTTCAGCTCCGGCTCCTCCAGCATCTTCAACATACCATTTACCTCGGCAGTCTGCTTGGCATACTGATGCTTATTGATGTTCGCATAGGGAGCGAGCCGATCCAGCAACAGGAAGGCTGCCTTGCGTTTCTCCTCGATAGGGTTGTACTGATGCGCACGGGCCACGCCATTGATCACACTGTTGTAGCCGTCGCGCGTCTTATCATCCTCCCGCAGGTAGCGCGTAGCGGTGTAGGTGGTCGAGCGGTTGACGATCGAGGCCAGTTGCGCCTGCTCTTTCACGTAATTCTCCGCCAGTTCCTCCACATGCAATGCCGCGGGTGTGTACTTCACGATCAATGCGTTCACTTTCTCATGGAAGTCGCAGCTTCCACCGGTCGTCAGTTGTGTCAACGAGAACGACAGGATTTGTTTCGCTGTTGTTACCATAGCATTTAATTTTATCGGTTAATAACTAATCTCGCTGCGCATCCGCATGGAAGGCGTTTGGCGATCGCCGTCGCCGGCCGGAAACGCTCCTTGGAAGAGGTTCCAAACCTCGGCGCAGGCTGCGTGAAGCCGTGGAACTGGTTTCAAACCTCGGCGCAAGCCGGAAATGCCCTTTGAAAGTGGTTCCAAACCTCGGCGCACGCTGCGCAGCCCCTTGGAAGTGGTTTCAAACCCCATTTCCGGGCGTCGCGGCCCTTTGGAAGTGGTTCCAAGCCGATTTCCCGGCTGCGCCACGCCTCACGCAAGATCTTTGGCGGTGCCGCCGCCCTCCGCACGGATGCTCGCAGTTGCCACAAATATAGTCATTTTCTGACATTCAGCCACTCAGCCAACAGATCGGCCAACTGCGCATTATTGAGGTCTTGCATTAAGAAATGGGTATTGCCATGAATACCTAATTTAGGCAGCTCCACCAACGTGGCATGACCGCCATGCCGATTGAGCGTCTCCACGAATTTACGGGCCATTTGCAGACGCACCCGCCAGTTCTCATCGCCTAAGTTTTTGGAAGGTGTCTCCGGGATATAATCGCCAAAGTAGAGCACGATAGGGATTTGCGTCAGTCGTTTGTATTGCTCCATCGGAACAGGGGTTCCGGCAACACCGCCAGTCAATCCGTCGATGCGTGCGGGCACCTCACCCTCAGGAAAGAGGAAACCACCCGGCTCATACGAGGCGACCGCCTTGACCTGCGGATTCTGGATGGCCGCAAACCAACCTGTAATGCCTCCGGCAGAGTGCGTCACCAAGACGTGATCGCCAATCCGATCGGCTAAGGCCGACAAGGCAGGCAAGTCATGCCGATGGTCGCTCAAGTCAGGGGTCAGCTCACGAAAGAACTGGGAGAGGGAGGCGGAATCACGCGGGAACTGCACATCCTCGTGGAAGCGAGGCCAGATGCCCATCCGCCAAATATCGAACCAAAACATCTCATCCGCAACAGGCTTGACCTGGTTAGTGGCGGTGGTACGTCCCGCACGTCCCCGGCCGGGCATATCCACCACATAGCTGCCCCATCCCCGGCGCAACATCAAGGTGGAGAAACCCTCTCGCCCATCGGGTGTCATCTGCCAGCAGACCCCAGATCCACCATAACCGTGCACATAGACCAACGGCAGGGCATGGCCTTCGGCAGGCAACTGGAACTCCACGAAGGCATGATCGCCCCGGTAGCTCTGCCCCGTCTCTTCCTGTGTGGCCCATCCTACGAACTTACTATTGTCATAGGTACCCTCACGTTGCAGGGTCTCCCCTCCCACTGTGAATTGTCCCTGTTTAGCGATCACCAAGTTTTGCGCCGCAGGCTTGCCCGCTATGAGGAGCAATGCAGACAAGATCCAATGTTTGTATATCATGGCTGCATCAATTTAGTAAATGAAAGCGTAGCCAATTTCCATGCGTCACCCTGCTTGACAAATACCTCTGTCACCATAAAATGGTTGGTCACCTCGTTGCCACCTACTACGGCTAACAGATCCATGTCGCACAACACGACAGCGGTTCCCTCCGCAAAACGCACCGACTCATTGCGAATCGTGGCTTTCTTGTAATGAATCATGCCACCCCGAATGATGTCCACCTCCTGTTGCTTGCCCCATGCGCCACCCATGTGCACAAAGACAGCCTCTTGGTGAAACAGGTTGGCCAAAGCATCGGCGTTTTTTTCAGCCATCCAATCCCATTTCTGGTGAGAGAGGTTGATGATCTCCTGTTGGGCAGGAGTAAGCGGTTGTGCCTGCGCAGACTGTTGTCCAAATGCGGATAATACATGGATGAAAAGCACCACGGAAAATAACCAAATCTTCTTCATTGCGTTACGTTTTAAAATTTAACTGTGCTGCAAAAGTAGCGTGATTCCGCATAAGGAAAGTTATACGGATTTCGGTTTTCCTTACCATTATTTCGGATTTTCCTCCAAGCTACCCGAGGATTTCGCCTATCGGCTCCACCCCCGGCTATGTTCCATCCTACGGCGTTCCTCGAAGCGGATTGAAAGAAATAACCCCTGATCTCGTAGCAACCTGCGCAGAAATTCCTAATTTTGCCGCCAATAAAACAGAAATGAGCCATGGAGTTATTGAATGAGGTAATCGGGGCGATCAACGAGGTACTTTGGTCCTATATATTAATCATTATGCTGTTAGGGTGTGCCATCTGGTTTACCTTGCGAGGCAAGTTCGTACAGTTCCGGATGATTGGAGAGATGGTGCGCCTTTTGGGAGACTCTACGCAGAAGGTGGCGGGCGGAGAGAAGCATATCTCCTCTTTCCAAGCTTTCGCCGTGTCGTTAGCGAGCCGTGTCGGGACGGGTAACTTGGCGGGCGTTGCCACAGCGGTAGCGGTCGGTGGACCGGGGGCCGTCTTCTGGATGTGGCTCATTGCCCTGCTTGGTTCCTCGAGTGCTTTCGTAGAATCAACTTTGGCGCAATTATATAAGGTAAAGGGGAAAGACTCATTCATCGGTGGACCGGCTTATTACATGGAGCGAGGCTTGGGCTGGCGCTGGATGGGCGTGCTCTTCGCCGTGCTGATCTCCATCACCTTCGGTTTTGCGTTCAACTCCGTGCAGAGCAACACGATCTGTGCCGCTTGGGAGAACTCCTTTGGGATCGATCATCAATGGATGGGGCTTGGCATTACCGCGCTCACACTGCTCACCATCTTTGGCGGCATCCAACGCATCGCCCGTGTCAGCAGCATTGTGGTGCCAATCATGGCGTTGGGCTATATCGCCTTGGCGTTGGGCATCGTCTTGTTCAACATCACGGAGCTGCCCGGCGTGATCCGTACGATCGTGTCGAGCGCATTTGGCTGGGAGCAGGCATTGGGTGGTACGGTTGGTGCCGCCTTGATGCAGGGCATCAAACGGGGCCTGTTCAGCAACGAGGCCGGTATGGGTTCCGCTCCGAACGTGGCCGCTACCGCACATGTCACCCATCCCGTGAAGCAGGGATTGATCCAGGCGTTGGGTGTCTTCTCTGATACATTGATCATCTGCACCTGCACCGCATTCATTATTCTTTTCAGTGGCGTGCCTTTGGATGGCAGTTTGAACGGCGTGCAGCTAACGCAAGAGGCGTTGAGCTCCGAGGTGGGCAGCGCAGGCGGTATCTTCGTGGCGATGGCCATCCTGCTGTTCGCCTTCAGTAGCATCATCGGCAACTACTATTATGGCGAGGCAAACATCCGTTTCATCACCGCCCGCCCATCGGTGCTCTTGGTCTATCGCCTGTTGGTGGGGGGCATGGTGCTCTTTGGCGCCTTGGCCAGCCTCGATTTGGTCTGGAGCTTGGCGGATGTCACCATGGGACTGATGACGATCTGCAACCTGATCGCTATCGCCCTGCTGAGCAAGCAGGCCTTCCTCCTGCTGCAAGACTATGTGCAGCAAAAGCGAAGCGGCACGAAAAGTCCCCTCTTTACCTGCGATCGCATCCCTGCATTGAAAGACAAAGCGGAGTGCTGGTAAAAACCGGCGCTTCCGGCAGTCGAAAAGGGGTTTTATCGAGAGAATAAACCCCTTTGTCGGTGAAAAAAGGGCCTCTTTCTACTCTTTTTGTGCGTTTTTTCTGGACAACCTACTTTTGTCTGCGTAAGAAAGATCATAAACGAGAACGATATGAGACCATACGCAGCATTATTCGCTTGTCTGTTTTTCCTCGGCTTCGAGGTGAACGCACAGGAGCAGCCTACCCGCTGGACGTTACGTGCCTGCTTAGATTACGCCATGGAGCATAACATCCAGGTGAGGAAGAGCAAGGTAGCTTACCTCTCCGGCTTGGAGGATACGGAGCAGGCCAAAGCGCAACTATTCCCTTCGCTGAGCGCATCTGTCACGCAGGGGTACGTGAATTATCCTTCCGGTGATGCCCCGAAGAATAACAGTTACAGTGGCAACTACACCGTGAATGCCAACTGGAAACTGTTTGATGGAGGCCAACGTGTACAGGCGATCAAGCAACAAAAATTGCAGGACGAGATCAATGAATTAGGCATTGAGGAGAATGAGGAGAACATCCAGATCTCTTTGGTGCAGACCTATATGCAGGTGCTTTACGCCATGGAGTCGGTACGCATCAACGAGCAAACCGTTGAGGTATCGACCGCTCAACGGGATCGAGCCGTGGAGCTGTTGAAGGCTGGCTCTATCTCGAAGGTCGATCTGGCGCAGTTGGAAAGCCAGTTGAGCACCAACAAATATCAGTTGGTGACGGCACAGGCCAATTTAGACAATTACAAGCTCCAGTTGAAGCAGCTTTTGGAGTTAGACATCACGCAAGACATCGAGTTGATCATGCCGGAGCTGACCGAGGAGGACGTGATGACTCCTCTACCTGACAAACAGACCATCTACAACACCTCCTTGGCGGTGATGCCGGTCGTGAAGAGTAGCGAGAAGGCGATTGAGGTGGCCGAGTTGGATATCAAGCGGGCGAAAGGCGCCTTCCTGCCCAGCCTCTCGATGAACGCAGGTATTGGCACAGGACATCTCTCCGGCAGCGACTATACCTTCGGCAGCCAGATCTGGAATAGCTTCAATAAGAGCATAGGCTTGACACTCAGCATTCCCATCTTCAGCAACCGTCAGTATAAGACCGCCTATAACAAGGCAAAGCATGCGTTGACGACCAGCCAACTGGAGCTGCTCAACACGCAGAAGCAATTACTGAAGACGGTGGAGGGCATCTATCTCGATGCGACCTCTTCGCAGACACAGTATCTCTCAGCCAGCGAACAGTTAAACTACGTCACCGAGAGTTACAAATTGGTGGATGAGCAGTTCAGCTTGGGCATGAAGAACACCGTCGAGTTGCTGACCGAGAAGAACAACTTCCTGACCGCTCAGCAACAGCAGTTGCAGGCAAAGTATATGGCTTTGATGAGTATTCAATTGTTGAACATCTATCAGCATAAGCCCGTAGCAGAGAATTACTAATTCCACTAATGAACTAATTATTTATACTCCACTCTCTTTTTGGTAGGTTCCCTGCGGCTTTCACCGCAGGGGCCTATTTCAAGAACCATGGGGTTCGCAACCTGCCAACTATGAGGTTCACGACCGTGAAGTATGGGGTATAAGCCAAGAAACCGTGGGGTTTATTACAAATACAGATATATCGTGTAAATCAAGGAGACAAAAGATATGGATAAGAAAAAAGTAATCATTGGCGGCATTGCGATCGCAGTCATCGCAGGCGGTTTCTTCCTCTTTAGCGGGAAGTCTCCCAAAAGCAGTATTCAGCTGGAGACCGCCAAAGTGGCTCGCGGCTCAATCACGAACACAGTCACTGCGACCGGCACCGTGGAGCCGGTGACGGAGGTAGAGGTAGGTACACAGGTGTCTGGTATCATCGACAAGCTCTATGCCGACTACAACGATGTGGTGAAGGCCGGACAGCTGATCGCTGAGATGGATAAGATTAACTTGCAAGCTGAGTTGCGTTCGGCACAGGCGCAGTTGGCCAGCAGCAAGACTGAGTTTGAGTATCAACAGAAGAATCATGCACGTAGCAAGATCTTGCATGAGAAGCAGTTAATCAGCGAGACCGACTACGAGACCGCTACTTACAACTATGAGAAGGCCAAAGCAGCCTACGAGCAGAACCAGGCCTCCATGGTACGGGTACGTCGAAACTTGGAGTATGCGACGATTACCAGTCCGATTGATGGGATCGTGATCAACAAAGCGGTGGAAGAGGGACAGACCGTAGCGGCAGGCTTCGAGACACCGACCCTGTTCACCATCGCTGCCGACCTGACCAAGATGCAGGTGATCGCCGATGTGGATGAGGCCGATATAGGCACCGTGGAAGAGGGACAGCGTGTGACCTTCACCGTCGATGCCTACCCGAATGATGAGTTCGAGGGCGTAGTGCGCCAGGTACGTTTGGGGGAGGCAGAGAGCAGCTCAACGACCTCTACCAGTTCCTCGACGGTTGTGACCTATGAGGTAGTGATCACCGCCGACAACCCCGACCTGAAACTGAAGCCGCGCTTGACGGCCAACGTCACCATCTACACGATGGAGCGCCCCAATATCTTGACCATCCCGAACAAGGCCCTTCGTTTCGTGCCCGATCCACAGATGATGGAGCAGATCGGCATCACGATCGAGAACAAGGGTAATGAGGTGCAGGGTGGCAAGCGCATGGTTTGGTTGCGTCAGGGTAACACCCTCACGCCAAAACAGATCACGGTGGGCACGAACTCCTCTACCCTCACCGAGGTGACTGATGGTTTGACGGAAGGTGATGAGATTGCGGTAGATATGGCTACCACAGCGGCTATGCCCGCGATGCCGCAAGGCAACCAAAATCCCTTCATGCCAGGTCCTCCGGGAAGAAACAACAAGAAGAACGGCGAAGGTCCGAAAGAATAGTTGTCACACCAAAAACGAGATGAATCATGAAAGAGATCATCAGATTGGAGAACATCAAGCGTGACTTCCATGTGGGTGATGAGATTGTCCACGCCCTGCGTGGTGTCTCCTTCACCATCTACGAAGGTGAGTTCGTGACCATCATGGGTACCTCCGGCTCCGGCAAGAGTACGTTGCTGAACACATTGGGTTGCTTAGACACCCCGACGAGCGGCGAATACTACTTGGATGGCGTATCGGTGCGTAGCATGAACAAACGGCAACGAGCTACCTTACGCAACCGAAAGATCGGCTTCGTGTTCCAGAACTACAACCTGCTGCCCAAGACCACCTCAGTGGAGAATGTGGAGCTGCCTTTGATGTACAACCCGGCGTTCAACGCCGCCCAGCGCAAGGAGAAGGCGATCAATGCGCTAATGGCCGTTGGCTTAGGAGATCGCTTGATGCACAAGAGCAACCAGATGTCTGGAGGACAGATGCAGCGTGTGGCTATCGCTCGTGCGTTAGTCAACGATCCGGCGGTGATCTTGGCCGATGAGGCAACCGGTAACTTGGATACACGTACCTCGTTCGAGATCTTGGTGCTGTTTCAACGGCTCCATGCCGAGGGAAGAACCATTATCTTCGTGACCCACAACCCCGAGATCGCCCAATACAGCAGCCGCAACATTATGCTGCGCGATGGGCACGTCACGGCCGATGTCCGAAATGAACATATCCTAAGTGCCGCTGAAGCCTTGGCAGCGTTGCCGAAGAACGATGATTAAGGGGCATTTGAACGTTAAAAAACAGCAATTATGAACACAGCGAACTTACTAAAGATAGCGATCCGCGCGTTGGCCAACAACAAACTGCGCGGTTTCCTCACCATGTTGGGTATCATCATCGGTGTGGCCTCCGTGATCACCATGTTGGCGATTGGTCAAGGTTCGAAGCAGAGCATCCAAGCGCAGATCAGTGAGATGGGCTCGAACATGATCATGATCCAACCCGGAGCGGACATGATGGGTGGCCAGCGTCAAGATGCCTCCTCCATGGAAACCTTGAAGCTGCAAGACTATGAGGACATCGTGAACGAGACCCGCTATGTAGCGGCCTCCTCCCCTTCCGTGAACAGCAGTGGACAGGCCATCAATGGAGCCAACAATGCACCGACTACGGTCTATGGCATCAGCACGGACTATTTGGAGATCCGTCGCTATGAGATCGAGGATGGCGAGATGTTCCGTGAGCAGGATGTGAAGACTGCCGCTAAAGTCTGCGTACTCGGTAAGACAGTGGTGGATTACCTCTTCCCGGATGGCAGCAGCCCCGTGGGTAAGGTGATCCGCTTCAACAAGCTTCCCTTCCGGGTGGTAGGTGTCTTGAAGAGCAAGGGCTACAACAGCATGGGTATGGATCAAGACGACTTGATCTTGGCCCCCTATACCACCATCCAGAAAAAGGTGTTGGCGATCACGCACCTGCAGGGTATCACCTGCTCAGCATTGGATGAGCAATACACGGAACAGGCGATCGAGGAGATCTCGGAGATCTTGCGTCGCAACCACCGCTTGAAAGATACGGATGAGGACGACTTCACCATCCGTAGCATGCAGGAATTGAGCACGATGCTGACCACCACGACCGACATCATGACCACCCTGTTGGCTGCTGTGGCGGGTATCTCGCTGCTGGTCGGCGGTATCGGTATCATGAATATCATGTATGTCAGCGTGACGGAGCGTACCCGTGAGATCGGTTTGCGCATGAGTATTGGAGCGAAAGGCATCGACATTCTGGCGCAATTCTTGATTGAGTCTATCTTGATCAGCGTGACAGGCGGTTTGATCGGTGTGCTATTTGGCATTGGGGCTGCGGTGATGGTCAACGTGGTCGCCCACTTCCCCATCTACATCCAGCCCTGGAGCGTGTTGCTCAGTTTCGTGGTCTGCACGGTGACGGGTGTCTTCTTTGGTTGGTATCCGGCGAAGAAAGCGGCGCAATTGGATCCGATCGAGGCGATCCGATACGAATAAAAGCGGTAACTTTACGGCCATGAACAGACACAAGAACATAGAGGTGCCTCCCATGCCCCGTGTCAAGGGGACGGGACACCTGATCCATATCGTGGGGTGGGGCATATTAATCTGCTCCCCCCTCTTTTTCACGGGGCGCTCAGGAGTCAGCTCCGTAGAAGATTACGTGCGCAGCATCATCGTACCGCTCAGCTTCATGTCTATCTTCTACATTAATTATATATGGCTGATCAAACGATTCCTTTTCCGGCGAGAGACCCGTTGGTTCCTGCTTTGCAATGTACTGCTGATCCTGACCATGATGGGACTCGTGCATCTCTGCATGACTTACGCCATCCCCGATGAAATGATGAAGCATCCTCATCCCCGTCCGCTGCGTGACGAGATCGGTTTCCATGCCATTAATGTAGCGATTTATAGCTTAGTGACTGGCCTTAGCGTGGCTATCCGTATGACCAATGGCTGGTACCAAGTGGAAGCGAACCAACGGGAATTGGAGCGAGAACGCGCCGAGGCGGAGCTTAGCAACTTGAAGAGCCAGCTCAATCCCCATTTCCTTTTCAACACCTTGAATAATATCTATTCCCTCATCGCCTTCAGCCCGGAGAAGGCGCAGGAGGCGGTGCACGACCTGAGCCGACTCTTACGTTATGTGCTCTACGAGAGCAACCAACCGCTCGTGCCGATCGAGAAGGACCTGGACTTCCTGCGCAACTACATTGAGCTGATGCGCATCCGACTACCACGGCACGTCGATCTGCAAACCGACATCGAGGCGGCCACACCGGGCGTGATGATCGCTCCACTACTTTTTATCTCCTTAGTGGAAAATGCCTTCAAGCATGGAGTGAGTAACAGTCAACCCTCGTTCATCCAGATCACGATCCGGCAAGCGGGTGATACCGTCAGCTGCTCCATTCGCAACAGTTACTTCCCAAAGAGCGCTGGCGACAAGAGTGGATCGGGCATCGGACTAAGCAACTTGGAGAAACGGCTCTCCCTGCTTTATCCCGAATGTTATCACTTTACCTATGGCAAGGAGGGGGAGAACTACGTAGCCCATTTAGTAATCCATAAAATCAAATTCGATGACGTGCGCAATCATTGACGATGAGCCTTTGGCGGTTAGCCTCTTGGAGAGCTACGCCATGAAAACCCCCTTCTTGGAGCTGAAAGGCTGTTACGGCAGTGGGCTGGAAGCCTTGAAAGCATTGAGCCAAGAGCCCGTCGATCTGCTTTTTTTAGACATCCAGATGCCAGAGTTGAGTGGACTGGAGCTGAGTCGGATGCTATCCGAGGAGACCCGTGTGATCTTCACCACCGCCTTCGAGCAGTATGCCTTGGATAGCTACAAGGTGAATGCCCTCGACTATCTGCTGAAGCCCATCAGCTACACCGACTTCCTGACGGCTGCCAACAAGGCCTTGAAATGGTATGAGTTGAGCCATCGGGAGGCTATGCCAACGAACGAATCCCGCGAGAGTATTTTCGTCAAGAGTGAGTATAAGCTGATCCAGATTGAACTGCGTGACATCCTCTACATTGAGGGACTGAAAGATTATGTGAAGATCTTTGTGGAGGGAGAATCAAAACCCATCCTCTCTTTGATGAGCATGAAGAATTTAGAGGATATGCTTCCGGTCGATCGTTTCGTGCGTGTGCACCGCTCCTTTATCGTGCAACCGGAGAAGATCAAGGTGATCGAGCGTGGTCGTATCGTCTTTGGGCATGAATACATCCCTATTTCCGACAACTACAAACAACGCCTCCAGGAGGCCATCGAGCGACGTAGCATTTGGCCAAAGTAACCATTTGAGAGAAAGAATTAACGATCGACCAAGAATTCCTTCGATCGGAGATTGTACATATTTGCCGAAACCACCAATTTTGCGCCCAAAAGATAGTAGTATGTTGATCAGTGCGTTATTGGGGTGTTTATGTTGTTTAGCTCGGCTTTGCTATAAGCGGAAAGAGGAGATCGCACGCCAAATCAGCACCTTTATGAAATCCGTCAGACATGAATAAGAAAAGAAAATATAGCTCCTTCAGAGCCATGAGCACGGAGCGCAAATTGGAATCGGTTTTCCTCTTCGTAACCGGACGTTGCAATGCGAAATGCGCCATGTGTTTCTATGCCCAAGAGATGGACAAGAAACAACCGGATCTAACCTTTGAGGAGATTAAGCGCATCTCTGAGACAGCGGGCGAGTTCAACCGATTGTGGATCTCAGGCGGTGAACCCACCTTGCGGGACGACCTGCCAGAGATTTTGGAACTCTTCTACAAGAACAACCACATTAAAGATGTCAATATCCCGACCAATGGGTTACGCCCGGAGCGCGTCGTGGAATGGATCAAGCGTTTCCGGAAGAACTGCCCGGAGTGTAACATCAATATCAGCCTCTCGTTAGATGGCTTCGGCGAGACACATGATCGCCAACGAGGTGTACCCGGCAATTTCTACAAGGCGTTGCACACCTTGCAATTAATCCAGGCGAATTTCGGGGACGATGGTATGGTCTTGAAGAATCTCTCCACGGTGATCACCAAATACAATGTGGATCAGATCGAGGATTGGATGACCTGGATCTATGGTCGTTTCCAACTCTCCACCCATACCATCGAAGCCGCACGAGGTATGACCCGCGACGACGGTATGAAGGTGTTGACCGAGAGCTCACTGCGAAAGATCCAAGATGAGGTGGCACCCGTATATAATGCGTATGCGGATCGGATGGTGCGAGAGAGTTCTGGTTTACGTAAACCGATCACCCGCCTCTTCTACTTAGGCTTTATCCGGGCGATGTATGGCGTAAGAGCCAGCAACATGGATTGCCCTACTCCTTGGAAGATGGATTGCACCGCTGGTGAGACCACCTTGGTCATCGACTATGATGGACGCTTCCGGGCTTGTGAGTTGCGAGAGCCATTAGGCAATGTAAAGGACTACGATTGCGACATCCAGCGGATCATGCAATCCGAAGCGATGCGCAAAGAGATCGCAGCGATTGGTCATGGAGCCACGGCTAATTGTTGGTGCACGCACAGCTGCTGGATCACCTCCTCGTTCGTGTTCAACCCACGTCGCATGGTCACCGCTGTATTGAAAGGCTACTGGGAGGCTCGTCGGTTGAATCGTCCGTTGGATCTCTCAGAGGCACATCTGCAAGCCTTGGAGCAGAAATACCAGTTGGATCCCGAGAAATTGAAACAACTGAAAATCTATTGATATGAAGATTCTGTTAGTGACACGTGGCTCGCAGGGTGACGTGCTTCCCTATTTGGCCGTGGCCGAGGAGCTGCGACGCAGGGGGCATGAGGTGACACTCAATGTGCCCTCCCTTTTCGAGGCCTCTGTCAAAAGCTACGGCTTTCGCTATGTGCTTCAGCCTTTCGATGACATCAAAGGGATGATCGACGATGCCGGACAGAAGAAACAGGGGTTCCGTCCCTTCTTGAAATGGACAAGAGCGGTCATTGACACCCAATTTGAGCAGCTCCCCTCCTTGGTGAAGCAACACGACTTGGTGATCTCCACCAATTCGGAGTTCGCCGCCCCCAGTATTGCAGAGTATTGTGAGAGGCCCTTGATCCGCACAGGCTATGCCCCGTTGCTACCAAGCAAGCATATCCGTCCGGCTACCCTGCCTTTTCAACGGCCTAACCCGCTGCTGCCTCCGGCATTGCTCTGGAAAGTGATGAACCGATTGACCAACCTCATGGTCAAAGAGACCATCAACAAACAGCGACAACAGTTGGGGATGACACCGATTGCGAATTTCGGCTACCACGCCGGATCCCATTCGCTCAATTACCTCATGTATAGTCCACAGATTGGAGAGACCGACCCCGATTGGCCCTTCCCTTGGGAGATTGGTGGCTATTGCTTCAACGACAGTTTCAGCTATGAGGAGCCTGCTTATCAGACGCTGTTGCGCTTCGTGGAAAGCGGATCTGATCCGATTCTCTTTTTCACCTTGGGCAGTTGCTCCGCCAAAGATGGACATCGTTTCTGTCAAATGCTCTTGGAGAGTTGTCGTAAGCAGGGCTTCCGATTAGTGATTGGCTCAGGTTGGTCGCAAACAGGCATTCAATTGCAGACCAACGATCGGCTGTTTCTCATGACGCAGCCACTGCCCCACCACCTGTTGCTCTCCCATTGCCAAGGGGTCATTCATCACGGAGGTTGTGGCACTACACACAGTGTTGCACGTGCCGGCAAGCCGCAACTACTCACGCCGCTGTTACTCGACCAGCCTTATTGGGCGTACCGTGTAGAGCGATTAGGCATAGGGCCAAGCGCATTGCGAATCGGTAAGGCAACCCAACGGGAGGTGGATCGCAAAGTGGAACTGCTCATGACCGATTCTAATCTCCAACGGCAAGCCGAGCAGTTAGGGCAAAAGATTCGGCCTGAACAGGGCGTTTGCCACCTCTGCGATTTCATCGAACAGACGAAAGGAACCTATTCTTCCATGAGATAGGTATCACTTGATACAGAATAACATATTTTAATATGTAAAAGAGCAAAAAAAGGTGGCGTTCTGTGTATATTTGCGCCGTGGTTTTTTCATAATAGTATTAGATTAAGGTTAACAAAGTTCGTTAGGGGGTGTCGTGAGACAGCCCCTAATTTTTTATAGACACGCCAACCTCCCTCTTTCAATGAACTATTTTATCGACTTTCATCCGGCACTTATCGACATCTAACCCATTTCTCGACGGAATTTGCTTGTATGACCTGATTGAAATAAATACTTTTGAGCAAAAATTTCAACGATATGGAACTCATAGAGAACAAAGAAGAGAAATCAAACGCACAGCGTTCATCGGTAGGAGCGCATTTCGTTGCTTTCGTGTTAATCGTGGGAGGTATGGCCTATCTCCTCCGAAACTTAGGGATCATTGAATCAGAATGGGTGGACAAATTCATCTCGTGGCAAAGCTTGATCATTCTGGCTGGTGTATGCGCCATCCTTCAGCGGCGGTACATTGGGGGTGTCATCATGCTGCTGATCGGTGGCTATTTTCTGTTCCCCGAGTGGAATGCGTTCATTTCCGCTCAGTGGCACACCTATTGGCCGCTGCTCTTTATCGGGATGGGACTCCTTATTCTCTTGCGGCGCAAAGAGGGAAAAGAGAGCAGTTCTCCGGTCACCGGTACCAACATCCATGCACAGACGGATGTGAATGACGGGTATGTCTATTGCGACACCAGCTTCACCTCGGTACAACAGGTCATATTGGACAAGGTATTTAAAGGAGCCGATATTTCCATCTTGATGAGTAATATCATTCTTGATCTGAGCAAAACCACCTTGGAAAAGGAGGAGACGGTCATCAAGGTGCACAGTGTTTGCGCCAGCGTGATTATCCATGTCCCGGCAAACTGGGTCGTACGCACCGACTTGATGCTGTTCTTAGCGGGTAACCGTGATCTGCGCACACACATTGAGGAGCCTTCGGGTCAAGTCCATACCTTGATCATTAAGGGCAACCTATTCCTCAGCGGCTTAGAAATCAGAAATTAAGTGTGTCATGCAGGCGCATCCTCTCCTTCGCTCCTATCTCAGTCAAGCGGTTAGCATTGTGCTCTTCGTGATGGCTATCACACTGCAATGCGGGTTATTAATGGGGTATGGCCATTGCTCGCTGGGTGTCGCTTTAGGGGATAGTCTTTGCTCGCTGGGTCTTCTCACCCTGTCTGGCTATTGCTTATGGTATGTGCGCCAAGTGATACCTGTCCCACAAGTACAAACCGTGTTATCCCTGTTCGTGCTTCTCCTGTGGAGTGTCAGCGGCCTGTTGGGAGAGGCACTTGTCGAGGAGGTCTCTTGGTCGAGCTATCTGCCCACGCTCCCCTTCCGACTGATTTACGGGGCTTTGCTATGGATTATTCTGACGCAATGGTATGCCTTGCAGCAAGAGCGGGAAGAATCTATCGAAGAGCGGGTTGTTCCTCTTACGCAACAGGCTGCTACACCTCCTCCTGCATCTCTACAAGCACCCGCAGAGGTGAAGCTGATTGATCGGATTTCCGTAAAAGATGGGGCACGCATCCATATTATCGACTTAGAGGAGATTCTGTATCTGCAAGCCAGCGGCGACTACGTCACGATATTCACCACGACCGGCCAATACTTGAAGGAACAAACCATGAAGTATTTCGAGCAAAGCCTTCCCTCACCGGCATTCGTGCGCATCCATCGCTCCACGATTGTCCATACCGCCCAGATTGCCCGCATCGAACTATTCGGCAAGGAGACCTATCAAGTACGTCTGAAGAATGGGGTGACGCTCCGGGCCAGCCATTCCGGCTACAAGCTGTTGAAAGAGAAGTTAGCGCTTTAAACTGCGCTTCGCTTTTGCCGCCTGCTCCTTTGCTCTCAGCGCCTCCTTGCGAGCCTTCTCTTTTTCCTTCAGTTTCTGTTTATAGGCCCGTTCCTTCTCTTTGCGCTCCTTCTCTTTCTGCTTCAGTCGCTCCTTATACGCCCGCTCTTTCTCTTTACGCAGCTCCTCACGGGCTTTCAGTTTCGCCTTACGCTCGGCCTCGGCCTGCTTCAGCTTCGCTTTCCGATCAGCCTCTAACTGCTTCTCCCGATCCGCTTTCGCCTTCAGCAAGGCCTGTTCCTCGGCTGCCTGTTGCTTTCGCAAAACCTCTTGCTCCTTGGCCTTCTGCTGGCGTAAAGCCTCATCCGCCTTCTGCTGCTCCTCAAATGCCTTGCGTGCCTCCGCACGTTTCTCCTCCTCTGCGGCAGCCTCCTGTTTGCGAATCTCCTGAATCTCCTTCAAGGTAAGCCCTTGCTCCTCGATAGGCTGTTGTATAACCGGAATGGAATCTACCCGTACTGTATCAACAAGTAACGGCTTCTCATGAGCCACGATCGGCTCCGCTAACGAATCCACCACAATTGGAGCAGGCGCTTTCACCGGCTGTTCAGGCAACGTCACTGTTTGCATCTCCTGCGCTGGCTCCACTTGCGCCGGTTCCACCTGTTTTGACTCTTCTGTTGGCTCAACCACAGGTGCATCCCCCGCTGGTATCTCCGCAGTATCCTCCTCTGCCGATTCCTCAGCCTCTGCTGCATCCTCAGCCAAACGAGCCTTCCAACGAGCGGCCAGATCAGGCAGCTCCTCGCCAAACTGTTCATCGAAGAAGGTAATGTATTCCTCCAAAGTCTTGCCACGCATCAACGTCTCATAATTGGCTTCGGAGATGGGTAAGACCGCCACTGCCTGATTCAATGCTGTCGCATACCCATCTGCTCCATAGATCATCTTATAATATTGGATAATCTCATCGAAGTTATAGAAGCCTTTGATCGCTAACATACTAATCGGTCCAGCCTCTTCAAAGACCAAGTCAAACTCCTTGACCATGAAATTGGCGAAGTTGTAAGCTGCCACGGCAAAAAGCAGCTGATTCTGATCTACGCTACCCGCAGGATAAACCAACAGCATCTCATAAGGCATGTTACGCTCTGGATTGAAAACCCGTGCACTATCCTCGGCGGACAAAGCACCATCTTCACCTACACCAAAGCGCAAGTTCCAACTCATGCCTCGCACGCCACCTTGCACCAATGCTCGTCCACGCAAGACACCTTTCAGCATCTCACTGGCCAACTCCGTCACATCCGCTTTCGGATATTTCTCAATCAAAGTACGCAAGGCCGCCTTGAAACCTTCCGTATCTCCCGCTTGCACATAGGTCAACGCATCCAAAAACATAAACTTAGGCATCAGCGTAGCCAATGGATATTTCTCACTCACTAACTTGAAGCTGTGGCGAACAGTAGCGGTATCGCTCTCCAAATAGCGGGCATAGGTCTGTTGGTACAGTGAATCTTGCACGCGGTCCATCATACGGATGTTATATTCATAGTTGGGATCCGCCACCGCCACGGCATAGTCACTCTCTGGGAAGGCTTGGATCAACTTTGTCTTATAGGCGGCAGCCAATGCCTCGTCTTGCAAGCGCAAGGCCATCAAATAGATCTGGTAATAGCTCTCTAACCGATGCGTATTCTCCGGGAAACGCCGCTCTAATGTCTCGAAACCCTCGATAGAAAGAGGCAGATCTTCCAGTTTATCCTTATAGATCATCGCCATGTTGTAAAGTCCATCCTCAATGATCACATTCGAGGCGGCTACATCCTCCTCAGTGAAAGGCAACTGTTGCAGGTAATACTCACGGGTATGCGGATCGTCCGCTGCCACGGCTGGCAAATCACCGCCCGCAATCGAGTCGGTTGGTAAAGGCTGTCCATCTGCCCCAACTTGCGATTGATCCGCTTGCTCCGTATCTCCCGGGTTAGGTTCATCGAAGGTAGAAAGCTCTTTCTTCCGCCGACGCCAGTTATCCTCCAACGTACGGCGTCCCCACTTGCGTTGAAACTGGGTCTTACCTTGTGCCACCGTTTGTGGATTATAGAAATAGAAAGAGGCACCTCCGGCCGTAGGCATCTGGACGGTGTTGGTCTCCGTACCCGGACGGTTGATGCCCGATCCCTTCGCCTCTTGCTCGGCCAAATAGGCCTCCTTCTCCGCCAAGGCTTTCGCCTCTTCCTCCTCCTTCTTGACCTCCTCGATCTTCTTGTCAATGATGGCCAACCGCTCCGCCTCCGGCATCTTGGCCAGGGCTTGCAGGCTGTCTTGCAACTGTACCGCCTCCACATGCACCACCAACTCATCCAAGACAGCAGAGAGTTTGGAGACACGAGGATAGTCCTTGTATTCTTTCTTGATACCGGCCAACGCCCCACTGAAGCAGGGTTGCGCCTTCACATAGTCTCGCTGCGTGAAGTAAATATCGCCCAACTTAATCTGGCAGATCGCCTTATCCATCCCGTTCTGCGTGCTCTTCTCGATACCTAACTGGTAGTTCTTGATCGCATTCACCGTATCCTCCCGGTTGAGGTAGATATTGCCCAAGGCATAATAAACCTGATCCAGATAGTCTTTGTTCTTCTGGCTCTTCGCCATGCGTTCCAGCATCTTCACTACCTTCAAGTAGTTAGTACCCGCAAACACCTCGCTCTGACGAATACGGGCGGCAAACTCTAACTCGTAGGGTGGATTGGAACGGATCACCTCCGCAAAGGCTTTATAGGCCAAGCTGCCCAGATCCAAATCCGCATAGATCTGTCCCAACAGATACTTCATGCGCGCCCGCTGCTTGCGGTTTTTCTCCGCCTTGATCGCTGTCTTCAAATAGGGTACCGCCTCCTCAAACTGTTGATTCTTGATGAGGTAATCGGCATTCACTGCCGCATACTGCTTTAAGTTGGCCGCCGGAATGCCCTCCTTGTTCATCTTCTCCAAGATGTCTTCCGATTCGTAATACCAACCCATCTCCGCATAGCAACGGGCTTGCCACAAACGGGCTTCCGCCACCACCTCCTCCTCTTGGGCATAGTGGCGAGCGATGTAAGAGAAGGTGGCAGAGGCTTGCAGGAAATCGGCATTATAGAATTGGGCCTGCCCCATAATCAACCAACAGTTCTTCAAGAAGGGGTTGTACTCCTCCTTGGCCTGCTCCTTCACCAACTTGGGATTATTCTTCCACCCCGGCTTCTTGGCGGGTTTAGCCGTGATGGAGTGGAGCTTGATGGCTTTGTTGCTCTTCTCGATCGTACGGTCGAAGGGGCCACCTGTTTGTTGTTTGTCTTTGGGTTGCGCACTGATCGGATACATGTAGATCATCTCCGAGTAGTTCTCTTTGTAGCCGTCTTGCTGACTTTTCAAGGCCTCATCGAAGGCCTGTTTGCCATTGAAATAGATGTTATACCGGGTATTGAACGCATGATAGAAGCGGCTTGCCTTGGTGTTCTTTTTCGTGCTACACGACCAAAGCAAGAGCAGCAAACCGAGGATTCCAATGATGCTATACCCTTTTTTCATTCCTTATTTAACGGAGTGACAACGGCTTTTATTGCTTTCGAAATCAAAAACAACAGCACCAAGAAAAGGATGATGAACGCACCAGAAGGCACATTCAGGTAATAGGAGAGCAGCAACCCGCTGACGCATCCCAAGAAGCCGATTGCGATGCTTCCGATCATGATGCGCTTGAAATCGGAGGTAAACAGGTTCACCGTAATCTGGGGAAGGGTCAATAGACTGATCAAAAGCATAATGCCCACCAAGCGAATGGAAAAGACAATCGTGACAGCGATGCAACACATCATCGCATACTCAATCAGCTTAACCGGCAATCCCTGCGTTTGGGCGAAATCCCGATCGAAAGCCACATAAATAATCTCTCGTAAAAACAGGAGAAACAGGGCTGTTACCACCACGACCAACGCCAACATTCCCCATAGGTCACCTGCCGTGATGGTCAGGATATTGCCAAAGAGATAGGCGGAGAGGTTGGGTGCATAGCCAGGGGTCAAGAAGATAAAGATCACTCCCAACGCCATGCCTAACGACCATACACCGGCTATCGCGGAATCTTCGCGCACATCATACGACTTGCTCACCCACTCCACGCCAAAAGCAGAGAGCACCGCAAAGACCAACGCCATCCAGATGGGGTTCGTCCCTAAATAGAAACCCAACCCTAAGCCTCCAAACGAGGCGTGCGTAATGCCTCCACTGATAAACACCAATCGACGAGCGACAATGTAGGTGCCTACTATACCACAGGCGATAGCCGTCAAAAGACTACCAAGCAGGGCGTGTTGAAAAAAGGTGTATTGCAATAAATCCATGTAGTTTGCTGTTTAATGAATCCTTCGCTCTCCCACAATCAAGAAAGCCTCATCTTTCAAGGCATCGGGCAGGTTGATCCCACGTAGCTGCAAGCTGCGTAGCCAACCGGCCACCTCTACCTCCTGCAACGTATAGAGCACCTCGCTGAACTCCTCGATCGCCTCCTCCTCGTAGGCGTCAGCCGCCACACCTTTGTAGCGATCCAGCTCTTCATCGTCATAATACTCAATTTGCTTGCTGACGGCGGCTAAAAGGCTGTCGCGCTCACAGGTCTCATGCTGTCCGCAACACTCCTCGGGAATCTCTTGCGGTTCCGGGATCGCATCAATCTCACCCCGCTCCAACTGTCGCTGCAATTTTCGGTTACGGAAATAACCCGCAATCGCCGCCACAATGCCTAACGCTACCAAACTGAGAATAATATACCACATAATCGGATTTCCTGTCGCTGTTTATTCAAGGGTCTGCACGCCAAAACCTGCGGCACGCAGATCCGCCCAATAATGGGGATAACTCTTACTAACCACCTCCGGATGGGCAATCTCAATCCCTTCCGGACGCACCAAAGCCGCGGGAGCAAACGAAAGGGCCATGCGATGATCCTCATAGGTCGCGATCACCGGATGTGCCTCCGGTGCGCACCGTTCGCCATCCCATGAGAGGATGCTGTCTTCCGCATCCCGCAACACATAACCTAACTTACGCAGCTCCGTTTGCAAGGCGGCGATTCGATCCGTCTCCTTGATCTTCAGCGATTGCAAGCCCGTGAAACGGAAGGGGACCCCCAACAGCGCACAGGTGACTACGAAGGTCTGTGCCAGATCCGGTTCGTTCACGAAATCATAGGTCAATTCCTGGCAACAAGTGCCCGTGTGTCTTAGTCGGACACCTTGTGCTGTGAAAAGGGTCTCCACGCCTAACTGCTCGAACAGTTTAGCTCCGGCCGCATCGCCTTGCAAGCTCTCTTTGAAGAGCCCTAACAGCTCGATCTCCGCCCCGGGTGAGAGCGCCATCATCTCATACCAGTAGGAGGCGGCACTCCAATCCGACTCCACCGTGAAGCGTATCGGGGTATAGGATTGAGGCAATACTCGAATCGTATGATCCTCCCAAGTGGCCGACACGCCAAACTGTTTCATCAGCTCCAGCGTGATGTAAATGTAAGGACGAGAGACAATCTCCCCCTCCAAGTGGAGCGTGACTCCCTTCTCCATCAGTGGAGCCACCATGAGGATTGCTGAGATATATTGCGAGCTGACATGGCCAGGAAGTGAAATTTCTCCACCTGGCAACGCCGCACCCGAGATGCGCAACGGGGGAAAGCCCTCCTTCTCCATGTAGGTGATGTGCGCACCCAACGCATTCAACGCCTCCACGAGCACCTTGATGGGTCGGTTCTTCATCCGCTCCGTGCCGGTAATCGTCCATTCGCCCGGTAGATTGGCGAGGAAAGCGGTCAGGAAACGCATCGTGGTTCCCGCCGCTCCTACATTAAAATCCCCACCTTCGGCTTGCAGCGCATTCACCATGAGGTTGGTGTCGTCGCAATCCGAAAGGTTCTCCACCCCGTATGGACTGGAGCTGAGTGCATTCAAAATCAACGCACGATTGCTGATGCTTTTAGAGGCGGGGAGCTTAACCGTCGCACGCCAAGCAGCCTCAGGAGCTGTTATCAGATCATTCATGTTTGTCCTTCCTTAGAATATTCGGAGGGCAAAAGTAGGAAAAAACAGCTACATGTTCAAGAATTGCTTCTGAAAGAAGAGGATCTGATAGTCTATCGAATTATTCCAGTACGTATTGTTATGCGCACCCGGACGGGTGATGAAGTCATGCTCGATACCCTGTTTCAGCAGGTCTTGATGCAGGTTTTTATTCACTTCGAGGAAGAAATCATCCTCGCCACAGTCCACGATTAGCGCCAACTGCCCCTTTTTCAAGGCAGGAACCAGATTGATTACCGTATAATTGTCCCAGTTTTCCCGATGACTCTCCATGTCACCCAACTGGATGCTCATCTCCCAATTCTTCGGGAAGGGACGAATATCCACGCCGCCACTCGTGCTACCAGCCGCACCAAACACATCGCTATGACGCATCGCATTCCACAACGCACCATGTCCGCCCATGCTTAACCCCGTGATCGCACGTGCCCTCCGGTCAGCGATCGTGCGATAATGCGCATCCACATAGGACACTAATTCCGTAGAGATAAAATCCTCATAGCGTACATCCGGCTTTAACGGACTGTTCCAATACCAGCTGTTCTTCCCGTCTGGACAAACAAAAATAATCCCCTTCTCATCAGCGATCTGCGGTAGGTTAGGCTTGATTCCGATCCAGGTTTTCGCATTGCCACTATAACCATGTAGCAAGTAAATCACTGGGCAAGCCTTAGTTTCCGCCAGATCGGGCGTAACAACGACTATCTGCACCGCTTTGTTCATACTTGCACTCTTTACCTGAACGCTATCCACCTTTGCGGCCTCTACCGCCCAAGGCAAAAGGGTGATCAAAGCGATCACCCAAAGTCTAATGCTATTTTTCATCTTTATGATTGATTATCGTAACAAACGTTCCAATTCGTAAAGCTCGAACGTGAGCTGTTTATCTTGACCGACATAACAGTTCTGCATCACCAAGGGACCCTGCTGTGGCAGATCCATCTGAACCGCTGTGCGGGCAGGTAGCAAGATCAACTTCCCATCCACCGTTGCCTTGAAAGAGATGTCTGATTGATTCATCACCTCAATGCGCCCGCTGTTGATCTGACGCACTTGGAAACAGGCCATTACTAATTTGGAGAGATATTCCGCAGGCCCCACTAACACATCTTGGAACAAAACGGCTGTACGATGCGCAAACAGTGCCTCACGGATGGCCTGCTCACTGCGTCCCTTCGCAAACACCAACGTAACCGGGCGTACCAGCTTGCCCCAGCCATACAATCCGGAGATCAACCCATGAATATCGGTATTTCCCATGAAAGCCTTACCATACTGCGTGGGCCACTCAAACGCTTTCGGGTAATACTCCGTGAAGTTGAACACCTCGATGCCATCAATCTTGTTTGCCTTCAGCAACTCCTCATGCACCGGATAGAGCGTCGATTTGTCGTCGGGCCATCCCGGATGGTTCCACATGATAAACGCACCTTGACGCTTCGCCTCGTCGATTGCCTTCAGCGGATCTTCCACATCCAGCGGGTTGCTATCCTGCAAGAAGAGTGCGTTCAAATGGCCTAAGGGTTTGGAGCGGGTGATCTCCGATCCGTGAATCACCAAAAAGCCCAACTCATCGCCCCGCTTCTTGGCGATCTTGAACGACTCGTTCAGGTCTCCCTTCAACTGCTCTTTGTGCGGACGATACTCGATATGATCGGTGATAGCGATCGCATCCAACCCCTCTTGCCAAGCCTCTTCTACACGCATATCCGGCCACACCGATCCATCGGAGAAAGCCGTATGGATATGGAAATCACATTTTAAGGTCTGATAACCATCAAAACCGGGAATCTCAACTACATTCCGCTGCATGGAATGATCTATCTCTGTCACCTCATACACATCCGCATTGCGGAGTTGCGCCTGGGCCGTGAAAGCGCCCACCAACATCAAACTTAAAAAGAATCGTTTCATCATACCTTTGATTTAAGCATTAACCTTGTGCCGACAAAGGTAAAGAAAATCCTCTGAAATCTATCCAGCCATTACCCATCCATACGCCATTCTATGCCGAGAAAAACTGCGTCATGCCGGCACCAAAAGTGAGTTGCTACCCGACATAAACGGATCCATGTGCCATGGCAATCCTAACGACCCGGAATCTATTAACACGGTTTTACCATATAGTACTATTTTGTAAAACCGTGTTAATACAAATAGCCTATCATGTACTATTTAACACCGTCGGCAATTGCCGAAAGTTCCATGTAGCACATTTTGGGCTATTATTTTTTGGCGAAAGTCTCAAATACCCCCAAAAAGGCATTTTTATTAGATCGGATTAACAAGCATGCACTAAATAGTTTCAATATGTTAATATAATTATTCCATCTACGGCTTGATTATATAATTATGTTAATAAATTGATCCCAAATGGCATGGCTGAGCCTTTCGCTAACCAAAGAAGCCCTCAGAGGCACGATTTCATCTCTTCGCCAGTCGTCGAAAGCCGCTCGTAGCCCTACATGGCTCCTTCGCATTTAGACGAAAGGCTTAAATGAAGGTCGTTTCAAGAAAATCCTTTTGAAATCATCCGTTCGCTATGCGGATTTGCTACCTTTGCAATACAAACATCGTCACATGATTGTTACATTTGAGAAGAAATACTTGCAAGAGCTCTATGAGAAAGGAAAGAGTAGCGATAAAAAGCATCGCTTCCAACCCGACATTGTTCGTAGATACATTGATCGGATAAATATCTTGAAGAATAAAGATTCTGTAGAATCGCTATTTACAATCAAGTCACTACACTATGAAGTATTAAAAGGAGATAGAGCAGGTATTTCTTCTATCCGTGTAAACGATCAATATCGTATTGAGTTCTCTGTTTCCAAAGAAGGGAATGAGCCACTCATTACGATCTGTAATATTTTAGAATTGTCAAACCATTACAAATAATAAGCAATATGATTTCTCTTGAAGGCATAGATTCCAAAATGATCGCAAACAACCTCGAACCATTTGAGCCCACCCACCCAGGAAGTATTTTAAAAGAAGAACTTGAATTTCGAGGCATTACACCCTCTCATTTTGCGGAACAGACAGGCATACCTAATTCCGAATTGAATGATTTACTCAATAGTAAATGTCCTATTACAACTGAATATGCCATGCTCATAGAGGCTGCATTAGACATTGAAGCCATTTTCTGGATTCGTATGCAAGCAGATTATGACCTAACGATGGCTAAACGCAACAAATCGTTTATGGAGAAACTGAAACAAGTCCGAAAAATGGCGGCTGTTTGGTAGTTAAAACAAACTTTTCAACAGGAAAAAGAGGATGGGGACAGCCAAGGAGGGCAACAGATTGAGCGTCTTGCAATCCTTGATCTGCAAGATGCCTAAACCGGAAGCGGCGATTAACGTCCCACCGACAATAGAGATCTCTGTCACCATCGCATCAGGAATCACGCCACCAGCCAGTTTTGCAGCCAGATAGAAGGCGCCTTGCCAACAGAACAGGACGGGTGCGGCAAGCACCATGCCGATGCCGTATGTAGTGGCCAAGACGGCGGAGGTCACTAAGTCGAGTGTGGCATTGGTAAAGAGGAAGGTATGATCGCCATAGAGGGCACTCATCATCGGGCCAACGATAGAGAGCGTACCGATACAATAGAGCAGGATGCCGGTGGAGAGACCCTGCGCCAAATTGGATTTCGAGAAGCGGTTGACCAAATGGTTGAACCGGCCATTGAGGTCGAGCATCGTGCCGACCACACCACCCACTGAGAGGCTAACAATAAAGAGAATGGGATATTCGCTCTTTGGCAGGTGGTTGCACACGGCATTGAAGCCCAACGCTAAAGAGGCCAAACCCATCGCGGTGAACATCACCTTTTGGTATGGCTCCTTAATGCCGCGCTTGGCAAAGTGTCCGACGCAGCTGCCCACGATAATCGTGATCGTATTGACTATGGTTCCTATCATAACTATGTAGAATAAAAACAGAAAAGAAGGGCGACACCTGCCGCCCTTCGGATTCGTATCGGATTATAAACTATCGCCAAAATCAGCTCTGAACTTAGCGGCCAGCTTCTCTTGCCAATCGCCCAGTGGTTTCAAGCGGCCGAAGAAGAAGCGCAGCACAGCAGGCTCATCCTCCCATTTCAAACCACCGATCAACTTGCGGTTGTCATACAACCACTTCACACGGTCTGCGCAATACTTGATTTGCGACAAGGTGAAGACACGGCGGGGGCAAGCCAAACGCAACAGCTCCAACTCGGCATAACGCTCCGTGCCATCCTCGTTGCGTTGCTCAGAGATCGTACCACGCTCCATACCACGGATACCACCAGCGATATACAGCGCAGCAGCCAATGCACCGGCAGGATATTGATCGTGCGGCATACCCTCCAAGAACTCAGAAGCATTGATGTGCGCACCCAAGCCACCGGCAGGCAGAATCATCGGCACGCCGTAAGCGTCCAGCTCCTTCACCAATTGCTCAATAAAGATCGGGCCCTGGCAGATGATCTCCTCATCCATCGTCTCTTGCAAGCCGACAGCGATCGCCTCCATAGAGCGAACCTCCATACCACCGTAGGTCAAGAAACCCTCGAACAAGGGGATGAACTCCTTCATCTTCAAGATCAACTTCTCGTTGTTGGAGATGATACCGCCACCACGTGCGAAACCTAACTTGCGGGCGGAGAAGTAGATCAAATCCATGGCATCCGCCAACTTACGGGTGATCTCACGGATCGTCATATCCTTGCAAGCGGCCTCACGCACCTTGATGAAGTAGAGGTTATCCTGCAAAAGGGAAGCGTCTAACACGGAAAGGATGCCGTATTGCTTACACAGCGCCGCTACCTGCAGCATGTTCTCCAACGACAGCGGCTGACCACCGATCAAGTTCGTACCGGCCTCGATACGCACGAACGGAATGTGCTCAGGACCTACCTCTTTGATCAATGCCTCCAAACGAGGAATATCGAAGTTACCCTTGAAAGGATCTGTATTGCGGGGATCCAATCCGGAGAGGCAAACCAGCTCCTCCACACGACCACCCAAACGGGTGATATGCGCCTTCGTCGTCGTGAAGTGGAAGTTCATCGGGATCACATCACCCGGTCTAACAAATGCCTCCGCCAAGATGTTCTCACAAGCACGACCTTGGTGAGCTGGCAAGAAATACTTCGTACCGAAGACATCCTCCAACGATTTCAACAAACGATTACAAGTCTCTGAACCTGCGTATGAATCATCGGCCTGCATCATGGCAGCCATCTGGTTGTCTGACATGGCGTTGACACCTGAGTCGGTCAACATATCCATGAAAACGTCTTTGTTCTGGAGCAAGAAGGTGTTGTTTCCTGCGGCGTTCATTTTGGCTACACGCTCTTCCACTGTGGGTAAGAACAATTTCTGTACGACACGTACCTTGTGCATTTCCAAAGGTACCTGCTGGTCTTTACAATAGAATTTTACTTCTGACATTTTCCTTGGTATCTAAATATTATTGTATATATGAGTTTGCCATTAACTATTTTTTCGGGCAGCAAATGTAACAGAAAACTTTGATTCTGCAAATATAAATCCAGATTTTACTTGAAATTCACAGCAAACACCCCTTTACAATGACAATTTCACACTAATAATAGAGAATAGCCAACACACCGCATGCCATTAATCCTATTCCCAGCAGAACATAAAAAAGACGAGCCCCCGTACGACCTAACCATCTAACGAAGGTTTGCGCGGCGCTCGTCTGAAAATACCACTCCAGATTCATCACTGCGGCGACCACAGAGAAAAGCCCCAAGCCGATAAAGAGGGCGAAAATGAAATACTCCGAAGGTGCCATGACTTACTCAACGACTACAGTTCGTGAGCCATCAGCATTCTCGGCGATACGCACGTTCACCACATCACCAGGCAATAGATCATCCACCTTTTCCGGCCATTCGATGAAACAGAGCGCTCCACTATAGAAATAATCTTCCGTGCCAATATCTTCCGCCTCGCTCAGCTTGTTGATGCGATAGAAATCGAAATGGTAGATTAGCTCGCCAGTCGTATCACTCCGATACTCATTGATGATGGCGAACGTCGGGCTGTTGATCACATCCTCAACGCCTAACTCCTCGCAGATCGCTTTGATAAACGTCGTCTTTCCGGCTCCCATCGGGCCATAGAAAGCAAACACGGTACGATCGTCCATGCCAGCGATAAACTCCTTCGCTGCCTCACGGATCGTCTCTAAACTCTTAATTTGAATAGTTTGCATATAGTCTGTTCGTATTTTTATTTCGGATTGAGGGTAATAAAGGGAATCAACATCTCCTCCATCGAGATACCGCCATGCTGGAAGGTATTGCGATAGTAAGAGACGTAATAGTTGTAGTTATTGGGATAAGCGAAGAAATCCTCTCCCGTGGCAAAGATATATTTTGAGCTCAAATTGGGAGCTGGCAAACCTACCTTCTGCGGCTCACGAATCTCAAACACCTCCTTGGGATTATAGTTGAGGTTCTTCCCTAATTTATAACGTAAGTTGGTGTTGGTATTCTTATCGCCTACCACCTTCAACGGATCATTCACCCGCATCGTACCATGATCAGTGGTCAAGATTACCTTGGCACCTCGTTGGGCGATACGCTTAAACAGCTCCAAGGTGGTGGAATGTTGGAACCATGAGCGGGTCAAGCTACGGTAAGCGGCCTCACTCTGTGCCAGCTCACGAATCATCTTGCTCTCCGTACGGGCATGCGACAGCATATCCACAAAATTCAGCACAATTACATTCAATTGATTGCGCATCAATGAGGGAATCATGCCCAACAGCTTCTCACCATATTGGGAATCGTGCACCTTATTATAGGAGAATGTATAATTCTTACGGAAGCGATTGATCTGTGTCTGGATCAACGGAGCCTCATTCAGGTTCTTCCCCTCCTCGCTCTCCTCATCCACCCATAAATCGGGAAACAATTGCTCAATCTGCAACGGCATCAACCCCGAGAAGATGGCATTACGGGCATACTGTGTAGCGGTCGGGAGAATACTGTAATAAAGACTCTCATCAAAGGTAAAGTATTCAGCCAGCAGATCTTTTACTACTCGCCATTGATCTAATCGGAAGTTATCAATCAAGATAAAAAAGATCTTCTCCTCCTGATCGAGCAAAGGGAAGATGCGCTTCTTGAAAAGGTCAGGGCTCATCAGCGGACGATTCTCCGGGTGCTGAATCCAGTCGATATAGTTGCGTTTGACAAACTTTGCAAACGCACGATTAGCCTCTTGCTTCTGCATCCGCAGCATGTCGGTCATCGCTACTTGGCTACTCTCTAACTCCAGTTCCCAATAGATCAATTTCTTATAAACCTCCATCCAATCTTCGGTGGTCAATGAGTCATTGATCTGCATACCGATACGCCCAAACTCCTGTTGATAGCCGACGGTAGTGGTCTCGGAGATAATGACATTCTTATGTACGTTTTTCTTGATGGACAGCAGCAGTTGATTGGGATTGACCGGCTTGATGAGGTAATCGGCGATCTTGTTGCCAATCGCTTGGTTCATGATGCTCTCCTCCTCGCTCTTAGTCACCATCACCACAGGCACATTCGGATCGATCTCCTTGATCAACGAAAGAGTCTCCAGGCCTGTCAAGCCGGGCATATTCTCATCCAGGAAGATGATGTCAAACGACTGCTCCTTGCAACAGTCGATCGCATCCTGCCCACTGACTACAGGCACCACCTCGTAGCCCTTATCTTGCAAAAAAAGGATATGCGGTTTCAAGAGGTCGATCTCATCATCCGCCCAAAGTACCTTATCAATCTTTACTGCCATTCCTTGCTCGTTTTTCTTTTATATTGCTCTTTTCCTTATAAACAACGTAGCGAGGATTTGTTTCGTATAACGTCAATCGTTAACACTCCTTTCCTGAAAGATCGCATACCCGGTGATCAACGATTGCGCTTGATCAGGTTCATGAACTCCTCGCGCGTCTTCGCTTGCTGGAAGAAACCGGTGAAATCAGAGGTCGTAGTCAAGGAATTTTGTTTCTCCACACCTCTCATCTGCATACACATGTGTTGTGCCTCGATCACCACCATCACGCCTAACGGATCCAGTGTCTTCTGGATGCAATCCTTGATCTGCATGGTCAAACGCTCCTGGATCTGCAAACGTCGTGCGAAAATATCTACCACCCGAGGAATCTTACTCAACCCCGTGATGTATTTCTTGGGGATATAGGCCACGTGCGCCTTGCCAAAGAAAGGCAACATGTGATGCTCGCAGAGCGAGAAGAAATCAATGTCTTTGACAATCACCATCTGCTTGTAATCCTCCTCTTGGAACATGGCAGAACGTAAAACCGCTTCGGGATCCTCATGATAGCCCTTAGTCAGAAACTGCATGGCTTTGGCCACACGTTCGGGTGTCTTCACCAAACCTTCACGGTTAGCATCCTCACCCAACAACCCTAAAATATCCTTATAATGTGCAGCCAACGCTTGACGCGCTTGCAGCATCTCTTCGTTCACTTCCATCCTTACTCTTCGTTTAGGGGTATTTTTATCTCTTCTCGTACGATATACATCTCCTTGCCATATTTTGGGAAAGCGGCCATCAACTGCCGCATCATGTGATAAGCCTCCTCATGCGAACGGAAATCACCCACACGCAATTTCCAGAAGGGAGCATTGTAGGAAACATAAGTAGGCACATCTGGAAACAGCTCCTTGATCTCTTTTTCCTTGCTGAACGCCTCATCCTTAGAAGCACGTTGGTTATTCCCTGAGAATACCTGCGTACGATAGCCCTGTATCTTTAAATAGACCACGCTGTCAGTCGTCTCTACATTCACACCGGCCATTCGTTCACCAATCATCCGCTCGATCGCAGCGGATTGATGCACAATCACCTCTCCTTCGCCCACACCTTGCCGACTCAACGCATCAAAGATTGTCGAGCGAGTGACGGTTTGCCCCCAAAGCACTCCTGAGCAGCACAAGCAAAAAAGGAAGCAGATACAAGGAAATTTCTTCATGTCTGAGTCTGTGTTTAAGTAAAGGGAATGCACCAGCGGCACATTCCCTTCTGCTTTATGTTGAATACCTAATTACTTATCGAAAGCCTCGATGATCGGCATGAACTTCTCGACAGCCAAAGATGCACCACCGATCAAACCACCATCTACGTTCGGCTTAGCAAACAACTCCTTCGCATTGCCACCGTTGCAGCTACCACCGTAAAGGATTGTGCAGTTCTCAGCTACCTCATTGCCATACTTAGCGGCCAAAGTAGCGCGGATATGTGCGTGGATCTCCTCTGCCTGATCAGCCGTAGCTGTCTTACCAGTACCAATAGCCCAAACCGGCTCGTAAGCCAAGATGATCTTTCCAAAGTCCTCTGCAGAGAGGTTAAACAAAGAACCCTCGATCTGTGCGTCAACTACCTCGAAGTGCTTGCCTGCCTCACGCTCAGCCAAAACCTCACCGATACAGAAGATCGGAGTCAAACCGTTAGCCAAAGCCAACTCTACCTTCGTCTTCAAGATCTCCGGAGTCTCATGATAGTAAGCACGACGCTCTGAGTGACCCAAGATCACATACTTAGCACCTGTTGAAGCCACCATAGCGGCAGAAACCTCACCTGTGAAAGCACCCTTCTCCTTGTCTGCGCAGTTCTCAGCAGCTACACCGATCTTGTTTGTATCGATCGCAGCGGCAACGCTTGCCAAGTGAGTGAACGGAGTACCGATGATCACGTCACAATTGGTAGTCTTATCCTTCAAAGCCTCGTTCAAGCCTTTTGCCAAAGCCAAACCCTCAGCCAGGGTGGTGTTCATTTTCCAGTTTCCTGCAACAATATTCTTTCTCATAACTTAATAATTTAAATATGTAAATACTATAACTATTCAGTCTCTTTGCCATTCGTCCGTTGACGCTTCTTGCGACGGATGCGATGACGCAACAGGTCATAGAGCCAAATCAGCGACAAAGGTACGGTAAAAGTCAATAAGTTGGTTATAAGTCGCCCCTCTTCTTGCGCTTTCGGGTCTCGATTTTCATCCAAATAAGAGGCAATCTTCTCCGGCCATTGCTCCTCTGCAGGTATATCATTGCTATGCCATTTCATCAAAATCGTGCCTTGCCGCAGCAAGATCAATCCAGGGTTGGAACGAATCATGGTCTTCAACAAAGTATCATCCGCCCGGAGATAAGGGTATTCCGCTCCGGTTCGATCCTCCCATTCCGCAATCTCCTCCTCCGTGGAGGCGGTCACACAATAAAAAAGCATGTCATGCTCCAAGCTATAATCATACGCATCATTGATTTCGTCGATATGCTCATCATCCGCCTCCGCCAAATGGGGAGCGATCAATAAAAACGATGGCCGGGGATCGTCTAACAGTTGATCCGTCACCTCCTCTCCCTCCATGGTATGAATCACGAAGTCGTGAATCGGAGGCACATAGCCCTGCTTCACAAGTTCGGTACGTGACTCCACAAAAGTCCAGGCGCTATCGCCTGCGGGGGCATCCTCCAAACCAAACTCTTTCCGCACGCCCTCTTTTTCATAGATAAAGGAATAGCGATATTCATCCTGTGGCGCATCTTCCGGAATCGTCCGCTCCGCTTGGATATTCACACCCATTTTATAAGGACGGAAATCCAAGATCGGCAGATGCATATAATTATGGTAGGCAAAACCACAAATAAAGAGATAAGACCACAGTGGCACGAACCAATAGGCTTGGCGGGAAAAACCGCGCACCAAACATTGGTTGTAACGCCAAAGACAACAGGCCGCCGCCAATAAAACAATATTCTTGAAGAAGGTTTGCCAATTGGTCAACAACAGTGCCTCCCCAAAGCAACCACAATCCGATACCGGATCAAACAGGGCCAGATAGAGCGTTAACGGGGTCATAAAGCACATCATCAACAGGGTCAACCATGCGGCATAACGCCGATACACGCCCAAAAGCAAAGTAACGCCTAAGGCAAACTCAACGGCGGAAAGATTAAAAGCGAAAAAAAGGGAGAGCTCCTTGAAGGAGTCTAACCCGAAAGCGACTAAATAATCGGCGATCTTGATCGCGCCACCTTGGGGATCTACCGCCTTAGTGGCTCCTGAGAAAAGAAAGACCGCTCCCAACAATAAGCGGCATGTCTCAACGAGAATCTTAGAAAAGGAGGGACGGTTCATGAGAAATTAGGCTTCACCGAACTCTAACTTGATCAGTCCAAAAAGCGCATAGTTGATCATATCCATATAGTTGGCATCAATCCCCTCAGAGACCAATGTCTGCCCATGATGGCTTTCGATCTGTTTCGTGCGGAAGAGCTTCATCAAAATCAGATCTGTATAGGAGCTGATCCGCATCAAGCGCCAAGCCTCATCGTAATCATGGTTCTTGGCATACATCAATTCCTTGGTTTGAGTCATGTATTGGTCATACAAGGCTAACGCCTCACTTTCTGAAAGATCGGCCTTATCCGAAAAACCCAACGCCAATTGGATCAATCCTATCACCCCATAGTTGACAATACCAATGAACTCCGGACAAATGCCCTCACCCACCAAACTGACCCCTTTGATCTCTAAGCTACGAATGCGATTGGCTTTAATAAAGATTTGGTCAGTCACTGATTGCGGGCGCATGATCCGCCACGAAGCTCCATAATCTTTCAGCTTCTTCGCATACAGATCTCGGCAAATGGCAATCACCTGCTCGAATTGCTCTTTGGTAGTGGTCATATCCTGTCCAACCGTCTCTTTCATACACCTATTTTGGGTTTACGAACAACGGAGCGTACGTCCCAGACGAAGTACGGTCGTCTTTGTGATTCCATTCAACTCACAAAGTTTCTGCACAGTCGTGCCATAACGTCTCGCAATTGCATTTAATGTATCTCCCGATTTAATTCGGTGATAGACTGGTGCTGATTCATCCGCAGCAGCCGTAGTCGTTTGCGGCAATACAGCCGCAGCAGAAGCATCCGCTTTCACCGTGATGGTTTTATTCGTTGTTGTTTTCGCAGGTTGCTTGCTCTTTGCAGTAGTGGCATTCTTCGTTGAACTGGGCTCTACTCCCGCACTACAACGGATAGATTGGCCAATGCGCAATGTCGAGGTACTTTTCAAGCCATTCAAGCGGCAAAGTTCACTCACGCTCGTACCATACATGCGAGCGATTTTGCCTAACGTATCGCCAGACTTCACCCTGTGATAGACCATCTGGTTATTCGAAGAGGTATAGATATTGCTCTTCCTTCCGTTGATCTTCACGTTACGGAAGACGAAAACATCTTGATGTGGTGCACTATTCTCAAAATCAATAATCTCGGCGGGATTAATGGCCTGCCCCAAGAAACGAGTCTCGAAATGGAGATGGGAGCCGGTAGAACGCCCGGTATTGCCTCCCAATCCGATTGGCTGGCCAGCCTTCACGATCTCATCTCGCTCTACCAGAAATTTAGAAAGGTGGCCATAAACAGTCTCTAAACCATTCGGATGACGTATAACCAAGTAGTAACCATAGCCTCGACGCTCGTAATTTCGAATACGGATCTTGCCGGAGAAAGCCGCACGAATCGTATCACCCTTCTGCACCTTCAAGTCAATACCTTTATGCATCCGACGGCGACGAGGGCCATACTTCGAGGTAACATAGGTCATCGTGTCTAACGGAAGCACAAACGTGGAGCAATCGATGCGGCAAGAATCTGGCATATCAATTTTTCTGCCGCGGAAAGGATCGACCCAGTCATTGGTCCATTCGCCATAAAGCTCGTCTGCAGGGAACTCCAGATCTTCCATGGCCTCCAACTCCTCCATCTCCTCCATCTCAATTAACTTATCGGTCATATCCTTCTTGAAGCCAACACGGTCAGCCATCAACTCAGACACACGCTGGTGCATCAATTGATGAGAGGGTTGGGTTTGTTCCGAAGCAGGGGGAGTAACAATCTTTACGGGGCGTTTAGCGTCCGCAGTAGTCACTAACAAAGCCGCGCAACAAGTGAATAAGAATGCTTTTATATTCATTTTGCCAGATGATTTCGTGTTTTAGATGTTGTGCTCTCGGCAACGCAAGGCATCTCTGCCTGATTGTCAGATGCTCAAAGGTCGGTATTTTGAAAAACCCTGCCAAATCCACGAACTAAAAAAACGCGAAACGAATCCGAAGGAAAGCCCAAACAGGCTTATAAGCTATTGTTAAACAATACAATAAAGCAAAATATGTTTCACAACATATTAGCTAATTAGGCTCCAATCTTTCTTCTTAGCGAACAATATTTTCAGTCTTTCGCTCAATATCCGATGCTCTGCGCTCAATAAATCGGGGTCTTTGTCAAGCACTTCCATCGCTTGCTCACGGGCATACTGCAAAATCTGGCCGTCAGCTGCCAAATTGGCAATCTTCAAGTCTAATCCCTCTCCGCTCTGCCGTGTACCCTCCAGATCGCCATGCCCCCGAAGACGTAGATCTTCCTCGGCAATCCTGAAACCGTCGTTGCTGTTGACCATAATCTCCAAACGCTTGCGTGTGTCGTTACTCAATTTGTACGATGAGACTAAAATGCAATACGACTGTTCCGCACCACGCCCCACACGCCCTCTCAACTGATGCAACTGCGAAAGGCCAAACCGCTCCGCACTCTCAATTACCATCACCGAGGCATTAGGCACATTCACACCCACTTCAATCACAGTTGTAGCCAGCAGAATTTGTGCCTCACCACTCACAAACTTCTGCATCTCCCGCTCCTTGTCTGTGGCCTTCATCCGGCCATGCACCATGCAAACCGTATATTCAGCAAACACCTCTTTGAAGGTTTCAAAGCCTGCCTCCAAATCCTTGTAATCCAGCTTCTCATTCCCCTCAATCAATGGATAGACCACATAGACCTGCCGCCCTTTCTGAATCTCCGAACGCAGAAAGGCATACAATTCAGCCTTCTTGTTATCGTAGCGATGCAACGTGCGGATAGGTTTCCGTCCGGGTGGCAACTCATCAATGACAGAGACATCCAAATCCCCATACAAGGTCATGGCCAACGTACGAGGGATAGGGGTAGCCGTCATCACCAAGACATGGGGAGGCTCCGCATTCTTCGTCCATAACTTAGCCCGCTGCTCCACGCCAAAACGATGTTGCTCGTCAATAATCGCCAATCCTAACGTATGAAATTGCACCGATTCCTCGATCAACGCATGGGTACCAATTACGATCTGAATCTCTCCCTCCGCAATTGCCGGAAGCAACCGATCCCGCTCTTTTTTGCGGATAGAGCCTGTGAGCAATGCCACTTTCACCTTCATGCCTTGCAAGAAATGGCAGATCGTGGCATAATGTTGAGCCGCAAGAATCTCTGTCGGAGCCATCAAGCAGGCTTGGCAATGATTATCAAGCGCCAAAAGCATAGAGAGCAAACCCACCAAAGTCTTTCCACTGCCTACGTCGCCCTGCAGCAACCGATTCATCTGCCGGCCACTTCCCATATCGGCCCTGATCTCTCGTACCACCCGCTTCTGCGCATTGGTCAACGCAAAAGGCAAGTACTCTTTGTAGAAGGTATTGAAATAATCCCCTACGTTCGGGAAAGGAATGCCTTGCAACTTTCGCTTCCGCAAGCCTGCGGTTCGCAAGATGTTCAATTGGATAAAAAATAGCTCGTCAAACTTCAAACGCAACTGCGCTTGTCGCAACTTACTGACGGATTCTGGAAAGTGTACGTTTCGGATAGCCTCCGTCATCGAGAGCATCCCGATACGTCCTAATACATCCGGCGAAAGGGTCTCAGGCAACTGCCATTGCAGGGAACTAAGCAGAGTGTATTGCAGATTTTGGATCGCTCGTGAGGGAAGGAAAGCTTTCTTCATTCGCTCTGTCGTGTTGTAATAAGGGGTCAGTCCCTTCGCCACCTGATCCGCTTGATCGAGTGAGTCAATATCCGGATGGACAATATTATAGGTAGAGCCAAATGCTGTCGGCTTCCCGAAAACGATGTATTCGGTATCCAATTTATACCGCTCTTTCGTATAGGAGATACCCTTAAACCATACTAAATCGATCACTCCAGTGCCATCACTAAACTTACCAATCAACCGTTTGGCACTGCCCTCGCCCACGATGTCAAACAGCACGATCTTGCCCTTCAATTGGATAAAGGGCATGTTCCCCTCCACCTCATTCACCTTATAGAAGCGGCTCCGATCAATATACTTATAAGGGAAATAGAACAGCAAATCCTCGAACGAGGAGATACCTGCCTCTTTCTTCAGGATCTCAGCCCGCTTAGGCCCGACCCCCGGCAAATACATGATCGATCGTTTATCTAAGTCCAACATCTTGCTTTTACTCGCTAAGAAATTTTCTCACGGCGAAGATACAAACTATTTTGCTTAGATCAATCGTCCGATCAGCAGACGGACAACAAAAGTTCCTGCGGTCTACAACTTTTATTCAAAGCAGACATGCACAAGCATTGGTCTGATCGAATAACGCTTGTGCGACGATGAGGTCAAAAGGTGTGGTTACTTTGATATTCTCCCGTAATCCTTCTACCTCGGCCACCTTCTCGCCCAACGCTTCCACAACGGAGGCATCATCAGTGAATAGTCCGCTGAACGGTTGTTCGTAGGCACGCTTCAAGAGGGGAAGTGCAAAGACTTGTGGTGTCTGTACCGCTACATAACGGCTTCGATCGACGGGATGGCTGCCTCCTTCCTTCTCTCGCTCACGCAAAGAGTCAATCATCGGTACGACGGGGATAGCTGCTTGATGTTGTTCCGCCGCTGCAAAACAGCGGCCAATCATCTCCGGTGTGATAAAGGGACGGACACCATCATGCACAGCAACCCAGGCCCTATCCATCGGCTCCCCCCTACGGATCTGTTCCGCACAGACCCAATCCAACCCTTGCTTCACGGAATGGAAACGGGTAGCTCCGCCATTCACCACAGCATGAGGTGCCTTGCAACCAATCTCCCGACAAAGCATCGCCCAATAGGTTTGATGATCTACGGGTAACGCCAATACGATCCGAGCCTCCGCATCCCAACGATGAAACGCCTCTACGGTGTGCATCAACAACGGCTTACCCGCCATGGGGATAAACTGTTTCGGCAAATCGCCTCCCATCCGAAGGCCTTTCCCTCCGGCTACAATAATAATATAGCGACTCATGCGTCTAACTCCTCCAATACGTTGCGCACATCCGTGTCCACTTTATACAATTTCTCTTTACAGAGCTTGATCAGTCGGCTTGCCTCCTTGACCTTCTCCGACAATAGATCCACATCTAACTCATCTTTGTCGATCTCCGCCACAATGCGACGCAGTTTCTCGATCGCCTCATTATAGGATTCTTCTTTCTTTGCCATAACAATTTGTTTATTCCTTTATGATACTCTTTACTTCGCCATCCATGAAACGGGTGGTCAGTTCCTCTCCTGCTCGCAACTCCTCCGCTCGTTTGATGATCTTACCATCACGTAGGGTCAAGCTATACCCTCTACGTAAAATGTAATCGGGGGAGGCCATCCGTACGAATTGCTCTTGCAGTTGTAGAAAGCGTTGCCTCTCAGCCAGATGTGCAGTAGTGCTATTACGTAGTTGCATGGCCAATCGATCGACTACAGCCCGCTTACGCTCCACAAAACCTTGCGCCATCGCCGGCAACTTCGCTCCTAACTGATGCAGTAAGGTCCGGTTACGTTCGATTCGTTGCCCAACCAGCACAGGGAAACGAGTGGCATAGCTTTGCAACCGCTGCTTCTCTTGCAGCAATCGTACCGAAGCTGATTGAATCACGGCCTGTTGCAGCTCCTCCAACGTCTGGGCTGCTTGGTCCATTCGGGCAATCAAGAATTCCGCCACGGCAGTTGGGGTCTTCAAGCGGGTATGCGCCACCAGATCGACCACCGTATCATCCCGCTCATGCCCGATACCTGTCAAGATTGGCAGAGGGAACTGGGCGCAATTCGCAGCCAATAGATAGGAATCAAAACTATTCAAGTCGGACGTAGCTCCACCGCCACGCAACAACGCCACCACGTCGAACAGCTCTTGATGCGCATAAATCTGATCCAAAGCTGCGATCACCGACTCCTCCGTTCGCTCCCCCTGCATCAAGGCGGGGAAAAGCTTCACATAGAAGGGATAGCCTGCCCGATTGTGTGTCAGCTGGTTCATGAAATCCTCATAACCAGCTGCCGTAGGCGAAGAGATCAATGCGATCCGACGGGGTAACGCAGGCAACGGTAACTCCTTGTTCAGTCCAAACACACCCTCCTCCTGCAGCTGGCGGATAATCTCCAATCGTTTGCGAGCCATGTCACCCAACGTATAGGTAGGATCAATATCCACTACCGTTAGGCTCAGGCCATATAATTCATGAAAATCCACCGTGACCCGTACCAACACCTTCAATCCAGAGACGAAGCGTTGGCCTGTCTCCATCTCGAAATAGGATTTCAACAGGCGAAAGGTCTTCGCCCAGATTGCCCCACGTACCTTAGCCAAGAGCTGTCCGCTATGGGGATCCTTCTCGACAAACTCCAAATAGCAATGCCCCGAAGCGCTGTTTTCTCGCACATCGCTCATCTCCGCCCGTACCCAATAGGTCTCAGGGAAGGCCTGCTCCAAGGTTGCTTGAATACGTTGATTCAACTCGACCAACGAGAGAGTCTGTTCATCCGGTGCGCAATCAATGCTTTTTTTTCGCATACTTCTTTCCTTTCTTATAGGCTTTATAGAGGTTGGGGAGACCATAGCCTAACTCCGCATCCGGTCGCTCAGCTTGGCTGCCGCTTTGTCGCAACAGGTCAATCAATTCTTGTGGCGAAAGCTGGGGCAAGGCTTGCCAAAGGCAGATACCCATCCCCGCCAAAATAGGCGTAGCAAAAGAGGTGCCACTGCCATAGCTAATCTCGCCGGAGCCTACCACCACGCAGCTGCCGGATCCCAGCGCCACGAGATCGGGCTTTATCCGTCCGTCGGCAGTCAGTCCCTTAGAACTAAATCGACTCCGCTCTTTTTGACTCGTCATCGATCCTACGGTCAGAATTCCTTCTGTGTCAGCAGGAAAAGTAATCTTTTCCCATGTACTGTTTCCTTCATTGCCCGCACTACTGAAAAGCAGTAATCCTTTCTCTGCGGCTCGATGTGCGGCTCGACTGATAAAGGCCGTGTGGCCATCCAAATCAGCTTGTGTATAGCTCAACGAATCGTCATCAAAAGTGTAATAACCCAAAGAAGAGGAGACAACAGCCACTCCCACACTGTCGGCAAACTCCAAGGCTGCCACATAGTAATCCTCCTCAATGGGATACTCCGAACGACTATCCTCGCTCTTGATCAACCAATAGCTGGCCTCTGGCGCAGTACCTACCATCCATCCCGGCGCATTGGCAGCCAAGCAGGAGAGCACCTTCGTGCCATGCTCATCCTCCGCAAAGACCGATTGTCCGGGAGAAACTACATTATAGGTACCCAACAGACGCAGTGAATCAAACACACGCATCCGATCAGCATTGAGAAATCCGGCGTCAATCACTGCTACACGCATACCTTGCCCACGGAAACCTGCTCGATGCAGTTTCAATCCGTTCAACAGTTTGATTTGTCCCAGCGCATATCCATAAAGAGACTTTTTGGGTTCTTTGGTAGGCGCCAATCGTTCCCCGCTTTCCACTCGATCCAATGGAGCAGTTGGTTCTCCCTGCCAAACGAATCGCACGGAATCAACCATTGGCAGCTGTCGCAACGTCTGCTCAACCCCATAATCCTCACTCTCAACCACTACTGTCCGCATCCATTTACTGGTCAGTATCGGTTTCACACCTGTTTGTGCCAGCTGGTCCAATATCGCCGGTGCGATGGGACAATCATCCGCCTCAACCGCGATTCCCATTCGCTCTCTTCGAGCAATTGCCTCCGCCGACAAAAAAGCCTCCGGCTTGTCCACTCGATACCCAGCCTCCCCCTTCGTATGCAGATATACCCGGAAACGATAGCGGGGAGAGGCCACACTTTGAAAAACAGAAATCAGTAGCAGGAGGAATATCCACCAGCTACTGATTCTTATTTTACGAAAGCTATTGCGTCGCATCCGAACGTTATCAACCTTTCTTCAACTTCGGCATGAAGCCCATCAAATAGGCCGCACCAACCAGCAGGACGATGACCGCACCACTCTGTGAGGAGAGCATGTCGGAAGCGACACCCATAAAAATCGGGAAGATCGTACCACCGAAGATACCCATGATCATCAAGCCGGACACCTCATTCTGCTTGTTAGGCAAAGCCAACAACGCTTGCGAGAGGATGATCGGGAAGATGTTAGAGTTGCCATAGCCCATCATAGCGATACAAGCATAGATGATCATCTTCGTATCGAAACAGAGCAGACCTACCAATGCCAAGATCATCAACAGGGCGCTGAAACCAAAGAAGGTACGGGCTTGCACCTTCTGCAGGATAAACGAACCTGTGAAGCAACCCGCAGTACGGAAAATAAAGTAAAGACTGGTAGCAAATCCGGCCTCAGAGAGATCCATGCCCAAACGCTCCATCAAGATCTTCGGTGCTGTGGTGTTGGTACCTACATCCAAACCGACATGGCACATGATACCGATGAAACAAAGCAGGATAAAGGGATTGCCTAACAAAGAAAGGCACTGACCGAACGTAGAGGGTTTGCCCTCGATCGGCTTCTCTACGATGGGGGTCGCACCTAACCACAACACAGCTATCACCGCAAACACCATGTAGATGGGGAAAAGCACACGCCAACCCAAGCCTAAATCGGGAATGGCTTGTGTAGAACCCCACATAGCAATGTAGGGAGCCAAGAAAGAGGCGATTGCCTTCACAAACTGGCCAAAGGTCAAGCTGCTGGCCAACTTATCACCGCTTACGATAGCCGTCAGCAATGGATTGGTGGAGGTCTGCATCAACGCATTACCAATGCCTAACAACGAGAAGGAAACCAACATCACCATATAGGCATCGCTGAAAATCGGGATCACCAACGAAACCGCAGTGATCGCCAAACTCAATACCACGGTTTTCCGGCGACCGATACGGTTCATCAACATGCCTGTCGGCACCGCAAAGATCAAAAACCAGAAGAATACCAACGAGGGGAAAATGTTCGCCTCCGCATCTGTCAATCCCAGATCTACCTTCAAATAGTTAGAGGCAATACCCACCAGATCCACAAAACCCATCGCGAAATAGGTCAAAATCAACGGGATCAACACCAAATTAGAAGTACGTGCTGTCTGATTCATGGCTTATAAGTCTTTAGGATATTCCGGCCAAGCGCCATGTTGTGTACAAACGAAAGCGGCCACCTTCACTGCTCGCTGATGTGCCTCACGCAAAGATTTACCCGCCAAAAGGGCGGCAACGAAAGATCCAGAGAAAGAATCACCGGCTCCTACCGTATCCGCCACCGTCACTTTCGGAGTGGGCAACGTAGAGCTCTCCGTGCGCGCATAGATTGTACTGTATTCCGCACCAGCGGTCAAGATCACATAACGCAAGTTGAAGTGCTCCATGAACCAACGGCAAACCTCCTCATCCGTGCCTTCCAATTGGAACATCGGACGCAGCAATACCAACTCCTCATCATTGACCTTAAAGATATTGGCTATGCGCAAAGACTCCTCAATCAACTCTTTGCTATAAAAATGCTGACGAATATTGATGTCGAAGAAACGTAAGCTATCCTCCGGCACATACGAGAGCAACGTGCGTAAAGTATCATGAGACTCCGGAGCACGTTGGGCCAACGTACCGAAACAAACCGCACTGGCCTGCTTCATCAAATCGACCGCGGCCTGTGTCAAGGGGATGCGATCCCAGGCCACACCCTCTATGATCGTATAAGAGGGGATACCCTCCTTCAGTTCTACCTGCACAGTTCCCGTCGGATGATCTACACGACTGATATAATCGCTATTGATGCAATTCTTTTCCAACTCCTGCATCAGCTCGTCGCCCAACGCATCATTGCCAATCGCACTGAGGGCGTATGCCTCTGCGCCTGATTGTGAGGCATGATAGGCAAAATTGACAGGTGCGCCACCTGCTTTCTTCACATCGGGCAACACATCCCATAGGAGCTCGCCCATACCTACTACGATAGGTTTCTTTTCCATGATCTATATGTTTACTGATATTTAGATTCTTCTACTCGTGTTTTTTTGGTCTTTTTTGTCCATTTGCTATTTGAAAGCAAAAGTAGTAGAAATCCGCCGAACACCATCAAAGTTCGTGAACAAAATCTGAGGTGCTTGGAGAAAAAGAATACCATATTTATGGGATAACAGCAGTAATAAATTGTCACTAACTTCGCGATATTTTACAGACAAAAAGATTACAATCTATGAACTTCATCTTCATCTCACCGTATTTTCCGCACACCTATTGGGAATTTTGCGATCGTTTGAAACGAAACGGTGTCAATGTGTTAGGTATCGCCGATGCGCCTTATGACACACTAAGCGAACCCCTTCGCACCGCATTGACGGAATACTTCAAAGTGGATAATTTAGAGGATTACGACCAAGTCTATCGGGCCGTGGCCTTCCTTGCATTCAAATATGGTAAGATTGATTGGATCGAGTCAAACAACGAGTATTGGTTAGGCCAAGACGCTCGCCTCCGCACCGACTTCAACGTAACGACCGGCATCCGAACCGATCACATTATGGTTGCTTTCGGCGAGCGTCGCACACCGGAAGGTAAGCCCCATTATTGCGCCTTCGCCAGCCGACGAGACATCTATCACTACCAGCATAGCCACGAAGAGGTGCTCGCCCGTTATGGCAAAGCGATGGTGATGTGCGAACGGATGCCGGAGATCTTTTCAGCGGCTATGGGCAATCAAATGTACACCGTCAAACTGGATCGTTTCGAGGATGTACAGAATTTCATTTCCTTTGTACACGCTAAACAGGCCTAATAAAGCATGAAAGAAAAATCATTATCTTTGCCTCCCTAAAAGCAAACATAATGGAGAAAACACTTAATCTGAACGGGCGGTTGGTCTCCTTGGAGACACCATTGGTGATGGGCATCGTCAATGTCACGCCCGATTCATTTTATGCCGATAGCCGGAAAGAGGGTGAGGCAGCGATTGACGCACGTATTCAACAAATCCTCGCTGAGGGAGGTGACTTGATCGACCTCGGCGGTTACTCCTCTCGTCCGGATGCGGCTGAAGTGACACCTGAGGAGGAGATGCGCCGGTTAGAGGTGGCCTTGCGCATCTTGAATCAGCATTATCCGGAGATTCCCGTATCGGTCGATACCTTCCGGGCAGACATCGCCCGTCGTTGCGTAGAGGAGTTTGGCGTAACGATCATCAACGATATTTCCGGAGGCGAACTGGATCCTGCGATGTTCGCTACGGTAGCCCAATTACATGTGCCCTATATCTTGATGCACATGCGGGGCACCCCACAAACCATGCAACAGCTCTGCGACTATTCCGACCTGATGGAGGATATTTTGCGCTACTTCGCCCGCAAGGTGGAGCAATTGCGGTTGTTGGGCGTAAACGACATTATCCTGGATCCCGGCTTTGGATTCAGCAAGACCCTCGAACAGAATTACACGCTCATGGCTCATTTAGATGAGTTCCATGCGTTCGATCTGCCTCTACTGGTAGGCATCTCTCGAAAGAGCATGATCTACAAACTGTTAGGAGGTACGCCAGCGGATAGTTTGAATGGCACGACCGTATTAAACACCTTCGCTCTCTTGCATGGAGCGCATATACTGCGTGTACACGATGTCAAAGCGGCTGTTGAAGCGCGTCGCATCGTCCAGCAACTTCACCAATCTTAAATCAGACAGCTTATGTGGATGCACTTCGGCATTAAAGACCTGATCGACGTCTTACTCGTCGCCTTCTTCTTGTACCAGACCTACAAGATCATGAAGAGTTCTGGCACACTGGCCATATTCAGTGGTGTCGTCTCTTTTATCGTCGTCTGGATCTTGGTTTCACAAGTCTTGGAGATGCGACTGATGGGCGCTATCTTAGACAAGATCATCAGCGTAGGCTTCGTGGTATTGGTCATCCTGTTTCAAGATGAGATTCGCCGTTTCCTGTTGGCACTTGGCTCCCACCGCGGATGGAAATTCTTGGGCAACCTCTTTTCCAAGCGCAACGCGGATGAGAACGAGGGCAAATACATCGCACCGGTTGTCGTGGCCTGCAAAAACATGGCTCGTAAGAAGACCGGTGCCTTGATCGTGGTGCAACAGGATGTAGATCTCTCTATTTATGAACATACCGGCGAGATGTTTTGTGCCGATCCCAATGCCCGTCTGATCGAGAATATCTTCTTCAAGAACAGCCCGTTGCACGATGGTGCTATGATCATTGCCGACAATAAGATACGGGCTGCCGGTTGCATCTTGCCGGTCGCGCAAAACGCCAAGCTCCCCAAAGAGATGGGCTTGCGTCACCGCTCCGGCATGGGTATGTCGTTAGAGACGGATGCAATCGTGATCATCGTCTCCGAAGAGCGAGGGAAGATTTCCGTCGCACACAAGGGCAAGATCGAGGCCAATATCTCGGCAGATACCTTGCGACAGATTCTCTCCGGCGAACGAGAAGTAGTCAATTATTGTTAGCCGGGTAACTCTGTTAAATGTTCTGAAACGTGCGAAACGGCGGGCAATTCTTTGGGCGATTTTGCCAACTCTATATAGCATTATGGCTAATTTTGCGGCACGATTGAGGAGCACGTTTATTCAATACAAACAAAAAATATATTCCGTTATGGATTTGATGCAAGACATTATCGCGCGTGCGAAAGCTAACAAGCAGCGCATTGTCCTTCCCGAGGGAACAGAGGAGAGGACGTTGAAAGCAGCCGACCGCTTAGTGGCCGACGGAGTAGCAGATATTATTTTAATTGGTAATCCCGATGAGATTCATAAACTGGCAGCTGAGTTCGGATTGACCCATATTGATCAAACGACGATCATCGATCCGAAGAATCACGAGAAGAAAGCCGCTTATGCCGACTTGCTCTTCCAGCTACGTCAGAAAAAGGGCATGACCCCAGAGAAGGCCGCAGTCTTGGTAGAGGATCCGTTGTTCTTGGCCTGCTTGATGATCAAGGCTGGTGATGCGGATGGCGAGATCGCCGGTGCGGAGAACACAACGGGTAATGTTTTGCGTCCCGCTTTGCAGATCATCAAGACCGCTCCGGGCATGAAGTGCGTTTCCGGTGCCTTCTTGATGTTCACGAAAACTCCGCAGTATGGCGAGGATGGCTTGTTCGTTTTCGCAGATTGTGCCGTGATGCCGAATCCGAACGCAGAGGAGTTGGCCAGCATCGCAGTGGCTACTGCCAAGACCGCACGCGACATCGCCGCTATCGAGCCGCGCGTAGCCATGTTGAGCTTCTCAACGAAGGGTAGCGCATCTCACGAGATGGTGGATAAGGTGGTTGAGGCCACTCGTTTGGCTAAGGAGATGGCACCTGATGTGAAGATCGACGGTGAGCTGCAATCCGATGCCGCTTTGGTAGCCAGCGTTGCGGCAAAGAAAGCACCGGGCAGTGAGATCGCTGGTAAAGCCAACGTATTGGTATTCCCGACATTGGAAGTAGGTAACATCGCCTACAAGCTGGTTCAGCGTCTGGGTGGAGCTGAGGCCGTAGGTCCGATCCTGCAGGGTATGGCCGCTCCGGTGAACGACCTTTCTCGCGGTTGCTCCGTAGACGATGTCTATAAGATGGTAGCCATCGCCTGCAACCAGTCTATCGGCTTAAAGGCCGCTAAATAAGCGTCTAATTCCTAAAAACACATAACAATATGAAGATTTTAGTTTTAAATTGCGGTAGTAGCTCAATTAAGTACAAACTGTTTGATATGGCCTCTGGCAGTGTCATGGCACAAGGTGGTATCGAGAAGATTGGTCTTCCCGGTGCATTCTTGAAACTGACCGACAAGGAGGGCAAGAAGGTGATCTTGGAGAAGGAGATTCCTGGCCATCAAGAGGGTATCGAGTTTATTTTGAGCGTACTGACCGACGCAACATACGGTTGCATCAAGGAGTACAAAGAGATTGATGCGGTAGGTCATCGCGTGGTGCATGGGGGCGAGCAGTTTGCCAGCAGTGTATTGATCACGAAAGAGGTGATCGACAAGGTGATCGAGTGCTCTGACTTGGCTCCGCTGCATAACCCTGCCAACTTGAAGGGTATCTATGCGATGGAGGCATTGATCCCGGGTATTCCACAGGTAGCTGTGTTCGATACCGCTTTCCATCAGACGATGCCGGATTATGCCTACATGTATGGTCTGCCCTACGAACTCTATAAGAAGTATGGCGTGCGCCGCTATGGTTTCCACGGCACCAGCCACCGCTATGTATCTCGCCGAGCTTGTGAAATCTTAGGTGTACCTTACGAGGAGCAACGCATCATCACAGCCCATGTGGGCAATGGTGGTTCTATCGCAGCCGTTGATCATGGCAAGTGCGTAGATACCTCCATGGGTCTGACTCCGACAGAGGGTCTGTTGATGGGTACCCGTTGTGGCGACGTGGATGCAGGCGCGTTGGCATTCCTGATCGATAAAGAGGGCTTGGATGCCGCTGGTCTCTCTAACTTGATCAACAAGCAGAGCGGTGTAGCCGGTCTCTCTGGCGTATCATCTGATATGCGCGAGCTTGAGGCCGCTGTAGCTGAGGGCAATTCCCGTGCGATCATGACGTTGAATGTCTATAATTACCGCATCAAGAAATACATCGGTGCGTATGCGGCAGCGATGGGTGGTTGCGATATTTTGGTATGGACCGGAGGCGTTGGTGAGAACCAGTGGGAGACCCGTCGTGTCGTTTGCCAAGGCATGGAGTACATGGGCATGAAGATCGATGTAGAAAAGAACCATGGCATGCGTGGCGAGGAGATGGTGATCAGCACACCGGATAGCAAGGTGACGATCATCGTGGTTCCGACCGACGAGGAGTTCATGATCGCTTCCGATACAGCTGACATCTTGATGAAATAAAAACAATCAGATAGATTCTTTCATTTATTTACTAATCTTCGCAGCTTACAAAACACGAGATTAGTGTTTAGATCGCCCTGACATCGGTTGGGGCGATCTTTTTTATAGAAACTTGCCAACAAGCAGATTAATTTCTACATTTGCGACAGCAGCAGAATAAGCAATCAATTAAAATAGCAATAAAATGAACTACAAACGGATTCTTTTGAAACTTAGCGGCGAATCGCTAATGGGTAGTAAACAATATGGTATCGACGAGAACCGATTGGCAGAATATGCCACACAGATCAAGGAGATCGCCGAGATGGGCGTACAGATCGGCATCGTGATTGGTGGAGGTAACATCTTCCGTGGCTTGAGCGGCGCTTCGAAAGGTTTTGATCGGGTGAAGGGCGATCAGATGGGTATGTTGGCGACCGTCATCAACAGCTTGGCACTCAGCTCCGCTTTGGTTGCACAAGGCGTGAAAGCGAGGGTATTGACCGCAATCCGCATGGAGCCGATCGGCGAGTTTTACAACAAATGGAGGGCGATCGAGCTGTTGGAGCAGGGCAATGTGGTGATCATGTCTGGCGGAACAGGCAATCCCTTCTTTACGACCGACACCGGCTCCTCTTTGCGCGGCATCGAGATCGAGGCAGATGTGATGCTGAAGGGTACCCGCGTGGATGGTATCTACACCGCCGATCCGGAGAAAGACCCGACAGCCACCAAGTTTAGCGAGATCACCTACGACGAGATCTACAACCGCGGCTTGAAGGTGATGGATCTGACCGCAACGACCATGTGCAAGGAAAACAACCTCCCAATCATTGTCTTCGATATGGACACCGTAGGTAACCTCAAGAAGGTGATGAGCGGCGAGAATATTGGCACACTGGTGCATAACTAAGCTGTTCGGATCACTTACTAAAACCTTACCACTATGCGATTGAAAGATTTCTGTTATTTCTCAAAAGGGGAGCGCAATGCCTTGCTTGTGCTCCTTTGTTTGCTTGCGATCATGGGGATCGTCCTGCTCCAAACCTCCGACGAAGACTCCCCTACCCCAATCCCTGCGCCTTCAACCCCTGTCCAAGCCGATAGCCTATCCGCAGCAGCTACGGATAGCTTGCCAAAGGCTCCGAACCGATCTCCGGAGCAACCGACTGTCGCGATGCGTTCGGCAAAAAGGCCGCAAACCTGGCCTCGCCTACCACAACGCACCACTTATCGACAGGCGACAGAGAAATTCCCTGTAGGCACGATTGTTGAACTGAATCAAGCCGATACACTCACACTGAAAAAGATTCCCGGCATCGGCAGCACCTTTGCCCGCCGCATCGTGGGTTACCGGGAGTTGTTGGGAGGTTTCTACACCGTAGAGCAACTGGCGGAGGTTTATGGCATCGACGAAGAGCGATACAACAGCCTCTCCCCTTGGTTCAAAGTCGATACCACCCGCATACGCCCGCTACGGGTCAATCAACTTTCCTACAAGGAACTGCTCCGTCATCCCTACCTCAACGCTTCGCAAGTGCGTCAATTAGATCGCCTGCGTCGGAAGGCTCCACTACAGAGTTGGAATGATTTCATCCTGTTAGAGGAGTTTTCTACCGTAGATTACCAGCGCTTGCGGCCCTACCTCTCTTTTGAATAAGCAAGGAAACAAAAAAAGCCGTCAGGCTTGTTTCATCCTGACGGCTCCTTTTTTGTGACTGCCTTTCGTCTCTCACGAGGCTACTCCGCAATAAGAACTTTATTACATATTATTAATTCTATTTCCCTGCCTGTTCATCCTCGCGGAGTACTTGGCCCGATGGGCCGCGCAGGGAGATCTTATTTATTATGAATTATTTCTTTTCAGTTCTTGATTACTTAACCACTACCTTAGTAGCCTCGCCCTCAACAGCAACTACTACGATACCTGCCGGAGCAGCGATCGTTACGTTGTCAGAAGCGGCTACCTGGTTAGCGATTGTCTGACCCAAGACGTTAGCAACGGTAATCACCTTACCAGCAGCGCCCTGTACAGTCACAGCGCCCTTGCCACCGATTACCTGAACACCCTCAGCAGCGATTGCCTCGTTAGCCGTCGGAGCGATACCCTCGTTCACATTGACAACCATAGCTTTATCGCGGTTATCGGTAAATGCAACCTTACCGTTGACGTTAGTCAGATACTTGTTGTCAGCTACGCTCTTGATGACGTACTCATCCTCAACGTCAGCATCATCCAAAACGATCTGGAACTTGAAGTTCTTCAAACCATTTGCGTTGTTCAAACCAACCTCTTCGCCACCAACTACAGTACTGATTGAATCCTTGTTGACCAAGGTAGCAGCCTTGAAGATAGCGATTGTCTCACCAGAGAGCAACTTGTAATCCCAATCCGTGATGGTGCTTGCAGTACCCTCATCGTAGTAGTTCACAGAATCCTTCGCATTGAACAAGTAGTTACGAGCCTCAGCAGCCTTAGTCGCAGCCTTAACACCCTTAGAGATATAGAACGACGGTGTAAACTGCTCTACGTCTGTTGTATCCAACCAGAAGGTCAACTCCTCTGCCTCATCAGCCGTTGCAGCGATCACAGCATCACCCTCTGCACCTACTGCCAAGAAGCCACCGTTAACAGACTGGAAGCTTGCGTGACGGCCAGCTGCCTCCAATGACGGAGTAGCCTCGTCTGTGCTGAAATAGAGGTAAGACTTCTGCTCATCCTTTGCATGTGCATAAACACTCTCACCGTAAACTAACGTACCATCATTCTTCAAACCAAGAGCCACCTTAGCAAAGTCATAATCTACACCAGCACCCACGTTAATCAAAGAGATAGTACCATCCACATTCTCCTTGATAGCTACATGCGGAGCCAAAGCCAACTTATCATACGGAACTAACGCATCAGCACCATTGTAATAAAAGTCTTTACCATCCTTGTAGAGACGAAGTGAGTAAGTAACGATCTCGTGGTTCTCAAACTCCTTGTCAGTTTTCACCTTGCTATCCTTATCCAAGTAAGCGTAACCCATCTTGCTATAGATCGTATCCGCAACGCCCGTGCGCTTCAAGATTTCCCACTGAGCTGCATCTGCAATATCCTGGCTTACAACCAAGTCTGCTTTTGCATCACCAGCAGTCACTTTAGCACCTACATAGATATCCTTAGAAAGCACAGCGGAACCTACTGAGAACTGCAACTTAACCAACTGTGACAACTCTGCATTGTCATAATTAGCATAACCTGCAGTCTTATCCACGGTAGCGGCCTTTAACTCAACAATTTTACCTTTCAACTTCTTATTTCCTGACACTGTATAACCGGCATTCCCAACATAAGCATACTTAAAGTTCACGTCAGCAGCGATCTCATAAACATTCTCTTTCTCTGTTTTGCGCAAAGTAGTAGTGAATTCTTCAGTTTTATCTTCACGGTTCGTGAACGTGAATGTGCTATTGTCTGCATCAGCGGCTGTGATTACCCACTGCATCTCGGCATTGTTCAAATTTACGTAAGCAGGGCCCTGTGCCAAAATTCCTAAGTCAGCACCACCAATACCCAAATACTTGCCGTACTCAGTCGGGTTAGTAGCTGTTTGATCCGCACCACTTGTAAAGAGGATATTATAGACAGAAGCACCGTCCTTTTTCAAGATATCCTTTACAGCAACCAAGTTCGTGTCGCTAAATTTCACCTTAGCGGCTGTGGCTGTCTCCGGACCTGTAGTTACATAGTTAGCACCCATCACATTTGTCACCACGATCTTTACAGGAACTTCATCCTGATTATCCTTACTTGCATCCTTTTTTACACGTGCATTCAAAGACACTGCATAGTTGTTCGGCTCATTGACCGGTGCCGGCTTAACAACTGTGAAGGCTGCATTCTTTGAAGAAACCTCCGACTTCTTTGTTGCTGTTGTCTTCAAGTCCTTACCATAAACCGTCACTAACTCGAAGCCTACACCGTCCTCTTGCTCCAATGAAGGAATGCCCAAGTGCTTTGTCGGGCTAACAGCCACAAACTGCGTAGTCAAGAACCAATTCTTAGCATCCGCCGAGTTGTCATTTGTGATTGTGGCAGGCTTCGGAGTTAATGCAAAATAGGTACCGGTCGTATACTGATAGAAAGCGTCAGTGTTTGCATCTGACATTTCTGTTGTTATGTCAAACGCATATAATTTTTGACCGAAAATATTAGTAGCCGGCTTTGGATCCGCACCCACAAACTCAAAGGAGAAACCATTACCCAGATGGCTGTTCAAACCACCAGCCTTAACTTCGTCACTATCTTCAAGATACAACTTAATTGCGGCACCATTACCCTCGTCACCATCCATCTGACAATGACCATCACTCAGCTTTATATACATTATACCAGTTGTTCCCGCACTTAATTTTCCACCAGTATTGTAATCCACAACACCATCTGCTGGATTATCGCCATCTACCAAACCAGCCCAAGTCAAGTTTGTCACAACGTCTGCCACTGCGTCCGCTACCGCTCCAGTTGCATCAAACCTTAACAAATCTTGGGTTTTCTTATTGGTCAGTTGAACATAATTTACTCCGTTGTTGGTCACAACTTTAACTGCCCACATGGCTGTTGTCAAATCAAAACCTTCTCCTGAGATGTCACTCGCATCTTTCAACTTGGTGTATTTGTTAGCTCCGGTTCCTACCTCTTCACCAATAAGATAATGATTAGCCCCATCCCCCAAAAAGAAATAAGTGGAACCATCTAATTTCGTCTTAGCTGCAGCAGACGTGGTTTGCGCCTGCACTCCATTAAACGCTGATCCAGCTGTAAGCAGACCAAGCGTCACCAGTGTAAATAACTTTTTGTTCATACAATAAATAATTTAATTGATTAGTAAATATGTTATAAATAACTCGTTCTTTATTTCAGGAAGGATTCGTTAGAGGGAGGCGGATTCCGAGTGGAAATATGGGGTGTTCCCCCTTTTTCCGACTGCTCCACGAAAACGTTCACTTTCGTTGAGCAGTCACCGTGGAACAATAGGGGGTATTTTTGACCCTCGTGTCCTGCC